>DASXMP010000001.1:0-22903 GCA_036495585.1 Streptosporangiaceae bacterium
CATCCAGCTCGTCCCCCACTCGGCGATCAGGCCGCGCTGGGCGAACGCGGTCATCAGGACGGCGTCCTCCGCCATGAAGCGCAGATCGCATGCCAGCACGATCGGCACGGCCATGCCAGCGACCGGCCCGTTGATGGCCGCTATGACGGGCTTGGGTACCGACATCAGGTAGGTGTAGGTGCCTAGGTGCAAGTCGTCGCCGAACGACGGGTCACCCGGATCGGCTGGCAGGTCATCGAGCGTCTCGGCCCGGTAATTGCCCTCGCTCATGGCCGAGAGCCGCTTCATGTCAGCGCCGGCGCAGAACCCGCGGCCCGCTCCGGTGAGCACGATGCCTACTACGCGCGGATCGGCCTCCGCTGCCGCCACCGCATGCCGGACCTCGTACGCCATCCGGTCGGTCCAGGCGTTCAGCACCTCTGGCCGGTTCAGCGTGATGGTCGCGACCGGATCCTCGACGTCATACAGGATCTCCCGATAACCGGCTTCCTGCCCGCTCAGCGCCTCATCCGTCATGCTGCTCACGATATAGAGCCGTGTCTGATCGCACACCTGGCCAATGTCGAGTGCATCAGCCCGAGCCGCGCAGCCAAGGGTCCCGGCGGCCAGCACGGGCACCAGCGAGCACGCTGCCGCGCTCTGGCATGTGGCGCCGCTGATAAGCCCGCTTGAATTGGTGGTGAAGGAGGGCGAGAAGAATGCTCGCGGCTGACCATGCAATAAGGACGGCGACAGCGATGCGGACGGCGGCCATGCAGCATCACCTGGCTTGTCTGCCGGGGAATTGGCCGGTACGCCCAGCCGCGTCTACTGGTCGGATGCCGTTTCGTGTCACACCTGAGGAATCGGCTGGCAAGGCGCTCGGCGTTACCGTGCTCCCCGCCGCCCAGAACGGCAACGTCGCCGGTCCCGCGCGGACAGTGCCCAGCAACCCGTCAGCTGACATGCGATAAGAACGGGAACGAGCCCCGCCAGCACTCCGCCGTTACCAGCCGCCCGGCCGAGATGAGGAGGACGACAATCAGATGAGCGCCGAGCTACGACCCCAGGCGGTCGACGAGGTCGTGAGCCTGGCCAGCGACCTGATCCGGATCAACACCAGCAACACCGACGAGGCCGTGCCCGCAACGCCCGAACGGCCCGCCGCCGAGTACGTCGCGGCCAGCCTCGCCGAGGCTGGCTACCAGCCGGAGTACGTGGAGTCCGGCGCGGCCGGCCGGGGTAACGTCATCGCCCGCCTGTCCGGCCGCGAACCCGCTCGCGGCGCCCTGCTCGTCCACGCCCATCTCGACGTGGTCCCCGCGGAGGCGGCCGAGTGGACGGTGCACCCCTTTTCCGGCGAGGTGCGCGACGGCTACCTGTGGGGCCGCGGCGCGATCGACATGAAGGGCATGGCCGCCATGACACTGGCGGTCGCGCGGCAGCTGAAGCGAGACGGGCTCGTTCCCGCTCGTGATCTGATCTTTGCCTTTCTAGCCGACGAGGAAGCCGGCGGGTTCTACGGCTCGCGCTGGCTCGTCGGGAACCGGCCCGACCTGTTCTCCGGCGCGACCGAGGCGATCGGCGAGGTCGGCGGCTTCTCCGTCACTCTGCCGGGAGGCGCGCGAGCGTACCTGGTAGAGACGGCAGAGAAGGGCATCCTGTGGCTACGGCTGCGCGCCCGGGGCACGGCCAGCCACGGTTCGGTGCTGAACCGGGACAACGCCGTGGCCAAGCTCGCCGCCGCCGTGACCCGGCTCGGCCAGCACGAGTTCCCGACGCTGCTCTCCCCGCCGGTGCGCGAGTTCCTGGCCAGGGTCGCCGAGATCACCGGCGAGCCGTTCGACGAGGCCAACCCCGAGGCGGCGCTCGGCCGACTCGGCGGGCTCGCCACCATCATTGGCGCGACACTGCGCGACACCGCGAACGTCACCATGTTCACTGCCGGCTACAAGGCGAACGTGGTGCCATCGTCGGCGGTCGCAGAGGTAGACGTTCGGTTCCTGCCGGGCCGCGAGGAAGCCATCGGGCCGGAACTGCTGGCGGTCCTCGGCCCTGATGTCGAGGCCACCTGGCCCCCGGTGATGGCGCCGCTGCAGACCGCGTTCGACGGGCCGCTCGTCGGGCACCTGACGGACGCCATCACGGCCGAGGACCCCGGCGCTTACCTGCTCCCTTACCTGCTGTCGGCCGGAACGGACGCCAAGGCCTTCCAGCAGCTCGGCATCCGGCACTTCGGTTTCTGCCCGCTGCGGCTGCCGCCCGGCCTGGACTTCACGGCCATGTTCCACGGCGTGGACGAGCGGGTCCCGGTCGACGCGCTGCAGTTCGGCACGCGAGTCCTGCTGCGCTTGCTGCCGAGCTGCTGACCGAACCGGGCAGGTAACCCCCGCCTCCCGATCGAGGAGCGCTCCCCCGGACACATCAGGATGTCAATATCCAAAGAACCGTTTGACATCTGCCAAAACCCAAAGCTATCTTTGGCAATGTGGAGATCAACGATCCGCGCACGATCCGGGCCCTCGCTCACCCGTTGCGGCTCGACTTGCTCGGCGTGCTCGGGGCCGGCGGCCCGGCGACCGCTGCGCAGTGCGGACGCATACTGGGGGTATCGCAGGCGAGCTGCTCGTTCCACCTGCGCCAGCTCGCCAAGTACGGCCTGGTCGAGGACGCCGGGCCGGGTAGCGACAAGCGCGAGCGCAGGTGGCAGGCAGCGGCTGCCCGGCTGCGAGTGCACCTCACCCCGGACAGCGACTCCCTGGTTGAACGCCAGCTGGGCCTCATGGTGCTCGAGCGGGAGATGCATGCGATAGCCGAATACTCACAGCTCCCCGACGGCACGTATCCCCAGTGGCAGGGCAAGGCGGGCGTGGTGGCGGCGATGGCGATGCTCTCCCCGGACGAGGCCGCTGAGCTCAAGGAGCAGTGGCTCAGGCTGCTCGCTCCGTACATCGCCAGGGCCCGTGCCAATGGTGCCGGGCCGAAACCCGGCCAGGAGTACGTGCGCTACTTCCTGGCCGCCACGCCGTTCGCGGCAGCACAGCCGACCGGGCCCGACATCATGGAAGGTGAGCAGGAATGACTGAGGAACACACCGCAACCGGAGCGCAGGGCGGCTTCACGACCGGCACCCCAGTGGCAGGCACGCTGGACGTGACTTGGATCCACGGAGCAGCGGGCGAACCGCCATTGCAAATCCATCACTACGACGAGCACACCGTCATCCTGCGACAGGCCAAGTCGGTGCACTACGAGGCACCGTTCCAGTTCCTGCTGTTCGGCAGCGAGCGGGCGCTCCTGCTGGACACCGGCGCCACCGCGGACCCGCGGCGTTTCCCGCTCCGGGAGACGGTCGACCGGCTCATCACCAGCTGGCTGGAACGCCACCCGCGCGAGCACTACCAGCTGGTGGTGGCGCACACGCACGGGCACGGCGACCACGTAGCCGGTGACCAGCAGTTCGCCGGCCGGCCCGACACAACGGTCGTCGGCAGGGAGCTGGCAGCCGTGCAAGAGCACTTCGGGTTTACCGACTGGCCGGGGCAGATCGTCACCTTCGACCTCGGCGAGCGGGTGCTGGAAGTCACCGGCAGCCCTGGTCATCACCGTGCGGCCATCACCACGTACGACCCGCGTACTGGCTTCCTGCTGACCGGTGACAGCGTCCTGCCCGGGCGCCTGTACGTCTTCGACATGCCGCAATTCGCGGCCAGCATGGACCGGCTGGTGGCGTTTGCGGCGAGCCGCCCGGTCACGCATGTACTCGGCTGCCACATCGAGATGACCCGGAAGCCCGGGCGGGACTTCCCGATGTACGCCAGGCATCAGCCAGCTGAGCACGCGCTGCAGCTCACCGTCGACGACCTGACCGCGATCCGGGACGCCGCGGCTAACGCGGGCCGCCGCGGCGTTACCAGGTTCGATGACTTCATCCTCTACAACCAGCCGCGGACCCGGGACATGCTCGCGCTGCTCGGCCGCGGCCTGGTGCGCAAGATCCGCTAGATGACCTGGCAGCCGTCGCCCGGGAGCCCGCCGGTTGCGGCCAGGCGCCACTGACGGGCCCCGGCGCAGGCCGGCTGGCCGGCCTACGATGGGCACATGACAGAGATCTCGCCCGCTGACCGGTCACCTGCTGGCCGGGATCCTGCCGGTGCCCCGAGGACGGCCATCGTCACGGTGGACGACGACCCTGAGGTGTCCCGCGCCGTGGCCAGGGACCTGCGGCGACGCTATGGCGAGCAGCACCGCATCGTCCGCGCGACCTCCGGCGCGGAGGCCCTGGACGCATTGCGGCAAATGAAGCTGCGTGGCGATCTGGTAGCAATCATCCTCGCTGATTACCGCATGCCAGAAATGAACGGGATTGAGTTCCTTGAGCGGGCCATGGACATCTATCCCGGTGCGCGCCGCGTGCTCCTCACCGCGTACGCCGACACCGATGCGGCCATCGAGGCCATCAACGTCGTGGATCTCGACTATTACCTGCTCAAGCCGTGGGATCCGCCCGAGGAGAAGCTGTATCCGGTGATCGACGCGCTGCTGGATGCCTGGCAGTCGTCGGACTACCGGCCAGTGCCGGAGACCAAGGTTGTCGGACACCGCTGGTCAGCGCGATGCTCGGAGGTTCGCGAGTTCCTGGCACGCAACCAGGTGCCGTACCGCTGGTTCCCCGTCGACGAGCCGGAGGGACAGCGGCTGCTGACCGCCGCCGACGCAACCGAGGACGCGCTCCCGGTCGTCATCACGCCGGACGGCAGCGCGCTCGTGCAGCCGTCCAACGGCGAGCTGGCGAGCCGGGTCGGCCTGGCGACCACGCCCTCGTCGGAGTTCTACGACCTGATCGTCATCGGCGGCGGCCCGGCCGGCCTCGGCGCCGCCTTGTACGGCGCCTCCGAAGGCCTGCGGACGGTGCTGCTCGAGCGGACCGCGACCGGCGGCCAGGCCGGCCAGAGCTCACGCATCGAGAACTACCTCGGCTTTCCGGACGGCGTGTCGGGTGCCCAGCTCACCGAGCGAGCCAGGCGCCAGGCCGTCCGGTTCGGCGCGGAGATCCTCACCACGCGCAAGGTGACCGGCCTGGAAGTGCGCGGCCCGGCCCGGACGGTCCGGTTCACCGACGGCTCCTCCATCGCCGGGCACACCGTCATCCTCTCCACCGGCGTCAACTACCGGCAGCTTGCCGCGCCCGGCCTGGACGACTTCACCGGCCGTGGCGTCTTCTACGGCTCGGCGCTGACCGAGACGATCAACTGCACGGACTGCGACGTCTACATCGTCGGCGGCGCCAACTCGGCCGGCCAGGCCGCGGTCTACCTGGCACGGCGCGCCCGGCAGGTGAATCTGCTGGTGCGCGGGCCGTCGCTGACGCGGTCCATGTCGCACTACCTGATCGAGCAGGTGCAGGACACACCCAACATCAGGATCCGCACCTGCACCGAGGTCATCGAGGTCCACGGCGACGACCACCTCGAGCGGCTGACCCTGCGCGATGCCAACACCGGCACCACGGAGACCGTGGACTCGCAGCACCTGTTCATCTTCATCGGCGCGGCGCCGTACACCGACTGGCTCGACGACGTGCTGCGACGAGACGAGCACGGCTTCGTCCTGGCCGGGCCCGACCTGCTCTGCGAGGGCAAGCCCCCGCAGGGCTGGCCGCTGGACCGGCTGCCCTACCACCTGGAGTCCAGCGTGCCTGGCGTGTTCGTGGCCGGCGACGTGCGGGCGGAGTCGGCCAAGCGCGTCGCGTCCGCCGTCGGGGACGGCGCGATGGCCGTCATGCTGGTGCACCGCTACCTGGAGAAGCAGTGACCACGACAGAGACTAACGACTACGCCTCGAACGTCTTGTGCACCGCGGACGAACTGCGCGGGCTGTTCCTGTTCGAGCGGCTGAGTAACGACCAGCTTTCCTGGCTATGCCGCGAGGGCCGGGTCGTCGTCGCCGAACCGGGCCCGGTGTACCGCGAGGGCGAGCCGGCCGAGTACTTCTACGTGCTGCTGTCCGGCGCCGTCGTGCTGACTCGCCGGATCGGCGCCGACGACATCGAGGTGACCAGGACGTCCGATCCCGGCGTCTACGCCGGGGCGTTCCAGGCCTACCTGGGTGACCGGGTGCGCCAGGTCTACAACAACTCGCTGCTGGCCGCGGAGCGCTCACGGTTCTTCGTGCTCACGGGACCGAAGTTCGCCCAGCTGATGGACGAGTGGTTCCCGATGGCGGTGCACCTGCTCGAAGGGCTGTTCTTTGGCATCAAGAACGCCCAGGAGACGATCGGGCAGCGCGAGCGGCTGCTCGCGCTCGGATCACTGTCCGCGGGATTGACCCACGAGCTGAACAATCCGGCCGCCGCGGCCGTGCGGGCCTCAGCGGCGCTGCGCGAGCGGATCGCCGGCCTGCGCGGCAAGCTGATCACGATGGCCGAGGAGCCGCACGACGCCGCGGTACTGGCCCTGCTGGTGAAGCTGCAAGACGAGGTGGCCAAGCACGCCGGGGACGTGCCAGAGCTGGGCGCGCTCGAAGCGGCCGATGCCGAGGATGCGATGACCGACTGGCTGGACGAGCATGGCGTGACCAGCGGTTGGCAGGTCGCGCCGGTGCTGGTACAGGCCGGCATCGGTACCGGCAAGCTGGACCGCGTGAAGGAGGCGGTCGACGCCGCGACCGGCGGCCAGGACGGGCAAGATGCCAGAGAGGTGCTGGACCGGGCGCTGCACTGGCTGGCGAACACCGCCGAGACCGAGTCACTGCTGAAGGAGATCGACGATTCCGTCACGCGGATCTCGACGCTGGTCGGCGCGGCTCGCCAGTACTCCCAGCTCGACCGGGCGCCGCATCAGGTCGTGGATGTGCACGAGCTGCTGGAGAGCACGCTCACCCTGCTGAACGGCAAGATTGGCGACGGCATCACGGTGGTGCGCGACTACGACCGCAGCCTGCCGCGCGTGCCCGGATTCCCGGCCGAGCTCAACCAGGTATGGACGAACCTCATCGACAACGCGGTGTCCGCGATGGGCGGCTCAGGCACCCTCACGATCCGCACCACCCGGGACCGGGACCAGCTGCTGGTGGAGTTCAGCGACACCGGTCCCGGCATCCCGCCGGAGATCCAGAAGCGGATCTTCGAGCCGTTCTTCACCACCAAGCCGTTCGGCCAGGGCACCGGCCTCGGCCTCGACATCTCCTCGCGGATCGTGATCAACAAGCACCACGGCGACCTGCGCGTCGAGTCCGTTCCCGGCGACACCCGGTTCCAGGTCCGGCTGCCGATGTCCGAGCCGGCTGCCGCGGGCAGCGCGGCCTAGTCAGGCTGCCCTCGGCTCACTGGCTGCCGGGCCGTGGCGGCAGCGGCGGGCGCTGCCGCGACGGCTTGCTGGCTGACAGCTCGCTGAGGCTGCGCGGCGGCCGCTCAGCTAGCGCCTGCAACGCCATCTGCACCGCGGTCTCCAGCTGGGTGTCGCGGCCGGCGGCCCAGTCGTCTGGCGTAATCAGCACCTCGATGTCCGGGTCGACGCCATAGTTCTCCACGCCGATGCCGTAGCCGTCGAAGAAAAACGCGTACCGCGGCACGGTCATGTGCGTGCCGTCCACCAGCTCGTGACCGTCGTCGATGCCAATGACGCCGCCCCACGTCCTCGCCCCGATGACGGGAGCCAGCTTCAGGATCTTGATGGCGGCGGTGACGATGTCGCCGTCCGAGCCGGCGTACTCGTCGGTCAGCGCCACCATCGGACCGCGCGGGGCGTCTTGCGGATAGCTGACCGGCTCCAGGCCGCGGGGGAAGTCCCAGCCGATGATCCGGCGCGCCAGCTTCTCGATCACCAGCTGCGAGGTGTGGCCGCCACGGTTGCCGCGTACGTCGACGATCAGGCCATCCATCCGCATCTCCGTGCGGAGGTCCCGGTGGAAGTCAGCCCAGCCTTCGCTCACCATGTCCGGGATGTGCAGGTAGCCGAGCCGACCGGCGCTGAGCTCCCGGACCTGAGCGCGCTTGGCCGCGACCCAGTCGTGATAGCGCAGCATGGTCTCGCTGCGCAGCGGCGTCACCACCACCCGGCGCTGCTCGCCGTCGGTCCCGCTCGCCAGGGTCAGCTCGACCGGCTTGCCGGCCGTGCCGACGAGCAGCGGTCCCGGCCCGGCAGGCCCAACCGGCTGCCCATCGACCGCGAGCACCTGGTCACCCTCGTGCGCCTGCACGCCGGGCGCTGCCAGCGGCGAGCTCGCCCGCGGATCGGAGGACTCGCCAGGGAGGATCCGGGCCACCGTCCACGCGCCGTCGCCCTGGCGGTCGAACTCTGCGCCGAGCAGTCCGATCTGGTCGGTCTTGCCGTCGTCGCCCGGATGGCCCCAGACGTAGGCGTGCGAAGTGCCGAGCTCGCCGAAGGTCTCCCAGAGCAGGTCAGCGAAGTCGCTTGAGGTCGCGATGCGGTCGACCAGCGGGCGGTACTCAGCCAGCACGCCGAGCCAGTCCACGCCGGCCATGTCCGGTACCCAGAAGTCGTGCGCCATCCACCGGCCAGCCTCGTCGAAGGCATGCCGCCACAACGCGACGGGATCGGCAAGGAACCTGGCCCGGGCCGCGTCCACGCGAACCTTGTCGTCGGGATTGTCGGGGTCGGGCGTCCGCTCCGACGGCAGCACCAGCAGGCTGTCGCCGTCCTTGACGACGAGCCGGGTGCCGTCACCGCTCGCCTCGAACCAGTCGATCTCATCGCAGAGCACCTTGACTGTCTGCCGGCCAAGGTCGAAGCGCTCCAGGGCCGGGCGCTGCCGGTCGTCGGTCGGGTGCGCCCCGCCGATGCCAAGGTTGCCGGCGACTGGCTCGCGCAGCCACGCCAGGCCGCCCTGCACCGGGCGCAGCCGTGAGTACCGCGCTTCGGGGACCGGCAGCGCAACCACGCGCGCGGCCATCTGATCGGTGTCGACGGCGACAGCGGGGACACTTGAATCCGAGCCCGACGTCGCGTCGTCCCCCTTGGCCGCGTCGTCCTTCGCGGCGGCCGCACCGATCCGGCGGCCGTCCAGGCTCGGCGCGAACGGTGATGGCGTGGCGGCGGCCAGCGGCAGCAGGTACGGGCGCGCGCCGTAGGGGAACGACAGGTCGAAGAAGTGCGCGTCGTACACGGGATCGAAGTTGCGCTTGGACAAGAACGCCAGGTACTTCCCGTCGGCGGAGAACACCACGTCGCTGTCGGCGAACCTGCCGTCGGTCACGTCGTGGACCGACCGGTCAGCGACCCGCGCAATGCTGATCTTGCGGAGCTGGTCCTCGCCCGAGGACTCGACCGGCTGCGACCACGCGAGCCACGCCGAGTCGGGCGACCAGGTCAGGTCCCGCACCTCGCCGTTGGCGGACACGGCGAGGTCACTCACCTCGCCGGTGCTGACGGACACCAGCCGCAGGTGCCCGTCCCGGGCGGCGACTGCGATCACGCTGCCGTCCGGCGCAGCGGCCAGGGATCCGACCGCGCCGATCGCGCCGGCGGCCAGGCGACGCGGGCTCGTTCCGTTCGCGGTGCCGTCGGTGTGGCCGACCTGCAGGGCGTCGGAGCCGTCAGCGTCGGTCACCCACACGGCCAGCCCGGCACTGCCGAGCGGCCTCGGCAGCCGCGCCCTGGCGCCGGGCGTCACGTCCAGGGCCCGCGCGGGGCCATCCCGGTGTGTCAGCCAGTGCACGGTGCCGCGCACCTCGACCGCGCTGGCCTGGCCCGTCTGGTCGCAGGCCAGGCTGCCGATGTGGTCGGCGGCCGAGATGAGCCGCGGTGACCGGCCGGCCACGGCCGAGCCGAGGCTGATGTCCAGCGTCTGCGGGGCTGGCGCGTCGAGCCCGTCCAGCAGCCACAGCTCGCCGCGGCAGCTGTACACGATGCGCACGCCGTCGGTGGTGGCCTCCCGGGCGTAGGGGCCATCGTGATCGGTGTGCCGCCGCAGGTCGCCGCCATCCTGGCTGAGCGAGTAGATGTTGGCCGTGCCCTCGTGGTCACTGATGAAAGCCAGCCGGCCGCCGACCAGCATCGGGCAGGCGAGGTGGCCGCCGAGGTCGGCCACCCGGCGGAACCAGGACTCGGCGCCGTCGCCGGTACGAAGCCATAGCCGGCCCGCGGTTCCGCCGCGGTAGCGCTTGCGCCAGGCCGGGTCACCGTGACCTCCGGTCAGGACGGCGGCTGCACCCGGCTCGATGGCCAGATCGTAGGCCGGGCCGAACGGCAGCGGCCGGGTGACCGGCCCGCCGCCGTCGGGGTCAGTCCGGACGGCATGCGCCCAGGTCTGGAACGAGAACGGCTGGCCGCCCGAGGTGACGGCGAGCACGTTCCCGTCTGGGTCGAACCCGCGCACCGCGGTGTTCGACACGCCCCAGTGGGTGAGCTGGCGGCTGACACCGCCTTGCGCCGACACCAGGTACACCTCGGCTGCACCGCCGCGCAGACCGGTCCAGGCGACATGGCTGCCATCTCGCGACAGCCGGGGATGGGTCGCCTCGGCATCGTCGGCAGACAGCCGCCAGGCACGACCGCCGCCCGCGGGGGCCAGCCAGACATCGTCTTCGGCGACGAATGTCAGGAGATCGTTGTTGACATGCGGGAAACGGAGGTAATCGGCAGAGGTCACGCGAGGATCATAGGCCGGATTCGCCGGCCGCGCCCGCCAGCCGGTGACCGACAAAGAGCACACGCCGCGAGCCGGGACCGGCGCCGGCCAGGGCCGTGCTTCGCGACTCGGCGCGGAAGCCAGCGGCGGTCAGCAGCGCCAGCCACGTCTGCGCCCGGAACGCGCCGAGCCGGTGCGTTTCCCTGACCACCTGCACGGTGCCGTCCGGCTCGCGCAGGGTGAACTCGTAGTCGGCCTCGATCCAGTCGTCGTCCGGATCGGGGTCGGATGTCTGCTCCCGGAAGCTCGCCTGCCGCCCGGAGGCGTCGCTGTCACCGCCGCTGCCGGTCCCTGCCCGGAAGGTCTCGGCCGTGTGATCCGGCACGAACACCGCGACTCCGCCCGGACTGCAGTGCGTGAAGGCGGTCGTGACCACCTGCCGCAGGTCAGCCTCCGTCGTAATGTAGTCGACCGCATCGTGCACCAGCACGGCGTCGAACATGCGTGCCAGGCGGACGGTGCGCATGTCACCCTGGACGTGCTCGCTGCCGGTGTTGAGCGACCGCGAGACCGCCAGCATCTCGGCCGACAGGTCGACCAGCGTGACTTGGTACCGGGGCCGCAGGTGCCGGGCGACGTGACCGCCTCCGCTGCCGAGATCGAGCACGGTCGTGACATCGCGCTCGGCAGCGCCGAACACGGCGCTGATGGCTGCGGCATCGCTGGCGTACTCCCCCGGCGGCGAGATGAGCGGCCACCAGCAGGCCAGCTCGGCATACAGTCGGTAGCCGCCGCCCGCAGCGCGGCCCTCCCCCGTCACGTCGGGCACCTGCCCGGCGGCGGCCACGCTAATCCCCGGTGACCCCGTCGATGCGCTCGCGCAGCAGGTCCGCGTGCCCGTTGTGGCGCGCGTACTCCTCGATCATGTGCTGGTAGATCCACCGCAGCGACAGCGGCTTTTGCGAGCTGGGCTTCTGCTCGCCGAGGTCGCGGCCGGCGGCCGCCTTGCGAGCCCGCTCCACGCTGGCTTTGTAGGCGGCCAGGTCGTCGTCCGCGCGCGCCGGATCGACGAGGTCGAAGTCCCCGTCAGGCCATTCCGCACTGCAGTACAGGTCTAGTTCTGGCTCATCGTCGAAGTCGTGGAACCAGCCCTCAACCAGGGTCATGTGGCGCACCAGGCCAAGCAGCGACAAGCGCGACGGCAGGCACGAGCGCTGCACGAGTTGCTGTGGTGTCAGCCCGGCGCACTTGTGCAGCAGCGTGGCCCGGTGGTAGTCGAGCCAGCTCTCCAGGCTCGCGCGTTCGTCCGCCGGATGGCGCGGCGTCGGCGTGCGGTCGGGCTCAGGCCAGGTAGACATGCAGCAAGATGCTACCGACAGGTAGCGGCGCAGCGACCGGATAACGACATAACCTGGCAAGCGGGCGTTACAAGGCGCCCGGCCGGAACAAGCAGTACACAAGCGGTTACGAGCAGCACCAGGAGGACTGCCAGTGGCCAGGACACCGCAGATCGGCCAGGTCCCGCCCGACTTCACCCTGCAGGGGATCGAAGTCGTCGGCGGCGCGGCGACAACCGCGGAATACACGCTCTCGCAGCAGCGCGGCCGGCCGGTGGTGCTGGCCTTCTACCCCGGTGACAACACCGCGGTGTGCACCAAGCAACTGTGCTCCTACACCTCCGGCCTGGACAGCTTCGCCGGGCTTGGCGCGACCATCTGGGCGATCAGTCCGCAGGGCCTGGACAGCCATGAGCAGTTCGCCCGCAAGTTCGCCCTGGCGTTCCCGCTGCTTGCCGACACCGGGCTGGACGTGAGCAGGCAGTACGGCATCACGCTGGGTAACGCCGGGCTGCGCCGGTCGGTCTTCGTCCTCGACGCCAGCGGCGTGCTGCGGTGGAAGCATGTGACCCTGGTCGGCCTGACGTTCCCGTCCACGCAGGTGATCTCCGATCAGCTCGCCGCGCTCCAGGCCGCATGATGCGGATCCTGATCATCGGCGGGACCGCCTTCGTCGGCCGCCACATCGCGCAGGCTGCCATCGACGCCGGGCACGACGTCACGCTCTTCCACCGCGGCAAGACGGGAGCAGAGCTGTTCCCGCAGGCCACCCACCTGACCGGCGACCGCGACACGGATCTGTCCGCGCTGGCCAGCGGTAGCTTCGACGCGACCATCGACATGTGCGCGTACTTCCCCCGCCAGGTCCGGTCGCTCGCGGCCGCGCTCGGTGACCGAGGCGGCCGGTACGTCGGCATCTCCAGCATCTCCGCCTACAGCTCATCGGTGGCGCGGAACTTCGATGAGTCGGCCCCGCTGGCCACCACGGACGACCCCGAAGCCAGCGAGGTGACGTTCCAGAACTACGGCGGCCTCAAGGCGTTGTGCGAGCAGGCGAGCGTGGAGCTGTTCGGGGCCGGCACCACGATCATCAGGCCGACGTACGTCGTCGGCCCCTATGACCGGTCCAACCGGTTCACGTGGTGGGTCGGCCGGATCGCCCGGGGCGGCGAGGTGCTTGCGCCCGGCGACCCGGCGGACCCGATGCAGGTTATCGACGCCAGGGATCAGGCCAGCTTCACGATCTCGCTGCTCGAGCGGTCGGTCACCGGGACCTTCCACACCGCCACGCAGCCGTTTGGCTGGGGACAGATGCTCGATGCGATCGCGGCCGAGGTGGCGCCTTCCGGTACCCGGCTGACGTGGGTCGACAGCGACTTCCTCACCGCCGCCGACGTCGACGGTGCGGCGCTGCCGCTGTGGGCAGAAGGCAATCCCGAGGACCTGACCATGTCCACGGCCGATCCGGCGGCCGCTTATGCCGCCGGCCTCGCGCCGCGCCCGTTGCGGCAGACCGTCGCGGACATCCGGGCCGAGCCCGGATTCCCCGGCGGCCGCGCGGGGGTGGGGATCAGCCCCGAGCGCGAGGCCGCGCTGCTGGCGCGCTGGTCTGTGCGGGGCTAGGTCCGCCGAAAGACGAGGCCGGCGCCGGGCAGCCATTGTGGCGCCGACGCCGGCCCGCGGGTCAGGCTCGTTCAGGCCTTGATGGCCTCGATCTCGAGATGAAGCTGGATCTTCTCGGACACCACCACGCCGCCGTTGGCCATCGGCGCGTCGAAGCTCACGTTGAAGTCCTTGCGGTTGATCTCGCCGGTGGCGGTAAAGCCAGC
The DNA here is from genome assembly GCA_036495585.1 of Streptosporangiaceae bacterium. Lineage (GTDB taxonomy): Bacteria > Actinomycetota > Actinomycetes > Streptosporangiales > Streptosporangiaceae > JAJYUU01. Next base: position 13,736 of record DASXMP010000001.1, read on the forward strand.
GCGCACGCCCCCGAAGGGGTCCGGTCCGAAGCCGTTGAGCTCAAGCTTCAGCGGCACGTTCTTCGTCACGCCCTTGAGCGTCAGCTCACCGTCCAGGACATAATCGCCGTCCTCGACCCGGACCCCAGTGGACTGGTAGGTCATGGTCGGATACTTCTCCACTTCAAAGAAGTCAGCGGAGCGGATGTGCGCGTCCCGTTGCTCCTGTCCGGTGTTGATGGAGGCCAGGTCGATCTGGGCGTTAACCGAAGACTGCAGCGGGTCTCCGCCGGTCACGATCTCGCCGCTGAACGTGGTGAACCGGCCCCGGACCTTGCTGACCATCATGTGCCGGACCGAGAACCCCACCTCCGAGTGGACCGGGTCAATGGTCCAGGTGGCGGCCTCGTAGCCGGGGATCCCGGTCTCCGTCGTTGCTGACGTCAAAGTCATCACTCCCGATGGCAGGTGTTCGATCAAGTATTGTTGAGCACTCAAACAAGTATCACGGCGACCTGTCGGTTGTCAAACGCTCAACTACCTGCGCTATGCTTGCAGTATGACCGGATCGGACCCTCGCTGGCTCTCGGAGGACGAGCAGCGCGCCTGGCGGACATTCCTGACCGCCGCGCAGACGCTGTTTTCTACCGTCGAGGGCCAGTTGCAGCGCGATTCCGGTATTCCACACGGTTACTACGAAATCCTCGTGCGCCTGTCCGAGGCCCCGGACCGGTCGCTGCGGATGAGCCAGCTAGCCGAGGCATCTGCCTCCAGCAAGAGCAGGCTCTCCCACGCGGTCGCCCGGCTGGAGGACCGCGGCTGGGTCGAGCGACTGGACTGCCCGACCGACCGGCGCGGGCAGGTCGCCCGGCTGACCGACGTCGGCTACACCGCCCTGGAAGCTGCCGCGCCCGGACACGTGACCCAGGTGCGGGAATCCTTGTTCGACCAGCTGAGCCCGGACCAGGTGACGCAGCTTGCGGCCATCAGCGAGGCCATCGCGAGCGCCGCGGAGAATCCGGCCCCGGCTGGCCTCGGCTGCCCGCTGGCCTGTTCCGGGGACGATGAGGACGTCGCCGACTGCTGACCCGTCCGAGACGTCCTAGCTAGTCGCGACCACAGCGAGCAGATCGTCTTCGATGAGGCTACGGACCTGGCTCGGCGAGATCCTGGACCACCACGCCGCCGCGCGCGACGAGCGTGCGCACGAAGGTGGTATCCGCCCCGGCGCCGGTGGACTGGACGGTGATGGTGCCGGTGGTGTCACCGTCCTTGACCGGCACGGTCCCGGTGTCACCGTCCTCCTCGAGCGAGCCGTATCCGATGATGCTCTCCGATAGCGTTGTGCGATAGCTGGCAGCCTGCGCGCCTGCTTGCGCCGCGACGTCGGTGAGTTGCTGGCTGACCGAGGCGGGCAGCAGGAAGTCGTTGCCGTCTGCGCTTTGCAGGAAGCCATTCGGGGCGTCGATCGTCGAGCTGGCCTTGTCGCTGCTGGTGTAGCTAGTACCAGGCCCGGACACGCTGCGTGACGTTGACTGCGTCTCCTCACCATGCACCCACTGGACACACGTCGATGTGCACGCCGGGTCAATGCTGGTTTGGTCGTTGCCGAACTGCAGGGACTGATCCAGGGTGTCGGTCCACGTCCGGCCGCCCTGCCGCACCTGGCCGGAGATCTCGTAGCTGGCCGACGCCGCCTCGCTGGTGGTCGGGTTGTCCGCTGAGCCGAGCCCGTTGACGGTGGTGACCTGCGAGGTCGTCGGGAACGACAGCGTGTCGGCAGAGACCGAGCCGGTCGTCGGAGCACCACCGGCGGTGAGCAGCAGGCTGCCGCCGGCCAGCCAGAAGCCAGTGTTGTTCACGACCGTCAGGCTGATCGTGTGGGTGCCGCCAAGCTCACCGGCAAACGGGGTCAGGTCCAGGCGGTAGGACGGAATGTCCATGGTGTGGATTCCGGTGAGCGGCCGCCACAGGAGCGGGTTGACGCCACCGGTATAGACATAAGGGTACGGCCAGACGACACCCGCGGGCTTGCCGTCGATCGAGACCTCTATCTCCCGGAAGGCGGGGTTCTCCGCCCACCAGAATTCGTCGCCGATCTGGCCGACCGCGTACAGGTCGAGCGTCGCGGTCGTGACGTTTTCTGGCAGCGTGACCGACGCGTCGAGCGTCTGGCCCGCGTTGATCGTGTTCAGCGTGTTCGTGGTGCCGGCCGGCAGGATCGGCACGACCTGCGTGGGCACGCCCGGCTGGCGCGCCGGCGCAGCGGGCCCGCTCTCGTTCACGGCGTCGCCGGCTAGCGCCGGCGAGGCCAGGCTGGCGGGCTGCGCCGCCCGGAAGCCGCCGCCCGCCCGGTAGAACAGCAGCCTGGCGGTGATCGTCGGGATGCCGTTGTCCGTGCTACTGAGGAAGTTGTCCACGAAGGTGGAGAACGTCTGGCTGCCGGACAGCAGCGGCAGGTAGCCAGTGATGTCCTTCTGCACATGCCAGGTGATGCCCGCTGGTGTCGGCTCGGGCGTCACGCCGAGGAAGATCTGCGTCGCGCCGTCGAAGATCTCGCAGAGCCGGTCGAACTGGGTGCCCGTCTCCGTGCCGGTGACGTCGAGGACGACCTTGGCCCACTGGCCGCGCGGCAGTGTCACCGTGGTCGTGGCCGGCGGCGGACCATTCCCGAACGCCGCGTTATCGGCGATCGTGACCACGACTGGCTGCACCGGCGGCACCGCGACCGGCGGGTCCAGCGTCACCGGGTTGGCGGTCGTGGTGAACTCGGCGCCGCCCTGGGCGGCTTGCGCGGTGCCGCGCTGCGCCGGCTGAGTCGCACTCCGCGCCTTCGCGCCAGCGCTCAGCGGCGCGACCCGGCGCGGACCAGCGCCGGGACCCGAGGAAGCGGCGACGGCGGTGACTGCTCCGCCGAGCGCGAGCGCGGTTAACGCCGCTGCGACGATGACAACCGGACGGCCAGCTAGTCGCTTACTAGCGCGCATCATTCCTCCAGAAAACGGCGGACGCGCACGTAGCGTACGTTTTCTGTCGGTAACCGGCAATGGTCATTCGTCCTGGCTGCCCGCACCGGCCCGGCCGGCCGCAAGCTGGCCCGCCATCACGGCCGCGACAGCCGCCGGCCCGGTGCCCGCCTGCTCGCGCAGGCCAGCCACCACGCCTTCCCGGTCCGCAGCGCTGCGGTTCTGGCTGAGCTTCTGCTTGGCCCCGATCGAGGTAATGGCCAGCTCGACGCCGACAATGGCGCGCAGTTGCCCGTCGATGTACTCAGGTGGCGCGTCGGTCACTGCCCACGGATGCTCGCGGCCACGCTCGTGCCGCTGTGTCAGCCGGGTCACCAGGCCGCGCAGCCACTCCGCGTCCCGGTGGAACATGATCGTCCCGGTCAGGTGCACCACCTCGTAGTTCCAGGTCGGTACGACCCGGCCGTGCCGTGCCTTGCTCTCATACCAGGCGGGTGAGATGTAAGCCTGCGGCCCGTGCACGATTGCCAGCGCCTCGGCACCCGGCGCCGCGGTCTGCCACTGGTCGTTGGCGAGCGCGACGTGCCCGAGCAGCCGCCCGTAGCTGCGATCCGCGTCCGCGTCGCCCCCCGCCGCGCCCGGCCGGTCCCAGATCACCGGCAGCAGCGTCGACACCGGCCGCTGGCCGTTGAATGTGACCAGGTCGGCCGAGCCGGCCGCGTCGACGAACGCCTCGATGGCGGCCCGGTCGGTCAGGGCGAAATGCCGGGGTACGTACATGCGCCAAGCGTAGCCAGGCCTGGCAAACCAGTTGCCAGGTCACGCAGCCCGCCAGCTATCCTTCATGGCAACGCGCTGACGGAGCCAAGTAGCGCCGACCCACGCGAGCTGCCCCTTGCCCGGGGCACCAGAGAGCCACCGGTAGCTGAGAAGGTGGCCTCGCGCCCGGCTGCGAAGACTCTCCCGAGCGCGGGGAGGAACGGCGCCCGCTGCCAGCGGCCCGCCCGATGCCCCGCCGGCCAGCCCCCGTCACCGGGCCTAACGAGGCTGCGCCTCGCCGCGCGATCGGAGGTACGATCCAGCGGCGCCCGGCAGCGGCGAAAGTGCGGTGGCACCGCGAGTACCCTTATCGCCCGCACTCCCAAGGGATCGCACAAGTCCCTCAGGGAGCTGTGATGATCTCGCACACACCGGGTCCGCGGACCCTCGCTGCCGACCTGCCCGCCCGCGTCGGCGAGCACGTCACCATCGCCGGCTGGCTGCACCGCCGCCGCGAGCTGAAGTCCGTCACCTTCCTCATCATCCGCGACCGATCCGGCCTGGCTCAGGTCGTGCTGCCCGGCATGGCCACCGACCTGCCACCGGAGGAGACGGTGCTGCAGGTCGAGGGCCGCGTCGTAGCCAACCCGCAGGCACCGGGCGGCGCCGAGCTCACCGAGCCGGTGCTCACGCCGCTGTCCGGGCGGGCCGAGCCGCCGCCGTTCGACCTGTACCGGCCCGCGCTGACTGCGACGCTGCCGACGATTCTGGACGGCGCGCCCACCACCCTGCGGCACCCGCGGCTGCGCGCCGGGTTCGAGGTGGCCGCGGCGAGCGCGGCCGGCTTCCGGGCCATGCTGGACACCGCCGGCTTTACCGAGATCTTCACTCCGAAGATCGTCGGCTCGGCCACTGAGTCCGGCGCGAACGTGTTCGGCCTTGACTACTTCGGCCGGCCCGCGTACCTCGCCCAGTCGCCTCAGTTCTACAAGCAGGCGATGGTCGGCGTGTTCGAGCGGGTCTACGAAGTCGGCCCGGCGTTCCGCGCCGAGCCGCACGACACCGGCCGGCACTTGGCGCAGTACACCAGCCTGGACGCCGAGTTGGGCTTTATCGCCGACCACTACGACGTCATGGCCCTGTGCCGGGACGCGGTCGCCGGCATGACGGATTATGCCGGGGAACGAGCCGGCGCCGCGCTGCAGCTACTTGGCGCCACGCTGCCGTCGGTGCCGGCGGAGATCCCGCATGTGCACTTCGACGACGCGATGACGCTCATCTCCGCCGCCACCGGCGAGGACGTCACCGGCGAGCCGGACCTGGCACCGGCGCACGAGCGATGGCTGTGCGAGTGGTCGGCCCGCGAGCACGGCAGCGAGTTCCTGTTCGTCACCGGTTATCCGCTGAGGAGCAAGCCGTTCTATACGCACCCGGACCCAGACCGGCCGCACTCCTCCTACGGGTTCGACTTGCTCTTCCGCGGCACCGAGATGGTGACCGGCGGGCAGCGCCTGCATCGGTACGAGGACTACCTCGCCGCACTGGCCGCGCGGGGCGAGACGGCCGAGCCGGTGGCCTCCTACCTGGAGGTGTTCCGGCACGGGATGCCGCCGCACGGCGGGTTCGCGATCGGGCTGGAGCGCTGGACCGCGCTGCTGACCGGTGCTGCGAACGTGCGGCAGGTGACGATGTTCCCGCGGGACCTGCACCGGCTCAGCCCCTGACGGACCGCCCCGGCCTGGGCCTGGCGGCCGTGACACCGCCGTTCAGCTCGCCTCCTGCGCGAGCACATCGGTCAACGGGCGACGGCTCCCGACCCAGGCCGGCAGCGCCGTCAAGCCTGTCACCACGACCAGGGTGGCGAGCACGGCCGGGATGAGCCAGCCGAGCGAGGGGACGGTCGTGGCGGCCTGGGCCGGCCGGCGGCGCAGGTCCCGGCCCACGAGCCGGCCGACAATCGGCAAGGCACCCATCTCTCAGCCCTCCTGAGTGAGCAGCTCGGCCACGGGGCGGCGGGCGGCGGCGCGGGCAGGCAGCGCCGCTAGCCCGGCGACGGCGACGAGGGCCCCTGCTACCACGGCGACGAGGGACCAGGCCGGCGGGCTGCCTTGCGGTCCGGCGCCCTGCACCAGCCCGTAGAGGCCCTCGCCGGCCGGGATGCCGAGCAGGATGCCTGCCAGCGCGGGCAGCAGCTGGGCGACCGCGAGTCCGGCTGCCGTCTGCCGGGCGGTGGCGCCGAGAGATCGGGCGATGGCCCAGAACCGGCGCGAGTCAGCGACGGTTGCGTAGGTGATGAACAGCGCATTAGCGGCCGCGAGTGCGGCCATGACCACCGTTACTGCCAGCAGGACCTGACCGACCCGCTCAGTACCGGGATCGGCCGGACCGGGCTGTCCTGGCCGGCCGGCGAAGCTGGCGACGGTGGCGTGGAAGACGAGCACCGCCACGATGGCCGCGCCCGTGACCGTGAAGCCGACACCCGAGAGCAGCGCCCGGCGCGGACGGCGCCCGAGCAGGCGCAAGCCGAGCAACAGCGGCGCCGGCAGCCAGGCGGACAGCCTGATCAGTGATCGCAGCCGGCGCGGCGCGCGGATCGTGCTCGCGAGGCCAGCCACGGTGCTGATGCGCGCCGCGCGGATCGCCGGAATGAGCGTCGACACGGCCGCAACGACGACCGCCGCGGCGACCACGATCACCCCGGTCGCCGGTGTCAGCGGCGGCGTCGCCGGGCTGCCGACGAGGGAAGCACCAGGACTGGCGAGCAGCGGCGCCGCCAGCCAGCCAGCGGCGAGCCCGGCTGCGGCGGCCAGGATCGCGATCAGCAGATGCTCGGCGAGCAAGACCGCAGCGACGAGCGGCGGTGTGCCGCCCGCTGCCTTCAGCAGGCCGACCCGCCGTTCCTGCTCGGTCATCCGGCCGCCGGTCACCAAGGCGACGCTGGCCGCTGCGAGCACGGCGAGCAGCCAGCTGGCCGGCTGAAGGACGCGCTGTCCCTGGGCGACGATCGTCGCTGCCGCGGCCTGCAAACTCTGCCAGGCGGTCAGCGCCGCCGGCCCGCTGCCTTCGGGCAGCTGGTGGGCGCGCGCGAACGCGGGCGCTGCTGCCGGATCGGCCAGCCGGAGGTTCAGGTAGTACGTCACCGGATTACCCGGCGCGGCCAGGCTGCGAGCCGCCGATGCGGTCACCCAGGCCAGCCCGGTGTCCGGTGAGCGGGGCTGACCGCCGGGGCCGCTACAGCCGCCGTAGAAGCAGACCTGCGAGTAGACCGGTACCGCAGCGGTGACGGCGATCCCTATGACGTGGAATGGCCTGCCCCCGAGGGTGACCCGCTCCCCCACGCGCGCGCCGAGTGACTGGGCGAATGCCCGCTCCAGCACCACGCCTCCTGGCCGGACCCAGCTGCCCTCGATCACCTCCGGCTGATCGACTCCGGCGATGGTCTCCGCCCGGCCCTCGGCCATCACGTACGCCGAGACCCCGGGCGCGGCCAGCACCGGCCAGGCGACCGGGTATGGCCCGCTGTGCGCGGTTACCCCCGGCGCCCGGGCGAGCGCGGCGAGCTGTGCGGCCGCTGCCGCAGACTGGCCGCCACTGCGCGCGTAGCCCGCGGTGCTCGCGACCACGTCAGGGCCTGCGGTCGCGCGCTTGGTCTGGCTGAAGGGCTTGCTGGTGACGCCGTGCAGCACGAGGCCGAGCGTCAGCGTGCCCATGGCCGCGGTCATCACGATCAGAAGCAGCACAGCCTGGCCGCGCCGGCGGGCCAGATCACGCCAGGCCAGCCGCCAGACCAGCACAACCTTGCTGATGGGACTACCTTCTTTCGTCATCGGGAGCCCCCGGGGAACGCTTGTGTCGCTTGTCCCGCGAGGACTGACATGAGACGGCGTCCCCGGGGGTTACCGGCGGAGGCCGGAAGCCCGCGAGGGTGTTGTCCTGCGAGGACTGGTCCATCAGCACGGCGCTGTGCCTCCACCGTCCGTGACCGGGACCGGCGAGAGGGGCGCGTGTGCTTGGAGTGGGTGTGGACTGGGCTGAGGCGTTTCATGATGTGGCGCTCGGCCGGCCGGGCAGGGGGGTGATCGAGCAGTTCCGTGTCGAGCACGGCCCGGCGGGCGTGGCCCGGCTGGCTGCCCGGTGCCTGGAGCTGGAGCCTGATCCGGCCGAGGTGCGGGTGGTGCTGGAGACCCGGCACGGCCCGCTGGTGGAGGCCCTGGTGGATGCCGGGTTCACGGTGCTGCCGGTGAACCCGGACCTGGTGGCCCGGCGCCGCGGCCCGGCGAAGAAGAAGGACGACGCGGAGGACGCGCGGATCTGCTGCCTGCTGGCCCTGGACGCCTACCTGGACCTGCGGAAGCTGATCCCGCACGGCCCGGCCGGGACTGAGTTGCGGGCCATCGCCCGCGACGACGAGAGGGCCGCCCGCGACGAGCGCCGGATCGGCAACCGGCTGCGCGCCGGCCTGCTGGCGGTGTTTCCCGCGGCGGTCGACATCGCCGGCGGCGACCTGGGCGCCGCGGTGTTCCTCAAGCTGCTGGAACGCTGGCCCTCGGCCGAGGCACTCGCCGCCGTGCCCCCCGCGGAACTGGAGGCCTTCGCCCGGTCCGCGCGGCACGGCTGGCCCGGCCGGTTCGCCGATCAGGTCACCGCGGCCATGGCCGCCCCGCGGCTGGCGGTGCACCCGGAACTGGCCCGCGCCAAGGCCGGGACCATCCGCCTGGCCGTCACCCAGCTGCTGGCCATCCGGGCCCAGCGCCGGGCATGGCAGAAGCGGATGGGCGAGCTGCTGCTCGGCGCCCCCCGCACCGGCCGGGACCATACCGCCAAGGACCCGGACCCGGGGAAGGCGTTCCCGGGCGGCGAGATCTACCTCAGCATGCCCGGCCTGGGTGATCGTCTCGCCGCCCGGGTCGCCGGCGAGATCGGCGAGCACCACGAGCAGTTCACCACGCCGAACGCCCTGCAATGCTACGCAGGCCGCGCCCCGGTCACCAGGCGATCCGGGCGCAGCCAGTTCACCATCGCCCGCCGCCTGGCCTACAACCGGCACCTCGGCGAAGCCACCCAGCAGTGGGCCTTCTGCAGCCTCGGCCAATCCGCCTGGGCACGACAGTTCTACGACTCCAAGGTCGGCGCCGGCAACAGCCACCACGCCGCGCTGCGCAAGCTCGGCAACCGATGGCTCCAAGTCCTCTGGCACTGCCTGGACAAAGGCGTCTGCTATGACGAAACCACCCACGCAGCCAACCGCCTCCGGTCCCAACCACGCCGATCCGCGGCATGAGGTTGACAGAGGGTGTCTCATCGGCGCGCCTCCGTCTGGTGTAGCCGGCGCTTGCCGACGTAGGGTACGTCGCGGACGAGAGGACGGGAAGCGTGACCCCACCACCCGCTGACCCTGGTTCGCCGCTGGGCTTGCACCGGGTGGTGGAGCCGGCCGGCGTGCTGCCGCAGGCGGCCTGGCGGC
>DASXMP010000002.1:0-68894 GCA_036495585.1 Streptosporangiaceae bacterium
TGCGAGTCCAGGAAGATGAAGCCCATACCCTCGGGCTTGAGCACCCGCGCAACCATAGCTGCCCCTCACGTCGTCAGCCCAGAGCCTTCGGACAATGCAACCATGACCGGCTCAGCGTTCCGGCAGTTCCCTGCGAGCTAGGTCGCGCGACGATCGAGGAAGTCGAAGATCGTTTACCGAGGCGGTCACAAGGCGTCAGGCCTCGCTCACATTCAGCCACCGAGCCGCACGAAGGTAGTGCGGCCTGCCCGAGCGCCCCGCCACGTCCAGGCCCACAACCACGCGAAGGCGCCAGCTCGGCGATCTAATGCCAGTTTTGCGTAGGACACATATACTCTGCCCGATTACCGAGCTTTGGGAGTCAAGGTGCAGAAGCGTGTCCTGGCTGGCGTGGCCGCTGCTGCCGCAATCGCCGTCCCGGTGACCGTGGCGGTTGCAGCTGCTAAGCCCGCGGAGGCGCCAGCGGCGCATCCCCTCCGGAAGCTTTCGACGCCCTCAGCGTCAGCTCAGGCGGCTCGACCTCACACGCCGCTGACGCCTTCGCCGACGCCGTCGTCCCCCGCTGCGGCGCGGCCGATACGATCTTCTGTGCGATCGAAGCCAACTCCTAAGCGGCCGACGCATCCTCGCGCGACGACGCCGGCAACCTTCGACCACATCAACTGGTCGGGCTATACGTGGAACGTGCGCGGCACTGGTGGCAACCCGTCGAGTCCCGGGCCCAACTACTGGGACAACACCAGCAACACAATCTCGGTGCTGCCCAACGGCGACCTGCAGATGCGGATCTGGTACGACGGCCACCACTGGCGTACCGGCGAGCTTGATAACTGGAACGCGCTTGGCTACGGCACCTACAAGTGGGTGGTCGACAGCGACATGTCCCACCAGGACCTGAACACCGTGCTCGGCCTGTTCACCTTTGATGGCGGCGGCAGCGCCCCCTTCGCCGAGAACGACATCGAGTTCTCTCGCTGGGGCAACCCCTCCTACGCAGCCGCGGCCTTCACAGTGCAGCCAGGCGGCAGCGGCCAGCAAGGCTATGTGCAGGACGTCCCGGCCACCGCGCCCTACACCTGCAGCTTCACCTGGCTGCCGGGCAAGATCAGCTTCCGGATGACCGATGCCAAGGACAACGTGCTCGGCAGCTACACCAGCACCACCGGTGTGCAGGCACCGGGCAACGCCGTGCCCATCATCAACTTCTGGCTCTTCGGCTCAGCTCCGCACACCGGCAGTACGCAGACAGTGGATATTCATTCCTTCTCGTTCTCGCCTGACCGCTAACGCTGCCGTGAGCTGACGAGCGGATGACAGGCGCTCACCGCTTCGCCAGGGCCCAGCGGGTCCGGGCGAAGCGGCTGAGCAACGAATCGCTGACCACCGAAAGGCGGTTACCGAGACTTCGGTGCGTCGCTCCCCTCGGGCAGGGACTCGGGCGCCGTGCCGTTCGCGTCGTACAGGGCGACCTCCTGGTTGCCCTGGGCGTTGCCGGACAGGCTCTTCTTCACCGATTCCAGGATGGTCAGGCCCTGCCCGACGAGGCCGGCGGCGATCTCGCTCAGCCCATCGGCACCGTTCAGGACGCTCACGTTCGCGCCCGCGAGGCCGGCCGCGGCCTCCCTGACGATCTGCGGCAATTGCTCGATCAGCATGCGGTCCAGGGCGACCCTGTTGTTGGACGCCGCCGCGGCGGCTAGCAGCCGAGTCCGGTCCGCGTCGGCCTTGGCCAGCACCATGACCTTCTCCGCCTCGGCCTCGGCCGGTTTGACCACCTCGCCGACCAGCTGCCGCTGCCGCAGCTCGGCCTGGCGGTGGGCCAGGTCCGTCTGCGCGGCCAGTACGTCCATCTGGGCCTGGGCCTGAGACAGTGGCCCGGCCTGTGCGGCCCTCGCCTGCGCCTGGTCCACCTCGGCCTTGTACTTGGCCTGGACAACCGCCGTCTCCCGGGCGTACTCGGCCTGCTTGCGCTGGGACTCCTGCTGCGCCTCGGCCGCCTGCTGGTTAGCCTGCGCCTGGGCAATCTGCGCCTGCCGCTGGATGGCAGCATTGTGCGGAGCCGCCATCGCGTCGATGTAGCCGCTATTCATGTCGTCGATCGACTGAATCTGCAGCGAGTCCACCGTGAGGCCGATCTTGGCCATCTCCGCCTTTGACCCGTCCAGAACCTCAGTGGCGAGCTTCTGTCGCTCGGTGACGATCTCCTCGACCGTCATCGAGCCGATGATCGACCGCAGGTGGCCGGCGAAGATCCGGCCGGTCAGGGTGGACATCTGATCCTGGTCGGACAGGAAGCGCTGGCCCGCGTTGACGATGCTCTCGTCGTCGTTGCCGACCTTGAAGGCGATGACCGCCCGGACGTTCAGCGAGATGCCCTGCCTGGTCACGCACTGCTCGGCCACCTCGGCCTCGCACATGGACAAGGTCAGGTAACGCGCCTTGCGGAAGAACGGCGCCACGTAGGTGCCGTGTCCGACGATCACCTTGAACGGCGCCCCATTACGGCGAGACCGGCCCCCCGAAATCAACATGGCCTGGTCTGGCGCAGGCACCCGGTAACCGAACATTTCTCATCTCCTGCTTGACCCCGTAGCCGGCCACAGAGCCGGCCTGCTTAAGCCAAGTATGTTCCTGTCCGGGGCTATTGCTGTAGTCCTTGCTCCAGATCTGGGAACGGATCGGTCCAGGCGCTCACATCGACCGCGCGCCGCCCGCGCGACTCGATCACCAGCACCGTGGCGCCCTTCGGCAGCGGCTCGGGCGACCAGGCAAGAAAGTGCTCCTTGCCGCCCCGGACACTGACCAGAACCTCGCCCGGCCCGCCGGCGCCGCGGGTCGCGACCGTCAGCACTCCGATGCACCCGATGAGAGCCTCGTCACGCACCATCTCATCCCGCCTGCCGACCGCAAGTGTTCCTCATTATCCATGCGGGAGCCCGCCAGCCGCCTACGGCGAAGTTCCCTCGGCCGGACGAGTTGATGAAGTAACCCGGGCAGGCTGGAATAGGACCGCCAGCCCGGGCGTTCTTGATCCAGTCGGTGCGATGTGTCCCCCGGGCCGCATCTATCGCCTTCGCGGAATACCGTCCGGCTGGAGCCGCGTTGCGCCACTCGCCGAGAGGCGACCTCGCACCGGCACGGCACGCCCTCGGGAGCGCAAGGCTCACGGGGGCGTCGTCATGTCCGCAGAACGTTTCCACCAGCAGCTTCGCCAGGCGGCGCCGGTGTCAGCGCACCCGGGCGGCCGCGAGCTGGCGGCGCAGGACCGCCGCCGCGTCGGTGAGCGACGGGCCGTACCAGGTCAGGAGCCGGCCACTGACCAGCGCGGTCCGGCTGCCTGGGAACGCCTCCGGTCCGTCGGATGCAGTGAAGCGGTACGGCTCGTCCGGAAGTATCACCACATCAGCGCATGCAGCCCGCAAATCAGCTAAAGGAACCCGCGGGTAACGGTCCTGATGCCCGGCATAGACATTCGCCACGCCGAGCCTGCCGAGCAGGTCCCCCGCGAAGGTGTCCCGGCCGAGCACCATCCACGGCCGGCGCCAGATAGGCACGATCGCGGTCGAGGCGCCGGCCGGCATCGAGCCACCAGCTGACCCTGACCTTCCCGACGCACCGGCCGGATCCGCGCCAAGCGCGCCAGCGCCGCCAAGTCGCGGTTGCCAGGCCGCGGCCGCCGCATCCAGCCACGCGGGCGGCGGCTGGCGGCAGGCCAGCGTGATCATCCGCCGCAGCGAGGCCAGCGCCTCCGGCAGGTCACGGATCCTGGTTACCCACACCGCCTGCCCGGCTGCGCGCAGTGAATCCAGGTCAGGCTGCCTGTTCTCCTCCTCGTTGGCCAGCACGACATCGGGCCGCAGCGCCACGATGCCAGCGACGTCCGGATTCTTCGTCCCGCCGATCCGGCTGACGTCCAGGTCCGCCGGGTGTGTACACCACCTGGTCGCCCCGACCAGCAGGCCAGGCGCGCACGCCGCCACCGTCTCGGTCAGCGATGGCACCAGGGAGACAACGCGGCGGACGCGTGGCGGCACCGTTACCGCCAAGCCAAGGTCATCGGTCAGCGTGGTCGCCTGCGACCAACGCGCTGCTGCGCCCATACCCGCGCCCCCCAGCCAGCTACCCAGCCTCATTCTTAACCGGAACGAGCCCCTAGCACCAGGGCAGCCTTGCGTGCCGCCGGTGCGCGCCGGCCGATGACGGCCAAGAGGCGTCGGCGGCCGCTCGCATAGGCTGAAGTCGCCCGGCGCAGCAGGAGTGCCCGGCAGGCCCAGGCCCAGGACTGGCCGGGTAAGCATCCAGGAAGGCGGATTTGATGACCGACGCCGTGCCGCAGGCGGTCGCAGCAGGGCTCGATGACCCATTCGCTCAGCTCTCGGGGCCGCTGGCGGACACCAGGAAGCTGCACTTCGAGGTCGCAGGGAGCCGGCAGCTGAGCCCGCACCTGCAGCGGATCGAACTGGCCGCGCCCGAACTCGACGGCTTCACTTATGTGCCCGGCCAGGACATCATGCTGCTCGTGGCCGCCGAGGGCCGCCGCCCGGTACGCCGTCGTTACACGATCAGGTACATCGACCGGCCGCGCCAGGTGCTGACCGTCGATGTCGTACTGCACGGCGACGGGCCGGGCGAGCGCTGGATCCGGGCGGCTCAGCCTGGCGACCGGATCGAGGGCATTGGCCCGCGCGGTAAGGTCTTCCCCCGCCTGGACGCTGACTGGCACTTGTTCATGGGCGACGAGGCCGCGATGCCGGCCATTTCGGTGATGACCGAGTCGCTGCCTGGTGACTGCATCGCCACGCTCGTGATCGAGGTGCCGGCGCCCGAAGACGAGCAGGAAATTCTGGCCCCCGCCAAGACCAGGGTGAGCTGGCTGCACCGGCTATCCCGGCCTGCTGGGGACCCGACCGCGCTCGCCGCCGAGGCGGCGGACGTCGAGCTGCCGGCCGGAGATGGGCAGGCCTACCTGATGGGTGAAGCCTCGGTTGTGCTGCGGATGCGCGAGGTGCTCAAGGAGCGCGGAATGCCGGAGAACCGGATGTCACCCAAGGCCTACTGGGGACGCGGCCGGGCAAACGCCAGCCATGGCGAGCCCGCCAGGGATGCCTGAACGGCGGTCTGACCGGGTGGCCTGACAGGCAGGCCGATCGAGCGCCGACGGGGTCCGTCCCAGGCCGTCCGAGCAGGGCGAGCTGGCGCGCTGCTTTGCGATTATCTGGTCAGTCAAACAGCCATTCCATCGCGATTGCCGAATACCTGCCCCATAATGAAGGTCTGGGCTCGGCCGAGTGGCCGCACGCCGGCACCGCCGCTGGGCTTGCATCACCGCTGGGCCAGCCTCGCCGCTGGCCACAATGCCGAAGGGAGCGCTTCGGTGGCATCCGCAGTTGCCGCAGAGGTCCCAGAGGTCTCTGCGGTGCTGGCGAACACCTCCACCAGGACGCTGCTGCTCGGAATCGACAAGGCCGGCCGGATCCGCCAGCATGACCGCGGCGCCGCCGACGTGCTCGCGATGGAGCCAGGCAGCCTGATCGGCACCGAGCTTGCCTCGCTGCTTGCCGATCCGGCCGGCGCGGGCGCCGGCGCGCTGCACTCCCTGATCGACGGCGCCGGCTCAGATCGCGAAGGCACCACGATGCTGGCCTTCCGGACGGCCGGCGGTGCGGTCGCCGACGCGGTGGTCACGGTGCAGCCCGTTCGCTCGGCCGACCCCGAACTCGCCGCGCAGGTCATTCTGCGCCTGGCGCCGCCAGCCGAGCAACGGTTCCTGGATCCGGCCATCATGCGGCACACCATGCTCGACGGGGCGGTGCGCCGGATCGGCGGCGCGCTCGACATCGACCAGATGGCGCCTGAGCTGATCAACATCCTGGTCCCGCACTTCTGCAACGCCGCCGAGCTTGTCGTGCTGGAAAGCCTGGTCGGGGAGGACGAGTTCCCGACCGAGTCCATGGACGGGTCCCATGTGGTGCGTCGCCTCGCGGTCGCGCACGACGACGGAAACGATGCCTGGGACGCCGCGTTCCCGACCGGTGAGATCCTGCGCTTCCCGCCCGGCACCCCGTACACGCGGTGCATGGACTCCGGTCAGCCCGTCTCAGAAGTGATGAGCCGGGAATCCGCCGAGTCGATGGCGACCGAGTGGCTGCGCCGTCCGGTCGGCGACCTGCTGGCCGGCGTGTCACTGCTGCTCCTGCCGCTCATCGCCCGGGATGTCATGCTGGGCTTCTTCGTCTGCGTCCGCCGGGTGGGGTACCGGCGGTTCGACCCGTACGACGTCGAGATCGGCATGGAGTTCGCCAACCGTGCGGCGATCTTCATGGACACCGCCCAGCGCTACAGCCGGGAGCGCACCACCGCCCTCACCCTGCAGCGCAGCATGCTGCCGACCGGCCTGTCCGCGCCGTCGTCCGTCGAGGTCAAGCACCGCTATCTGCCTGGCAGCAAGCTCATCGAAGTCGGCGGGGACTGGTATGAGTCCATCGCCTTGCCGGGCGGTCGAGTCGCGCTCGTGGTTGGCGACGTCGCCGGTCACGGCGTGCGCGCCGCGGTCACCATGGGGCGGCTGCGCACCGCGATCCACACCCTCGCCATGCTGGAGCTGCCACCCGCGGAAACGCTGCAGCAGCTGAATGAGCTGATGCAGGAACTCGGCGTTCGCGAACCGCACTTCGCCACCTGTGTCTACGCTGTCTTCGACGCGGTCGCCGGGACCTGTGAGGTAGCGTCGGCCGGACACCTGCCACCACTGCTGGTTCACCCGGACGGCACCAATGAGCTGCTCGACGTGCTGCAAGCGCCGCCCCTTGGCGTCGGCACCGGGCTGATCCAGAGCCGGATGCTCGACATCGCCGACGGCAGCTTGCTCGTCCTGTACACCGACGGGCTGGTGGAGAAGCGCACCAGGGACATCGATGAGGGCATCGGCAGGCTGCGGGAGATCTTCGGGCCGGGCTGCACTGACCAGCCGCTGGAAGAGCTGTGCCATGCGACGCTGGCCGGTGTCTTCGCCGACGAGCACCGCGACGACATCGCGGTGCTGGTGGCGCGGCTGCACAAGATCCCTTCCGACCACGTCGTCAACTGGACACTGCCGTCGGAGCTGACATCGGCCAGCAAGGCGCGGTCGCTGATCCGGCGGCCGCTGCGCCGCTGGGGGCTCGCCGATCAGATCCCGACCGCGGAGCTGCTGGTGTCCGAGCTGGTCACCAACGCGGTCAGGTACGCGCAGGGCAAGATCGGGCTGCGCCTCGTTCTCGAGGGCGGCCTGGTCTGCGAGGTCATGGACGACTCGGCCGCCCTGCCGCGGCTGCGCCATCCTGACGACGAAGACGAGCGCGGCCGCGGCCTGCAGGTGGTCAGCCAGCTTGCCCAGCGCTGGGGTGCGCGGCGGACCGTGTCCGGCAAGGTCGTCTGGTGCGAGCTGCCGGTCGCGGCTAAGTAACGAGCGTCAGGCCGTGCTGGTTGGCTGCCGGTTTCTGGTGTCCTGCTTGATGGTCAGGCGGCCGTTGCGCATGACACCGAGGCGCTCGGCCCGGCGGGCGACCGTGCTGTCGTGGGTGACCAGGACCATGGTGAGCTTCTGGTCGCGCCAGAGATTCTCTAGCACGCCGATGATCTCGTCCCTGGTGTCTTCGTCCAGGTTGCCGGTCGGCTCGTCGGCGAGCAGCACCTTAGGCTGTTTGACCAGCGCCCGGGCGATGGCGACACGCTGCTGCTGACCGCCGGAAAGCTCGGAGGGCAGGTGCCGGGCCCGGTCGGCGAGGCTGACGGCGGCCAGCGCGGCGGCGGCCCGCTCGCGGCGCTCGTGCGCGGAGACCCCGAGAGGAACGAGCGCGGTTTCGACGTTCTCCTGGGCGGTCAGGGTGGGCACGAGGTTGAAGGTCTGGAAGATGAACCCGATCGACTCGGCCCGCACCTTGGTGACCCGGCTCTCGCGCAGCTGGGCGAGATCGTCGCCGCCCGGGCCGAACTGGATGCTGCCCGAGGTGGGCCGGTCCAGGCCGCCGAGCATCTGCAGCAGCGTGGACTTGCCGTGCCCGGTCGGGCCCTGGATGGCCAGCCACTCGCCATCGTCGATGACCAGGTCCACGCCCTGCAGGGCGTGCACCGTGCTGCTGCCCTTCTGATAGTCCTTTTTCACCGCGGTGAGCTTGTACATCAACAGTCTCCCTAGGATGCCGTGGCGAACGCCGCGGGCACCGATGGCCGGTAGAGATCTGAACTGCCTGCGCGCATCGTCTGGCTGCGCTTACTCGACCCTCGCCAGCGCGGCCGCGGGGCGGAGCCGGGCGGCGCGCCAGCCGCCGAAGATGCCCGCGATCAGCCCGCCGGCGATGGCCAGCAGCACCGCCGCCGCGATCGCGCCGCCGGTCACCGAGGCAATCAGGTGGACGTGCGTGGTCGGGTTGGCCGTCGCGGCCAGCGACCGGAACCGGTTGCCGCCGCCGAAGCCGCCGCTGTTGCCTGTCCCGCCGCCGGAGAAGCCGCCGCCCCCGCCGCCGGAGAACCCGCCGCCACCGGAGCCGAAGAACCGCGACCCGCCCGGTGTGGCAGTGCCGGTGCTCTGGCCGAGGGATGCCGTCAGGGTGTGCGAGAAGTGGCTGACCAGCGACGAGCCGAGGAATCCGAGCCCGACGCCGACGGCGCCGCCGATGACTCCGATGACCAGCGCCTCGCCGACCACCTGGCCCACCACCCGGCGGCTGGTCCAGCCCAGCGCCTTGAGCGTGCCGAACTCCCTGACGCGGCGGGAGACCGCCGACCCGGTCAGGAGGCTGGCCAGCAGGAACGCCGCGATCAGTACCGCGATGGCCAGCCACCGGCCCAGGTTGTTAGCCAGGCTGGAGGCGCTCGCGACCGAGCCGGTCAGCTCGCCCGCCAGGTCGGCGGAGTTGGTCACGGTGGTGCCGGGCAGCGCGGTTGAGATGTTCTTGGACACGGCGTTGATGTCGGAGGCGCTGGTGGCCGCGACGTAGATCGTGTTGACCTCGCCCTTGAGCGACTTGCCTGCCGAGGTGCCAAGCGCCTGGGCGCGGGCCAGCGGGATGAACACGTCGGTCGAAGTGGCCGAGGCGCCCTGGCTCACCACGCCGACGACCTTGAAGCTGGTCTTGGCCAGCGTCACCGTCGACCCGACCGACAGCTTGCTGCCCTTGGCGTAGCTGGCGTCGATCAGGGCCACATTGGCGTTCGCGTCCGAAGATGTCAGCGTCCGGCCCGAGGACAGCTTGGCCGAGCTCAGCGGGCCGAGCGCGGCTGCGTTGCCGGAGACCGCCACGCCGTCTACCGTGATCGGGGTGGGGAAGCTGCCCGAACCGCGGAACCCGCCCGAGCCCCCGCCGAAACCGCCACCGAAGCCACTCCCCGACGAACTGGAACTCGGGATCTTGAAACTGACCTTCGTGTCGGTCAGGCTCAGCCCGCCGGCTGCCGCCGCCACGTTGCCGAGCTTGCCGACAGAGGTCACGTTGGCGTCGGTCAGCGTGCCCCGCCCGGTCGAGGTCAGGTTGTCAATGCTGACGGTCGTGCCCGCGGCCGGCCGGGAACTGCCACTGCCCGCGCCGCCGCGGAAGGAGAACCCCTGCGGGCCGCCCGAGCCCGCCGTGGGTGTCTTGGTCACCGTGATGTCGGTGTCCTGACCGTACAGCGAGTGCAAGACCTCGCTCTGGGCGTTCTTGACGCCGGCCGACAGCGCGGTAACCGTGATGACCAGCCCGATCCCGAGGGCCAGCCCGACCGCGATAATGCTGGCCTGCCGGGCGCGCCTGCGCAGCTCACGCCCTAGATAGGTCAGGAACATCAAGACTCCTCATGCCAGTGTGATCGCTGCGACACCTGCCCGGCCAGTCCACACCGACGGCCATAGGCAATCCGCTGCAGGCCTGCCATCCCAGCCTGCGCTCACCGAGCATGGGCCAGCTTCCTGAACGCATGCTGTAGCCATTCTGCGAAGTGGCAGGACGCAGCCAGGCGGCTACTCGGCCGTCGGCTGTCGCGGCCGGGGCAGCAGCGCATCGGCCACGGCGGCTGATGCCACGCTGCTCGGTCGCTGGGTAGCCCGCTCTTTGGGCCGCGCGGCCAGGTGCGCGCCGATCGCGCTCAGCGGCAGCAGCAGTGCGGTCACCGACAAACCCCAGCCGCCGTCCGCACGCTGTGCCTGGACCAGCCAGTCCGCGCCGCGTCCGGCCCGGGCAGTCGCGAGGTCATCGCCGACGGCAAGCAACGCCAGCACGGCCCGCGCGGTCGCGTCCGCGTGCGAAGGCAGAAGCGGCCGGTTCGCAGGTCCGCAGTCCGGGCCCCAGCCACCATCGGAGTTCTGCCGGCTCGCCAGCCAGCCGACCGCGGCGGTGATGACCGGCTTCGCCGGTAGCACGCCGGCCGCCAGCAGAGCGCGCAGCGTCTCCGTCGTGGCGTCGTGTGCGCTTTCGCCGAGTAGCGGTGCCCAGGAGCCGTCCGGGCGCTGGGCGCGCACGAGCCACACCGTGCCGCGGCGGATGGCGCGCTCCCTGGTGCCACCGCGCGTGACTAGCGCGCGCACCGCCAGGCCGGTCACGAGTGCAGAGCCAGCCCAGCTCCCGTCCCGGCCTTGCAGACCGCTCAGCCATGCCAGCGCGCCAGTGGCGCCAGCTTGACTGGTCGGGTCCTGTCGCCGCACTCGGCTCAGGGCCATCAGCACGCTCGCGGTGTCGGCGGCCACCGGGTACCCGTCAGCGGCGAAGGTCCAGCCGGACGGTGCTGCGGTCGGCCCACTGGCGGCGGACCTGGCGATCTGCTGGCCAGCTAGCCAGTTGGCCGCGGCCACCTGGGCCTGGTAGGCCGTGGACATCCCGGCATCCGCAAGCGCGCACACCGCTGCGGCAGTCGTGCGCACCGGCGGCTGCGGCTGCCCAGTCGTCGGCGGCTGCCCGGTCGTCGGCGGCTGCTCAGCATGCCCGGAGTGGTCCGTGGTCGAGTCGAGCCAGTCGAGGCCCGCGGCCAGCACTTGGTGACTGTTCGGAGAGCTGAGCGCGTGCAGAGCGACTAGCGTCAGCGGCCAGACCGGCCGCCGGCCCGCCGCCCAGTCGTCGCGCCGGTGCCAGTCGACCAGGGACTGGCCGCAGCGCCGCAGCGCAGCGGCCCGCACCGCTGAGCGGGCGGCCAGCGCCACCGACCTTGCCGGGGCCGGCACAGGTATGCGCGCCGCATCTGGTCCCCGGTCGGCTGGCCCGCAGCCCGGTCTGACTTGCAGCTCACCAAGACCGAACGGCACCTGCCGGGCCGGCCGCACCGCACCGATCACCGTGAGTGTCGTCAGCGCGTGCCTGCTCCAGGCTGCCCAGTCTCCCCGGCTCCCCCGAGCCGACAGGTACAGAACTTCAGGACTGGGAACGGAGGCGTCGTCCCACGCAGCCAGACCGAACAGGGCAAGCCACGTCCTGGCCGCGACCCCGGCGGCGCTGCTGCCGCCCGCCTCCCTGATCCAGCCGGCGGCTGACGCCATGTGGTAGGCGTCCGGCGAATCCCCGGCCAGACGCAAGGCGAGGTAGGCAAGCACGGACGCGGAAAGATCTGTGCTTCGGCCTGGCTCGGCGGTCCGGCAGGCTTCGAGAGTGCCGAGCTCAGTGCGGCCGGCCGTGTTGCTGTCGAGCGCGCTGGTGTCAGTCGTTTCGCCGCCTGGGCCGCTGCCGTCACCTGCCCAGCTGCCGTCGCCGCGCTGCAGCGACCGGATCCGCCCGGCAGCGCGACCGGCCTGGCCGGCACTGTCCTGCCCGGCACCGCCCTGGCCGGCACCGTCCCGGTCGAAGAATTCGCGGACCAGCATTGCTTCGGCGGTCAGCGTGACATCGTCGCACCGGCTCCCCCAGCACCCGGCTGCTTCCTGGCTTGCGAGCAGGAGCCTGCTCGCGCGGCCGACCGCGATGCTCGCAGCGGCTCGACGGTCGCTCAGATCCTGCCAGGTAGCTGTCATTGGCCGCCCCGTTAGCGACGCGCCGCGCTCGGCCTGGCAGTCGCGTCAGGCGGCTGCTGCCCGTCCTGGCGCGGCGCCGCCCCGGCCGGACGAGTCCGGCCGGTCGTCATCGTGACGGGATGTGCCGCAGCAAGCCCGGCAAGCTCGCTGAGCAACTTGCTGGCGGCCGTGCGGCCGCTGCGCACGGCACCTTCCATGCTCGCCGGCCAGCCGGTGGCGGTCCAGGCGCCGGCGATGGCAAGGCCCGGCATCGAGATCGGCTGACGCGCCCGCAGCCGCTCAGCGCCAGGCACCTGGCGGATGGTAGCCCGGCGTTCTCGGGTCACGAAAAAGTCCTGGACAGTCGCGCCGGCGGCGGCCGGGAACAGCCGAGCCAGCAACGGCAGGAACTCCTGCCGCAGCGCGGCGGCTGCCAGATCGACGTAGGCATCAGCCGCGGGCACCGACACCGCGAGGTACTGCCCGCAGTGCAATCCAGCTGCCTTGGTCTTGTCGATCACGAAGCGAGCTGGCGCGCCGGCGACCGCGGCGAACGGCAGCTCGGTCACCTCCCGGTCGTAGATGACGTGCAGGCTGATGATCGGGGACGGCTGCAGCCGGGCCCAGCCAGCCGCGGCACCGGCCAGCTCGCCCGGTGCCAGCTCCGCCGCAGTCCAGGGCGGTACCGCCAGCACCACGCCGTCCGCCCTCAGGACCTCGGGCTCGCCATAATCGAGTTGCGTATCCTCGCTCCGCGGCCGGTCACCGAGCTGCACGTGGTACCCGCCGTCGGGCGATGTCCGCACGCCCACAGCCTTGCAGCCAAGGCGAACCTCGGCGCCTGCCCCGGTCAGCAGATCGGTGGCTGGCCCGCCGTGCAGCATGCTGAGCGGGACGGCGGGCACGGCGAGATCAGCGCCATCGCGGGAGCCAAAGCTCGCGGCCCGCAGTGCCCTCGCCGCGACACCCAGGCCGCCCTCCTCGCCCGCTACGTTCAGGGCGGAAACCGTCAGCAAGTCCCAGAACATCCGGCGGGCGTGCTCACTTTGGCCGCGCCAGCGCAGCCACCGGCCGAGGCGGACGTCGTCACCGCGGCCGGTGCAACCGGCGAACGGGAGCATGGCCCAGGCAGCGCCCGCGAGGAACCGCTCCGGCGGCGAAAGAAAGCCGTATCCGGCGAGGGCCGCGGCCAGATGCAGCGGCGGCCGCCGATCCGAGCGCCGCAAGACTGCACGCAGGCCCCCGTCGGCCGCCGGCCGCGTGGCGTCGGGCCCGCTGTCGTACCGGCTCGCCCGCGCGCTGGCTGCATCCGGCTGGCAGGCGCTGAGCACGGTCAGGTCGAGTTCGTCCTGAATCGTGCACAGGCCCGCGACGCCGAACCTGGCGAGCAGGTCCCGGTACGCGGTACAGCACTTCAGGAAGGCGTGCTGGCCGTTGTCGATGATCAGGCCACGGCGCGCGAACGAGCAGGTGGCGCCGCCCAGCCAGGGCCGTTCCTCGATCAGCGTGACGGGCAGGCCGGCGCCGGCCAGCTCAATCGCCGCGCTGATCCCCGCTAACCCGCCGCCGATCACCACCACGCCCGCGCGCTCGCGCGGAGTTGCCAGGACCGGTCCCTGCGCCAGGCTTGGTCGCCCCGTCATCCCTGATCCCCCATCAGGTCCGCGCCATCGAGCCTCGGTTCGGCCGAGTGCCACCGCACGCCCCCGCAAGCGTGGCCGGCTGGCGTCCAGTTCCCGCCAGGCTCGATCAACCTTGTCTATTTCCGGAGCGAAAGCCGCCAACATGGTGAGTAGCTACACAAACCACAACAGCCTCAAACGCCACGCCGAGCTGCACACCATTCCAGCGCCGATTCGCTTAACCGGGCATGCGGGATTGTAGCGAACCTCGGGCCGCCGACTCGCCCACGATCGGAGTACTGCCTGGCAGGAGGTCCCTGAGGGCGGGCAAATCCCAGAATGCCACCCGGCGCAGTTTGCCGTCGCAAGCGGTATTTTCCGACCGCCAATCCCGTTTCAACGATGAACAGCGCTATTGGATGTTACGCTCCGATATCGCCGTGGAGTCATGCCCGCCTGGCGCATTGGTTCACCTCTACCTCGACTTGGGGCCTCAGCCATGGGATTGCGTCACCGATCCGTCCGACTGAGGATCGGCGTCCTCGTCGTCGTCCCCATCCTCTGCGTCATCGGTATCTACGGATTCGCCGCGAGCGTGACCCTCGGTGGCGCACTCGCGCAGGCGCACGCCACCACGATCAGGGACCAGCTGTTGCTACCGGTGACGGCCTTCCAGGCGCAGCTCGACAAGGAGCGGATTGCGGCGCTCTTGAGCCTGGCGAGCCCGATGGAGACCGGGCCGGTAGCCGAGCTTGGCATCCAGGAGGGCAACACCGTCAAGGCTGAGACAGCCTTGCTGGCCGCGCTGCACTCGCCGCAAGTGACCGACAATGCGTCGGCCGGCGAGCAGCGCGCCATCGCCAGCCTGGTCAAGGCGGCTGGCACGCTGAGCTACATCCGGGGCAATGTCAACGCGGACGCGATCACCATCGTCGGCGCGATGTCCGACTACGACTCAATCATCGACACCGGATATGCGGTCCTCCGGCAGGCGCTGGACGGCGAGTCCAACGTGCCTGTGGTGACGCAGGCACTGGACGTCATCAATCTCGACCGGGCGCTGGAGATCTCCACCGAGGAAAGCGCGCTGCTCTCTGCGGACCTGGCTCAGGGCAAGTTCCCCAGCACCGACCGGACGACGTTCGCGCAGCTGGCCGCCGTCCGGTCGGACCTTTACAGCACCACGGTGCCGGATCTGCTGCCGGCCTACCGGGCGCTGCTCGACAAGCATGTGTCCACGCAGCTGAGCAACTCGGTGACCGCAGTCGAGGGCCAGGTGATCAAGCTCGTGGTGCGCCGGGGCGAGCCGCCGGATCAGCTCACCGGTGGCGTCGCCGCATTCGCCAGGTACCAGACGGCACTGGCCGGAGCGCTGAGTCAGGCGGGAGTACAACTGGAGGCGCAAGCCAGGGACAACGCTAATAGCGTTTTCCTGCGTCTCCTGCTCGCCGCCGCGCTCGGACTGCTCGGGACGATCGCATCAGTTGTGCTGTCGTTCGTGGTCGGCCGTGGCCTAGTCAGGCAGCTCCGCGAGTTGCGGCGGTCCGCGCTGGTGCTGGCTAACGAGAGGCTGCCCGAGGTGGCCAGCCGCCTGCGGGCCGGCGAGCCAGTGGACATGACCGAGTATCAGGTCGTGCAGGTGCCGAGCAAGAGCGAGATCGAACAGGTCAGTCAGGCTCTCACCGCGGTTCAGCGGACGGCTGTCCAGGCGGCGGTCGACGAGGCGAAGCTGCGGCGCGGCATCGGCGAGGTCTTCAGAAACCTGGCTGGCCGGAGCCAGTCGCTGCTGCACCGGCAGCTGACGCTGATCGACGGCATGGAACGCCGCGCCACTGAGCCGGACGAGCTGGAGGCCCTGTTCCGAATCGACCACCTGACGACCCGGATGCGGCGGCAGGCCGAGGGCCTCATCATTCTGTCCGGTGAGACACCAACCCGCGGCTGGCGACGGCCAGTGCCGATCATCGACGTGCTGCGGGCCGCCGTCGCCGAGGTCGAGGACTACACCAGGATCCGCGTGTTCTCCCGTACCGGCGCGGCAGTCGCCGGGCATGCGGTCGCCGACGTCATCCATCTGATCGCTGAGCTGGCGGAAAACGCCACGGTCTTCTCGCCGCCCAACACGCCCGTCCGGATCCAGGCGGATGTGGTGGGCCGGGGGCTAGCCGTCGAGATCGAGGATCGCGGTCTGGGTATCTCCGCCGAGCGACTCAACGAGCTCAACACGAACCTAGCCAGCCCACCCCAGTTCGACCTGGCCGGCAGTGACCGCCTCGGCCTGCTCATCGCCGGTCAGTTGGCGCACCGCCACGGGATCCAGATCAGCCTCAGTCCGTCTGTCTATGGCGGCATCACCGCGATCGCGCTCATCCCGGCCTCGCTCGTGGTCGAGGAGGAGGCCTACCGGCACGAGGCTCCGCCGCTGGCTGATCCCATTCGCGGCGGGCTCACCGGACGGCACGCGGCCCTCCCGGCTTCAGCTGACCGGGCAAGCGACATCCTGGACGCAGACCTGGCCGCCCTGACGTCAGCTAGCCGCACAGGCACCGACTACGACGGCGACTACGCGTCCAACCGGGGCAGCCTGCCGCCGGGCAACGGCAGGGTGACCTCGTTCGCCGAGACCGACCACGGTGCTGCCGCGACGACCTCACCGTCACCAAGCGGCACGGCTCCGGAGACATCGGGCTGGAGCCTTGGCGGCCAGCGCGAGGCGATTCCGCTAAGGCCGGTTGATGCCGAGGACCCCGATGTGCAGGTGAGCACAGCCGAACTCGCCGAGCTCGGCCTGCCGGTCCGGATCCGGCAGGCCAACCTGGCGCCCCAGCTGCGCAACTCTGAGCAGAGTGCGGGCAGCGGCAGTGGCTTTGCCTTCGGTGATCAGGCGGTAGGCGCCACGACCGGCGGCGAGAACGTCGCAGACGGCGCTGCCGACATCGAAAACTCGACCGGTGCGGCATCCGTCTGGTCGCTGGGTGCGCCCGCCAATGCGAGCGGGAGCCCGGATCCCGCCAGCATCGACGCATTCTCTGCCGGTCCTGACGCCCGCAGCAGTGCCGAAACCAGAAGTGCCGAAACCAGCAACACAGACGTCTTCGCCGCCGCCAGCAACGGCCATCCCAGCGGCACCTACGACACCGCCGTCGCCAGCAGCACGGGCGGAATTGACAGCGTTACGTCGCCCGAAGCCGCGCGTAACACCATGAGCGCCCTGCAGCGGGGCTGGCAGCTCGGCCGCAGCGAGGCGGGGCTAGCCAGCTCCGACAGCGGCGCACACCGCGTACCCGACCCCGGCTATGGCCCCGACAGCGGCGCACACCGCGTACCCGACACCGGCTACGGCCCCGACAGCGGCGCTACCGGTCCACATTCCGACAGCCTCGACGCTGAGGCCGACCACCCTGCAACCTCAGATCCGGACGGCAGCGCTGGTCAGCATGACGGTGAGTAGCCCGGATCGCCGCAATCGGCTTAGGAGGCCAACATGAGCCGTACCGGGACGCTGGACTGGCTGCTAGACGACCTGGTAGCGCGGGTTGCCCCGATCGAGAAGGCAGTCATCTTGTCCCGTGACGGTCTGACGACCGGGGCATCGGCGGGACTCGCCCGGGATGACGCCGAGCATCTGTCGGCGGTGGCAGCGGGATTCCAGGGCCTCGCCCGGGGAGTCGGTCAGCACTTCGGCGGCGGTGCACCACGGCAGACGATCGTGGAGCTCGAGGCAGCCTTCCTGTTCGTCACCGCGGCCGGCGAGGGCAGCTGCCTCGCCGTCCTTGCTGCGGCGGATCCTGACGCGGCCGGCCAGATCGCTTATGAGATGGCCCTCCTCGTGCGGCGCGTTGGTGAGCACATGGCAGTCGCAGGCCGTCCGCCCGCGAGCCCTGCCGAGGCGGTGTGACCTCCGGTGCGGGACGATCAGTGGCTCGATCGTGCTACTGGTCCGGTTGTCCGGCCGTATGCACTGACCGGCGGGAGGACTCGCCCCGTCGGCGAGAGCATCGATCTCCTCGCGCTCGTGGCCTCGACCGATGGCACGTCTGCCGACGCTGTGCTGCTCGAGCCGGAGCACCTCGACGTCATTCGGAAATGCCGGAAACCCATGTCGGTCGCCGACCTCGCTTCAGATCTCGATCTCCCGCTCGGTGTGGTCCGGATCTTGCTGTCCGTTATGCGAGAACGCGGACTCCTCACGATTCGCCCGCCGGCGCGGACTCGCCCAACCGACGCGCAAGTACTCAAGGATGTTGCTGATGCCCTCCGCAGGCTCTGAGCACGAGGTCGACCTCGCAGGCCCGGTTTCGATCAAGATCCTCATCGCTGGTGGCTTCGGGGCGGGCAAGACCACGCTCGTGTCGGCGGTCAGCGAGATCAAGCCCCTGCGGACCGAAGAGATGCTCAGCGAGCCAAGCGTCATGGTCGACGCCCTGGATGGAGTCGAGCAGAAGACAACGACCACTGTCGCGATGGACTTCGGCCGCATCACGGTCCGTGACGACCTGGTTGTCTACCTGTTCGGTACGCCAGGCCAGCACCGGTTCTGGTTCATGTGGGACGAGCTCGCCCTCGGTGCCCTTGGCGCAGTCGTGATGGCTGACACTCGCCGGCTGGCGGACTGCTTTCCCTCAGTCGATTACTTCGAGCGCCGCGGGCTGCCGTTCGTCGTGGCGGTCAACTGCTTCGACGGCGCCAAGCGATTCCGCCCGGAGGCGGTCAGGGCGGCACTCGACCTCAATCCGGGTGTGCCCGTGGTGCTGTGTGACGCCCGGCAGCGATCATCCAGCCGCGACGTCCTCGTGACGCTGGTCGAGTATGCGATCAGGCTGATCAGTGGGAGCGAGATTCTCAGCGCGCAGTAGCGCCAGCCAGCCGACCGTCACGACCGCCAGATCAGGACCAGCGCGCAGTCATCGGACCGGCGATCCTTCCCCCGCATGCGCTGCACCAGCTGCCCAACGCCGGTACCGAAGCCGCTGGCGACGAGCTTGTCGGCCTCGCCCAGGAGGCGGTCGATTCCGGCATCGATGTCCTGGCCGGGCACCTCGACCAGGCCATCGGTGTAGAGCATGAGCGCATCCCCCGGCCGCAGGATCCCAGCCTCGGAGCGGGCTCTGAGATCATCGACCACGCCGAGGACGATGCCGCGGGCGCCGGTCAGCCGCCACCGCCCTGTACCAGCCTCGAAGTGCGCGGCCGGCGGATGCCCGGCCGAGGAGATCACGTAGTCGCCCGTCGCCAGGTCCAGCGACAAGTACACGGCTGTGACAAAGCCCTCGGGAGGTCCGCCGCGGCGCAGGTAGCCGTTGCAAGCCGGCAGGAACTCCGCATGCGGGACCGAGCCGAGCAGGCCGCCGAAAGCACCCGACAGCAGCAGCGCCCTGGTCCCCGCGTCGATGCCCTTGCCCGCGACATCGACAAGCGCGACCTCCAGGACCTTGCCGTCGCTGGCCGACACCAGGAAGTCACCGCCGAACGACGAGCCTCCGGCCGGCCGGAGTACCGATACCGAGTGCCAGCTATCGGGCAGGTCGGGCATCCTGCTCTGGGCTCGGATCCGGTCGCGCAACTCGATCAGCATCTGGTCGCCGCGCAGGCCCTGCATGCCGAGCTTGGCCCTGGTCCGCGCCAGTACGTCCGCGAACACCGCAGTGATCACAATCGTGGCCGCGATCCCGAGCCCCGCCCGGTTTTCCAGCCAGTCATAGGCGAGCATCGCGGCCGCGATCACGAACAGGATCCGCAAAGCCCGCGGGTACAGCAGCAGGCCGCCTGCGAGGATGGGCAGGATCATCTCCCCGGCCGAGATCCAGCCACCTGAGGTCTGCACGGCGCCGACGCCGATCCCGGCAACCACAATGGCCAGGCCGAGCGCCATGCGCCGGTTCCTGGTGATGAGCTGGCGGGAGATCCTCGCACGCTGACGTACCGCAGCCGCCTGGGCGGCGGACCACAGGTGACGCCAGGCTCTCGCAACCATCTTGGCGGCACTGTACAGGCAGCTGCCGCATATGCAGCTATCTGGCGCGGAAATGAGCTAGCCTGCCAGCCGGTCAGGCGGTAGAAAGGCGGTCGTGACCATGAGCTATCCCGTCCGGACCATAACCGAGGACGAATTCGAAGCTTTTACCACAGTTCCGAGCGAAGCCTTCCTGGAGGTCTGGGAGCCAGCGGCACTGGCCATCGAACGCCAGGTCGTGGAGTTCGATCGCACCATCGCGGCCTTCGACGGGGCAGCTCCAGTAGGCACGGCCAGTGCATACTCCTTCACCATGACGGTGCCCGGGGCAAGCATCCCCGCGGCCGGCGTCACGATGGTCAGCGTGCTGCCCAGCTACCGTCGGCGCGGCATCCTGACGACGATGATGCGATGGCTGGCTGACGACTCGCTCCGCCGGGGCGAGGCCGTCGCCATCCTGTTCGCCTCGCAATCGCCGATCTACGGACGGTTCGGCTACGGGACCGCATCGTGGCAGCAGCGGCTGGAGATCCGCCGGGGCGACGGTGGACTGACGACCGCCGCGACGGAGCAGGGCACGGGCCCAGGGACTCGGCTCCGCGGCGGCGATCCCGGGCAGCTGCGGCCTGTGCTCGCGCAGGCATACAACGCCGCGGTTTGCGGGCGCGCCGGCATGCTGGCCCGGGACGACCGCTGGTGGGGTTGCCTGCTCTCGGATCCGCCGGCCCTTCGTGACGGCATGTCACCGCTGCGTTGCGTAGTCGCCGAGGACGACAACGGCCCCTCCGGTTTCGCGCTGTACCGCACCAAGCACGGGCCAGACCAGGGCGGCGTCCTACGGGTCCGCGAGCTGCTAGCTACCACTCCGGTCGCGACGGCCGCGCTATGGGCCGATCTCTTGTCGAGGGACCTTGTGGCCGAGGTGGTCGCACCGTGGCGCCCGGTCGACGATCCGCTGCTCGCGATGCTGGCGGAGCCGCGGCGCGCCGTCGGACCGGTCCGCGATGGCTTGTGGGTGCAGCTGACAGATTTGCCCAAGGCCCTCAGCCAGCGCACCTATGCCTGCCCTCTCGACGTGGTGCTCGAGGTAACCGACTCGTTCCTGCCCGCGAACTCCGGCCGCTGGCAGCTGCGATCGGCCGGCGGCTCGGCAGCCACCTGCCAGCCCACGGACGCGGCGGCCGACGTGGCGCTTCCGGTTCAGGCGCTCGCTTCCGCCTACCTGGGCGCGGTCCGGTTCGGCCAGCTGGCCGCCGCCGGCCAGGTCAGCGAGCTGCGGCCGGGGGCACTGGCGGCGCTGTCGGCGGCCATGTCCGCCGACGTGGCGCCGTGGTGCAACATGATGTTCTGACCGGCGCCGATCTGATCGAACCAAGCTGACCGAGCCGATCCGACCCGCCAAGCTGACCGAGCCGATCCGACCCGCCAAGCTGACCCGGCCCAACCTGACCGACGCAGCCACTGGCCGCGAACGCCCCGCTGGCTCACACTGGGCTGAGACCAGCAACCGGCGAAGGCGAGGTTGACCGCGGCATGCCCGGCATGAGGATTACCGTGGACGCAGCCATGCGAGCGCGCGATGTGTCGCCGCCGGGCACTGCGGAAGAGGCTGCGGCCGAGCTGGCGTATGACGAAGTCGTCCGGCCGTCGGCTGGCCAGCAGCGGAGCGGCCACCCGAAGGGCGGCCGGGCCCTCCAGCCCGGCGCGCCGCCGACCCGGCCTGGGCAGCTCATGGGCCGCCAGGCGCCAGCCGCGCGAGAGGCCAGCACCTCAACCGGATCCGCCCAGCGCGAGGTCAGTGAGGCACGGGCGGTGGATGCACGCTCATCGGGTCGGCCCGGCCCTCGTGGGGCAGACCCTCGTGGGGCAGACCCTCGCGCAGCGGACGCTCGCACAACAGACCTTCCCGCATCGGACCCTCGCCCATCGGACCCCCGCACAGCCGACCCCCGCACAGCGGATCCCCGTCCGCCCGATCGGCCGCGCAGCGGCCGGAAAAAGGGCTCCGCATCCGCTCGGCGCCGGTCCCGCAAGCGTTCCTGAGCGTGCGCTAAGACTCGGCTGGCAGCTGACCTGTCTGCTCGTACTCGGCGATCATCTCCAGTCGGCGCGCGTGCCTGGGCGCCTCCGAGAACGCGGTCTCCACAAAGATCTTCGCGAAGCCAACCGCGTCCTCAATCGGGTATTCGCGGGCCCCGAGGCTCAGCACGTTGGCATTGTTGTGCAGCCGGGCGAGCCTTGCCGTCTCGTCGCTCCAGGCCACCGCCGCCCGTACGCCGCGAATCTTGTTCGACGCGATCTGCTCGCCGTTGCCCGAGCCGCCGATCACGATGCCCAGGCTCCCGGGCTCATTCACCGCCGAGCTGGCAGCGCGCATGACATAGGGCGGATAGTCGTCCTCGGGATCGAAACTGAACGGCCCGCAGTCGACCGGGTCGTGACCAGCCTCCCGAAGCCAGCCAATCAGCTTCGCCTTGAGCTCGAATCCCGCGTGATCTGATCCCAGGTAGACGCGCACACGGCAAGTCTGGCACGACCGTCTGCAGCCAACCGCGCTGGTGCGCCGATAGGCGAGGGCTGCAGTTCTCGCTCGCGCGTGAAGTCTTCACCTCCGTGGCCGCCACATCCGTAGGCACCGCGGTAGAAAGAAAAGGGCAAAGCTACCGAGACCTCGCCATCCTGATCACCAAAGCTCTCATACCGTTCAGACGTGATAGCGTCCCGTGATAGAACGACTTCTTAGAGTGACCAACAGGCGGGCCGATGCCGCGAGGCTGCGGCGCCCGGCCCGGCCAGCACGTAAGACCACGAGGACTCTCACAGCTACAACAACACGTAGCACGCTGAAGACCGAATGCACGCCAATGGCTCATCACAACTCGGACGGATGGCGGCCGCACCCGCCGCAGCACGCAGCATCGACCGGCTGGATAGCTGCGGCGATCCGCAATGCACACCGCGTTCTTCGCTTATTCGTCCGGACGGGCACCTGGGGTGTCGGGATCTGCCTGCTCGTCGGCCTGGCGGTGCTGCTCGCGACAGTGATTGGCCCGGGCCATGCGACAAGCCCAGGTGATTCCGATCGGCACATCGCGCACGGGCCGGGCAAGCAGGCAATAAGCGCCGGCTCCGGTGGCCAAGTCCAGCCAGGCGGAGCAGCGATCCCGGCCCCGCAGGCGCGGACTGCGCTGCATGACACAGCCCATGCAACAGCCGAACCGTCGGCGCCCGGGCGGCAGCGCGCGATGTCTTTGCTGGCCGCATTCGCTGGCCACGGCAACTTGACGACCAGGGCGTTCAGCGTCACAGCACAGCGAAGCTGGCAGCTTCGGTGGTCCTACGCTTGCCGAGCAGGGCGGCGCGGCGACTCCTTTAGGTTCCGGGTCGCGACCGAGGGCAAGCGCGGCGGCCTGCTCGGGCCGGAAATCGGGCAGACCGGCCCGTCCGGCCACGGCGTGAGCGTGCACGAACCGGATGCAGCGCGGCACTACCTGGTCGTGAGGTCCACATGCGCATGGACTGTGCAGGTGACCAGCGGGTAAGTCAGCCGGCTCAGTCGAAGATCGGGTCCCTCGTGCGAGTTCGCTTGAGCTCGAAGAAGCCGTCGGTCCCGGCCACGAGGAGCACACCGTCCCACAGCCGGGCCGCGGCCTCGCCACGCGGAATCGGTGACACCACCGGCCCGAAGAAGGAGATCCCGTCCACGGAGATCACCGGTGTGCCGACCTCGTAACCGACCCGCTCCATGCCATCCTCGTGGGACGCCCGGAGCGCCTCGTCGTACGCGGTCGAACTGGCCGCATCGGCTAGCTCGGCGGGCAGGTCCGCCTCGGTCAGTGCCGCCTCGATGGTCGCACGGT
Source organism: Streptosporangiaceae bacterium (assembly GCA_036495585.1). Taxonomy (GTDB): domain Bacteria; phylum Actinomycetota; class Actinomycetes; order Streptosporangiales; family Streptosporangiaceae; genus JAJYUU01. The sequence goes on from DASXMP010000002.1 coordinate 23,365, forward strand.
CGATCGGCGCGTTCTCATGGTGGAACTTCGTGCCGAGCGCTGTGTAGAGGGGCAGCAGCACCTCCGGCCCGAACTTCTGCTCCGCCGCGATACACACCCGCACCGGGCCCCAGGCCTGCTTCATCAGTTCGACATAGCGCTCGGGCATGTCTTTGCCGTCGTTCAGCACGGCCAGGCTCATCACGTGCCAGCGCGCGCTGACCGGCCGGACCAGCTCCACCTGGAGAATCCATCGGCTGGCAATCCAGGCCCACGGGCAGACCGGGTCGAACCAGAAGTCGAGCTGCGTGGTTCCCTGTGCAGGCGGTGTGGTTCCCTGTGCTGGCATGCTTCTCCTTGCGGCATTTCGGGACGCCTGCGGCAACCGGCAAAGTGTGTTGCGCATTCCGGCCGCGGGGCAAGACGATGCTTGAACGCCAGCCGGAGCCACGAGAGGACAAGGCCGTGACGAGCAACCTGACGCGAGCCGAGGCGCGCGTGCGCGCGCAGCTCATCAACGCCGAGTCTTACCAGGTGGAACTGGACCTGACCGGGTCCGATACCACGTTCGCCTCGGTAACTACCGCGCGTTTCAGCTGTAGTCAGCCGGGCGCCACTACGTTCGTCGAACTGACGGCACCGTTGGTGAGCGAGATCAAGCTGAATGGTCAGCTGCTGCCCCTGGAGGCGTTCGACGGCGACCGGATCACGCTTCCCGGCCTGGCTGAGCGCAACGAGCTACGAGTGACCGCCGAGTGCGCTTACTCCCGCACCGGCGAGGGCCTGCACCGCTTCACCGACCCGGCGGACAGCGGCGTCTACATGTACACGGACTTCGAGACCTTCGACGCGCACCGGGTTTACGCGTGCTTCGACCAGCCGGACCTGAAGGCCACGTTCGAGTTCACGGTCACCGGCGAGGACGGCTGGCAGGCCATCTCCAACGCGGCCCCCGATCTAGTCGCCGAGCCCGCCGCACACGGCAAGGCGCGCTGGCACTTCCCGGCCACGCCAGTGATGTCGACCTACATCACCTTCATCGGCGCCGGCCCGTATTTCTCCGAAACCGCCCACCACGACGGGATCCCGCTGGGCATCTACTGCCGCCAGTCGCTGGCCAGGTATCTGGATCCGGCCGAGATCTTCGAAATCACCCGGCAGGGCTTCGATTTCTATCACGCCGCCTTCGGGGTGCGATATCCATTCGCCAAGTACGACCAGCTCTTCGTCCCGGAGTACAAGGCCGGCGCGATGGAGAACGCCGGAGCGGTGACCTTCCTGGAGGACTACATCTTCCGGTCGCGCGTGACCGACTCAGCGCGCGAGGACAGGGCCGAGACCATCCTGCACGAGATGGCGCACATGTGGTTCGGCGACCTTGTCACCATGAAGTGGTGGGATGACCTGTGGCTCAACGAGTCCTTCGCCACCTGGGCCAGCCTGGTGTCGATGACTGAATCGACGCGCTGGACCGAAGGCTGGACGACCTTCGCCCAGGTCTACAAGACCTGGGCCTATCGGCAGGACCAGTTGTCGTCCACCCATCCAATCGCCGCCGATATCCCGGACATTGAGGCTGTCGAGGTGAACTTCGATGGCATTACCTACGCCAAGGGTGCCTCGGTACTCAAGCAGCTCGTCACCTACGTCGGCCGGGACAACTTCGTCGCCGCTCTGCGCGACTACTTCGGCAAGTTCGCCTGGGGCAACGCCACCCTCGGTGACCTGCTTGCTTCTCTGGAACAGGAGAGCAAGCGCGACCTCACGGCGTGGTCGAAGTCCTGGCTGGAGACGGCCGGGGTGAACACGCTGCAGCCGTCCTACACAGTCAGCCCAGACGGCAGGTTCAGCTCATTCAGCGTGCTGCAGGACGCGCCGCCCGCACAGCCGGAGCTACGCCCGCACCGGATCGCGATCGGCCTCTACGACCGGGTCCCGGCCAGCGGTGCTGGCGACACCACCGCGCTGATCCGCCGCCACCGCATCGAGACCGACATCGCCGGCGCCGTCACCGACATCCCTGAGCTGGCCGGGCAGCAGCGTCCCGACCTTGTCCTAGTCAACGACGAGGATCTCACCTACGCCAAGATCCGGCTGGACGAGCACTCGCTGCGCACCGTGGTCAGCAGCATCAGCGAGCTGAGCGATCCGCTGGCCGCGGCGCTGTGCTGGGCGGCGGCCTGGGATATGACCAGGGACGCGGAAATGAGCACGGGCGATTTCCTCGCGCTAGTCCGCTCCGGCGCCCCGTCGGTCACCCAGATGTCGGTACTGCAGCGGCTGCTGAGCTTGGCCCCGCTGGCGGCGCGCAGGTTCGCGGCTCCCGCGAAGCGCGCTGACTACCTCACGCAACTCGACGCGACGTTCCTGGACTGGCTGCTTGCCGCTGAGCCAGGCTCGGACTATCAGCTCGCCTACGCCCAGGCACTGGGCGCCGTCGCCGAGTCCGCCGCCAGCCTCGCGCTGCTGGCCGGCCTGCTGGACGGCTCGGCGTCGGTCGTTGGGCTCGTCATCGACACCGAGCTGCGCTGGCGGCTCCTGCACCGGCTCGTCAGCCGCGGCCTGGCCGGCCCAGACCAGGTTGCCGCCGAACTAGAGCGCGACGCTACCGACGCCGGCCAGCGGCACGCGGAGAGCTGCCTGGCGGCCATACCGAGCCCGAAGGCAAAGTCCGCCGCCTGGGCCAAGATCATCGACCCAGAGACGCCGAACGCGACCTTCCGCGCGGTGCTGCGTGGCTTTGCCGACCCCGACCAGGGCGAACTGCGGACGCCGTACGCGGAGAAGTACTACGCGGCGCTCGCGGACATGTGGCGGGACGGCGCCTCCGACATGGCCCAGTTCTTCACCGACGTCGCCTACCCGCATACGGCGATAAGCCAGGAGGCCGTGCAGGCAGCCGACGACTACATTGCCAGCACAAACCCGCCGCCCGCCCTGGCCCGGCTGCTGACCGAGCAGCGCGACGATGTAGCGAGAGCACTGCGCTGCCAGCACAAAGACGCCGAGGCGCCAACCTCGACCTGACGAGGCGTCGGTCGTCCGGTGCTCACCCGGGACCCTGGACTGCGGCACAGACTTCGCGCAGTAGCTCCACGTCGGGCAGCTGTTCTAGCAGCACTGAGCTCCCCTGAGCGTCGCAGAGCGGGATGCGCCAGTTCGGATACTCGTCGCTGGTGCCTGGGATGTTCTGCGTGCGCACATCACCGACGGCGTCGGCGAGCGACACGCCGAGCAGAAGCGCGGGAGTCTTGCGCAGGTAGCCGTACATGGCCACAGTGAACTGCGCCGGCCTGGGCATGCTGTCCGGCCGGATCAGGCCTTCCGACTGCAGGGCCGCGCGCCAGCCGGAGAGCATTGCGTCGGCTTCGGCCCGTTCCCTTTCTAGTGGTTTGCTCAGCAAGCCGAGCCGGGCGCGGACGGTCACCTGGTCGCCCGTCACGAAGCCCGACACGGGCGGCACGTCGTGGGTGCCGACCGTGGCCATGCAATCGCGACGCCAGCGATCGGGGCGCATCGGCCTGCCGTCCGGCTCGGTCGCGAACCACGCCATCATCGTGCCAAGGACACCCTGGCTGGCCAGGTACTCGCTGATCCACTTGTCCACCGTGCCGAGGTCCTCACCGATGGCCAGCGCACCGGCCGCGGCGGCCGCGCCGGTCAGTGCGCCGACCGAGGCACGATGGTCGTAGCTGACGTACGCACCGCGGTCCGGAGGCTGACCCGCCGGGATCCACCACAGCCGCATCAGGCCCATCACGTGATCCACACGCAGCCCGCTGCCATGTCGGAGCCCGGCGGCGAACAGGTCGGCTTGCGGCTGGTAGCCAGCCGCGGCCAGGCGGCGCGGATGCCACGGCGGCTGCGCCCAGTCCTGGCCGAGCTGGTTGAAGCTGTCCGGCGGCGCGCCCACGCTGAAGCCAGGTACCAGGTACTCGCGGTATGCCCAGGCGTCGGCACCGCCGGGGTGCACGCCGACGGCCAGGTCGCCAATGATCCCGTGGGCCATCCCGGCGTTCTTGGCAGCCCGCTGGGCGCCAGCGAGTTGCTCGTCGGCCTGCCACTGCAGCCATTCGTGGAAGTCCGCGGCAGCGCGCAGGGCCGGGTCGGCCGCTACCGTGCCCTCGCCGCCGGCCGGGTCCGCGACGTTGGCGGGCCAAGCTCGCCAGTCAGGGCCGTGCCGTTCCGCGAGCGCACACCAGGCCGACCAATGAGCCAGGTCGGGGTTGCGTGCGGCGCGGAATCTCGCGAAGGCTTCGCGGCGGTCGCGGCTCCGCGGCTGGCGGAAAATCAGCTCGAGGGCGGTCCGCTTGGCTTGCCACACCTTGTCCCGGTCAATGAGGTCGGCCGTGGTGCTGGCCGTCTTCAGCGGCCGGGCGAGCCCCTCAATCTGCTGCTTGTGCTCAGCCGACAGTGCGTCGTGCTCGGGGATCTTTTCCACCCGCAGGTACAGGGGGCTGACGAACAGGCGGGTCATCGGAAGATAAGGCGAATTGCTGATGGGCGGCAGTGGCTCGGCCGCGTGCAGCGGGTTGATGAGGATGAATCCCGCGCCCAGCTCAGCCGCACTCCAGCGCGCCAGCTCAGCCAGATCCTGCAGGTCGCCGTGACCCAGGAGTTGCTGGAGCGGACCGAGTACAGCTGGACGGCGAAACCCCACTGGCGCCCCGCGGGCTGCAGTGGCCGCGCGGCGCCTGAGCTCGGCTGCGCACTGGAGCTGGGTTGCGCGCTGAAGCTGGGCTGCCCACTACGCGAGTCGGCTAGCTCGGTAGTTCCCGGTGACTCGAGCACCGCCAGAATCGCGGCGAGGGTCTCCGGCGGCACATCGACGCGCTGGTGGCGCCAGTCGTCGTAGCTAGGCGCAATCCCGGCATTCTTCGCGCGCTGCACGAGGTCTGAGTCGGTCACGATTCCATGATCGGCCTTGCCCGCCAAGCGCCACGCCCGGCCCAGCGATTCGCGGCCTCCGGTCAGGTTTGCCAGCCCCGCGTGTCTTTGCAGTATGTACATCAGCTACCTCGTCATCACCCTTCTGGTGGTAGTCGCGAACGGCTACGCGGCGTCGCTGAACACCATCGGTGCTGACTCGGTCAGAGCGGTTTCCGAGCGCCGGAAGGAGGCGTCTGTGGTGCTTCGCGGGGCGCAGGCCGTCGCGGCACACACGAGCACCTACGCCAGCCTGTCCCCGTTCGTGCGGACATCGCTGGTCAATGGGGCGGCCGGGGCCGTCGTGGTGACCGGCGGATGCTTGTTCTCCGTGATGGCCTTCATGGTGGCGGGCGGGAGGATTTTCCGTATCGCTCGCCGCGCTAGACCTCACGCTGCCCGTGGCCTAGCGGATCTACCTCGTTCGTGCCCAGTCGATGCTGGAAAAGCAGTTGCTGCGGGCCGCAGCGTTGGTTCACGCTCTGCCGGTGGGCCGCGAATTCATGCCCGGGCTGGACCTCGCCCGGCTGTTCTACACCGAGATCGTGCGGCCGCTGCTGGACGCCGAGTTCCCCGGCCTAACGTACTCGGCGGCTCTGATCGGCTGGGGATCCGACGTGCTCGGGTACGACTCGCTGCGCTCGACCGACCATAACTGGGGACCGCGGCTGCAGGTGCTCCTCGATGACGAGGCCGGTGCACCTGATCGCGCCGACGCCATCACGGCCATGCTGGCGGCGCGGCTGCCCGCGCAGTTCCGCGGCTATCCGACGATCTTCGCGATAGCCGACGTGCCCGGCGCGGTCCCCGCGCACTGGGTCGAGGTAGCCGGCCTGCGGGACTGGCTGACTTGCGCTCTCGGCTTCGATCCGACTCGGCCCATCCAGCTCATTGACTGGCTCGCCACGCCCACGCAGATCCTGGCCGAGGTCACCGGCGGCGCCGTGTTCCACGACGGACTCCCGGCAGTTGCCGACCACGCGAGCGACAGCGGCGACGAACCGCCCGGTGCGCTGGCGACGGTACGCCGCGCCGTGGCCTGGTATCCCGATGACCTCTGGCGTTACGTGCTGGCCTGCCAGTGGCAGCGGATCAGCCAGGAGGAGCCGTTTCCTGGCCGGTGCGCCGAGGCGGGCGACGACCTCGGCTCGGCTGTGGTTGCCGCCCGACTCGCGCGCGACCTCATGCGTCTGGTCTTGCTGATGGAGCGGCGGTACCCGCCATACAGCAAGTGGCTGGGCACCGCGTTCGCCCGCACACGGACTGGCGCCGCGATGCTAGCACCGCTGACCGCGGCGGTAGCCTCCTCCAGCTGGCCCGAGCGCGAGCGCAGCCTCTGCGCCGCCTATGAGATAGCGGCCAGCCGTCACAACGAACTCGGCCTCACCGCGGCGCTGGATCCGGCGGTGCGGCCGCGCTTCCACAGCAGGCCCTATCGGGTGCTCGAAGCAGAGCGGTTCGCGGCCGCACTCCGCGGCCGGATCGGCGATGCGGAACTGCGCGCGCTGCCGCCGATTGGCGCCGTGGACCAGTTCGTGGACAGCACCGACGCCGTCGGCAATCGCGCCATCCTGCGCGCCGCCGTCACAGCCGAGCTTGACCAGGCCTCATCGAGGACCTAGGAGCGCGCCACGGCCGGCGATGATGGCCCGAACGGCGGCAGCAGCGCGGTCGGCAGCGATCGCCAGCGCGCCCGGCCCACCTCCGTACTGCCCGTCGATCAGCAGCATGGCGTGCCCGTGCGCAGTGGCTTCTATCGCCTCGGCGAGCGCACCGGCGGCCTCCCCGTCCCCGTCGCAAAGCTCCCGGACGACAGCAAGGAAGGCGTCGATTGGCTCCCACGCGCGTTCGAGCTCGGGGTACCGGCTCTTGTCGATGCCGGCGCTGAAGATCGTGTCGAACAGCGCCCGCTGCTCGCCGGCGAATCGAACGTACGCCCGGGCCATACCGCAGAGCCGCTGCTCAGCGACCGGGGCGTCGCCAGCCTCGGCGGCGACCATGGCTGCAAAGGCGCGCAGCCCGCGGATGGCCACGGCAGCCAGCAAGTCCTCCCGGTCGCTGAAATGCCGATAGGGCGCGGCTGCCGACACGCCGACCCTTCTGCTCGCCTCGGCCACCGAGAAGCCGCGCACGCCTCGTTGCGCGATCACTTCAATGGCGGCGTCGACGAGGGCCGCCGGCAGATCCCCGTGGTGGTAGCGGCCTTCGTGCTGGCGCTCGTGGTCGCGACGGTCGTCCGGGCTGGCTGCCGACATGAGGATCAGGCGGGGGTGCGTGCGTCCCCGATCTCGTAGCGCACTCCAGTAAGCCGCTCCGAGATCTCCCACAGCCTGGCCTGATCTGCTTCGTCATGGGATCGCGGGCTGGACTGCACTGGTGCAGGGTAGCCCGTGTGATGACGACGCCAGGGCCCGTAGTACTCGCCGCCCTGGGCTGCCGGACTTGTCGCCGCCCGCAGCGCCGGAAGGGCGCCCATCTGCGCGCTCTGCACCGCCCAGAAATTGATCAGCCGCATGCGGGGGCTGATCAGCACCTGCTGCCAGCGAGGCTGGGTTTTGAACAGCGCCGTATAGACCACGCCCGGGTGCGCTGCAAGCGCTGCCACCCCTGCACCCTGGGCTCGGAGGCGCCGGTCCAGCTCGTAGGTAAACATCAGGTTCGCCAGCTTGGACTGACCGTAGGCGGCGGCCGGCTGGTACTCGCGCTCGGACTGCAGGTCGTCGAAATGGACGACGCCGCTCAGGTGCGCGATGCTGCTCATGGTGACGACCCGGGCGCCAGGCGTCGCCAGCAGCCGGTCCAGCACCAGCCCGGTCAGCGCAAAGTGGCCGAGATGGTTAGTGGCTAGCGTCAGCTCGAAGCCATCCTCGGTCCGCTCGTACGGGATGTCCATAACGCCGGCATTGTTGATCAGCAAGTCCAGCCGCTGGCAGGTGGCCCGAATCTCCGTGGCGGCTGCCCGCACCGACGCAAGCGAGGCGAGATCCAGCCGCACGTGCGCGGACTGCCCGCCCTCGGCGCGGATCCGGTCAGCCGCGAGCTTTGCCTTGCCAGGATCGCGGCTCGCGAGAACCACGTGCGCGCCGTGCCGAGCCAGCACCCGCGCGATCTCGAACCCAAGCCCGGCGTTGGCCCCGGTAACGACGGCCACGCGGCCAGACTGGTCGGGGATATCAGCCTCGCTCCAGCGCATCGCACCCCTTATGTAACGGCCACTTACAATGTAATTGACATTAACATGGGGAACGAGCCGGGTCCACTTCTCGGTCCGCGTCTGTGCACACAGCAGCTTCGCGGGGCCCACGGAAGGGGTGCGCTGCGGCGTGCCGTCCGGCGCGGCCGGCCAGCCGTCCTGCCAGGAAGGTCAGGCGTCGCCCCCTGCCCGGCCGGGCTCAGCCGCACCGAGGACTCAGCGGCTGAGCCTTAGCGGGCGCTGGCGTAGCGCGCCCAGCCGCGCATCAGGTGCCTGAGCAGTGGCCTCGCCTTGAGGCCGTACCATGCCGCTGCGACCGCCGCGACAATGGCACCGCTGAGATAGGTGCCGGGTCCCTCGGTGACGCCGATGCCCGTGAGCTGGGCCATGGCCAGCCCAAGCGCGCCGACGCCGAACACGCCTGCGGCCAGCAGCGGGAAGTAACCGGCCAGCACTGTCAACGGACCCCGCCCGCGCCGGCGCTGGACGTAACGGACGATGCCAAAGGCCACCAGCAGAGCGACGCCTATCACGCCAGCCCCGAGCCGCAGCACCACGGCGTCGCTGCTGGCCTCCAGCATGTGGGCTGCGGCACACGTATGCGCGCCTGGCCACACGCTCAGCCAGTAGGCGCAGTCGGCCTTCTGGAACGACACCCCGGCCGGGGCCTGCCCGGTGAACGGGCGGCCGAACCCGAGGTTCATGAGCAGTACGACCAGCCCGCTCGCACCGACAGCAATCAGCCCGGTGGCCGCCAGCTTCCAGCCGCCGAGGACGAGATCTCCGAAGATCGCCGCTGGCGTCCGGCCCCTGATGAACCCGGCCGGCCGGGACGCATGCGCACGCACCACCGCGGTGATCGAGCCGAACGCCGAGATCGCGGCCAGCTGCGCATCGTGCGCCGTCAACCCGGTCGCCAGCGCGGAGGCTACTGTCTCGCGCAGATGATCCTCGGCCTCGGCCACGATAAGCCCGGCTTCGTCTGGAGGAAGCTGAAGGCTGTGCCGGAGATCGCTCAGGTACTCCTCGATCAAGTCGCGTGAGTCGCTCATGCGGACCACCCCGTCACGGCCCGGACACCAACGGCGAATCTGCGCCACTCGGTCTGCTCAGCGGCAAGGGCCGCCACTCCTCGGTCGGTCAGCCCGTAGACGCGGCGCCGCCGACCGTTCACATTGGCCCACGAGCTGGCCAGCAGCCCAGCGTCCTCAAGGCGGTGCAGCGCCGGGTACACGGTGCCCTCCGGCAGGTCGAACGTGCCGTCACTGCGGTCCCGGAGCGCGGAGATGATCGAGTAGCCGTGCGCTGGCCCGGCCGTGAGCACCGACAGCAGCAGCAGATCGAGGTTCCCCTTCAGCCGTTCCTTGTTCATACTGAGTAACCCTATGCATTGCACCGCGAGGTGTCAACGACCGATGGCCCGAAGGTCAGGCGCATTGACTGCGAAGCGGCAGAGCTGGTGAAGGGCTGCGGTACGCTGAGCTCCGCGCCGCGGATGTCATGAGATCACCCCAATGTTGGGGATGTACACCGCCGCCGCCTCACCATCCACTTCGTACAGAATCCGAATGTCGCCTGCGTGCAACCGGTAGACACCCGTGGCGCCCCACGCAACCGCGCCCTCCGGGTGCGGCCGGTCAGCAAGTAAAGCGACGGCCTGGCGGGTCCGAACGAATAGGTCCTTATCCTCGCTGCGAATGCGGGCCAGATTACGAAGCGCCGTCTCGCGGAAGACGACGGTCAGGCTCACGACAGCGTCTCTGCATCGATCCGATCGAGCGCGACATCCAAGTCATCGATGCCTATACCGTCTCGCCCAGCGGCCTTGTCCGCTAGGTGCGCCGCCAGTGCCGCGCGATCCTCCAGATCCGCGAGGTCATCAATGTTGATCAGCGCGGCGACAAGCTTGCCGTCCTCGCTGATGATGACCGGGCGGTGGCTTTGCCGCGCCTCGGCGACGAGCTCGCCCAGTTGCATCTGAGCTGCGGTCAGCGGATACGCCATGCAGCGACGGTAACACCGCACAGCAGCCACTGCCGGGCAGAAACACGCAGCTGTCAGGACGCGACCCGCTAGCGACTTGCGGGCCGCGGAGCTAGGGCGCGGCCGAGCCAGTACCCGACCAGCGCTTGAATCACAGCGACGAGGACGACCGCGATCATCCCGACGGCTGCATAGCCCGGCAAGCCGACCTGGGCAGCAATCTCGCGCGCGACGGGCCCGTACGCAGCGCCGCGGAGCACCGACCAGCCGAGAGGTATGGCCCACCCGGCGGTGGCCGTGGCCGCGACGGCAGGCATCGCGACGCGCGGTGGCCAGCGGCCGACCCCGTTCGCCACGCCGGCCAGCAAGCCGACGGCGAACGGCATGAACCACAGGCCAAGCGCGGTCCCGGCGATGATGACCACTGAGCCAGCCAGCAGTCCGAGGAGCCAGACGGACGTGGCCGCGCTGCGATCGGGCCGCGTGAACCGGGGTCGGAAGGCAGGGCCGCCCGGCTCCTGACCGGCCTTGTAGCGCAGGTCACCGAGCCGGTATGCGCCGCGCCTGCCGAGTCGCTTGAATTCAGCGGTCATGGCCGCAACTCCCACCGGATCGTGCCGGGCGAAGCCGACACCGCCGCCGCGCCACTGTCTGCCGCCGGTGCCTGCGGCATCGGCAGGTACTTACCCGCCCACCAGTCGGCCACCAGGTTCGAGTACCACGGTGAGCCCGGGTTCTCGCTCTGGCCGCCTGGGTAGATGCTCTGCGCGACCGGCGTGCCAGACCCAGACCACGAGACAATCATCCGGAAGCTCGGGCCGATCTCCGCGTGCACCGCTCCTTCGGCGGCGTCAACCGTCCAGAAGTCTCCGCCCGCGGCCCGCGGCCCGTAACCGAGCGCCGCCGTCCCGGTGAGCGAGGGGAATTGCCGCGTGTGCAGCTTGCCCCAGGCCCAGGAACTAGGGCCGCCGGGCAGCGTTGCGGCCAGGTGCGCGACCGCCGTGTTAAATGCCGCCCGCATCACGGTCGCGGCATCGCGGGGCGGATCGCCGGGCGGGCTGAAGGCCGCATCCTGCTGGTCCGACAGCGTCCAGGTGGTCAGGTCGGCGTCCAGGCTGAACTGATCGGGCCCGACGGACAGGCCGCCGCGATCCAGGTGCACCGGTACCTTGGCGGCCCGCCACCACGGCTGGAACACGGCCGAGAGGTAGTCGGTCCAGAATGTCCACCAGACCGACGCCCCGGTCGAAGATGCCGTCATCTGGTCATCCCACGAGGCCAGGTTCCGTTCCGCCTGCTGCTGCAGCGCCGTCAGCGGGGTCGCCCGGCCCGTCGTTTGCAGCGCCGCCAGCAGCTTTGGGACTATCTCAGCCGCGAGCGGATCGGTCACGTTGGTCTGTAGAGCAGCGAAATCAGCTTGCGTCATGGACCGGTGCGCCTGCAGGAAACCGTACTCGGCCTCGGCGCGGTACCCGGGATCGAAAAAGTCGGCCGTGGTCCCGAGGTAGTACGGATAGGAGTCGCCAACCGGCCGCTGGTTCGCGCTCGCGATGACGTGCGACGGCGGGTCATAGACCTGCGGCACCGCCTGGTAAGGGATGACTCCGGCGACATCGTCGGCCCCGGTACCTCCCATCGGCAGCCACGGCTGGCCGTGGCGGACCTGCGGGTAGTAACCGGCTGCGATCGCGCCGATGTTGCCGCGGTCATCGGCGTAGACGAAGTTCAGCGCCGGGGACCGCCAGGTCGCCAGCGCAGCGCGGAACTGCGCATAGTCGGTCGCCTCCTCGACTGCCTGCATGTCGGCAAGGTCGGGCGAGCCGAGCGCGCCAATCCAGTCGACCGAGACCGTCTGCCCATCCTGCGTCATGACCGGCCCGTGCACCGTCGCATCGACTGTCAGCCGACGGGTCGCACCGCCGCGGACCGGGATCGAGTAGTGCAGCACCTGCATTCGTCGCCAGTGACCGTCCCAGAAGTACTCACCCGGCCTGCTCTTGCTGGTCTGCTCGGCGTAGAAGAACGCCGACTGGCTCTGCACGTCCGTCAGCGACCAGGCGATGTGCGCGTTGTGGCCGATCAGCACGGCGGGCAGTCCGGGAATGGTGACGCCGGAGACGGACAGGCCAGGAGCCGCCAGCGCAACCTGGTACCACACCGAGGGCAGCGTCTGGGTGAGGTGCGGATCGCCGGCCAGCATCGCGCCACCGCCCGCCACGCGCGGGCCGTTCGCCGCCCAGGCGTTGCTTGCCGGTGCCGTGTACACCTGTCCGGCTGGCAGCGCGGCGACGGCCGAGAGGATCGCAGTGGATGCTTGCGCGAGTCCGGCGGCGGAGCCGGGCTGCGGCTGGTCGCTCGCGGTCGTCTGGATGCTCGCGGTCACGACGCCAGCAGCGCCAGCCACCGGCGGCCCGGCCAGCTGCGGCCCGGCCAGCTGCGGCCCGGCCACCTGCGGCCCGGCCACCTGCGGCCCGGCCACGGGCGCACGGCCGACCGCGTCGACCGTGACGAGACCCTGCTCCGGGGCCAGCCCACGATTCGCATACGGACCGGGATCGTAGGGTGCCTGCTGGCCCGGCGGGAGCACTCCGAACCAGTCCGTCGTCTGCTGCGCGCCGAGCGACCGTTCGAGTAGCTCGTAAACCAGCGGAGTGGTGGTGAAGCCGAGCGCCTGGGTCAGGCCGCCCTGGATCGCCAGGCTGTCCACCGGAGTCCAGCTCGCCGGGTAGACCCTCGCGAGCGAGAAGACGGCCGGCCAGCGGCCGTTGGCGTGCAACTGTGCCAGGTAGTCGTTGACGCCGCGAGCGAAGGCAGCCAGGGCGCGGGCTGGAGCACCGGACTTGGGTAGCTCGGCCCATTCCTGCCGCGCCGTCCGCAGCAGTCCGAGACGCAGCTCGAACTTGTCCGAGCCGACCGCGCCTGACCCGGCGAGCTGCGCCAGCTTGCCCTCGGCCAGCCGCCGCTCGATGTCCATCTCGGTCAGCCGGAAACTGGCCTCCACGTACCCAAGCGCGAGATACGCGTCGTTGTCCGTGGGCGCAGCGATCGCAGCCAGACCCTGACTCGTGTACGTGACCTGCACCGGTCGCGCCGTCGCGAGCCGGCTCAGGCCCGGCAGGTCGAGCGTCTGCGATACCGGAAGCCTGGCACCCGCTGCCGATGTCCACGCTCCGTGGCCCGGTACGAGCGCCGGCCCGAGGGCTGGCACTCCCGCAAGGCCGGCGCCGAGCAGACCCAGCAGACACGCCGACACCGCGACGGCCACGGCGAGGTTTCCGCACCGAAGCGCCAGGCGGAACGGCCGCGCTCGGTCGACGCGGCTGGTTATCGTCATCCGGTCATCTCCGTGCCCCGCATCGTGAGTGACCCTGGTACCGCATCGTAAGAGCGGGCGCCTAGCCCGGGTGCACGAGGTCGAGGAACTTCGCGACGACCGGGCCATCAGTCGGGCCGCCCTCGCCGCCGTTGACGACCACCATCGCGAACGCGATGTCGCCGTTGAAGCCGACCAGCCAGGCGCCTTGTGGCAATGGGTCGCCGTGTCCGTACTGCGTGGTGCCGGTCTTGGCGTAGGTGCCGGGCGGCAGGCCCTTGCCGGATGCAGTGCCCGTGGCGACGACCTGGGCCATCATCGAGTGCAGGTCGGTGACCACGTCGCGCGGCAGGGATTGCGGCGCGACCTTGTCGTCCCCCGCGCCGGCCACGAGCCGCGGCGCCTGGGCCTGCCGGTGTCAATACCGGCCGCGACCATCGCCAGCGCCAGCGCCGACATGAGCACGCGTCCCTGTCCGATCGCCGTCGCGGCTAGATCGGCCCGGCTGGACGGCGTCGGAACCGCTGCACACGTCCGTGCCCGGATCCCTGGCCTCATGCGGACGACATTATGCATTCCCGACGACAGTTCTTCCATCACCGGAAGATAGTTACCCAGTCGGTGCGAAGGCGGCTGCAGGTGGCCTGCCGCGAACTGCCATCCGCAGCGCGATGGCCACGGCAAGGAAATAAGAGCCCGGATATTGCCGACAAACAGCGCATCGCAGGCGTCGAGATCGAGGTCGCCTGTCGTGCCAAGCCAGGAGATACCCGCATTGTTCACCAGGATGTCGGCGTCACCGGCCACCTCGGCAACGCCAATAGTGTGACCCAGGTCACGGAACAAGATGGGATGGCTCTGCGTCAGATCTTCGGTTCTACTAGTGGGTAGCTAAGCCGAGGCCGCCCCCGGCTCGAGGGACATGCTGTGAACGTCTACACATTGGACTGCGGACACGACTTCGCCTGTACGCACCTCCACCCCCTGTACCGGCCCGCGTTCTGCGAGACCTGCCAGCACACCACCAAGCTGGTCGGCATGACCCGCGAGCAGGCCAGCGACGCCTCCGGTATCCACGGCGCGACCTACGCCGCTGGCAGCGATGAGCTGGCCAAGCAGGACGAGGACATCGACTGGCAGCCGCTCAGTCCCCGCGGCGCGCATCTCGTCACCGAGGCCGAGGACTACCTGCGCGCGTGGCTCCAGATCGACGTCGCCTAATTGAGCAAATCCGGCAAATAGCACTCCCCACCTGAGTGCGCCCCGCACAAGCACCCGCCGATCGCCAGATCGGCGGGTGCTTGTGTGTCTAGGCTCGTCTACCCTCGCGATCACCAGATCGGCGGGTGCTTGTCCTTCCAGGGGCGAGCGGCCTCAAGCTGGGCCGACAGCGAAATGAGCGTCGCCTCCTCGCCCATCCGCCCGGCCAGCATCACGCCGATGGGCAGGCCGTCAGCTGACCAGTACAGCGGCACGTTCACGGCCGGCTGACCGGACAGGTTGTACAGCGGCGTCCACGGGGTGAACAGGGCCTGCCGGGTGAAGTTCTCCTCCGGCGAGACCTCGTCGAACCACCCCACCGGCCGCGGCGGCAGCGCCAGGGTCGGAGTCAGCACCGCGTCATAGGCGTTCATCGCCGTGAGCGCCGGACGGAGCACGCTCTGCAGGATGGCCTGGTGCAGGAATAGGTCGGCGGCGGACAGCTCCATGCCCTTGCCGCGCAGGTAACGAGTCAGCGGCAGGAGCTGTTCCTCCTGCTCGGGCGAGATCGGCGCCAGGGTCGCCATCGCGTACCACAGCGCAATGAACGACGGCACAGCTTCCTCGCCGAACGGCAGGTCCACATCCTCGACTTCGTGGCCCAGCGAGGTCAGCAGCGCGCTGGCGTCGTCATAGGCGGCGACGCAGTCCTCGTGGACCTCCACGCCGGGCACCACGGCCTTGAGCGACCGCGCGATCCGCAGCTTGCCAGGCTCGCGCGCGGCGTAGCCGAGGAACGACTCCCCCGCCGCCAGCGGCGGCAGCGTGTACATGTCGCCCGGGTGGTTACCCGTCATGGCGTCGAGCAGCAGGGCCGCATCGGCCACGGTCCGGGTCAGCGGTCCGTCCGTGGACAGGCCCACCAGATCCGGCATCAGCGGTCCCTGCGAGATCCGGCCGCGCGTCGGCTTGATTCCGAACAGGCCACACACACTGGTCGGGATCCGGATCGACCCGCCGCCGTCGCTGCCCTGGGCCGCCGGGGCGAGCCCGGATGAGACCGCCGCTGCCGCGCCGCCACTGGACCCGCCGGCCGACCGGCTCAGGTCCCAGGGCGTCCGCGCCGGCGGCCCGATCTTGGTCTCGGTGTAGCAGGGCAGTCCGAACTCCGGCGTGGCCGTCTTGCCGGTGATCACGATGCCCGCATCACGCAGATGCTCGACCACGTAGTCGTCTTCGGTGGCCACGTTGTCGGCCAGGATGGTACTGCCGAAGGTGAGCCGAACCCCCGCGACCATGTTCAGGTCCTTGATCGGGATCGGCACCCCGGTCAGCGGCGGCAGCTCGCTGCCATCCTTCCGGCTGGCCAGCACGGCCTTGTCGGCGGTCTTGGCCTGCTCGCGAGCGAGGTCGTGGGTCACCGTGTAGAAGGCGCCGACCTGCTCGTTCAGGCGATCGATCCGGTCCAGATAGTGCTCGGTGATCTCAGCCGAGGAGGTCTCGCCGGCGCGGATGGCCGCCGCCTGCTCGGTCACCGTGAGGTCATGAATCTGCGTCACGTTACCGAACAGTAGACCACTCCGGCGCCGTCACCAAGACCTCGCCTAACTGCGGCAAACCGACAACTAAGGAAACGCCACCGTTCGCCCATCTCGGCCGCTCGGCCGCGCGCGGCGCCGCCGACCTGCTAGAAGACACCGTAAGCACTCAGTTACAGTGTGCGCATGGACCGGGAGACCGGACCTGAGCCGACGCCGACCGGGCAGGCGCCCCCGGCCGAAGGGGCGCAGAGTCTGCCTGCGCCGTCGCGCGCCACCATCTCCGGGCTGGCCGCCGACCCCAGGGTTCCCGTCTGGACCAGGCGAGCCCTGCTGGCCCTCGCTGTCGGTATCGGCGTCTCGCTCTGGCAGACCTGGCGCATCGGCCTGACCGCGGCCGCACTGGTGTCAATCGTGGACACCATTTACCAGTCCAAGACCATGTCCCTGATCCCGGCTGCCGCCCGGGTCTCTTCTGCTCAGCGGCGGTCGAAGCGCCGGCTCTACCTGACCCGCGTCTACGGCTACCTGGCGCTGCACGCCTGCGGCATCCCCGGCACCGACTCGGTCATCGATCACCTGGTCATCGGGCCGGGCGGGGTGTTCGCGCTGGACTCCGAGCGCTGGGACCGGCGGCTGCCGGTCCGGACCGTTGCGAGCGAGTCGGCGGCCGGTGCGGTGCTCTACCACGGCCCGTTCAGCCAGAAGAACCGGCTGGCGCATGCTCGCTGGGAGGCGTCCCAGGCCGCCCGGCTGCTCAGCGCGGACCTCGGCCGGGAGATCACCGTGCACCCGGCGATGGTGATCTACGGCCCGATGGTCCCGTGGGGTGTCACCAGCCTGCGCGGGGTTGATGTCTTCTCCGGCCGGGCGCTGCCCCGGTACTTCCGCACCCGCAAGCGCGCCAGCGGCCAGCGGGCCTTGACCTGGGAACAGGCCGGCGAGATTCTCGCGGCCGCGCAGCGGACGCTGCCACCCGCGTGACCAGGACCGGTAGCACTGGGTCGGACGGCCGCGGGCCGGCGGGCCGCCGCGTGAGATACAGCGCTCGTTCCCCCCGAAAAGGTGTCTTTGCGGACCCCCTGGCCACCGGGCCAGCGCGCGCCGATGACGGGCTAGTCTGTGGCATTGCGGACATGAACGACGGGCGGGCAACAGTGGCGGATCTGCGGACTTGGACGGCTGGCGCGCGTCCGCGAACCCTGCCCGCCGCCGTCGTACCGGTGGTCGTCGGGTCCGGAGTCGCGTTCGGGTACGGGCACTTCTCGGCCTGGCGGGCGGTCCTCGCGCTCGTCGTCGCGCTGGCGCTGCAGGTCGGGGTCAACTTCGCCAACGACTACAGCGACGGCATCCGTGGCACCGACAAGGCTCGGGTTGGTCCGCTGCGGCTGGTCGGGTCCGGGCTCGTGGCGCCGCGCCGGGTGCTGGCGGCAGCGCTGGCGTGCTTTTTCGTTGCCGGAGTGGCCGGTCTCGTCCTCGCGGCCGCGACGTCCTGGTGGCTGCTGCTGGTCGGCGTCGCCGCGGTCGCCGCAGCCTGGTTCTACACCGGCGGGAGCAGGCCCTACGGGTACCGGGCCCTCGGCGAGCTGTCGGTGTTCGCGTTCTTCGGCCTGGCCGCCGTCGCGGGCACGGCCTACGTGCAAATGCGCACGCTGCCCTGGCTGCTGTGGGCCGCGGCGGCCGCGGTGGGCCTGCTGGCCTGCGCCCTGCTGGTCATCAACAACCTGCGCGACATCCCCGGCGACACGGAGGCGGGCAAGCGGACCCTGGCGGTCGTGCTCGGTGACCAGCGAACCCGGGCGCTCTACGTCGGCTGCACGCTGGTGCCGTTCTGCGTCGCGCTGGTACTGGCGCCCGCCCGGCCGCTGAGCCTGCTGGCGCTCGCCGCGCTGCCGTTCGCCTTCCCGCCGGTGCGACAGGTGCGGGAGGGTGCGACCGGGCGGAGCCTGATCATCGCCCTCGGCCAGACCGGCCGGCTGCAGCTCGCGTTCGGCGTCTTGCTGACGCTAGGGCTGGCAATCAAGTTCTGAGGCTCGGCACCGCTCGGCTGCAACCCAGCGCTTCTCGGCTTGGGCCACGAGGATTTCAGCACTTCCGTTAACGCCTGGGGTTCTCAGCGCTATCTGCCGAGACTCCCAAGCGATGACACTTATCCACAGCGGCTAGATATCCGCGAGGTGCTCCTCGATCGTGCCGACGACCGCAGCGTCGCCGGGATCGTCGAGCAATCTAAGCGCGTGCCGGATGCGGAAGGCTGTCTCCAGCGGCCGGGGGTCGGTGTCCAGCTCCCGCACCTGCGCGTACGCACGCCATCCCCGCGCCCACAGAGCACTGAAGTCACGGCGGTGCCGCCGCCACAAACCGGTCCCCCACTCGCCGAAATCGAAGTCCCAGAAGGGGTGGTCCACCCGGGCCGTCTCCCAGTCGGTAATACCGGTGAGCTTGCCGTCCTCGGCAAGCAACTGGTCCTCGTGCAGGTCGCCGTGCACCAGGACTGGCGCGAGCTGAGCCGCGCGGCAAAGCACGTCCGCCCAGGCCGAGGCGCGCGCGGGCCGGTCAAGGCGAGCTGCGGCCTCGGCCGCGGCGCTGGCGCAGGTGGCTGGGTCCAGTGCCCGCCGGAGCCAGCGATGATGGGGGGCGTCGTGGTGACCTGGCGGCCGCGCCCCGGCGAGCGGCGGCGGCTCCAGTTCGTGCCAGCAGGCGATGGCCCGGCCTAGCTGCTCGATGAGAGCCTCCGGCTCGGCCGGCACCGCACCGCGCAGGCGCGTGACGGCCGCGAACGGAAACGGGTAGATCTCTGGATCCTCCCAGCGGCCGAGCAGGCGGGGTACCACGCTCAGCTGCGCCCCGGCCAGCCCCTGGTATGCGGCCAGTTCCCGCTCGAACCACTCCACCCCGATGGCCGCACGCGGGAACAGGAACACCCGCTCGAAGTCAACGAGGACCAGCTTGTTCCAGCCGCACACGTTCAGCACGAGCTGGTCGGTGTCCGCGCCGACGAGCTGGGCGAAACGCTCGGCCTGCGGAGGGATCAGCACTGCATTGACCACTCGGCCCACGATGTCGCCGCTCACGTCCATGAGTATGGCCGCGGCCACGTTCCGCTGGCCAGTCTCCGCCAAGCGGCCAGCACGTCGGTGAACCCTGGCCGGCCGGGCGATGTAACCGGCGGCGTCGCGGACCAGCTGCCCCAGATAGCTGGCCGGTGACTCCCCACAGATTTCAGCGATTCATTGGGCGGCTGCGCCCGACTTGTTCCGCTGAAATCGGTGGAGGGTGAGCTGTTACGCGGGTGCCTCACCAGTGGCCGCTTCGTCAGCGGCCGCGGCGCTGCCGTTGGCGGCCGGCGCGGTGGCGCTAGGGTCGAGGCCGGAAAGCGTCTCGATGGCAGGCACTGGTCGCGTTTTCACCAGCTCGGCCTCGGCGGAAGCAGCCGCCGCGTCAGCAAGCGCAGCCTCGACCGCCGCAGCGGCGCCCGCGTCGGGCTTGACCGCTCCGGAGGACCCGCCTGCCGGGACAGCCTGGGCCGGCACCGGCGCTCGGCCGACCGTGCCCGACCCGTCCGCTCCGGTGCTCTCCGGGCCGCCGAAGGCATTGCTGAAAGCCTTGAGCGCGTTCGTCAGCTCGCTCGGCACCATCCAGACAGTATTGCCCGGTCCCTGCGCGAGCTGCGGCAGCGTCTGCAGGTACTGGTAAGCAAGCAGCTTGGGATCGGGGTCGTTCTGGTGGATCGCCTGGAACACGGTCCCGATTGCTTGTGCCTGCCCCTCCGCCTTGAGGATGGCGCCCTGCTTCTCGCCCTCAGCCCGCAGGATATTGCCCTGCTTGTCGCCCTGCGCGGTCAGGATCTGGGCCTGCCGGACGCCCTCAGCGGTCAGGATCGTGGCCCGCTTCTCGCGGTCGGCCCGCATCTGCTTCTCCATCGCGTCCTTGACGGTCTGCGGCGGGTCGATGGTCCTCAGCTCCACCCGGGTCACCCGGATCCCCCACTTGCCGGAGGCGTCATCGAGCACTCCGCGCAGCTGGGTGTTGATGCTCTCACGCGAGGTCAGCGTCTGCTCCAGATCCATCGAGCCAATGACGCTGCGCAGCATGGTGGCAGTCAGCTGCTCGATCGCCTGGATGTAGTTGACGATCTCGTAGTCCGCCGCGCGCGGGTCGGTCACCTGGAAGAACAGCACGGTGTCGATGCTCACCACCAGGTTGTCCTCGGTGATGACCCGCTGGCCGGTAAAGGACACCACCTGCTCCCGCAGGTCGATCAGCGGCTTGACTCGGTCGACGAAGGGGACGATGTAGTTCATCCCAGGCTGAAGTGTCTTCGTGAAGCGGCCAAACCGCTCGACGTTGCGGGCTCGAGCCTGCGGCACGATGCGAATGGTGCGCGTCGCCGTCAGCATGATCAAGACAAGGACGACTACGACTACGATGACGATGGTCATGGCCTACTCCCGGGGGTACACGAGGGCAATCGCGCCCTCGATATGCATGACGTCAACGGTCTTCCCGGCCGGGATGACCGTGACCTCGTCGTAGGAGCGCGCGGACCACTCCTCGCCGCCGATCCGCACCCGGCCGCTGTGCGGGCCGACCTCGTCCAGCGTGATCGCCGGCCGGCCGATGAGCGCGGCGGTGCCAGAACGCAACAGCGGCGGCTGCCGGATGTGCCGCATGGCGAATGGCCGGGCAACACCAAGGCCGAGCGCGGAGGCGAGCACGAACGCGCCAAACTGAATGGCGGCCCCGCCACCAAAGAATCCAACGCCGGCCGCGATGAGCGCCGCTGCCCCCACCAGGCCGAACGCCAGCGTGGTGGTGAGCACTTCGGCGGTGCCCAGCACAGCCGCGAGTATTAGCCAGATAACCCAGGTACTCATCGCGGCGCTCCGAATGCGAATGGCCCTAGCTCTGACAGTAGACCCGTCTGGCGCTTAACGCATCTTGCGGGCGCCGCCACTGCCGCTGTTTCCCGATCTTCCCGCCGCCGGCCGATCTTCCTTTTGCCGGCCGGCCTCCCCTCGGCCGGACGGCCTTCCTGCGACCGGTGGGCCTTCCCTCGGCCGGCGGCACCTGCCACCATGGGCGCCAGGCAGACGCACCGGAGGTAAGCCATGACGGCAGCCAGCCAGCTTTCCTATAGCAACGGGATCTCGTCCGTGCCCCTGCTCGGCGAGACGATCGGTGCCAACCTGCGCCGGATTGCCGAGCGGTACAGCGGCAGCGAGGCGCTGGTGGATGTCGCGACCGGCCGCCGGTGGACCTACCCGCAACTGGACGCCGATACCGACACCCTGGCGGCCGGCCTCATCGCCGCCGGGATCGGTACCGGCGAGCGGGTTGGCATCTGGGCACCGAACTGCGCCGAGTGGGTGCTGCTGCAGTACGCCACGGCCAAAATGGGCGCGGTCCTGGTCAATATCAATCCCGCCTACCGCGGCCATGAGCTGGCTTACGTGCTGCGGCAGTCCGGCATCAGGCTGCTGGTCAGCGCGGAGCGCTTCAAGACCAGCGACTACCGGGGCATGGTGGACGAGGTGCGGGGCGGGCTGCCCGGGCTAGAGCAGGTGATCTACCTAGGCACCGCGGAGTGGGACGGGCTGCTCGCGGCTGGTGCTGCCGCCGACGGCGAGGCGCTGGCCGAGCGATCCGCCGGCCTGGCATTCGACGACCCGATCAACATCCAGTACACCAGCGGGACGACTGGATTCCCCAAGGGGGCCACGCTCTCCCATCACAACATCCTCAATAACGGATTCTTCATCGGCGCGGGCTGCCGCTACACCGAGCGGGACCGGGTCTGTATTCCGGTGCCCTTTTATCACTGCTTCGGTATGGTGCTCGGCAACCTTGCCTGCACCACTCACGGCGCCTGCATCGTGATCCCGGCGCCGGGATTCGACGCGGCCGCGACACTCGCCGCCGTCCAAGCGGAACGGTGCACCTCGTTGTATGGCGTGCCGACCATGTTCATTGCCGAGCTGGCGTTGCCAGACTTCGCTGGCTACGACCTGTCTACCTTGCGTACCGGGATCATGGCGGGCTCGCCGTGCCCGGTGGAGGTGATGAAGCGAGTGGTCAGCGAGATGCACATGAACGAGGTGACGATCTGCTACGGAATGACCGAGACCTCGCCGGTGTCGACGCAGACCACTGCCGATGATGACATGGAGCTGCGCGTGTCGACAGTCGGGCGCGTGCACCCGCACCTCGAGGTGAAGGTCATCGACCCGGAGAGTGGCCTGGTGCTGCCGCGCGACGTGCCCGGCGAGCTGTGCACGCGCGGGTACTCGGTGATGCTCGGCTACTGGGACGAGCCGGAGCGCACGGCCGAGGTCATCGACTCCGCCCGGTGGATGCACACCGGCGACCTGGCGGTGATGGACGACGCCGGATACCTGAACATCGTCGGCCGGATCAAGGACATGGTCATCCGCGGCGGGGAGAACGTGTACCCGCGCGAGATCGAGGAATTCCTCTACACGCACCCGGAGATCGAAGACGTCCAGGTCGTCGGCGTACCGGACGCTAAATACGGCGAGGAACTCTGCGCCTGGGTCAAGCTGCGGCCCGACAGCACCCTGACCGCTGATCAGGTCCGGGAGTTCTGCGTCGGCAAGATCGCGCACTATAAGGTGCCCAGGTACGTCCGGGTCAGCGAGGAGTTCCCGATGACCGTGACGGGAAAGGTGCAGAAGTTCAAGATGCGCGAGGTCTCCGTCGACGAACTCGGCCTGCAGGGCGCGGCCGCGGGCCGTACGGCCTGACCGGCGCGCAACCTGCTTGCTCACCCACGCGGACGCATCTGCTTCCGCTGCCCATCGGGCAGTCTTTGACCAGAACCTGGGCCGGCTCACAGGTTCCGCGAGGAATGTCATGGGTCACTGGCGGTATTGAGGCTTCTCCAAGCACCGTCGGGAGGACGCGGATGCAAGCACGGTTAGCCGACAGCCGCAACTCTGCTCGTCCGCCTGCCTGTCCCCCAAGGGTCGCGGAAGGGGTCCGGGCGGCCAAAGCGCTCCGCCCGTCGGCGCCACCGGGGATCTGCAAGGAAACGCGCAGGCCGACCGCACCGGACTTCCAGCTTCGGCGGTGATGCTGGTGCGGTGAACGATGAGCGCGACGACGTGTTCTCGCCCGGACCGGGCGGAGAAGCCGATCAGAACCAAGAGTTCCTGGCGCGAGCCCCCCAGGGTCAGCGGCCGCTAGCCGGCCAGGAACCAGTGCCGCCGCCCCCGCCGGAGCCGCCGGCCGCTGAGTCTTGGACGGCCGGAGCGGCCTATCAGCCGGCGCCACCGCCCTATGCCGCAGGCCCGTGGGCTTACACCCCGGCCGACCCGTGGCCGGGCCAGCCGGGCGCCGGACCTTATCGGGGGACCGGTTGGCCGCGGCGCAATCGGAACCGCGGCTGGGCGATCGCCAGCGGTGTCGCGGCCGCCCTCGTGGTCGGCGTTGTCGGCGGCTTGGTCGGCAACGCGATCGGCGGCTCGAACACTACGAGCTCGGCCTCTGCCGCCGGGCCAGGTACGGGCAGCGGATCCGGCTCAGGCAGCGGCTCCGGCTTCCCATTTGGCAATGGTTCCGGCCCGAACTCGGGGAACGGCTTCGGCGGTGCGCCTGTCGGCGGCTCCGGTCAGTCCGGTACAGCGCCAAACACTGGCGGCTCAGGGCCCGCTGATGCCTCCTCTATCGCGGCGCGGGTCGATCCCGGCCTCGTTGACGTCAACACGACGATCGACTACGGGGCCGCTCAGGGCGCTGGCACCGGCATGGTGCTGACCTCCACCGGCGAGGTACTGACCAACAATCACGTCATCGAGGGTGCCACCGCCATCAGCGTCACCGATGTGGGGAACGGCCGGACATACGCCGCCACGGTCGTCGGCTACAGCGTTAAAAAGGACGTAGCAGTCCTCAAGCTCTCGGGTGCGTCCGGATTGCAGACCATCACCACCGCTTCAGGGCAGGCGTCGGTGGGCGCAGAAGTCGTCGGCATCGGGAACGCTGGTGGCTCCGGCGGCACGCCCAGCTACGCCGGTGGCACCGTGACGGCGACCAACCAGTCGATCACGGCCAACGATGAACTGACAGGCACCGCCGAGGACCTGACCGGCATGATCGGGACGAACGCCGACATTCAGTCCGGTGATTCCGGTGGCCCGCTAGTCAACTCATCTGGGCAGGTCATTGGCATGGACACCGCCGGGTCGCAAACGTTCCAGTTCGGCTCTGAGTCCGGTGGCGCCGGCTTCGCCATACCGATCGACGTCGCCACCTCGATCGCGCGGCAGATCACCGCAGGGACCTCATCGAGCACCGTGCACGTGGGTACGACGGCATTCCTTGGCGTGCAGGTCGCACAGTCCGGCACCGGAGCCGGTCCGGGATCGTCGTTCGGCGGCTCCAGCACCGGCAACGGAGTCCAGATCTCCGGCACCGTGTCTGGCAGCCCTGCCGCGGGCTCTGGTCTTGTCGCCGGTGACGCCATCACCAGCGTTGCCGGTCACAGCGTCGCGTCGCAGTCGTCGCTGCAGACCGTCATGGTCAACGACGTCAAGCCCGGCCAGGCAGTAACCGTCCAGTACACCGACACCGCCGGCCAGCAGCACACCGTCCGCGTGGTGCTGACAAGCGGGCCACCTGCCTAACCCACAGCGGCGGCGGCGCCAGCCGACGCAGCGCCCCGAGCGGCTAGCCGACCCGGGGCGGCTGTCAGAGGCCCGGCCTAGCCTGGCCGCATGAGCAACTTCGCGGTGCGGATGCAGCACGGGCCACGCTGGGATCCTGCTCGGGGTACCCGCGAGCAGGACGGCTGGGACGAACACGCGAGTTTCATGGACGCGCTCCTCGCGGACGGTTTCGTGATCTTCGGCGGGCCGCTCGGCCAGCCAGCGGGCGAGGACGGCGCCCTGATCGCGGTTGAGGCACCGGACGAGCAGGCAATACGGGACCGACTGGCAGCCGACCCCTGGGCACCGGCCGGGCTGCTCGCTATCGACTCGGTCCAGGCCTGGCCGCTCTGGCTGGACAGCCGGGCTTCCTGACGCCGACCCGCGACCGGTGGGCGACCACGCGGGTGCGTAGGGTGGCATCCTGATCTTTCAGCGTGACTGCCTGGCTGCGAGGGAGACAGATGAACGAGACCGAAGCCCGAGCACGGCTAACTGCCGAGCGCGCCGAGGTCGTCAGGCTGCTTGCCGACAGCCAGGCGGCGGGCGAGCAGGACCGGGAGGCCGAGGTCGATTCCGAATCCGGTGACGTCGGCGATGCCGCCCAGCCCCTCAGCTCCGAGGGGATGGACGACGCTATCGCGGGCGGCCTGCAGGACCGGCTCGCCGCCATCGACCGCGCACTCGTCCGGCTCGACGCCGGCACCTATGGAAGCTCTGTGCTCAGCGGGCATCCGATCCCGGAGGCACGGCTGGATGCGGATCCGGCCGCTGAGCTCACCGTCGAGGAGGCCCGGGCGCAGGAGCGGGAGTGACCAAGCCGCTGCGGCCCGGCTGCTGCGCAGCGGCTGCCACGGCGGCGGCTGTGCGCGCACCGCATCCAGCTTAGGTCGGCGTGACCTCCAGCGCGATCTGCGTACCCGTCAGCGCCTTGCTCACCGGGCAGGCCGACTTGGCCTCATTTGCAATCTTGGCGAAGTCCTCCTGGCTGACACCATCTGCCGAGCCGCCGACCGTCAGCCTGATGCCGCTGATCCGGAATCCGCCGGCTGGATCTGGGCCAAGCGTGACGTCGGCCCGCACATCGAGCGACTGATTGCTGCCGCCCGCATTGCCAAGCAGCGCGGAGAACTGCATGGCGAAGCAGCCAGCATGGGCAGCCGCGATCAGTTCCTCCGGGCTGGTCGTGCCGTCCGCGTCATCGGCGGCGCGCTTGGGGAAGTTGATCTCGTAACTGGCGATCCCGGAACTGACCAGCGTGACCGTGCCCGCGCCATCCTGCAGGCCGCCGGTCCAGATGGTACGAGCTGTGCGGGTTGGCATCTCGCGTCCTCCTCGAGGAGTTGCCGTTTGTCGCCCCCAGCCTGCCACGGGCCATCCCGGCATCTGTCGCCCGGACGCAAGATGCGAAACAATCATGGCCCAGGCGTGCTCACTCTCCAAGGGGAACGATGGCTGGCTGGCGACCTTCTGCCGTCCCTCGCGAGTGCCTGGGCCAGTGCCATGCCGGCTGACGCCGTGCCCCGATCGTTCGCCAGCCCCTTGCCACCCGACCCGTTCGGGCCCGCCAGCCTCGGCCCCGTCCAGCTGCGCAACCGGGTCATCAAAGCCGCGACCTTCGAGGGCCTGAGCCCGGACAACGTGGTCTCGCCCGCCCTGATCGAGTTTCACCGGCGGATGTCCGGCGGCGGCGTCGCCATCACCACCGTGTCCTACGTTGCCGTGTCCCGCGATGGCCGCGGCGCGCCGAACGAGATCTACATTCACGATGCGGCCGCCGAAGGGCTGGCCCGGATCGCTGAGGTAGTGCACGCCGAGGGCGCCGCCATTTCTGCCCAGCTCGGACACGCCGGCGCGGTGGGCACGATACGCAAGCGCTATCTCGGCCCGTCAGCCGGCCGGACCATCGCAGGCACCAAGATCGAGCCGATCACGGCGGCCGAGATCGACGAGGTCGTGGATCAATTCGGCCGGGGCGCCCGGATGCTAGCCGAGGCCGGCTTCGACGCGGTGGAACTCCACTTCGGTCACCACTACCTGGTTTCTGCCTTCCTGAGCCCCCGGTGGAACCACCGCACCGACGAGTTTGGCGGTTCCGTCGAGCACCGCACCCGCCTGCCGCGCTACATCCTCAGCGCGGTGCGCGACCAGGTTGGCCGCCGGATCGCGATCACCGCCAAGCTCAACATGACCGACGGCATCCGGGGCGGACTTGCCGTCGCCGACGGCATCGAGGTCGCCCGGCTGCTGGAAAGCGACGGCCACCTCGACGCGCTGGAGCTCACCGCTGGCGGCTCCGCACGGAACCAGATGTTCATGTTCCGCGGTGCACCTCCGCGCAAGGAGATGGCCGCGGCCCTGCCCGGGTACCAGGGCGCCATCTTCCGGCTAGCGGGCCGTGCCATCCTGCGCCGCTATCCGTTCGAAGAGGCGTACCTGCTGCCGCTGGCCCGGCAGTTCCGCGCGCGCCTGTCCCTGCCATTGATCCTGCTGGGCGGGATCAATACGGTCACCACGATCCAGCAGGCGATGGCCGACGGTTTCGAGTTCGTCGCGCTCGGTCGCGCGCTCCTGCGCGAGCCCGCCCTGGTTGCCGGAATGGCCAGCGGCAGCATCGCCGAGGGCACGTGCGTGCACTGCAATAAGTGCATCCCGAGCATCTACAGCGGTACTCGCTGCGTGCTCGACCATCCAGAGCCATTGGTCGTGCGATGAATCCCCTGTCGCCGCCCCGTTCACTGCACCGCCCAGCGGTGCAGGCGATGCCCGTGGCATCGGCGGATGCCCGTGATGCAGGCGGATCGACGTGCATCCAGATGCCATAGTTGAGGTGTGACCTCTGCCGCCATCACATCTTCGCTGGAACGGCTCACGCCGGCCGCGGTCGCCGAGGTGGAGCAAGTTATCCGGCCCCACATCCGGGTGACCCCGACGGTCACAATCGACCGCGCGGAACTTGGGCTGCCGGCTGGGGCGCTAACGTTCAAGCTTGAATTCCTGCAGCACTCCGGCTCGTTCAAGGCCCGTGGCGCATTTACGAACCTGCTGTTCCGCGGCGTTCCAGCCGCGGGAGTCGTCGCGGCCTCCGGCGGGAATCATGGCGCGGCGGTGGCCTACGCGGCCAGCGTGGTCGGCGTCCCCGCCCGCGTCTTCGTGCCCGAGGTGTCCTCACCTGCCAAGGTCGCCCGAATCCGCGGCTACGGGGCCGAGCTGGTCGTCACCGGGGAGACCTACTCCGAGGCGCTGGCGGCCAGCCGGGACTGGGCGCTCGACAGCGGTGCCCTCCAGGTGCACGCGTTCGAGCAGACCGAGACGATTCTGGGCGCGGGCACGACCGGACTGGAACTGATCCGCCAGGCGCCGGAGGTCACCACGGTGCTCGCCGCGGTTGGCGGCGGCGGCCTGCTCGCCGGCCTTGCGACCGCCTACGCAGACACCGAGACCGTCGGCCGCGTGCGCATCATCGGCGCTGAGCCGTATGGTGCACCGACCATGACGCTTGCGCTCGCAGCCGGGCGTCCGGTGGACGCGCCAGCCGGCAGCATCGCGGTGGACTCGCTCGCGCCGCGTCAGGTCGGCCAGCTCACGCTGGCTGTCGCCGAGCGCAGGGTGCACTCGGTCTACCTAGTGAGCGATGACGAGATCCTCGGCGCACAGCGACTCCTGTGGGATCGCCTGCGCATAGTGGCTGAGCCAGGCGCCTGCGCTCCGCTGGCCGCGTTGCTCAGCGGGCGCTGCCCGGCGGCGGCCAGCGAGCACGTCGCGGTGGTCCTGAGCGGAGCTAACACCACGGCAGTGGACCTTAGCCCGCGGTAGCGGGACCGGGCTTACGAGCATCGATCAGGAACCTCTGCGCGAAGCTGACGAACGGCCCGCTGGCCGAGATCACTTCGTGCATCCGCGCGAGCCGCGCCAGGTAGCGGTCCACGGTGAAGTCGGGCACGGTCCAGATCACCTTGCGCAGGAATACCACCACGGCAGCCACGTCGAAGAACTCCACCCGCAGCGCCTGCTCCCGGAGGTCCACGACCTCCAGTCCGGCCCGGCGTGCCTGCGTCACCGCTCGCTCGCTTGCGCTGTCCCGGCCGACTTCGGGCAGCGGTCCCATCATGAACTCGAAGAGTTCCCGGTTGGTGGCGGTCCCGATCTGCTGGGAGAAATAGCTTCCGCCCGGCCGCAGCACCCGGGCGATCTCCGGCCACCGCACCGTGGTCGGATGCCTGCTCGAAACCAGGTCAAAGATCTCCGGGCCGAACGGCAGGTCAGCCTCGTCGGCCACTTCGGCGACCTGCCCGCCGTACGGCGCGAGCGCGCGCCGCGCAAGGGCTAGGTTCGGCGGCCATGACTCGGTCGCGGCCAGCACCGCCGGCCGGGCGCCGCCGTCGGCCAGCGCGGTGGCGACCACTTCACCGCCGCCGGTCTGTACATCGAGCGCGGCCGTCGCCTGCCGCAGCCGCTCACCCAGACGCCGGGCATAGCCCCACGGCGGCCGCTCCTCCGTCGCGCGTCCGGCGAACCAGGAGAAATCCCAGCCCTCGACAGGCGCTGCGGCTCCCTCGGCGATCAGGTCCTCGAACGTGCGCGGTCCGGTCACGATGCTCATTCTGATGGGAAACGTCCCCCTTCTCCAACCCGGTTTCCCGCTTGCTCGGGCCGCCGGGCTTGACGTCCGGGCTACCGGTTCCGGTGGGCTGGCCGCATCATGGGGAGCATGACCAGTCTGTCTGTGCAGGCCTCCCCGGCCCGGGTGGCCGGGCCGAGCGGCCGCCAGGCACCCAGAGTGCTCGCGTCAATGTTCCGCTCACCGCTCGATGGCTATATCGGGCTGGCAGCCAGGTATGGCGACACGATTCGGATGCCGACCGGCCCGCGCAGCAGCTTCTTCCTGCTGAGTCGCCCCGAGCAGGCCGAGCACGTGCTTGCCTCGAACCAGGACAACTACGTCAAGGCGTTCACCTACAGACCACTGCGCGCGCTGATCGGTGACGGGCTGCTCACGAGCGAAGGCGAGACCTGGCGGCGGCAACGACGGCTGATGCAGCCGCTGTTCGCGCGCCGCGACGTGCAGTTGTTCGGCCCGACGATCGCGGACTGCACTCAGCGCATGCTGGCGGCCTGGGACCGCTTGCCCGACGCGTCACAGGTCGATGTGTCGGCGCGGATGGGCGCCCTGGCGCTGGAAGTAATCGGGCATGCGCTCTTCGGCACGGACCTGACCGGTGAGACGAATTCGGTCAGCGCGGCCATGGCGGCGGGGCAGAAGGTGGCGACCCTCGCCGCGTTCCTGCCGTTGCCCTCCGGTCCGCGTTCAGACCGGGCCGTACGAGCCTGGGCGCGCCGCGTCGGCCATGCTCCCGAGGGCATCGATGGCCCTGTGGCGAGGCTCATCGCCGGCCGGCGCGCCGCGCCGGACTCGGCCGCCGACGGCGCCAGCCGCCGCAATCTGCTGGACGTGCTGCTGACCGCACGCCGCGACGATGGCTCACTGCTGCTGGATGAGGAGATCGCCGCCGAGGTCACTACGTTCATGCTGGCTGGTCACGAGACCAGCGCGAACACGTTGTCGTGGGCCTTCGCCCTGCTGTCGGCGTTCCCACAGGCGCGGCAGCGCCTTGAGGCCGAAGTTGACTCGGTCCTGCAGGGCGCTGCGCCCGCCGCGGCTGATGTGGGCCGACTGCCGTGGGTGACCGCTGTGGTCAGTGAGGCGATGCGGCTGTACCCGCCCGCCTGGACGATCGAGCGCGACGCGGTTGAAGACGACCGCGTGGCCGGGGTGGCGGTCCCGGCCGGTAGCCTGGTTGCGGTCCCGCCCTACCTCGTGCACCGGCACCCGGAGTTCTGGCCCGATCCGGCTGGATTCGACCCGGAACGCTTCCTTCCCGGCGCGCCCGAACATCCGCGGTATGCCTTCATACCCTTCGGCGGCGGACGCCGTGCCTGCATCGGGCAGTCCTTCGCCGAGCTGGAAACCGTGCTGGTGCTGGCCGCCGTGACGCAGCGATACCGGCTGCAGCTGACGCCAGCCGGCATCCCGAAGCCCACTGCGAACGTCACGCTCCGGCCAGGCCGGCTGCCGATGCGCCTGACCCGCCGGACCTAACCCGACCTGAAGGACGCGACCGCGTGCGGCGCGCGGGGCCGGCCCGGTCCGATCCATGCCGACAAGGGCCGGCCAGCCGAGCTGTGCCGAGATGCGGTCAGGACAAGCCGAGGAGGCCGTCCAGGCCGACTGTCAGGCCGCCCGGCAGGTCGGTCACGCCGCGCACCGCCCGCAGCACGCCCGGCATGAACGATGCCCGGTCCAGCGAGTCGTGCCGGATCGTCAGCACCTCGCCGTGCCCGCCAAGCAGCACCTCCTGGTGCGCGACGAGACCGGCCAGGCGCACCGAGTGCACGTGCAGGCCGTCAACCTGCGTGCCGCGGGCGCCTTGCGCGGCAGTGACGGTCGCATCCGGGACCGCGCCAAGACCGGCCGCACCGCGCGCCGCTGCCATCCGCGTTGCGGTCGCGCCCGCGGTGCCAGACGGCGCATCCGCCTTACCCGCGTGGTGCATCTCGATGACCTCGGCCGACTCGAAGAACGGTGCCGCGATTTCCGCGAACCGCATCATCAGAACCGCGCCGACGGAGAAGTTGGGCACGATCAGGGCGCGGGCCTTCCGATGACCTGCCAGCCACCCGCGCACCTCGGCCAGCCGGTCGTCGCCGAAACCCGACGTGCCCACCACCGCGTTCAGGTCGTGCTCGATGCACCAGCGCAAGTTGTCCATCACCGCGCCTGGATGAGTAAAGTCGACGACCACGTCCGCGCTGCTCAGCGGCTCAAGGGTGTCCCCCAGGTCGACGCGTGCGACCAGTTCGAGGCCCTCGGCGGACTCGACGGTTGCACACACTTGAGCGCCCATGCGCCCCTTCGCGCCCAGGACGCCTACCTTGATCATCCTGCCCCCTTGCGTCGTGCCGATCCTAGCGGCCGGCCAAGCACACACCGCCGCGGCTGATGCGATATGAAAGTCTCCGGAAGCAAACGCGAAGCTGCAAGCCGAAGGGTCACCCGATGACGGCGTGGAATTCGTTCAGCACCGACACGAACAACGGCATTTCATCCGAGGTAATTACTTATCCAGCCGGCGGCGGCGATCAGATTCACGCCTACGTCGCCCGGCCTGCCGCTGGCGGCAACGGCGGCGGGATCGTCGTCATGCATCACATGCCCGGCTGGGATGAGTTCACCCGTGAGTTCTGCGACCGCCTGGCGCGCCACGGCTATAGCGTGATCTGCCCCAACCTCTACGAGCGTTACGGTCACGGCACGCCGGACGACATCACCGCCAAGGTCAGGAGCGAGGGCGGGGTACCCGACGACAGCGTGGTTGCCGACGCGGCCGCGGCGCGCGACTGGCTGCTCGCACAGCCAGGTAGCAACGGCAAGGTCGGCATCATCGGCCCATGCTCGGGCGGCAGGCACGCGCTGCTCGTCGCATCGCGGGTGCCCGGCTTCAACGCGATTGTGGACCTATGGGGCGGCGGCGTGATCGCTGGCCCGGACGAGCTCACTCCGACCCGGCCGGTCTCGGTGCTCGACTACACAGCCGACCTGAATACGCCATTGCTTGGCATTTTCGGCAACGACGACAAGTACCCGACGCCGGAGCTGGTGAACCAGCACGAGGCCGAGCTCCAGCGCCTCGGCAAGAACTACGAGTTCCACCGCTATGACGGCGCCTCGCACGGGTTCTTCTACTACCACACTCCGATGTACCGGCAGGAAGCAGCGATGGACGCCTGGGAGAAGGTGTTCGCCTTCTTCGGCCAGCACCTGACCTGACGAGGCGGCCGCTGCCGTCCGTAGGCCATGCTGCGGCGGACCACTCCCATAACGGAGTGGTCCGCGCTGCTGCTGAGGCTTACACCTGCGGTGCCGGGATTTCGCCATCAGGCTCGAGCAGCGGCGCGGTCGCCTCGAGCGTGTCGGGGTACTTGATCCCTGCCCCGGTGTTGAGGGCTATTACAACGTCGTCTTCGCTGATCTCCTGGCGCTCGCGGAGTTCGCGGATGGCAGCGATGGTGGCCGCCCCCTCCGGGCAGATCAGCGCACCCTCGGTACTGGCGATCTCGCGCTGCGTCGCCAGCAGATCGTCGTCGCTGACGGCCAGCGCGCAGCCCTTAGTGCTGTAGAGAGCGTCGAGGATGAGGAAGTCGCCGAGTGCTTTGGGCACGTTGATGCCGAAGGCCTTGGTGTATGGATCCGGCCACGGCTTGCTCTCGCGGGCACCGGCCTCGAACGCCGCGACGATCGGGGCACAGCCGGTGGACTGGACAGCGACCAACCGCGGCAGCGGACCGCTGATCCAGCCCAGCTCGGCAAGTTCGCGCAGGGCCTTGTGAATGCCGATGATGCCAACGCCGCCACCGGTCGGGTAGACGATCACGTCGGGCATGGTCCAGTCAAGCTGCTCGACGATCTCCAGGCCCATCGTCTTCTTGCCCTCGAGCCGATACGGCTCTTTCAGCGTCGAGACTTCCTGGTAACCCTCGCGGCGGGCGATAGCGGCGTTGATGAGCCGGCCGCAATCGCCGATGTGCCCCCGCACCAGGTACAGCTCGGCGCCCGCGGCGGCGACCTCCCCTCGGCAGATGGCAGGCGCCTTCTCTGGCATGGCAATCAGCGCGCGCAGTCCGGCCCGGGCCGCGTACAGCGCCCATGCCGCGCCGGCATTTCCATTCGTCGGCATGGCAATGCCCTGCACCCCGAGTTCCGCTGCTCTGGACACCCCCACGGCCGCGCCGCGTGCCTTGAATGACCCGGTGGGGATCGTGCCCTCGTCCTTCATCAGCAGGTGCGGAACTCCGAGGCGCGCGCCCAGCTGCGGCAGCGCCACGAGCGGCGTCATGCCCTCCCCGAGGCTCACGATGTGCCCAGCTCGCGAGACTGGCAGCAGCTCGTGATAGCGCCACAGCGAAGCCTCCCGGTCGGCGAACGCGGCGCGCGACGACTCGCCTGCGAGCCGGGCAAGGTCGTACTGCGCAAGCAACGGCGAACCGCAACTGCACACGCCCTGCACTACGTCGGCCGGGTAGCGGGCGTCGCAGCGCGGACAGCTCAGGTCGGTCAGGTACGAGAACATGAAGCAGCGCCTTTCGACAGTGCCAGGTCTGCGGCTGTGCGCGTTCAGCGATGGCGCATGCTCTCTTGCTGATCTCATGGCTGCGACATCGTCGGCGCGCCTGGGCGCTAGGAGACTATCGCCACGCCACGACTACGAAAGCTTGGCCCGGCCTGCTTGCTCAGCGGCCGGTGATGTCGGCGCCCATGCCTGCGGCCGGGCCGAAACCGTTTGCGCCTATCCGACGTGGTCCCACACTCTGCGGGACCACGTCGGCGTGTACCGGCGTGATCGGGTTACTGCTTTTCCGCTTCTTCTTCTCGGCGGAAGACCGCCCTGTCGCCCGGGTCGTACTGGGGCTCCCCCGCGCTGTCAGCGGCACGGTCGATGGCTTCCAGCAGCATCCGGACCGCTCCTGGCATCTCCCCGAGCGCCTGGCGCAGGTCGTCAAGCTCCTGCTCACCATGCGGATTGGCGGCGACGGCCGACTCGGCCCCGTCGTAGTCCTCTATCCGGTCGCGCGCCGTCTGCACCTCAGACGACACGAGCAGCTCTTCGAGGGCATCGGATGCCATATCCCCTCCAACGCGAACGCTGCGGGCGGCTTAGCGGTCGCGCGGACTGCTAACGCCAACCCAGTACATCGCTGCCACTACCCGAAAGCGGCCACGCCACCCGCGCCGCTCGCTTGGGACGGCGATTGCGCTGTCGCGGCCTCGGCCCACCTAGGCTCCGGCGGCGACGCGGGGGCGCTCGGGCCAGTAGGGCCACTCCTCGAACCAGCTGCACAGGCCGTCTGCGGCGAACCGGATCACCCACAGATCGCGGTATTCCTGCCGCTCTGGCGGCCCATAGCTGACCTCGGCTCGCACCACCGCCGTTGAGCGGTCGACCGCCAGGATGTCGGTAGCCAGGGTGAAGACCTCGCCCGGGCCCTCCCGTTCGCGTTCCCACATCAGCTTGATCGCGGCCAGACCGGTGACGGGCTGTTCGTAGGGCGATTGCAGGTACGTAGCGTCTCCGGTGAACAGCCCTGCGAGCCCGTCGGTGCCGCTGGCCCGCCAGGCCGACTCATAGCCTGCTAGCCAGCTGCTGACCAGTGCGCGATCGGTCACCTCCCTAGGCTCCCTGATCGGCGTGCAGGGTCACGCCGCAACCGGGTCCCAGCCGCGCAAGTGCTTAACAGACTGGCGGTATTCCCATTCGATGGCATCTTTGAGGACGTGGGCCAGCCGTCCCCCAGTGGTGATGCCGGCGATGTCAGCGACTCCGTGGCGGGCGCCGACCGAGACGACAAAGCCTTTGTCGTGGAACGTGAACGCCTCCAGCGACTCACCCTTCACCTCCGCGATCAGGTTCCTGGCAACCGTCTCGCCTTCCTCCAGCGCCACCTGCGCCAGCGGGGGCAGTGCGTGTCCGGTGCGCGGGTCCACCACCGAGGCTAGGTCGCCGGCCGCGTAGATCTCGGGGTGGTCCAGGACCCGCAGGTACTTGTC
This sequence comes from Streptosporangiaceae bacterium, assembly GCA_036495585.1. Classification (GTDB taxonomy): domain Bacteria; phylum Actinomycetota; class Actinomycetes; order Streptosporangiales; family Streptosporangiaceae; genus JAJYUU01. The sequence goes on from DASXMP010000002.1 coordinate 58,766, forward strand.
CACCTTGACGCGGCCGTTGTGGCCGGTCGGCAGACCCGCGTCAGCTATGACCCCCGGGGCTTTGACCCCGCCTGCCCAGACGAACACGCCGCCCTCCACCAGCTGGCCGTCCTTGAGCCGGAAGCCCTCCGCCGTCGCCGCGGCGATCGTCGCGCCGGTGCGGACCTCCACGCCGAGCTCGGAAAGGATCCTGGTGGCCTTGTCGATCAGCTGCGGCGAAGAGCCCGCCAGGATGGTGGGGCCCGCCTCGATCAGCAGGACAGCCGGCAACCCGGGCGCCAGGCCATAGCGGCCGGCCACCTCGCGCAGCATCGCGGCCAGCTCACCAGCCAGCTCGACTCCGGTGGCGCCGCCGCCGCCAACGACGACGGTGGCCAGACGGCGCTGCTCGTCAGGTTCCGATGCGGCGGCGGCAGCTTGGAGGGCTTCGCAGGCCGCCGCCCAGACCTGCTCCGCGTCGGTGGTGGAATAGAGCGACAACGTGCGCTGCACCAGGCCAGGGATGGCGAAGTCGTCCGGACGGCTACCGATCGCCAGGACAAGCCGCCCCCAGCCGATCGGCCCAGCAGCGGTGAGCAGCCGTCGGCCGGGCACATCCAAGCCCGTGATCTCGGTCTGCACGAAGCTGACCCGCTCGGTCAGCATGTCCTGCAACGGAATGCGCACCGCATCGGCGGCGCGGGTCCCGCCGGCGACCCTGGGCAGCTCGGTCATCACCTGGTGGTAGTCATGTTTGTCGACCAGCGTCAGCTGGACTGCGGAGTTGCTGCGCAGTTTGGCTGTCAGCCGCAGGGCGACATGCAGCCCGGCGTATCCCCCGCCAGCGACCACGATCTGACCGCTGGTCCCGGCGATGGATGCATCGACAGCATTTCCCATGTCCATGTCGGTCCCTTATTCACATCGGCAGCGGGTTGGTGCTTCGGGGCAGTTCCGTCGGCGCACAGAGCAGTGTCAGGCGCTCTGCTTAACCCAGTCCCGGTAGTGCGTCGGCGCCAGGCGCGCCGCTGGCCCAGCCGTCAGCACATCTCCGCTGACGGCAGCGAACATGCCGGCCTTGTCGTCGGTGATCACGGTCCGGCCGTCGTGATGTGCGGCCAGCGTAACTCGGCCGAGCTCGTCCAGGCGGAAGATATCCGGGCCGGCCACGTACCGGATGCCGTTCAGCGGGGCGCCAGTCGCGACGTCGACCACCGCGTCCACCACATCAGCGGAGGCGATCGGCTGGATAGGGGTAGGCGGCAGCCGCACCGTGGCGGCGTCCGAGGTCATCGAGATGGTCGGATCCATGAACTCGAAGAACTGCGTGGCCCGCACGATGGAGTAGGGCGTAGGCCCGTGCCGGAGCACGTCCTCTTGCAGCGACTTAGCGCGGTAGTAGACGAGGTCCGGTACCTGGTCGACGCCGATGATCGAGAGGATGACCTGGTGCCGGACGCCGGCTCGTTCTCCGGCGGCCAGCAGGTTGGTCATCGAGGTGCGGAAGAAGTTGAGCGACTCCTCGTCGAATGTCGGCGAGTTCGCCACGTTGATCACCACCTCCCCGCCCTCCAGCACCTGGTCAAGGCCCGCCCCGGTCATCAGGTCAACGCCAGTGTCCGGAGCCGCGGGGACAGCCTCATGTCCGGCTGCCGTGAGCTTGCTGACCACTTGAGAACCAACCAGTCCGGTACCGCCTATCACTACCAGCTTCATGACTCTTCCCCCCATTCATGCTTAATCGTCAGGTATGGGCGCTACCGCACCAGTGGCGGCCGGCGGTAAGGCTCGACCCGTACGACGCAACCATCGGCGCCGCTGGACGCACCGCCGCACGGCGCAGACTGGTACTTATTCACTCCCCTGCCCCGATCGCGGCCCGCGCAAGCGGCCGGGCCGTCCAGCGGACCATCACCAGCCTGCGCGCCGAAGCCCGAATTGGCCAGCGAGTGGAGGGAAGGATAAGGGCCGGCCGAGCGAAGGGAAGGAAGCCGTGGCGCGTGCTATCTGGTCGGGCGTGCTGTCGTTCGGGCTGGTGGCAGTGCCGGTCCGGCTCTACTCAGCGACGGAAGCACACGAGCCCACATTTCATCAGTTCGAGCAAGGCACGTCGGACCGCATCCGCTACCAGCGCATCAATGAGCGGACTGGCGCGGAGGTCGAGTACTCCAACATCGTCCGGGGCGCGGACGTCGGGCGCGGCAAGTACGTGATGCTCAGCCAGGAAGAACTCGACTCAGTCGCGCCAGGACAATCCAGATCCCTCGACGTCCTGACCTTCGTGGACCTGGAAGAAATCAACTCACTTTACTTTAATAAGGCGTATTTCCTCGGGCCAGGCAGCAACGAGACAAAGAAGACGTATGCGCTACTGCGAGATGCGATGGCCGATTCTCGCCGGGTCGCAATCGCCAGCTTCGTCATGCGCGGCAAGGAGTACCTGGCGGCAGTGCGAGCCGACGGAGACCTGCTGGTACTGGAGACCCTGTTCTTCGCCGACGAGATGCGCAACCCGCGAGATCAGATCGAGAACCTGCCTGGTCGGGTCCGTGCCTCCCAGCAGGAGCTGGAGATGGCAACTCAGCTGATCCAGACCATGAGCGGCCCCTGGCGGCCCGCCGACTACTCCGACACCTTCACCGACCGGATCTACCAGCTCATCGACGCGAAGAAGAACAACGAGGAGATCACACTCGCCAGCGAGGCCCCGGAGCCGACGAATGTCACCAGCCTCACCGACGCCCTGCAGGCCAGCCTGGACGCGGCGAAAGCGGGCGGCGAGTCGCGCAGACCCACGCGCCGGACGGCACCGCGCCGCCCGGCTGCGGGAGCAAGCAGCAGCAAGGCTGCAAACAGGAAAAGCCGACCCGGCGCCTCGCCCCAGTCCGGCAGAAGCTCCCGGCCTGCCGCGTCCACCAAGTCAGCTAGCTCATCTCGCACTCGCAGCGGCAGCGCGGGTGCGGGCGCACGGAAGACGACGGGCCAGCGTGGTGGCGCCGCGAAGAAGGCTCGCGCTCGCGCCTAGCCGAAGATCCGTTCAGCGTCGATTCAGGCGGTGGTCAGGCACCGACGTCAGCCTTCAGCGACTCCTCAGGAACGACAACTACCTTCCGGGCCATGGACGAATTCCGTGCCCGCCGGGTGGTAGACGCGCTTCGTGACCGTGGCGTGAACGCTCACTTGCTGCGCGGCGGCATCGGCAAGTTTGGCGTGCGCGTGTCGCTGCCGGGCGGCCGGGAAGCCGAATGGGACACCGACGGCACTGCGGGCCTGGAGGCCCAGGTCATGCGCGATGGCATGCTGGTCGGCTACGTGCCCCGGATCGATGGCTCCGATGACTTTGACGAGGCGAGCGTCGTGGACGCCATCGCCCGCACCGACTACGACCAACCCGTGGCGCACCAGCGCGCGGTCGCACCGCCGCCTGCTCCGTCGCTGGCCCGCGAGGGCGGTGTCTTCCGCCGTTTCCTCGACGGCTTCCGGTATGGATAGCTGACCAGGCGCACCCCGAACCGGACACCGCCCGGCGGCCGCACTGGCACTGGAGACCTACCGGGCGCTGTCGCGGACATACGCGCGGACGATCGCCTCGAAGCTCTCGTCAGGCTCCAGTCCGAGCGCCGCGGCTCTGGCCGTCGCAAGCCGCGCTGGCCAGCTCCGCACAATCGAGGCGATGGACGCATCCGGCGCCCAGTCCACCAGAGCGCTGACGGTCGGCCCGGCAACCCGATCCAGGGTCGAGACCATCTCGCCGACGGTGACCGTGACAGGGGGCAGGTTGACCGCGGTCGGGTCACCCCACTCTTCCGGCGCTGCCTCCGCGGCCCGCAGCAGCCCCTCGATGGCCCGGTCCGGTGAGCTCAGCGCAACCGCGGTCTCAGGAGGCACCGGTGAGTTCGAGCGGGTACCGGCCAGCGGCTCCCTGATGATGCCGGACAAGAACCCGGATGCGGCGGCGTTCGGCCGCCCGGGCCGCACGCTGACGGTCATCAGCCGCACCGACCTGCCCCGGATGAAGCCCTTGCGCGTGTAGTCAGCGACGAGCTGCTCGCCGATGAACTTCTGGATCCCGTAGCTGCTCTGCGGCACCGGCAGCGTCGAGTCGGTGATCACGTCCGGAAGCGGATGCGTGGGCGTGCCACCGAACACCGCGAGCGAGCTGGCAAAAACGACCACAGGCGTCCGGCCCGACGCCCGGCAGGCGGCGAGAACGCGCTGCGTGCCGGCCAGGTTGGCGTGCAGGCCAAGGTCGAAGTCGCGCTCGCACTCTGCGCTCACCGCGGCGGCGAGGTGGAAGACCACGTCCGCGTCGGCGAAGGGGCCGGGACGGTCGCCATCCAGCGCGGCGGCAAGGTCACCCTGCCAGGCCGCTACCCGTGGATCGCGGCTGACCGACTCGGGCGGGGCTACCTGATCGAGGAGGCTCAGCCGGGCCACGGGCACACCGGGCGCGCCCGCGGCCGACATCGACCCGCGGCGCAGCACTGCGCTGGCCAGGCGGGTGCCAAGGAACCCCGCGCCTCCGGTGATGACGACGGTCAGCGGCGGAGCTGCCATTCCGGTGCCGTTCCCGCCCCGTCAGGAAGGTACAGCTGACGGGGCAAAGTTGAAGATGCTTGACAAAGCACAACTTTAGTGACCAAGCTCACGTAGGTAAATCTACCCGTCAGTAACCCGGCGAGATCGTGCGAGGGGATGCGTCCGTGGAGGCTCTGGCGGGACTCGTCTCGTGAGAGGGAGGTATTTGTGCAGCGTCGCAATCTCGTCAGACCTGTCGCGTTGACCGGCATCCTCGGCCTGGTCAGCGCACTCGGGGCGGTCGGCGTGGTCACCGCCACATCGGCTCAGGCCACTGCGTTCCCGCCGTCGACGTCGGCGTGCAACTACAGCAACTCGACCACGGCGCCCAACACCCTGGGTGTCGTCGGCGTTACGCCAGGGTCGACGGTCACGATCTCGTGCTCGGCCGGCAGCTTCGCACCCGGCACGCTGCTGGCGCTTGTCGAGGGGAGCGGACTGGCAGGCATCGCGAGCCCGGCCAGCGCCGAGACTAACGAAATCGACCTCGGGTCGCTGGGTCTTGCCTTCAGCGCAGCCGACGGCAGCCTCAGCGCGACGTTCACGGTTCCCGCGGCCTTCTCGGCGCCCGATCTGAACGCTGCCTGCCCGCCAACTCAGGCGCAGATCAACGTTGGCCTGACCTGCGACCTGATCGTTGCCAACCTCTCCGCTGTTCCGCAGAACGTGGCGATGATGGTCTACCAGGGCCAGGGCACGCCTAATGCCCCGACGCTGCACACCTCGTTCACCGTGAACCGCGGGGTTAAGACGCTGACCGCAAGTGACGTCCCCGGGGCCTGCCCGACGCCCGTCACCGACACCAGCCACTGCTGGTGGGGCGCGCCGAACACCGGGTCGCCGAATCCGACCGCGTTCACCGGGGTCCCCGGCCTGACTGCGCAGGTTTCCAAGGTGCAGGCCGCCACCAACACGCTGTCCGTCAGTGCGGCGGTGTACTGTGCGGCAGCCGCAACCGATCCGTCCTGTGCTGGCCTGCCGGCCGGCACGCTGGTGCCGCCGCAGCTCAGCGGCACCATCACGACGAAGACCGGACTGCAGCCCGTGCTCGTCGATCAGCCCGACACCACCCCCTATGCCGGCAACGGAACTCTGCCGGACATCGTGCCCGGAAGCAGCAACGTCGAGGCCGCGCAGAGCGGACCTCCCGAACACAGCTGACAACCCGGCCCGCTCCGGCCAGCAGCACGCGCACGACCGGCGTCTTGCTGGCCGGAGCGTTTCCGGCTGCCGATCGACTGGCCGCCTGTCTGCGGCACCTGCCCAGGGCTGGCACGATGGACAGCGACATGACCAAGACGCTGACCGACCTGCTGCCCGAGGGCTCCGACCCAGACGAGGTGTTCGCCGCCTTTGCCGGATGGGCGCGCGAGCAAGGCTTCGACCTGTACTCCCACCAGGAGGAAGCGCTGATTGAGGTCGTCTCCGGCGGCAACGTGATTCTGTCGACCCCCACTGGCTCGGGCAAGAGCCTGGTCGCCACGGGGGCCCATTTCACCGCGCTGGCCCGGGACGACCGCACCTTCTACACCGCGCCGATCAAGGCGCTGGTGTCGGAGAAGTTCTTCGCGCTGTGCGACATCTTCGGCGCGGACGAGGTCGGCATGATGACCGGCGACGGCAGCGTGAACGCGGGTGCTCAGATCATCTGCTGCACCGCCGAGGTGCTGGCCAACATGGCGCTGCGCGAGGGTGCCGACGCGGACGTCGGCCAGGTCGTGATGGACGAGTTCCACTACTATTCCGACCCGGACCGGGGCTGGGCCTGGCAGGTGCCGCTGGTCGAACTGCCGCAGGCACAGTTCATTCTCATGTCCGCGACCCTTGGCGACGTGAGCCGGTTCGAGCGGGACCTGACCCGCCGAACCGGCCGCCCAACGGCGGTCGTCAGCTCAGCAGAGCGGCCCGTTCCCCTCTCCTTTTCGTTTGCGATGACCCCCTTGCATGAGACCGTGCAAGACCTGCTGGAGACGCGCGAGGCGCCGATTTACATCGTGCACTTCACCCAGGCCGCGGCCATCGAGCAGGCACAGGCGCTGATGAGCGTCAACGTGAGCAGCCGGGCCGAGAAGGACGAGATCGCCGAGCTCATCGGCGGGTTCCGGTTCGCGGCAGGATTCGGGCGGACGCTATCGCGCCTGGTGCGGCATGGCATCGGCGTGCACCACGCCGGCATGCTGCCGAAGTACCGGCGGCTCGTGGAAACGCTGGCGCAGGCCGGCCTGCTCAAGGTGATCTGCGGCACGGACACGCTGGGCGTGGGCATCAACGTGCCAATCAGGACGGTGCTGTTCACCTCGCTCTCCAAATACGACGGGACCAGGACGCGCCTGCTGATGGCGCGGGAGTTCCATCAGATCGCCGGCCGTGCTGGCCGGGCCGGCTTCGACACCATGGGCCGGGTCGTGGTGCAGGCACCCGAGCACGTGATCGATAACGAGCGTGCCCTGGCCAAGGCCGGCGACGACCCCAAAAAACGCCGCAAGGTAGTGCGGCGCAAGCCGCCGCCGGGGATGGTGTCGTGGGGGCAGCCGACGTTCGACCGGCTGGTCGCGGCCCAGCCGGAGCCGCTTCGATCCAGCTTTGCCGTCAGCCACGCGATGGTGCTCAATGTGATCGGCCGGGCGGGCAACGCCTACGCTGCGATGAAACATCTGCTCCTGCTCAATGACGAGGACCGCCCTTCGCAGCGCCGCCATCTGCACCACGCGATCGAGATCTACCGCGCGCTGCTGGCAGGCGGGGTGGTGGAGCGGCTGGCGGAGCCCGACGCCGATGGCCGCTGTGTCCGGCTGACGGTGGACCTGCAGGAAGACTTCGCGCTGAACCAGCCACTGTCGCCACTGGCGCTGGCGGCGATCGAGCTGCTCGACCGCGAGTCGCCGCTCTATCCGCTCGACGCGCTGTCGGTGATCGAGGCGACCCTGGACAACCCGCGCCAGGTACTGTCCGCGCAGCTCTTCAAGGCCCGCGGCGAAGCGGTCGCCGCGATGAAGGCCGAGGGCATCGAGTATGACGAGCGGATGGACCTGCTGGAGTTGGTCACCTACCCCCGCCCGCTGGCCGATCTGCTCGAGGCGGCCTACGCCATCTACAAGCGCGGGCACCCGTGGGTCGCCGATCACGAGCTGTCCCCCAAGGCCGTGGCACGAGACATGTTCGAGCGAGCGATGACCTTCGGCGAGTACATCAGCTTCTACGGGCTGGCGCGGTCCGAGGGGCTGGTGCTGCGCTACCTCGCCGATGCCTATAAGGCACTCCGGCAGACGGTGCCCGAGGACGCTAAGACCGACGAGCTGACTGACCTGATCGAATGGCTCGGCGAGCTGGTCCGGCAGGTCGACCACAGCCTGATCGACGAGTGGGAGAAGCTGCGCAACCCGGTCGAGGAAGCAGAGCACCTCGCCGCCGACCGGCCGCCGGCGCTGACCGGCAACAAGCGGGCGTTCCGCGTCCTGGTGCGCAACGCGCTGTTCCGCCGGGTCGAGCTGGCCGCTCTTCGCCGTTTCGAGGACCTTGGCGAGCTCGACGCGGAGGCCGGGTGGGACGCGGAAGCCTGGGCGGCCGCGCTCGACCCGTACTTCGGCGAGCACGGCGAGATCGGCACCGGCCCGGACGCTCGCGGCCCGGCGTTGCTGATCATTGATGAGGACAAGGGAACGTGGTCGTGTCGGCAAATCTTCGACGATCCCTCGGGTGATCATGACTGGGGCTTCTCGGCCACCGTCGACCTCGCGGCCTCCGACGAGGCCGGTGTCGCGATGGTCCGGGTGACAAGCGTCGGCCAGCTCTAACTCTCGCGAGCGAGGCCATGCGATACAGCTGCCAGTGACGGCGGCCAAGGCTGCGTCCGCGGGAACTGCGTGCGGATGGCGTCAGGCAGCCAAAGGGGGTTCGCAGCCCGCGCGGCTAGCCGAAGAGCGCATCCAGCCCGGCGAGATTCCGGTTAATGATTCCGGCGGCCAGCTGGACGGTCTGGATCCCATAGCTCTCGCCCTGCCCCCCGGACGCGGGCGCCGTCAGCACTGCCACCTGATAGTTGATGTTCTTCCCGGTGAAGACGCCAAGGCTGTTGATGTTCCAGTCGGCTGCCCGCGGATACGGCAGCCAGCCATTCTTGATGTGCACCGTCACGCCGCGCCCGGCGCCCGCCGAGACGCCCCAGCGCTGCGAGGAGACAACCTCGGCCATCAGGGTCAGGACATAATCGCGGGCATGGACGCCGAGCACCTTGCCGGGGACGCTGAGCAGGTGCAGCTGCGTCAGCTCATCCTGCGGCGTGATCCTCGTCAACCCCCAGGCGGACGAGAGGACGGTGTGTGACATTCCGGCGCGGTTGAGGAAGCGCTGCATCGAGGTCATGCCAACCTCGTTCCACAGCTGAGTGGCCGCGCTGTTGCTGGACTGCGTGATCATGGCGTCCGCCAGGTTGCGCTGCGCGGAGGTCAGATGGCCGACCCCGCCGATCTTGAGCAGCAGGGCACTGAGGATCGTCACCTTGATGACGCTCGCGGCGTAAAAGTGGCTAGCGGAGCGCAGCGCGCAGGTGACGCCCAGGGCCGGGTCAGAGGCGGCGAGCCCGGTCACGGAGTGCGGCCGGCGTGCCAGCGCAGCGGCGATGTTCGCCGACATGCGGGCTGCGGCCCGCGGGTGGTGGGCTGACACGCAGATCGGCGTTCCCGCCGCTGATGCCGACGCCGCGACCGCGCCGGCGCCGGCGCCGAGCGAGCCCAGCATGACAGCTGCCGCAATCGCGGTCGTCAGCTTGCGCCGTGCCGGCGGGTGGGGGGCACAGGGTGTCTGCTTGCTTAAACTCAGCTGTCGTCTCATTGCCGAAGTCACCGCCGGAAGCTCCTGCTGGCCGCTTCGTCAGCCAGTTCGTCGATGCCGTGACCATAGCGGGGCTCAAGCAGATACCTGTGCACCGTCGGCTGCGACACTCCGACCCCTCCTGCAATGTCCCGCTCGGACATGCCGTCCGCGCGCAGCAGGTGCGCCTGCTCCTTGCGGATCGCGCCCAGCACGGCGGGCGGCAGTCCGCCGAGGTACCGCCACAGTCCACGCTGCCGCCGGCCTCGTTCCAGCTCGCCGCGACCAGCGCGCGGCGCGGTCCGGTACACGTCCCTGATGCTGCGCCGTAGCTTCTGCTCTGACATCGGCGCTGGCGGCGGCCACCCAGTCCCGGCACTCCGGCCAGCCGTCGAGATCCGTCGCGTTCTCACCTCATCAGGCTCGTCGGGGCGGAGGTGATACCTCTCCCGGCACGCGTCTACGCAGGCGTTCCACAAGGCATGCCCGCTAGCGGACGCGGGCTTGCTCGGTGCCAGCGTCGACATCGTGGCCAGGATGATCGCAGCTGCGTCCGCCTGGCCGAGATACTGCCGCCAGTGCACCCAGATCCGCGCGGCGCGCTCTGCCACCTGCCGTCTGAACCCGGCCTCCCGGGCCCAGACGGCGATCAGCACCGGGTAGTTCACGCCCGGTGCACCGGGCGTCTTTAGGTCACCAGGTGGCATCGCAGACTCTCCCTCCGGTCCTGGGCTGCTCGCCCGGTTACCCATGGGTAATCGAC
>DASXMP010000003.1:0-12851 GCA_036495585.1 Streptosporangiaceae bacterium
CGGCCGACGTGCCGATCTGGTGCAGGCAGGCGCGGCTGTCTTGCCGCCGCCGGTACGCCGGGGCACCCGGCTCCGGGTCCAGATACCGATGGCACACCAGTGCGCCGCCGTCGGGCAGCCAGCTCACCGCGCCGAGGAACGCACCAGTGACCGCGTCGGGCAGCAGCTCACCGGTGCCCACCTCGATCACCCGCAGCGTGCTCTGCTCCGAGCCACCCCGCGGAAGTCCGCAGGCGACACGACGCGCGTCCGGGGAAGGCACGAACCAGTCCAGGCTCCAGTGCCCGGCCCCGGTCAGCACGCAGGGATCGAGCAGGACCTTGTCGTCCATCATCAGCACAGGAACACCGCCGCCCGGCGGCTGGCGCAGGAAGAGCATCCGCTCACCTGCCGGGGTGAACGCGGAATCCGCAGCGGCGGCGGTCAGCCCGGTAATCCGGGCCAGCAGCTCAGCGCGCCCCGGCAGGCCCGCCAGCGCTGCGGCAGCGTGCTCGCCCTGACGCGTCAGCCAGCTGGCCAGCTCCCGATCCTCAGCTTCCATCCAGCGGTACGGGTCGGTTAGCGTAGTGCCGAACCGCTCTTCTTGGACCACCTCGACCCGCGCCATCGCCGGCACAGCCCGGGCGCCGCGATCCGACCCAGCAGGTCGCATATCACCATGCTACGGACCGCGGGTACCCCGACACCCGCAGTCATGTGAGTGCTCCACCACGTCCCGACATGAAGCCATGCCCGCGCTCACCGACGGTCAGCGCGCAACGCGGCACGGCTCTCCCGCTGAGCCGTTAACCGCGTTGCGCTGAGCTGACCGACTTGGAGAGGCTGGCTTTATGAACCATCCTCTGGACACGCTGCCGTGGCCGGTTCGTACCGAGCGGCTGCTGCTTCGGCGGGGTACGCCCGAGGATCTCGATGCGACCTGGGCCTTCCGGCGGCTGCCAGAAGTGCATGACTGGCTGGGGGCCGCGACAACGACGTATGACGCGTACCACGAGCGCTTCTCCCGCGAGAAGCGACTTGCCGATCTGCTCATCGTTGAGCTCGACGGCCGGGTGATCGGCGATCTGATGCTGAAGGTCGAGGACGGCTGGGCCCAGGAGGAGGTCGCTGATCAGGCGAAGGGGGTCCAAGGAGAGCTCGGCTGGACGTTCGATCCCGCCTTTGGCGGCAAGGGGTACGCGACCGAGGCGGTGCGAGCCCTGATCGACCTTAGCTTCGGGCCGCTCCGGCTGCGGCGACTGCACGCGGACTGTTTCCTCGACAACGAGCCGTCCTGGCGCCTGATGGAACGCCTCGGCATGCGTCGCGAGCTTCACTCGGTCAAGGAGTCCCTGCACCGGACGAAAGGGTGGCTCGACGGCCTCTCCTATGCCCTGCTGGCGGAGGAGTGGAACCCTGGCGCGAACGGCCAGGCCCCGGTTGCTACCCGGAATCAGCCGGAGGGCGACCGGCCGGAGACACATTAGAACGCAGATCCGGCCAGCCGGCCAGGGATTCCCTGGCCGACTGGCCGGCTCCGGCGTGATGCCCGAGTCCGGGCACCGCCCCCGCGTCTTTAGGCGTCCCTGGTGCGGAACAGGATCGACCCTGCGATCACCGCGACCGCCGCGTAGATCGCGAAGACCAGGAACCCGGTCCATGGCGCGAACACCGGCGGATTGCCGTGGTTGGCCACCGTGGTCCAGATCTGGGTGCCCGCCACGGCCGGCATCCACTTGTCCACGTGGTTCAGCCAGCTCGACGGCAGCAGGTTGATCAGGATTGTCAGCACGAACAGCAGGCCCACGACGGTAGTGATCGCGCCGGCGGTGTGCCGCAGCAGCAGTCCGATGCCGAAGGCCAGCAATCCGCTGACTGTCACGAACAGCGCACCGCCGATGATCGCCCGGAGGACGTTCGGGTCACCGATCGACGCGCTGATGTGCCTGACGGCCCCACCAAGCACCTGCACATGCTGGTGGCCGGGCAGCGTGCTCGGGTTGTAGGTGGACATGATCGCCTGGCCGACGAAGAACGAAATGAAGCAGGTAACCAGTCCGGTCACGAAGGCGACCGCGCCGAACACCAGCGCCTTAGCGGCGATGATCGTGCCCCGGTAGGGGAACGTCGTGAGCGTCGTGCGGACCATGCCGCTCGAGTACTCGGCGGAGATCACCAGCACGCCGAGCACCGCGATGATCAGCTGGCTGAGGTACAGGCCGCCCAGGCTCGCCTGCGTGGCGTCGAACCCTGGTCCTTGGGGATTCCGCGTAGCCGCGAAGCCTGCCAGGGCGCCGATGCCCACCGTCACCAGGACCAGCACGATCAGCGTCCAGTAGGTGGAGCGCACCGACCGGATCTTGGTGAATTCTGAGCGCACGGCGCCCATGAAGCTCGCGCGTCCCGCCGAGGCCGGGAGCGAGACCTGACCCGGCAGGACCACCGAAGTTGACGTCGTTGCCATTGTCAGCCCACCTTCTCCCTCGTGCCCGCCTGGGCACCCGCGCGATGCGCGCCCCCGAGACCGTTGGCTGCCGATCCATCGGCGCCCGGCACGCCTGCGTGGAACTCGACGCTCGAAGCGGTCAGTTCCATGAACGCCTCCTCCAGCGAAGCGTGCAGCGGTGCCAGTTCGTGCAGCCGCACTGCGTTGTCGTAGGCCAGGTCGCCCACCTGCCCGGCGTCCAGCCCGCTGACCACGAGTGCACCGTCGCCGTGGTCACGCACCGTGCCCCCGGCAGAAGCGACCAGCTTGGCCAGCTGGTCCTGCTGCGGCGTGCGGACCCGGACGGTCCGCTGGGAGTTCGCGGTAATGAACTCGTCGACCGTGCAATCGGCAATCATCTTGCCGCGGCCGATGACCAGCAGATGATCGGCGGTGTTTTCCATCTCCGACATCAGGTGGCTGGAGACGAATACCGTGCGCCCCTCGGCCGCCAGCGCCTTCATCAGGTTGCGGATCCACAGGATGCCCTCGGGGTCCAGTCCGTTCACTGGCTCGTCGAACATCAGGATTTCCGGGTCACCGAGCAGCGCACCGGCAATGCCGAGCCGCTGGCCCATGCCGAGGGAGAAGCCCTTCGACCGCTTGCGCGCCACGGCCGCCAGACCGACCAGGCTCAGCACCTCGTCGACTCGCTTCTTGGGTAGGTTGTTCGACTGCGCGAGGCAGAGCAGGTGGTTGTAAGCGCTCCGGCCCCCGTGCAGAGCCTTAGCGTCCAGCAGCGCACCAACCTTGCGCATCGGCTGCGCGGCGTGCTCGAACGGCTTGCCATCCACGACAACCTCACCGGACGTCGGCCGGTCAAGGCCGAGGATCAGCCGCATCGTGGTGGTCTTCCCGGCGCCGTTCGGGCCGAGGAAACCAGTGATCTTGCCGGGTGTCACGCTAAAGGACAAATTGTCGACTGCCAGCGTGTCCCCGTACCGCTTGGTGAGGCCCTTTGCCTCGATCATGTCCAGGTTCCCCTTTCGGCCGGCAGTTGCCCCGTGGCAGTGGTTGGCCGGCTTCCTTCAGTGTGGCCGGCAAACGCGATAGCTCGCGTCGGCCGCAGGGATGATCAGCAGTCAGCCGACAGGGGGAAGTCAGCCGGGAGCGCCGATCGCCTCCAGGAGTACGCCGACCGCCCGCTGACGCTGATCCGGCGTACTGCCATCAGGTTCGGGCTGGTCAGGCCCGCCCTGCAGGGCTCCGTCGGCCCTGCTCACGCCGCCCGCCCAGGCGGCCGCGCACAGCGCCCTGAGCCCATCGACCCAATCGCCAGACCCGGAGACCGCCAGCCACTGGCGGCCGCCGGCAACAGACGCAGTCCAGCCGCCGCAGGCGAATCCGCCGTCGATGGCTGACACGCCCGGATGGCTGGCGTTGAGCCCGCGAAGGTCCGCGGAAATAAACGACGGCCGGTGCTGGGGCGGCGCCAGGAGCAAATCGGCAGGCCTGGTCACGCCGGTGAACACGAGCAGGCTGTCCGCCCGTGCCCGCACCGCGCCCTCGATGTCGGTGTCCAGCCGGTCTCCCACGACGAGCGGCCGCTTGGCGCCGGTCCGCTCGACCGCCTCGGCGTGCAGCGGCGCGGCAGGCTTTCCCGCTACGACCGGGCGCTGGCCGGTGGCATTGACCAGGATCTGGGCCACCGAGCCGTTCCCTGGCTGCAGGCCGCGCGGGGTCGGCAGCGTGGGGTCGGCATTGGTCAGCACGTACCAGGCGCCGGCCCGGATGGCCAGCGCGGCCTCGGTCAGCGCGCCGTAGTCGATGCCTGGTCCGTAGCCCTGCACGACGGCCAGCGGATGCTCGCCGGCCGCGGTGACCGGCCTCAGTCCACGGGCCCGCACCGCCAGGCGCAGACCCATCCCGCCAACGACCAGGACCGGCGCGCCGGCTGGCAGCCGGTCGGCCAGCACGTGCGCGGCCGCCTGCGCCGAGGTCACCACGTCATCGGCAGCGGCGGGCACCCCCATCCCCTTGAGCTGAGCGGCGATGGCGTGCGGCGACCGGGATGCGTTGTTGGTCACATACGCGAGCCGCATGCCGTGCCCGGCGGCCGCGGTAACCGCGTCGGCCGCCCCGGGGACTGCCTGCCCGCCCAGATAGAGCACGCCGTCGAGATCCAGCAGCGCAACGTCGTAGGACTCGCTCAGCGGACGGCCGCAGCCACGAAAGGAGCCGTTCCCGCTCAATCGCTCTCGCCCTTCCGCATCTCGGCGCGGGCCTGCAGCGTCGCCCGCACGCTGCGCAGAGCGTCGGTGTAGTGCCGCAGGTTGGGGCGCATCGCGGCGGCCAGCGCCAGGTGCTCGGCGGCCGCGCCCGGGTCGCCGGCGCGGGCCAGCGCCAGCCCGAGGCCGAACAGCGCGTAGTCGTCGGTGGGGCTGGCCTCGACGATCCAGCGGAAGTTCCTCGCCGCTGCGTGATAGTGCCCGGCGTCGAACTGCGCCCTGGCCAGCGCCTCCCGCACGCTCCGGGAGCGGGGCTCGGCCTGCGCGGCCCGCTCGAGCAGCTGGGCGGCCGCCGCCGGGCTGCCTCGGCCGAGGAGTTCGAGGCCGCGTTTGTAGAGCTGGTGCGGGTCGGCGTCGCTCGCCGAAATGAGGTCATTAGGATCTTGTGACGAATCCTGGCCGTCCGGCCGGGAATCGCTCGCACCCGCCTGGCCTTCTGACATACGTGCCGATCCTTCCGTCCAGTCCGGCGCCAGCCCCCGCAACCGAGCCGGGGCTGGTACTCAAGCCGTTCCGCGGCGTCCGCTACGCCGAGGACCGGGTCAGCGGGCTTGCCAAGGTAACTTCTCCACCGTACGACGTCATTGCGGCCGATATAGAGGACCAGCTCATGGCGGCTGATCCGCATAACGTCGTACGGCTGATCCTGCCAAGGCCCGTGCCCGGCCAGGCAGGCAGCCCATACGAAGATGCGGCCGCCGAGCTTGGCGGCTGGCTGTCCGACGGGATTCTGGCGGCCGACAACGCGCCGGCCCTCTACGTCTACGAGCAGGCGGTCAGCCCCGAGCGGGTGCTGCAGCGCGGGCTCATCGGCGCGCTCGGGCTGCGGCCCTACGCTGACCGCGTCATCCTGCCGCACGAGGACACCGCACCCGGGCCGGTGGCGGGCAGGCGTCAGCTGATGGAGGCTGAGCGTGCCAATCTCGAGCCGATTTTCCTGCTGTATGAGGATGGGAACGGCTCAGCAGCGAGGCTGATCGACCATGTTGCAGACAGCCGTCCGCCACTGGCCGAGGCCGAGACCGCCGACGGACTGCGGCACCGCCTGTGGGCCATCACCGACCCGGCCGAGCTGGCCGCCATCGCCGCCGACCTGGCCCCCCGGACCGCCCTGATCGCCGACGGGCACCACCGGTATGCCGCTTACCTGCAGCTGCAGGACCGGGCCAGGCACTCCGGCGGAGGCGCGGGCCCATGGGACTACGGGCTGGCCCTGCTGGTCGACTCGGCCGCCTATCCGCCGCAACTTGGCCCGATCCACCGGGTCATCGATGGCCTGAATACCGACGCGGCCGTCCGGCTCGCCCGCCCGGCATTCTCGGTCCGCGAACTGGCGGGCGGAACCGCGGACCTCGGCGCAGCCCTGGCCGAACTGGCCAAGGCCGCGGGCGACGGCGTGGCGTTCCTGCTGACCGGACGGGACCGGGCCTACCTGCTGACCGACCCAGACCGGAGCTTGCTGCGCTCGGCGGTGCCGGATCAGCCCGCCGACCTGTGGCAGCGGCTGCCCGGCGCAGTCCTGGAAGGGCTGCTCCTCGATCGCCTCTGGGGGATCGTGGACGACGACCGGAGCGTTCGCGCCGTCCACGATCCCGCTGCAGCGGTCCAGGCGGCTAACGCCGACCGAGGCGCCACCGCCGTGCTGTGCAACCCAATGACGGTCGCGCAGGTCCGGGAAGTCGCCGCGCTCGGCCGCCGGGTGCCGCGCAAATCGACCTCGTTCGGCCCCAAGCCGCGCACTGGCCTAGTCATGCGGCTGTTCGCTGAGAGCTGAATCTCGGGCAGCCCGCGAGCTCACCGGCCGGGCCAGGGCTGCAATCCCTGGCCCGAATCAGGACTAATCTCTCGGTACCGACGCCGAGGAGAGATCAGTGCCAGGCGAGCTGGTGGCGCGAGCCCTGCGAGAGTTCGGCGTCACGATCGATGACGCGGCGAGACCGTCGGACGCCCAGTCGGGCGCCGGCGTCTACCGGGTCCGGACACTTGGCGGCGCGGCGGCCTATCTGAAGGTCACGCCCGTGGCCCTTGGTCCTAGTGCGCTCGCGGCTGCCCAGCGTGAGCTGGGCTTCTACCGGCAGCTGGCGGACGACATGCCAGTCCGGACACCGCGCATGCTTGACGCGCTCGACGCCGACCTCGGGGTCGCGATGCTGCTGGCAGCCGCCGGCGAGCAGGTGCAGGTCGACCGGTGGCGCGGCGCGGCGTGGTCGGCACTGGGCCAGGACCTGGCCGCCCTGCATGGCGTCCAGGTCGCGCCGCGGAGCTGGGCGCGGCCGGACGCGCTGCTCACCGCCATGAGCGGGCCGGTGCCCAGCTCGATCACCGCGTTCTGGAGCGGCATCCTGCCCGGGCTGTCCGACCTGCTCGATGCCCGCGACGAGCTCCGCGCCGAACTCGCTGCGCAGCCGGCGGTCCTGGTCCACGGTGACTGCCATACGGGCAACATCGTCCATGGCCCGGACGGGCTCGTCTTCTGCGACTGGCAGTCCGTCGGGGCCGGCCGGGCAACCTGCGACCTCGCCATGGTGAGCGTGCGGGCCGCGCCCGCGGGCGTCGCGGTACCGAGCAGCGCGATGACGGCGTACATGGACCGGCGCGGCGGCGCTTTCAGCGGACTTGAGCGAGCCCTGGTCCTGGAGGAGCTGGCCATTTTCGTGTTCCTGTGGCCGCCGTATGCCGCCTATAACAGCCAGACCGGAATAGCTCACGTCCAGGCTCGCGCCCGCGACCTGGCCGCGAGATGGCGAGCCATGATGCCGCCCCCGGCCAGCGCGCTCTAGCCCGTGCCAGCGCGGGCGTCGGCAGAGCTCACAAGTCCAGCGACCGGGCGTGATCGTATGCCCGGTAGCCCAGCGACTCATACAAGTGAATGGCGACGCTGTTCTGGCCGAACACGTTGAGCCCGAGATGAGTGTCGCCCGCCGCCAGCGTGGCCTGCTCGCCGATCAGCATCGCCGGGCGGCCATAACCCTGGCCCCGGTATCCCTCGCCCACCACGACGTCGTAGACCCAGCTGGTGGCCGGCCCGTACCGATGGCCGATCCAGTTCATCGCGACCTGCTCGCCGCCCGCGATCAGGCTCAGCAGCGTCTGGTTGGCACTCGCTAGGCCATCCGGCAGCAGCTCCTCGAATTGCCGTGCCGCTTCTGTGGCCGCCTGAGCGTCCGGCACAGCACCGGACGCAGCCATCTGCGCCGCGTAATCACGGACCGTGTGCTCGCGCCAGGTATCGAACTCTGCCGGGGTCATCGGGCGTGCACTGACGCCGTCCGGCAACGTCACCGGCGGCGCGAGCCGCTTGATCATCTGAATCGCCCGGATCGGATAGCGGCTGAAGAGTGCAGCGTGCGAGGGCTGTGCTGGATCGGTCCCAACCATCACCCGGACCGCATCGTGATCGCGCGCCCAGTCCTCGGCCAGGCGTACCGCCTGCCTCGCGTAGCCCTGCCTGCGATGTGGCTCGGCGACCCACACGTCGCTGATCACAGCTGTCCCGGCAGCCCGTTCGTCAGGTGCGGCAATAGCGACCAGGCCGACCAAGTCGTCGCCCGCCGTAATGGCCAGCGTCACGGCGGTGGCTGCCACCAGATCGGTCAGCTGGTACCTGCCCAGCCGCTGCTGGATCTGCCGCTCGGCCCACTCAGCAGGCACATCCGGCTTGGTGTACCAGGACTGCAGCCTCGCCGACCAGTCGTCCAGCCAGCCGGCTTTCTCCGATTCGGTCGCCTCACGTAGCTTGATCACATTGCCGACGATAGAGCATGATCGGCAGGCGGAAAGGATGTGCGCATGACAGTCGCCGAGCCGACTGACGCCGCTGGCGACGTGATCACCGACCTTGGTCACGAGGTCTTCCAGATCGACACTCGGATGGCCGGCTATGACGGCATCACTGCGGGCTACCTGATCCGTGGCGACCGGCCGTGCCTGGTCGAGACCGGAACCGCGCCGTCTGCTCCGGTCGTGCGCGACGCACTAGCCTCCCTCGGAGTGGGACCCGATGACCTCGCCACCGTCGTTGTCACGCACATCCACCTCGACCACGCAGGCGGTACCGGCGACATCGCGCAGCTGTTCCCAGCCGCTGAGGTCGTGGTGCATGAGCTAGGCGCGCGGCACCTGGCTGATCCGTCCCGGCTGATGGCCAGTGCGCGGATGGTCTACGGCGACGAGCTGGACGACCTCTTCGGCGAGCTTGCGCCGACGCCAGCCGAGCGGATCCGGGCGGTCGAGCGCACCGGCGTCGTGGACCTCGGCGGCGGCCGGAGGCTGGAGAGTCACTATTCGCCCGGGCACGCCAAACACCATGTCGGTCTCGTTGACTCAATCAGCGGCGATCTGTATGTGGGCGACGCGGCCGGCATCTACATCCAGGAGACCGGGGATATGCGCCCAGCTACTCCCCCGCCCGATTTCGACCTGGACGTCGCGCTCTCCTCACTGCGGATGTTCGCTGCGCTGCAGCCCACCAGGCTGCTGTTCAGCCACTTCGGTCCGGTCACCGCGGTGGACGAGACGCTGGAGCGGTCGGCCGACGAGATCAGCGTCTGGGTGGAGGAAACCCGGCACGCCCGGCACGCGGGCCTCGACCTGGACCACGCGGCGGCCATGGTCGCCGAGCGGACCCAGGCACGCTACCGGGTGCTCGCTGCCGACGCCGACCCGATTGTCGCGGCGAAGTATGACCGCATCAGCGGAGCGGCAGCGAACGTGGCCGGGATCATGCACTGGCTGGACAAGTCCGAAGGTTCGCGGCCGTAACCGTGGCCCGCAGCCACGCCGCAATGCCGCTGTGGCCTCTTCATCCGCCTGGCGAAGCGCCAGACAACGTCCGATATCGGGAAGCGGGCAGGCCGCATCGCGCATAAGGGCTGCGTACCGGGTGCCCGGTGACGCGTCGATATTTTGCGTGCCCGATGGAAACTCTGGCCCGGTGGTAGATGCCTATTGCTCACGCGCTGGGTAAGCGTGGAGCATGGCGATCAGAATCATGTTTCTTGCCGTACCTTGCTCAATCGGGGGTCGAGCGTAATGCGGATGCGGCGACCTGGCTCCGGCGATGAGATGGCTTCTTCGCCCGATGGTTCTGCGCCTGATGGTTCTGGGTCCGATACGGATCACTCACCGAGTGATTCGCCGCCGCCTGCGAAAGGTCCGGGCGGAGCGGAGCCGCCCGGTGACGGCGGCCGGAAACGCCGCCGACGCCGCCGTGGGCTTCTGATCGCGATTCCCTTCATCGGTGTGCTGCTGTGGGCCGCAGCTTCGTACACGAACTGGATGCTGGAGCCGACGAGCGAAACAGTCGGCGCGCGCAGCGCTGAGTGGGTCAGAAGCGACATACCCTTCGGCAATTCCATTGTGGACGAGGGCGAGCACGTCTACTACACCATGCACGCGCCCAAGAAGGGCGGGCCGCAGCTGAAGAGCCTGCCGAAGGCAGGACTCAGCTCTCCGGCGGCAAGTGCCCAGAGCGCGGCGAAAGCGAAGGCCGCTGCCTGGCCGCCGCCCATCAAGCCGGTGTTCTCGCAGCCGCTGCCTGGCGAGGGGGTCTGGAGGCCAACCGGACCGCAGGTTAATGGTGGCCCGCCGGTGCTCGTGACCACCTACCGCTCCGAGACCGATTACCCACAGATCGTCGCGTATGTCGCATGGTTCGACCACACACGTACCGAGATTGGCTACTATCCGGGCCGCTACGAGCCGCCGAGCGCCGTCGTACGCGGGCCGATGATGGTCCCTGACGGTCAGCGCTCGCGGCTGCTCGCGACCTTTAACGGCGGCTTCACCTACGTGGACGGGGCCAACGGCTCGGCCATCAACGGCCAGACGAACGAGCCGATGAAGGACGGCAACGCCACGCTCGTTGGGTATCGCAACGGTCGCGTCGCGATCGTGGACTGGAGTGGTGGCCCGAAGGTCGGCTCGGATGTCGCCTGGGCGCGCCAGAGCCTGGCTCCCATCGTCTGGAACGGGAAGCTCAACCCGGGATTGAACACCGATCCGAACAGCCCGCAGTGGGGGTACACGCTCGGCGGCGTCACCCGCGTGTGGCGAACCGGTGTCGGCATCGATCGCCGCGGCAACTTGATCTATGTCGCCGCCGACAACCAGACCGTGATCACCCTGGCGCAGATCCTCCAGCACGCTGGCGCGGTCGATGCGATGGAGTTCGACATCAACCCCGACTGGCACACCATGATCACCTACACCCACGGCCCCAAGGGGTCACTCACTGAAACAGAAGTGGGGCCCAATCCGAATCAGCCGATTACGCGCTACCTAGCCCCCGACGACCGTGACTTCTTCGCCGTTTACACGCCCGAGTCTGGTCCGGTGAGCGTCCCGCTCAAGTAGTCATTAGCCTTGGCTCCGCCTTGGCCCACGATCGTGGACCCGCGGTAGCCTCATGGCTCCTGTCCGCGGGTTGCAGCCGGTGACGCGTGGAGCTGCGCCCTAATTCCAGACGGGAGCCGATCAAGCTCACCGAGGCGGAAACACCGTCTGGGACGCCTCGCCGCGCATAAGCCAACATCTCTGGGGAGCTGTCGACACCGATCACCCGGTGCCCAGACAGCGCATCGTGCTGACAGCCCGTCCGCGAAAGTCAGGTCCCACTCAAGCAGTCATTAACCCCGGTCGTCGCCGGTCTCCCGGTCGGCGTCGGGCAGGCGGTCCTCGCCGCTCTCCCGGTCCTCGCCGCTCTCCCGGTCGTCGTCGGTCTCCATGTCGTCGCCGGGCTCCCGGTCTTCCTGGTCGTCAGCTTGGCCTTCGAGAGCATCGTCGTCGAGGTCGTCGAAGCCGAACTCGTCCAGGTCCTCGTAGCGATCGACGGCATCGGTCTCACCGTCGACGTCCGCACCCGCGGCTCGGCCGAACCACTCATGCGCCTCGTCCTCGCGGCCGAGCTCAAGAAGCGTGTCCGCATATGCGTAATAGAGCCGGGCGTACTCGGGCCTGGGACGGCCGGCCGAAGTGAGCTCTGGTCCCTGCAATGCGACCAGGGCTGCACCCAGATGGCCCTGGTCGCGGCGGATGCCGGACTCAACGATGCGGAGTTCGATCTTCGTGGCTGGTTCGGCGCTACGAGCCTCTGGACCGGTGACCAGGTCCAGGGCACGATCGAGCCGGCCAAGCGCACGCTCGCAGTCCGCCATCAGCGGCAGGTAGCTGCTGCGCCCGGTCATCCGGCGCGCTGCCCGGAATTCGGTGAGCGCGGCAGACCATTCGCCGGCCTGGTAGGCCGCGATCGCACAGGTCTCGCGCACCACGCCAACCCGCGCCGCCAGGCCTCGTGCCTTCTTCGCGTACTGGTATGCCAGGTCTGAGTCATCGGCGAGACTGGTCGCAACGAGCAGCCTGGCGACCGCATCGGCCAGGTCGCCGGGCAACGTGCGCAACTCAGCGAGTGCGTCAGCGTCGAGCTGGTCGGCAGTAATGCTGTCCGGCAGGTCGAGCCGCACGCTTTCGGAAGTTGGCCGATCCGCGTCTCGATCCCGCTCGCCGGGCCCGGTGCGCCGGTAGCTCCGATCCGCACCGTCCGCGCTCGGCCGAGAGCTTCCTGGTCGCGCCGGACCGCGGCGGTACGTGCCACGATCGGCGCTGTCCATCTGCGGCCCGGCGCCGCGCGGACGTCCGGACCGCCGATCTGGTGTCCGGTCCGTCCCCGGCGCGTAGCCGGTGCGCGGAGTGCTCCGGCTGCGTGGCGGGCGCTCCGCGTCACGCCCAGACCCCGTTCGCGCTGGGCGCGCAGAGTCACGGTCATAGCCGCCGCGCGCGGCCGGACGGTCAGACGAGCGACCATACTCACCACGCGCAGCCGGACGCTCCGCGTCACGCCCAGACCCAGTTCGCGCCGGGCGCGCAGAGTCACGGTCATAGCCGCCACGCCCGGCCGGACGGTCAGACGAACGCCCATACTCACCACGCGCAGCCGGGCGCTCCGCGTCACGCCCAGACCCCGTTCGCGCCGGGCGCGCAGAGTCACGGTCATAGCCGCCGCGCCCGGCCGGACGGTCAGACGAACGCCCATACTCACCACGCGCAGCCGGACGCTCCGCGTCGCGCCCAGACCCAGTTCGCGCTGGGCGCGCGGAGTCACGGTCATAGCCGCCGCGCCCGGCCGGACGGTCAGACGAGCGACCCTACTCACCACGCGCAGC
>DASXMP010000004.1:0-2214 GCA_036495585.1 Streptosporangiaceae bacterium
CGCGCCAGCGCCCCGTCGAACGTCACGTCGCACAGCTGCCTGGTCTGGTCCAGCGACACCACCGGAACCCTGGTCACACCAGGCTCACCGGCCCGGACCTCGTACAGTCCGAACGGCACGCCGTCGGCGGGCACCAGCAGCACGTCGGCGGGCAGCGCATCGGCAACGCCCGGCACGGTGCCAGTCAGCCGATAGGAGCCAGGCTCATCGCCGGGCTGCGGTCCTGAGAGTCGCACCGTCCCCGCCGAGGTGGCCGAACGCGCGCCCGGCCCGGCAGCAAACGGCAGCACCAGCGCCGCGTTCACCGCCCCGCCCGCCAGTTCTCGGACCAGATCATCGGCCCCGGAGGCGAGCAGCGCAGTCGTCGCCACCACCGCGCCGAGGAACGGCACCGGCGCGACGGCACGGCCTATCTCCCCGGCGACAACCGCAGCCTCGCGGTAGCTGGCACCGGCTCCCCCGAGCGACTCCGGAACGATCAGCCCGGCCGCTCCGACCTCAGCAGCCAGCGTGTGCCACAGCTTCAGGTCGTAGGTATCCGCGGTCTCCGTCCTGGCGAGTACGTCGCGCCAGCTCGCCCGCGCCTCAAGGAGCGACCGGACCGCGCCACGCAACTCCGTCTCGGTCTCGCTATAGAGCAGGTCCAGCGGCTGCCGGGCTGCAGTTACCTCACTCACCGCGGCAGGTCCTTCCACGGCCCGGCGTCAGCCCGGGCCTCTCGAGGCAGGCCGAGCACCCGCTCGGCGATGATGTTGCGGAGGATCTCCGAAGTGCCACCCTCGATGGAGTTGCCCTTCGCACGCAGGAACCGGAACACCGGCGTGCGGCCGAAGAAATCCGCTCCCTCGGGCCGGCGCATCGTCCAGTCGTCATAGCGCAGGCCGTCGGCACCGGCCAGCTCCACCTCGAACTCGGAAATCTCCTGGTTGAGCCGGGCGAACACCAGCTTCGCCGCCGACCCCTCCGGTCCCGGCTCCCCGGCCGCAAGCTGCTGCCGCAGCCGTGTACCGGCGAGCCTGGCCACCTCGGCGTCCGCCCACAGGCGCAGCAGCCGGTCCTGCAGCCCAGGCGTGCGCAGCTCAGGATGCTCGCGCCACCTCCGGGCCGCGAGCCCGATCATCCCGCCCTCGCGCGGCATCGCGGCGCCACCGATGGACACCCGCTCGTTCATCAGGGTCGCCATCGATACGGTCCACCCCTGGCCGACCGCGCCAATCCGGTCGGTGTCGGGAATCCTCGCGTCGGTGAGGAACACCTCGTTGAACTCGGCGTCGCCGGTGAGCTGCCGGAGCGGTCGCACCTCAACCCCGGGCTGCCGCATGTCCAGCGCGAAGTAGGTCAGCCCTTCGTGCTTCGGCGCGTCTGGGTCGGTCCGCGCGACCAGGATCGCGCGACTGGCCATGTGCGCTGATGAGGTCCACACCTTCTGGCCGTTGACCGTCCAGGTGTCGCCGTCGCGGACCGCCCGGGTCGCAAGTCCGGCCAGGTCAGACCCCGCGCCCGGCTCGCTGAACAGCTGGCACCAGATTTCCTCGCCCGTCCACAGCGGCCGCAGCCAGCGCTCCTGCTGCTCCGCGCTGCCGTGAGCGAGGATCGTCGGAGCCGCCATGCCAAGACCGATGCCGTTGCGCTCCGGGTGATTGCTTGGCGCGCCAGCAGCAAGGAACTCGCGATCAACAACACCTTGCAGGGAACGGGGTAGTCCAAGGCCGCCGCGTCCCGCCGGGTAATGCACCCAGGCCAGGCCAGAATCGAACCGGGCGCGGAGGAAGTCCGCAGGCTCGATGCCGTGCGGGTCGTGCTCGGCGAGGAATTCGGCTATCCGCCCGCGCAGCCCAGCTGCGTCAGTCACCGGAGTGCTGGCAGCTGCGCCGCTCACGGCTGTGCTGCTCGCGGCTGTGCTGCTCGCGGCTGTGCCACTCAGGGCTGCGCTGCTCCCGGCTGGGCTGCTGGCTCCAGCGCTGCCAGCACCCTGGTTGCCACCGCCGCTGTTTCCAGCGCCTGCGTTGTCAGCGCCCGTGTTGCCAACGACCGAGTCCGACACGACCCCGTTCCCTCCCTGGTTGCTCTTTAAATCAGCAGAGCGGGCCGCCGGCCACGTAGATGACCTGACCGGAGACGTATCCGGCGCCGTCACTGGCCAGGAACGAGATCAGGTTCGCGACGTCATCCGGTACCCCGACGCGGCGGACCGGAATGTTCGCGGCAGCGGCC
>DASXMP010000005.1:0-28680 GCA_036495585.1 Streptosporangiaceae bacterium
GACGCAGATCACTACTTGCGGGTAACTGAACGCCGGTGTTTACCTGTGTTGTGGTGGTTTGCCGGGCGGGTGGGGGTGGTTAGCGGGCGTGTTCCGGGTAACCCCCGGATGCCGTATACCGGACATTAAGCAGACGCCCCCGGCCCCGGCCCCCGGCCCCGGACGGCACCCCGGCGACCACCCAGACCCACCGCACCCAGACCCACCGCACCCAGACCCACCGCACCCAGACCCGCGGCGCGAACCCGTTTGCCGACGCGAACCCGCTGGTAGTGCCGGAGTAGGTCAGGCTCGGTGTGACGCAGATCGCCGCCGTAGCTGGACGAAATCGTCGCGGGCGCGGGTTGTGCCGGGCGAGAGGTGAGCCGCGTGAGCACTAGCCTGACCACCCTGATTGTCCTGGTCACCCTGATCCACGTCGCTGCGTTCGTCGTCATGATCGTCATCCGGGTCCACCGGAACGAGGTCGAGGGCACCGCGGGCAACAGCGAGCTGATTACGCCATGCACCGTGTGCGGCCAGCCAGCGACTCACCGCACCTACGACGGCCTCGATCCCAACGAGCAGCGCGACCCGCACACCGGCAGGGCCTACTCCACGGACCTGGCCCACTACCAGCCGCTGTGCGCAGCCCACTGACTGCAGCCCGCCAACCGAACCTGAACGACGAACCCCGGGCCCGGCCGTCCGCTATCTCAGAGCATCAGCCGATACAGGGTCCGCCGCTGCTCTTCGCGGAAACCGAGGCGATGGTTGACCGCGCGCATGCCGACGTTGGAGACGCCGCAGGTGACGCCAACGGTCAGCAGGTCCGGCCGGGCGGCGTGCAACCGCAGCAGCAGCGCTGCCTTCACTGTCGTCGCCAGGCCCCGGCGCCGGTGATCACGCAGGACGACCGTGTCGACCTGATTAGCCGCTGTCTTCGTCTCGATAACTTCGATCTCGGTGAAAGCTGCGACGACGTTAGTTCCGGTCGGGACGGCGGCCTCGACCCAGAGCGCAGCTCCCCGTCCGGCTCGTGCTTCCTGCGCCTGGCGGACCAGCGCGGCAGACCAGGCGGGCACACGCGGCGCGTAGTTATTCGGCGCATCGGCTATCGCGAGCTTCGCCGCTGCATAGGAGTCCACGAGGTCATCCGGCGGTAGCCCGGTCCAGGACCGGACGCCATACCCTGCTGGCGGCACGCGCAGCGCCTCGAGCCGCAGCCGATCGAGAGCGGCAAACTCCAAGACATCATCGGCGAGTTCGTCACCGACTGTTGCGCCGATCCGGCGGGCAAAAGCCGAGCCGTCAGATCCGGCAATCGCGATCGCCTCGATCGTGACGCAGCCAGTAGCCCGCAAGACAACGCACATCGCATCGAGGAGGTCGCCGCCGATGCCGCAGTGCCGAAAACGCGGCTCCACACTCAGCCGGACGAATCGAGCGTCATGGGCAGATCCAGCATGAGCCGTAGCTGCGCCTACTGCGACTTCGCCGACGTAGGCCCGCCACTCCAGCCGCTCACCATCGCGCCGCACTGTGGCCGTTGACACCAGACCACGGTAGGCGTGAACTGTGCTCGCGGACGACGATTACTGCTGCCCTCAAGGCTAGAGCCAGCTCAGACCCGGATGAGGATCTCGCCGTGCACGAGGCTGAGCCAGCCATCGGGCTGTGCTGCCCAGTCGCGCCAGGCCTCGGCGATCTGCCGGAGTTCGTCGGTGGTCGCCAGCCCGGAACTGATCAGCTGGCCGGCGATGGCAGAGTTGGTGATCCGCTCGGCCCATGTGTCGCCCCACTCGGCCCGGCTGTCCGGGTCGGCGTAACACCAGGTTGAGGACGATGCGCGAACGTCGTTGCAGCCTGCGGCGTGCGCCCAGGCCAGCAAGTGCCGGCCCGCGTCTGGCTCGCCGCGGTTAGCTCGCGCCGCGGCGTGATAGAGCTCGTTCCACCGGTCCAGGCCTGCGCTGGACGGATGCCAGATGAATCCTCCGTAGTCTCCATCCCTGGCGGCAACGAGCCCGCCGGGCCGGCACACCCGGACCATCTCGCGCAGGGCCGCGACCGGGTCGGCAATGTGCTGGAGAACCTGGTGGGCGTGCACGATGTCGAAGGAGTCCGCCGGGAAGCGCAACGCGAGCACATCCCCGACATCGAAATCGACAGTGGTGCAGCCGCGGCTGGTGATCTCGCCTCTGGTCAGCTCCAGCACGGCCTCGGAGGTCTCCAGCGCGGTCACCCGGCCTGGCGCCACCAGCGCAGCGAGGTCGGCGGTGATCGTGCCTGGCCCGCTGCCGACATCGAGCAGCGACAGACCGGGCCGCAGTTCCGGCACCAGGTAGGCCGCCGAGTTCTCAGCAGTTCTGGTGCGGTGGGAGCGCAACACGCTCTCGGCATGGCCGTGCGTGTAGCGGGGCGAGGACACGACGAGCTCGGTCTAGCTCGCGGCCTTGCTGAAGTCGGCGGTGTGCCAGTGCTCGGGCCTGATCCGGATCATCACCTCGTCGGCGCCGGGGTTAGCGGCGATGAAGGCATCGCCGCCTTCGGCGCCGAGGTACCGGCGAGCGATCGCGATTCGCTCGGGCAGCTCACCCGTCTCGACAACCGCCGGACCTTCGATAGTGACGTACTTGAAGGGTGGCGCCTCGTCCTGCGCGCACAGGCTGCATCGACCGGCCGCGGCGATGGCCCTGGCCTTCTGAGTCATCGCGCCAGTGCTCACGCTGACCACGCCGCCGGGGGAGTAGCTGTACCAGACTGGCGTGGCCAGCGGCCCGCTGCCCTCGCTCGCTACGACCGTGAGCACGCCGACGTGGACGTCGGCGAGAAATGCTTCCCGCTCGGCCCGGCTCATGGTGGTCGGCACGGCATCTCCTCCCGGTGGCTGCGCTTCCAGTCTCGCATCAGCCGCCGGCCGATGCGTCCCACAAGGATCAGACGGCTACGGTCTGGGCCGCTTACCGCCCGCCGCCGGGGTGGTCGTGAGCGTGCCGGGTTGCGGCGGCCTTCTTGGCCGCCTCGTGCCGGTCCGGCTGCGGGTGAACACCCAGTTCCTGCCAGCGGGTCTCGGAGAGGTCGACGCCGTAGTGGTCGGCCGCCTTTTCGATGTTGGCGAACGCCAGGGCGCGGTCGGAATCGGAGACGTCTTTAACCTGATCGAATCGGGCGACCGCATTGCGGACGTGGTTGGCGTCGGTGAGTGGCTCCTTCCGCTGCTTGGGGAACGCGAAGACGGAAGTGGGCAAGTCGCTTTGCGTGGTGAGGTTGCCGTGGCGCTCATGCGGCTGCCAGGTTGGCCTTGCTGCCTGCATTGTCATACCTCCGTGGCCCTGGGGTTCCGGCAGATCAGCGGGCTGTGACCTACCCTCCTGACTTCGGGCCTACACAATCGCATGGCCGACGCAGCTAGGTTGTCGAGGAGGACTTACGCTGCCCAGCGAGGGAAGGGCGGACTGGTCGTGGCTGATTTGGGGCAGCCGGCAGCGGTCGACGGCCTGAACCGGAGCGACCCGCGAGCTCCGGGCCTGACCAGAGGGCTTGCTGACGGCGGTTTCGCCTACTTTGACTCGAACGGCTCGCGCATCGGTGATCCGCAGGTACTCGGCCGCATTCGAGGGCTGGCCATCCCGCCCGCCTGGACGCATGTCTGGATCTCCCCGGATCCGATGGGCCACATCCAGGCAACCGGCATAGACAGCCGAGGCCGACTCCAGTACCGCTATCACGCCCTGTGGCGCGAGCAGCGAGACGCGCAGAAGTTTGACCATATGCTGCGCTTCTCAGCTGCCTTGCCAGTGCTTCGGGCCGCCACGCTCCAGGACGTACGGCGCCGGGAGCTCGGCCGCGACCGGGTAGCTGCATCCGTCGTCCGGCTGATCGACCTTGGCCTGTTCCGCGTCGGCGGCGAGCGCTACGCGGAGCTGGATCACCACTACGGGGCGGTGACGCTGGAGAAACGTCACGTCAGCGTGCATCGCGACGGCCTCGAGTTCGACTACATCGGCAAGGAGGGCAAGCGCCGGGCGATTACGCTGACCGACCGGGCGGTGCTGCCAACTGTCCGGGCACTGGCCCACAGCGACAATGGGCTGGAGGCCCTGTTCTCCTTCCAGGATCCGGGCAGCGGCAGCTGGCATCCGCTGCATTCGCACGATGTTGGCGCGTACATCGCCGGGAACTCGGGCGGCCACTTCACCGCCAAGGAGTTCCGCACCTGGAACGCAACAGTGCTCATGGCGCTGCTGCTAGCGAACGCCGGCGTGCCAGGCAGTGAGCGTGCGGCCAGGACGGCGGTCACTGGCGCCGTCAGGAGCGTCGCCAGCTGGCTGGGTGACACCCCGGCGGTCACCCGGTCTGCCTACATCGACCCGCGGCTGATCAGGAGCTACCAGTCTGGCCGTAGCTTCGCGCCCATCCCGCTCCAGCCAGCCGCTCTTCCGGTCGGCGACGCAGCGGAAGGTGCCATCGCAGCCTTCCTGGCCGACGAGGCCTGAGCGTGGCGGCCGAAACATGCCCGGCAAGCCGGGACGTCGGTGCCTTGGCGTGTGAGTTCGCGTGCCGCAGGCAAGACTGCCAGCATGGGCGACTTCGTCGGGACATCGACCAGGGAGGCCGGCAATGGTGGCGTGGGACCAGGTGAACAAGCAGGACGTGGTGGGGGCGATCAAGGAATACGACAAGCTCGGACCGACGGACTTCTTCGCCGCGCATGGGTTCGCGCCCACCACCACCTATGAGCTGATCTGGGAGAAGCGCCGGTACCCGCCGAAGGCAATTCTCGGCACGGCTTACGAGCTGGCCACCGGGGAGCGCCTCGCTTCCGGTGACTTCGAGGGCGGGAAGACCGGTGCTGTGCGAGTGCTGGGAGAGCTGGGCTTCTCGGTCGTCGCGAAGGCCAAGTGACGCGCGAGCAAGGGCTTTTCGATCTCTCCTCTTGAGTGGCTCATCCGGATTGACGGTGTAGTTGTGGCTTGAAGCCGCCGGTTTCCAGCACCGCGTCGTTGGCGGTGTCCCACCAGACCCGCGAGCGCTTCGGCGACACGGGCCACGAACCCTGGCAGCCGCAGCGGCGGCACCACTCGTCCGGCTTGAGGACGCGGCACGCCAACACCGCCCGATCTGGCTGGCGACGCTGCCCGAACACGACCAGACCGAGCTTGTCGAGGCGGCAGAACGTCGTCAGATCAGGACAGGCGAAGGTAGCGTCAGGCACGTCGAGGTCTTCCGGCTGGGAGGCGTAGGAACCCCATCATCGGAAGACCTCAACCCTCACCCGGGCACCGAAGGTAGCGAATGTGGATGTTTCGCAAATGGCCAGCAGTGACCTCGACGACGTCGCACGCCTGATCAACCAGCTCCGCCCAGACCAGACCGGCGTCATTTCGGCCGGAGCGGGTCCGCCAGGGCTGGAGGGCGTTCGTGGCTCGAAACGATGAAGGCGGGGCAGTCGGATTCCTGCTCGGTCGTTCATCGACTACGGGCTGGCTCACGAGCGCGCGGGAACGCCGATGAACCAGGGCACCCATCCCGCCGAGCTGCCGGCCGAGGTCCTGGACGACGTGGCCAGCGTGGTCGGGGCAGAGGTCACTCTGCTCAGTCGTCTACCCGGAGGCGTCAATGCGGGTGCCATGCGCGTGGTGTTGGCCGGAAGGGCAAATGCAGTGCTCAAAGCAGAGCCCCGGGCACACCCCAACCACCTGGACGAGGCGTTGCGGGCCCAGAGAGTGGTCGAGCACATGCGTCGGCGCGGCTATCCCACCCCGGCCTGGCTCGGAGTGGGGGCCACCGCCACGCATGTATGGCATCTGATGGACTTCGTTGACGCGGCTCCCGCGCCAGAGCTGACCCCGTCCCTCGTTGAGCAGCTGATGGAGATCATCGAACTCCAGGCTGGCCAAGCCTCCGAGCCCTACGACCACTGGTCGTACGCCTGGCGGGTCGCCACCGGTCAGGAATCGGCTGTCGCCGGACTGGATTTCAACGAGACGCCCGAGCAGTCGTTTCTCCGCCAGTCCGTGGCCGGGCTCTCGGGGTATTCCTCCGTGGTGTCGGCCTTGGTCGAGCGCCTGCGGCTCGTGTGTGCCGACGTCCCACCACCACGAGCGGCACCTGACATGGTCCATGCCGATCTCTCAACCCCCAGCAACGTTCTGGTTCGTGACGGAGCGGTGGTGGCGGTCGTGGATATCGGGAACGCCGGTAGCGGCACGCGGGCGATTGATCTCACCTCCCTCCAGTGGTACAGCTTCCAGGATCCGCAGCTGGACCGGGTCCGAAGGCGGCTGTGGACGAGAATCCTCGTCCTGGTCGGCTGGGAGGGGGCGGCGGTGCTCGCAGCGGCACAGATCCTCCACATGCTCGAGATCCCCATCCGTCATAGGCGCCACGACGTCGTTCCAGGGGTGGTCAAGCGCGGCCATCGCGCCCTCGACGAGCTGAACGCGCTTCGCTAGCTGTCGCCGTAGAGATGGTGTGCGAATCCTCTTAAGTCTCGCGTGCTTGCGGACGCAGAACGTCCGGAACCAGTTCTACGGTCACCGCATGACCACAAACGATTACTGGCGGGAGCCACCACTCGCCGGCACCGAAGCTGAGCATCTAGTCGGTGCCCTGGAACGCATGCGCGCGACCTTCCGGTTCAAGGCCGACGGCCTGGACGCCGCCGGGCTGCAGGTGCGCATCGGCGCCTCCGCACTGACGCTCGGCAGCCTGCTCAAGCACCTCGCGCGCGCCGAGGACGAGATGTTCAGCCGCAAGCTGAGCGGCGGGCCCGTGAGCGCTCCGTGGGATTCGGTCGATTGGGACGCCGACCCGGACTGGGACTTCAACTCGGCAGCCGACGACACGCCGGAGCAGCTCTACGCAATCTGGGACAGCACCATCGAGCAGTCCAGGAAGCGGCTGGACGCGGCCCTGGCCGAGGGCGGCCTCGACCAGCCGGTCCACCTTGCCTGGCCCGGACGGGGCAACCTGAGCCTCCGCCGCCTGGTCTGCGACCTGCTGGAGGAGTACGGCCGGCACACCGGGCACGCAGACCTGATTCGCGAGGCCGTCGACCGGCGGGTCGGTGAGGATCCGCCACACGGATGGCATCCGGTGTCCAACTGGCCGCCAGCGAGCAGCTGACCGCCAGCGAGCAGAATGCCAGCTCGCGGCGGCGCGACCGCGCCGCCGGCCGCGGCCTCAGAAGCGGCGCAGCCGCACCCGCGTGACGGCGTGATCGGGACCCTTGTGCAGCACCAGCGTGGCGCGGGCGCGGGTCGGCTGGATGTTCTCGACGAGATTGACCTCGTTGATGGTCTTCCAGGTCTGGATGCCGAAGTCGTCGACCTCCTGGTCGCTGACGTACACCAGCCGCCGGAAGGGTGACTGCGGCTCGGTGAAGGCTGTCTCCCGGAGGGCATGCAGCCGGCGGAGGAACCACTGCTGGATGTCATCTGGCCGGGCATCGACGTAGATGGAGAAATCCAGGAAGTCGGCAATCGCGAGGGCTCCTGGCGGGGCCGGCTGCAGCACGTTGATGCCTTCGAGGACCAGGACGTCGGGTCGTCCGACGGACTGGCGCTGGCCAGGCAGGATGTCGTAGGCAAGGTGGGAGTAGACGGGCGCGGCAACCTCGGCCGCGCCGGCCTTCACCTGCTGCACGAAGCGCAGCAGCGCCCGCCTGTCGTAGGACTCAGGGAAGCCCTTGCGGCCGGACAGGCCGCGCTGCTCGAGCACCGCATTCGGGTACAGGAAGTTGTCGGTGGTCACCAGCTCCGTGCATGGCTGCTGCGGCCACCGGGAGATCAGCGTGCGCAGCACGCGAGCCGTCGTGGACTTGCCGACCGCGACGCTGCCGGCAACCGCGACGATGAAGGGCGCCGGCCGGATCTCCTCGCTGAGGAACGACCCCACCGTCTCCCGCAGGCCGGTGCTCGCTTCGTAGTACAAGCGGAGCAGCCTGCTCAGCGGCAAGTAGACGTCCTCGACCTCGCTGAGCTTGATGGGGTCGGCGAGCCCTCGCAGTTCGTCGAGTTCCTCGCTGGTCAGTGACATGGGCGTGCTGGCGCGCAGCCCGAGCCACGCCTGGCGATCCAGGTCCAGGTAGGGTGCGTCGCCGTTTCGCCCAGTCACCAGCCCACGATATGGCCGGCCGCCCGCTGGCCAGGGGCGGGCCGGCCGCTGAACGTTGCGCTCGTCCGGTCCGTGGCTACATTGAGCCAGGATCACGACTAGGGGCGGCCGGGTGAGGAGGGCAGCGATGGACGTGGGCAACATCGCCGAGCTGAACACGTTCCTCCTGCTGGACGCGCTGCGCTCACACGGCCAGGCGACCCGCCGCGAACTGAGCCGCGAACTCGGGCTGTCTGACGCTTCGGTGAGCCGGATCGTCAAGCGTCTGCTAGCCAGCGGAATCGTCGAGGAACTCCCCGGGGATGGTGGTGCTGCGGGTGTCACGGGCAGGACGCCGTCGATCCTGCGTTTCCTCGGCCCGCCGGGTGCCGTGATCGCCGTGGACCTCGGCGGGACGCGGTGTCACGGTGCGCTGGCCGACCTATCCGGGCAGACGCTGGCCACCGACTTCCGCACGCTTGGAGCAGGCGGTAATGACGGCCACGCCGAGAGCGCCGCTGAGGACGGGAGCAAGCACGCTGCCACCACGCTGCTGGAGTGCATCGCGGCGCTCACCGCCAGCGCAGCTGCCCTGGCCGTGCCGGTTCGGGCCGTCGTGGTCGGCATCCCGGCGCTGATCGACCCAGTAAGCCAGCTCGCGACAGCGGGCCCCAACGTCCGCTGGCAGGGCTTTGACTTGCTCGGCATCCTCGGCGACCAGCTGAAGACGCCGTTCGAGGTGGACAACGACGTAAACCTGGCCGCCCTGGGCGAGGCCTGGCGAGGACAGGGGCGCGGGATCCGGTCGTTCGTCACGATCTCGATCGGCACCGGCATCGGGGGCGCCGTGATCATGGACGGTCACCTTCTCCGAGGTGCGCATAACGCTGCCGGGGAGGTGGCGTACGTACCGCTCTGGCGGTGGCCAAAGCTTCCGGCCACCCCTGGCGCACATGCGGAGGCCGCCCGGCGCGGCTTCGAGGATGTGGCCTCGGGTCCGGCGCTGCACGCCCGCGCCACGGAACTGCGGCGGCAGGGCGTGCCGACTCGGCTGCGGTCAGGATTCCCGGTGGCCGATATCTTCGCGGCCGCGGCGGCCGGTGACGAACTTGGGGCTCAGGTGGTACGCGAGCTGACGAGCTACGTCGCCGCGGTTGTCGTCGGCATCACGGCGCTGGTCGACCCAGAGCGCGTGATCCTGGGCGGGGCAGTCGGGCAGGCCCTGCTGCCGTGGCTGGCCGAGATCGAGGCGGCCGTCAGCGCCGCAGTCTTCCGGGCACCCGGCATTGTGGTGTCCGGCCTCGGCCAGGATGCCGCGGTCACCGGGGCGATCGCGCGGGCGCTGGCGCTCGTGTCTGAGCTGGACGTGCCCGCGCACCTGTCGGAGCAGGTACGGAGCGCCGTGGGCCGGCGCCCCCGCGCCGCGAGCGAGTAACGGCAGGGCGCCAAACCTCGGCGCCATTCCCGGCCAATTCTGACTATTGCCGGGCACCGATCCCTTGGCTAGCATCTCCAGGTGCCGACTTAGTTTCAGGCTGAAAAGAACTCCCCGGCCAGCATGGGAGGCCCAGCTCGATGATCAGGACACGTTCCTTGCTGGCCGCCGTGGCCGGCCTGTCTCTGCTCGCCATGCCGATCGCCGCGTTGCCGGCCGCGAGCGCGCAAGCTGCGGCCACCGCGCAGACTGCGCAGGCGACAGCCGGCGCATCCGCTGCGGCCACCGTGGGCGTCACGACTGTGGGACCGCACTGGCAAGTGCAAAGCAGCGCCGCGGCCACGGACTGGACTACCGGCTCGGGCGCCACTCAGAACGGCGGGCAGATCTCGGCGCCTGGCTTCGGCACCAGCGGCTGGCTGCCGGTCACCACCGACAGCGCGGGCGGCGTCGGCACCGAGGTCGAGGCGCTGCTGCAGAGCGGCATCTGCCCGCTGAACACGGCGCTGGAGCCGGTCAACCAGAACGACGGCGGCGCCGCCAGCATCTTCTACTCCGACAACATGCAGACCTGTTTCGGCGCGGCGCAGACCAGGGAGGGCGCGGACAGCAACCCGCTGTTCGACGTGCCCTGGTGGTTCCGCACGAGCTTCAACCCAAGCCTGCACCCCGGTCAAGACGCCAAGCTGGTCATCAACGGCGTGGTCGGGCAGGCGGATGTCTGGGTCAACGGTACCGAGGTCGCCACGCAGGCCACCGTCGAGGGCGACTACACCAGCTACGCCTTTGACGTCACCAACTTGCTGCGGCCCAGCGGCAACGTGCTGGCGCTGGAGGTCTACCCGAACAACCCGTCGACCATGTTCACGCTGGACGACGTCGACTGGAGCCAGATCCCGCCGGACAACAACACCGGCATCCAGTTCCCCGTCCAGCTGCACATCTCCGACGCGCTGGCCATCGGCAACGCGTACGTGACGCAGAACGATGCGCCGGACATGAGCACGGCCGCCCTGACCGTCAACACCGACGTGACCAACAACAGCGCGACCACGCAGACCGCCGCGGTCGCTGCCACCATCGCGCCGCCCGGAGGCGGCCAGGGCATTCAGGTCAGCCAGCAGGTCACGGTGCCCGCTGGGAGCGCGCGCACGGTCACCTTCCTGCCGTCGGCCTACTCGCAGCTCACCGTGCACCACCCGGAGCTGTGGTGGCCCTACCAGATGGGCGGCCAGCCCCTCTACACGCTGACCACGTCGGTTGCGCCGGCCCACGGCGGCTCCGGCACATCGGACGCGACCAAGCCGCTGTCCTTCGGCATCCGCTCGGTGACGACCTACCTGACCAAGGGGTCTGCCGAGGCGCCCGACGGCGTCCGGGTCTTCGAGATCAACGGGGTGCCGTTCGATTTCCGCGCCGGCGGCTGGTCGGAGAACCTCTTCCTGCACTACTCGGCCGCTGACCTGAGCAACCAGCTCTCACTGATCAAGAGCATGGGCATCGACGCCATCAGAACTGAAGGCAAGCAGATGCCGCAGAACTTCTACGACCAGATGGACAAGGCGGGCATCCTCATCGACGCCGGCTTCCAGTGCTGCGATAAGTGGGCGCCGTCTTCCAGCGGCCGCGGGGTGACCGCGGCGGAGTTCCACGTCATGTACGAGTCCTCGCTGACCATCGGCCAGCAGCTGCGCGATCACCCGAGCGTGATCAACTTCAGCTGGAGCGACAACGCGCCGATCAAGGAGCAGGAGGTCGCCTCCCTCGCGGGCTTCGACCAGTCTGGCTTCCAGGACCCGAACATCTCCTCGGCCGAGTACAACAACAGCGCAATCCTCGGGCCATCGGGCGAGAAGGAAGGTCCCTACGACTGGGTGCCGCCGAGCTACTGGTTCGACACCACCCATGCCAGCAACACCGGGGTCGACGCCGACAGCACGCAGACCAACGTAGGCGGCTCGTTCGGTTTCGACAGCGAGCAGGGATCCGGCGACACGGTGCCGACCATGGACTCGATCCAGCGGTTCCTGTCACCGGCCGACCAGACTGCGCTGTGGCAGCAGCCGGACGCGCACCAGTACCACCTGAACTACGAATCGACGACCGGGCAGCACTCCGGTTACTCGTTCGGCACCCTGGACAACCTCGACACCGCAGTCGCCGCGCGCTACGGCCCGTGGAGCAGCCTGTCCCAGTACGTGACCGAGGCCCAGGTGCAGAACTACGAGGACACCCGCGCCCAGTTCGAGGCCTACATCGACCACTGGGACAACTACCCGACGCCGTCGACCGGCACGGACTACTGGCAGCTCAACAAGGGCTGGCCGACCATGCTGTGGGACCTGTACAACTACGACTACGACACGGCGGGCGCGTACTTCGGTGCCAAGAAGGCGAACGAGGACCTGCACGTCATGTACGCGCTGGACAACGGCACGGTTACCATCGACAACCTCACCGGCGCGCGGCAGGCTGGCCTTTCGGTCGAGTCGAAGGTCTACAACATCGACGGCGAGGTGACCGATGATCAGACCGCTACCGGCCTGTCCCTGGCTTCGCAGGGCGTGGGGAACGACGTCCTGACGCCGACCGTGCCGTCCGCCACGACGCCGCCGACCCCGGCGCAGACCTACTTCGTCGAGCTGGTCCTCCGTCAGCACGGCACGGTCATGGACCGGAATGTGTACTGGCTCTCCACCCAGCAGGACGTCATCAACTGGGATACAACCGAGGGCAACCCGCAGGCCGACAACGGCTCGCCGCTCAGCCAGTATGCGGACATGACGGCGCTGCAGAGCCTGCCCTCCGAGCCGGTCCAGGTGGCCGCGGCCACGCAGGCGGCGGGCAACGGCATGCAGACCACCACTGTGACCATCACCAACCCGTCCGCCAACAAGGCCGTCGCCTTCTTCCTGCGCGCCGACGTCCGGCGCGGCACGGCGAGCGGCACAGCTGCGTCCGGCGACAACCAGGTGCTGCCGATCTCCTGGAGCGACAACGACATCACGCTGTGGCCGGGCGAGTCGCAAACCCTGACGGCTACCTACCGCGGCTCCCTGCTGCATGGCGCAAGCCCGGTCGTCAGCCTGGACGGCTGGAACGTGCCTAATTCCGACAGCGCTGCGCCCGACAGCGCCGCCGCGCGGACCGCGGAGAACTCGGCCCAGCAGTCA
Organism: Streptosporangiaceae bacterium; assembly: GCA_036495585.1. Classification (GTDB taxonomy): domain Bacteria; phylum Actinomycetota; class Actinomycetes; order Streptosporangiales; family Streptosporangiaceae; genus JAJYUU01. The sequence continues at coordinate 12,685 of DASXMP010000005.1, forward strand.
GCGGGCACTGGCTACTTCGGTGCCGCCGATGGCGCGGTTACCGGGACGGCGAGCCCAGGCAGCGGCGCCACGCCGGTGCAGGTCGGCGTGCAGGCTGCCGCGACGACTCGGGGGAGCGGTCCGCAGTGGACCGTCGCCTCGGTGGCGGACTCGCCGGCGAGCACGCCGTCCACGAGCTTCACTCAGGGCGACAGCGCCGACACGTACACGCTGACGGTCACCAACTCTGGTCACGTCGCCGCGAACGGGACCGTCACGCTCACGGACGTGGTGGACCCGGACCTCAGCATGCAGTCGATCGCGGGCTCGGGCTGGGCGTGCGACACCTCCAACGACCCGGCGGAGGTCTGCACCTACGCCGCGTCCGCGGTGGCGTCCGGGCAGTCGTTGCCGCCGGTCACGCTGACGGTCCAGGTGCCACGGACCTCCGGCTATGGCACCCAGGACGATACCGCCGGCCTGCACGTGACGAACTCGGTCACGGTGACTGGCGGCGGCGCCGCGGCAGCTACCAGGGCCACCGAAACCCCGGTGCTCGGCCTGCCCGACCTGACCGTGGACAACGCCCAGGCCAGCGCGTTCCGGCAGGGCGACAGCGCGGACCGCTACCAGATCACCGTCATCAACCAGGGCGGCGGTCCGACCAGCGGCAGCGCGACGGCGCCGGTCACGGCCACGGTGACCGCGCTGCCCGCCGGCCAGACGCTGCAGTCCTTGTCCGGCAGCGGCTGGACCTGCAACCTGGCCGCGGTCACGACGCCGGTCGCCGCGCCAGCCGACACCTGCTACCGCAGTGACGTGCTGGCCGGCGAGAACGGCGAGGAGCCGCCCATCTTCGCCGTCGTCAGCGTGGCCGACAACGCGGCCGCGTCCGGGAACGAGACCGTCGCGGTCTCGGGCGGCGGCGACGCGGCTGCCGCAGCCTCCTCGAGCGACGCGGCGGTCATCGGCCAGTCCGCCGACCTGACTGCCACCAGCACGCATTCGGGCGACTTCGCGCAGGGCGACGCGGCTGACACCTACACGCTGGCCGTGGCGAACGTGAAGGGCCCGAATTCGACGGCAGGCGGCGCGTCGCTGGGGCTCGTTACCCTCGTCGATGACCTGCCATGGGGGCTGACCGCCACGAGAATGACGGGATCCGGCTGGACCTGCGACGTGACAGCGGTGACGTGCTACCGCAGCGATGCGCTCGCGGCCGGCTCGTCCTATCCGCCGGTCACGCTGACCGTGTCGGTGGCGGGCAACGCCCCGGCCGCCGTGACGAACTCGGTCACGGTGAGCGGCGGCAGCATGACGTCGGGGCCTGGCTCATCGACGTCGGCTGGCGGGCAGACCGGCACTGACCCGACGACGATCTCGCAGTCGGGTCCTGCGGGCACGGCGCCGCCACCGCCCGCTTCGCCGTCGCTGACCGTGACGAGCACGCACGCTGGCAGCTTCGGCCAGGGCGACGGCTCGGATGACTACACCCTGCACGTCGCTGACGCCTCCGGGGGCGGGCCGGCGTCCGGCATGGTGGTGGTGACCGACGCGGTGCCGGCGGGGCTCACCCCGACCGGGCTGTCCGGGCAGGGCTGGACCTGCTCGCTGGCACCGCCGGTGCCGCCGGGCACGCCGAACTTGTTCGAGCCGGTGCCGACCTGCTACCGGTTCGGCTCGCTGGCGGCGGGTGTCTCGTATCCGCCCATCACCATGACGGTCGCCGTGGCCGACGACCTCCAGCCATCGGCGACCAACGCGGTGTCCGTGACCGGCGACGGGATCACCGCGTCGGCAACGGACAACACCGCGGTGAGACCTGCTCCGGCGCTGGTGGTCACCAGCACCGACAGCGCGGGCGGCGTGCCGTATGCCCCCTTCGTGCAGGGCGACGGCGGGGCAGCCGGTGACGAGTTCGACATCACGGTGGCGAACGACGGGTTTGCTGCCACCAGCGGTCCGGTCAGCCTGACGGCGACCGTCCCGGCTGGGCTGACCGCGCTATCGCTGTCCGGCGCTGGCTGGTCGTGCCAGGTCTCGACGACGACCTGCACCCGGACGAGCCCGCTCGCCGCGGGCCAGCAGAGCCAGCTCATCCTGGCGGTCGCGGTGACCCCGGACGCGCCGCAGAGCGTGATGCTGATGGTCCAGGCGGCCGGCGGCGGCGAGACACCGTCGGCGGCCATCGACACCAGCGACCAGTACAGCACCGCCAACAATGGGGGCGCCAAGGTCGAGCTGACCTACATCACGCCGCACAACTAGCTGGTAGAGCTAGCGCCCTCGCGTCACCCCTGGCTGGCGTCACGCGAGGGCGGCTGCGGCCGATCCCAGGGGCGGCATGAGCCAGTCCTACGAAGACTTAATCGGTCCTGGCGTGACCGGGTCCGAACGAGCGACTGGCTGCTTGCCGAGCGAGCCGGCTGCGGCGAAGGCAGCGACGAACAGCACGACCACGAGCCACAGGGCGTTGAGCAGGCCGGCGGGCTGCGCTAGCAATCCGATGGCTGGCGGCCCGGCGAGGTTGGCGAAGTAACCGATCGACGAGACGACGCTGACACGTGCCACCGGGTCGGGACCGCTCTGCGCGGCTGCCGAAGTGCCGAGCGGGAAGCCCATGGAGACGCCGACGGACCAGAGCAGGACGCCGATCAGGACAACAGGCCAGTTGCGCCCGAGGATGAACAGCAGCAGCCCGGCAATGCCGAGCGCGGTTGTCCAGCGGATCGTGTTGACGCGGCCGAGCCTGTCGACGATCGGGCCGCCGAAGATCCTTGCCGTTGCCTCGCCAACGGCGAAACTGGTGAAGAACAGGGCGGCGACGGCTGCTGCCTGGCCGTGATCATTGTGGACCGCCAGCGTGAGCCAGTTGTTGGCGGAGCCCTCGCCGAGCTCGACGCCGAGCATCACGACTCCGATCAGCAGCAGGCGCCAGTCGGTCCAGCCGCGCAGCCACAGGCGAAGCTTCACCGAGCGCGCCGTGGCGGACTGAGCTGGCGAGGTGTGATTCCCTGACTGGATCGCCGGCCAGATGGCCAGCCCGACCGCGGCGATGAGGGCCGCTTCGACGATGAACTGCGCGGACGGCCCGATCCTGAGCGCCGCGCAGGCCGCGCCTATGCCCGATCCAACACCGGCACCCACCGACCATGCGCCATGCATGCGGGGCATGAGCGTCCGCCCGGCGGCTCGCTCGATGGCCGCACCCTCGACGTTGATGAGGACGTCGAGGGTGCCGATGCCGAAGCCAACAAAGACGAATGCGATGCCGAGGAAAGGCACGGACCTGAGGGCCAGTGCCACGCCGACGGCAGCCAGCGCGCCCGAGACCACCAGAAGCGACCCGGTGACGGCCCGGCGGCTCCCCAGCCAGTGCAGGACCGGCGTCGAGGCAAGCAGTCCCGCGATAGACCCGATCGTGACGCCAGCAAGCAACAGCCCGATCACGGCGGTACTGAGGCCGAGCTCTGCCTTAATCGCCGGGAGCCTGGGGCCCCAGGCGGCAATCGTGATCCCGCCAAGGCCGAAACCGGCCATGATCGCCCTGCGCCAGCGGATCAAAGTGCGGGGGTCGACCGTAACGACGACGGCCGTCATGCTCGGTCCGGCCAGCGGTAGCGGTCACTCGGCATTGGTGTCCACGATATGTGCGTGCTCGGTGTTGCCGCCCGCCATCGGCAACACCGAGCTCATCAAGCCGGCCGGCATCGCCCAGCCGGTCAGCGGTTCAGAACCGGAAGCGCGTCAGGCCGCCTGGCTCGGTCGCCAAGGTCACGATGGCCGAGCGGGGCTCGATGCGATACACGTTCCACGGGGGCGGCCCTTGCGACGGCGCGTTGAAGGGGGCGGTAATGCCGAGCCCGCTTGCGTCGGGTTCGGCCGGCCAGCCGTTGCCTGCCCACGCCTTCGCCACCTTCGCCAGTGCGTCGGGCCCGGTCACGCGTGCGGCGTCGCCCTCGATCACGACGTCTGCGTCGCGGACCGAGACCGCGACCGAGCACCGGGGATCGCGCTCGACATTTCTCCCTTTCCGGGTGCCTGCGCCCGTCTGGAACCAGAACGTACCGTCTAGCCACACCGCACCGACTGCGGTGACATGGGGGCTGCCGTCGTCGTTAATGGTGGACAGCCAGGTCGTGCGAGAGTTCATCGCGGCTGGGTCCGGCGCTGAGGCCGCTTCGAGCTTCTGGACAACTGCCCCCCAATCCACCGGCGGCAGCCCCTCGGCCTTACCCAGATTGGTGATCTGCATGACGCAACCTTTCGTCGTCCAGCTCACATCCTGGCTGACAGTATCTGGCGTCACGAGCTGGCATGGAAGCTGCCGTCCGTGCAGACTGCGTCCTGGCCGGGAGTGCCGGTTCACGGCGCGTGGGCACGGGCATACTCGGGTGCTTGGAGCAAGATCGCTCGGGGGTGATCATCGTGGCCCAGCAGATCGAAATTCGCGAAGACTACGCCGATATCGCCGATATGCGACTCCACTACGTCGAGGCCGGAGCAGGGCCACTGATCGTTCTGCTGCACGGTTTCCCCGAGTTCTGGTACGGCTGGCGGCGGCAGATCGAGCCCCTCGTGGCGGCAGGATTCCGCGTCGTCGCACCTGACACGCGCGGCTATAACCTGTCGTCGAAACCGGACGGCGTTGCGGCCTACGACATCGGCAAGCTGGCCGGCGACGTCCGCGACCTGATTCACGAACGCGGCGCCGAGTCCGCCCTGCTGGTCGGTCACGACTGGGGCGGCAGTATCGCCTGGGCCACCGCGATGAACCATCCAGAGGTCGTGGAACGGCTGGCCATCCTCAATGCGGCACACCCGCGGAAGCTCTCGCAGGGACTGCACCACCCGAGCCAGCTACGCAAATCCTGGTACTTCTTCTTCTTTGACCTCCCGGAGCTACCAGAAAGCGTGCTGCGCGCCGACGACTGGCGGTTTTTGCGGCACTTCCTGCGCGACGCTCACCCGGCTTACACGCCCGAGGCGATCGAACGCTATGTCCAGGCGTGGTCACAGCCGGGCGCGGCAACAGCGATGATCAACTACTACCGTTCCTCGGTGCGAACCCCGCCCAAGCGCGCCGAAGCGGCGCTGCGTCCGATCGAGGCGCCGACCCTGGTCATCTGGGGGCAGCGGGATCGCTTCCTCGGCGAAGAACTAGCCGAGCCTGCTCACGACGATGTGCCCAACCTCGACCGGGTCGAGCGCTTGCCCGACGCATCGCACTGGGTCCATCACGATGAGCACGAGCGAGTCAGCCAGTTGCTTGCCGACTTCTTCGCTCCCTCGCTGAACTAACCGGGGTCCGTGCGACCCGGCTGCAAAGGGCATGCCGGGCAATCAGCGCAACCGGCGAACTCCGCCCACCGGGCCGGCCCGCCCGCGCGGTCCTGGTGTCCGGCCTGTAACCATGCGCACATGGCACGCGACCCGCTGCCGGCCAGCCCGCCCATGCCCGATGTGCACAGGCGGCGGTCGGAGCCCTTGCCCATCGGCCCGTTGGCTGGCCGCTACGCCGCCGCGGCTTCGATGGTGGTTCTGTTCCTTGTTCCTTACCTCGGCCTGTCGGCGGCTCTCCAGCCGCTCTCGCCGATCATCGGGGCCCAGCTGCACATGAGCCCGCAGACGGTCGGGCTGGCTATCGGCCTGGCGAACGCGGGCTACGCGGTCGGCACCGTACTGGCGGTGCAATTCGCCCAGATCCTGCCGCAGCGCCGGATGCTCATCGTCTATGGCGCGCTCCTGGTGATCGGCAGCGTGCTCGCGGCGTCAGCGACCGGGGCGGTGATGTTCTTTATTGGGCACATCCTCCAGGGGCTATGCACCAGCATGCTGCTGATCGCCGCGGCGCCGCCGTTGTTCCTGGGCTTCCCGGCGGCGAAGCTGCGGTGGACCGCGGTCATCCTCAACATCTGCATCTTCGGCGCGGTGACCGCCGGCCCGCTCGTCGGGGGCGCCCAGGCCTCATTCCATGCCTGGCGGCCACTGTTCTGGATCGTCGCGGGCATCGCGGCCGCAGCCCTCGTGATGTCCCTGCTGACGTTCCAGGACGCGCCGCCTGCCGACCCGAGCGCGCCGAGGGACGGCGTGGCCATCGGCCTGGCCGCAGCTGGGTCGGTCGCGGCGTTCTTCGGCGCGTCTGAGCTGCTGACGCACCGGTTCCTTGACCCGGTGGCGATCATCCCGCTGCTGGTGGGCATCGCGCTGATCGTGACCTTGTGGGTGTATGAGTACAACGCTCCGCGCCCGCTGCTCACCCTGCGCAGCCTGGCCAGCACGATCCCGGTGACCGGCATCGTGATCGCGATCTGCGCGGCCGCCGCGTCAACCTCGGCCATCCTGCTGACGGGGACTGTGCTCGCGCCGCACCACACACCGCTGAATCTCGGCCTGCTATACGTACCGGAGCTCGTCGCGGCGCTCGTTACGGCGGTCGTGTTCGGCGTGGTGTTCCGCTCCCGCCTGATCCACTACTACGCACTGGCCGGGATGGTGTTTCTGGCAGCCGGGCTCCTCGTGCTGCGCAGTGCGATCCCGCCGACCAGCGTCCTGACCCTGGTTGGCTCCGGCCTCACCGGCATCGGCATCGGGGCTTCGGTGACTCCAGCACTCTTCCTGGCCGGTTTCTCGCTGCGCGCAGCATCCATCCAGCGCGTCTTTGCGATCCTTGAGTTGCTGCGCGCGGTCGCGGCCTTCCTGGTTGCGCCGATCATGCTGCACTTCGCCACCACCCTCACGGGCCTGGCGACACCGGCCATGAGCACGACGCTGTGGATCTGTTTCGGCATCGCGGCCGGCGGCGCCGTGATCGGCGTGCTGCTCTACACGCTTGGCGGGGTCCGGCCGATGGCGCCGGCCATCCAGCCGTGGATGGGCGGCCAAGAGCCGGCCTGGCAGTCGCCGCCGCTGCTGGCACTGGTCCGGCATCGGGCCCCGCGGCCGGCCCCAGCCGCGGCGCCGGCCCTGGCCACGTCACTGGCCACCCGAGCCGAGCGGGCGGGCAGGCTGGCCGTCCACGCGCACCCCAATGGCAGCGGTCCTGTGCTGTTCGCCTACGACGGCTCGGCCATCGCCAAGGCGGCCATTGCCGAGGCCGGTCATCAGCTGCAGCACCGGCGCGAGGCGATCGTGCTGACGGTCTGGCGGACCTTCAGCGTCGACTTCATGCCGGAGCCGGGCGCTCAGTTCGACGCGGCGTGCGGCGGCGAGGTGCAGGGGGCTGCCGAGCAGACGGCCGCGCACGGAGCGGCGCTGGCCGAGGCGGCGGGCTTCCGGGCCCAGGCCCAGGCGGTCGAGGGAACGCCAGCCTGGAAGGCGCTCATCGAGGCCGCGGACGATCATCAGGCGAGTCTGATCGTGCTTGGCTCGCATCGCCGCGCAGGCATCGGCGGCCACGTCGGCGGCAGCGTGGCCGGAGATGTCATGACCCGTTCGAAGCGGCCGGTATTGATCATTCACCCGCAGTGACGCCTGACCGGATCTAGCGCGCGCCGGAGATGGCGGCCCAGCGGCCGGCCCTCCGCACGACCTCGACCGGATGGCCGAAGCAGCCGCTGGCGAGCTCGGTGGTCAGTACCTGGCCGGCCGTCCCGGCGGCGAGCACCTGGCCATCGCGCAGCAGAAGTGCGTGCGTCGTGCTGGCGGGCAGTTCCTCCAGGTGGTGAGTGACCAGGACGGTGGCCAGGCCAGGCAGCCGACGGCGCAGCTCGTCCAGGCTCGTGAGCAGCTGCTCGCGGCCGGCCACGTCCAGGCCGGTGGCCGGCTCGTCCAGCAGGAGCAGACGGGGCTGGGCCATGAGGGCTCGCGCGATGAGCGTCCGGCCACGTTCGCCCTGTGACAGCACGCCCCAGGTCGCCTCGTCCCGGCCACCGAGGCCGACCAGGCCGATGAGAGCGGCTGCGCGGTCGAGCTCAGCCGAGCTGACCTCCCGCCGCTGGACTAGCTGGATCGTCCCGGTGACGCCGGTGAGCACCACGTCGCGGACCGCGCGGTCCGGATCGACCCGGTGGTGCGGGCTGACATGGCCGATCCAGGGACGGAGCGTGAAGACGTTCACGCGGCCGAGGCGGTGGCCGAGCACGTCCACCTTCCCGCGGGTCGGGTAGGCGAGGGTGGCCATGACCTGCAGCAGAGTGCTCTTGCCTGCCCCGTTCGGCCCAAGCAGCGCCCAGTGCTCGCCGGCCCTGATCGTCACGCTCACCTGGTCCAGCAGCAGTCGGTCGGCACGCACCAGATCCACGCTGGCCGCCTGGAAGACGACCTCCGGGCTCGCGTCAGAGGTGGCGGGGAGGCTCATGCGGCCAGATCGTACCGGCCGCCATCACCGCCACCACCAGTCACATCAGGCGCAATGCGCTCCGCAGGCGGTATTGAGCGCTGGCAGCGGGGTATGTGGGCAGAAGTTATGAGACCGAACCAACAAGACGAAAGGCGCTATGCGGCGCCATCGGACCGGCGCCGGATGCGAGGAGCGGCTGGCAGCGCCCTCCGACGAATACGCATCGGCCGGCGGCCTGCCCGGGTGCTGGCAATCCTGGCCGTGATCCCGGCGGCGGTCCTGGCCGCGACCGTGGCACTGGAGGTCACGCCGCTGCAGACGGTGACCGTTGCCGGGCAGGTCATCAAGGTCGGAGCCGGGCCGCGGCTCGGCTTCGCCGGCCCCGGTGAGATTGATCTGTTCGGCCAGGGCCTGCCGACGGCTCGCTCCATTCCTGGTCCGATCCAGCCGAAGCTCCAGCTCAGCCAGATCACGCTGAACAGTGAGCTGACCAGCTTCGTGCAGGGGCGCAATCCCGGCCGGGCCGGGCTGACCCTGCGCACCCAGCTGGTCTCCGGCTGGGAACGCTACTTCGCGTGGGAAAGCGCCGCAGCCGGCCTCGCGGCTCTCATTCTCGGGGGCGCCGCCGCGGGCTGGCGCAGGCTCCCGGCCAGGGCTACCGTGCTCGTGCTCGTAGTGGGCCTGGTCGCGACCGAGGCGCTGAACCTTGGTGCGGTCGCACTCACCGCCAACGGCGCGCGCAAGGCGCTGCAGCATGTCAGCTCGCTGACTGAGCTTGTCGGCACCACCGATGTCACTGTGCACCGGGCCAGGACCCGCGCGGCGCCGCTGCATGGCATCCATGAGGTCGTCCTCGGTGATTCGACGGCCGCGGGAGACGGGCTGCCCTGGGTACCCCACGCAACGGCCACCGACCGCGCGTGCGGCCGCAGCGCGCAGTCGTATGCGGTGGACCTAGCCGGCGCGAACGGGTGGAAGGAGCTGAACCTGGCGTGCAACAGCGCGACCATCGCACACGGACTCCTTGGCCCGCAGCAGCAGGGCAGTCAGCAGATCACGCCACAGCTCAACCTGGCGAGTCGCGTGAGCGACCCGTCCGTCGTGATCGTCAGCGTGGGCGCCGACGACCTGCAGTGGTCGGCGATCCTGGAGTCTTGCGCGGTCATCCCGCAGTGCGACAACCGCGCATCGAATGCGTTCTTCCAGCAGAAGCTGGCCCAGTTCAGCACCGACTATCTGCAGCTGCTGATCCAGCTGGGCAACCTGCCAGGCCACCCGCAGGTCATCATCAACCGTTACTACGACCCGTTCGGCAGCGACGTCAGCTGCATCATGCATCGCGGTCTCACCGCGGAGAAAGTTGCCACCATCCGGACCTGGCTGTCGGCTCTCAATCAGGTGCTGGCCAAGGGCGCTGCGCAGTTCGGGTACCTGTCCCCGGAACCCAACTTCTCCGGTCACACGATCTGCTCGGCGCTGCCGTTCGTCCAGGACCTGAGCAGCAGCGCCCCGTTCCATCCCACCGCGCTCGGTCAGCTGGAGATAGCGCTCACCGACGAGGCGGCCCTGGCCAGCAGTCCGGCTCCGAGCCCATCGCCGGTCCCGAGCAGTGCAGTGAGCACTAGCGGCTCGCCGGGGCCGAGCGTCACGCCGCCGCCCCATCGATGAGGGTGACGGTCTTCGCGCCGATGGCGGGGACACGCGGCCCCGGCAGCACGATCCCGGTCAGATTCAGCGGATCGGCGGCGGACAGCCGTGCCACCTCGCCGTCCCGCCGCTGCCGCCGTATCGTCTTCAGCAGCTCGACCGCGTCGGGATGAGCGTATTGCTCGCCGCTGAACCCGCTGACGAACCGGCCGCCGCGCAGGACGTCCCTGGCCTCCAGGCGCCGGAACGCCCAGATCACATCCCGCCACGGCACCGCGAGACTCTCCCGCGCGACCAGGTCCCGGAACACCACGCCCCAGCGAGCGGCAAGCTGCTGGGCAACTGCCTCGGCGAGTTCGTCACGGTCGGCACTGGCGAGCGGCGGTGGCAGCAGCGACCAGCGGCCGGACGCGCCGGTGCCGGCCCGGATTCCCTTCCGCAGGCCGCGCGGTGCGTACCGGTCCGGGCTGCCGCGGCGCAGTAGCACTCGCACGGCCCGGAACCCGTCGGCCGTCACGAGCCCGCGGGCGACCCCGTCCCACAGTGCCTCGTCGACCTCGGCTGCCAGCCGGCCGGTCGCAGTCGCGATGTCGGCACGGAACAGGGCGCCGTGCGATCGCAGGGCGTCCAGGACGTCCCTGGTCCGCCCGCCCTCCGGCTCGGCCGGGGCCAGATCGCCTCGAGCGGTGCGCAGCAGCCATGGCAGGTCGTCACGCAGCGCCAGCGTGATCGGGGTGGCTCGGGAGGGCGTCAGCCCGCCGCGACGGGGCTCGGCAGCCGGCTCGGCGTCCCGCACCGACAGGCGCCCCCAGCACACCTGCCCGGACATGCAGAGCTCATCCAGCCACTCCCGGCGGTAGCCAGCCACCCGCGCAGCCAGCACGGAGCTCTCCCACGCGCCGGTGGCCAGCTCGAAGCCCTGCAGCTGCTCGACTACGGACAGCAGCCCGAACCGGCCCTCGCGCTCGGTCCCTGGCGCGACGTGCTGCCAGCGCAGCAGGAACCGCATGAAGTCCTGGGGCGTGACCGGCTCGACCTCCCGGCGCCGCCGCTGCCGCGTGTAGGCGTGGATGCGCGACAGCAACCGCCGGGAGCAGAACTCCTCTGGCCCGCCGGGTCCGCTGAACTGCCCGCGCAGCGCGAAGCCCTCGGCCTCCAGCGCGGCAAGCGCCCGGACGACGAGCGACTCCGACAGTCCTACTGCTGCGGCGAGCGCCGCAGCGGTAGCCGGACCGCGAACCTCCAGGTGACCGCGGAGCACGTCAGCCGCCGCGACCTCCTCATCCGGCGGCTCGCCTGCGATAGGGCAGGGATAGTCGGGAACGGGACGCGTGTCCGGGAACAGCGCCGCCACCGCTGGCAGCCGTTCCACCGCGGCCCACAGGACACCGGCGGCCGCGGGAACCTCGACCGCCCGCCGGGAAGCAACCAGCTCGGTGAACCACGGCCGCCAGTCGTCGGCCGGCCGCATCACGACCAGGTTCAGCAGGAGGTCGTGCAGTTCGTGCTGGTCGCGCGGGTCGGGCTTGACCTGCTCGGCGACGCGCTCGATCGCACCGGTGTCCAGGCGGCCGAGCTCGTGCGGCTCTACCGGCAGGCCGCGCCGCAGCGGCACGGCCCGGCTGCGCCGCTCTTCCAGCGGCGCATCGTCGAGGTAGGTGAACGGCCGTCCGTTCAGGATCTCGTGCGCCAGCACCGATGGCTCGGTGGTGTCCCGCACAATCACCGTGACCTGGCCGGCCTCGATCCGGCCGACTAGCTCCTTCAGTCCGTCGATGTCCATGGCGTCATGCAGGCAGTCCTGCAGCGTCTGGCGGACCAGCAGGTGGTCGGGTATCTCCATCGGGCCGGGCGCGACGTTTTCCTGGCAGGCAGCGAGCGTGGGAAACACCGCCGCCATCAGGTCGTCGGCCTCCATCCGCTGGATGGCGGGCGGGTTCTTCCGGCCGCCGCGCCAGCGCAGCACCGCCAGTGACGTGTTCAGGTTCCACCGCCACCTGGCCGGGAACAGGGGCGCGGTCAGCACCGCCTGGCGGACGACCTCCTCGACGGTGCCAGAAGCCAGGAACTTCGGCACCCGGTCCAGGGGGAAGCTGTGCTGGGGGCCGAGCGATAGCAAGATCGCGTCGTCGCTCGCGGCGGCCTGCAGCTCGAAGTCGAACGTCACGCAGAACCGCTTGCGCAGCGCCAGCCCGAAGGCGCGGTTGAGGCGGGCGCCGAACGGCGTGTGCCCGACGAGCTGCATCCCGCCTGCCTCGTCGAAGAAGCGTTCCAGCACGATCGTGTCCATTGTCGGCAGCACGCCGAGCTGCGCCAGGGCCGCATTCAGGTAGGCGGCGATCATCTCGGCGGCAGCGTCGCCGATGCCGCACTCGGCCGCGAGCCAGCGCGTGGCCGCGGTCTCGCCGCCAGCTGCGAGCTGGTCAGCCACGGCAATGCGCAGCGCGCAGACCTCCTCCGACAGCTCCCTGGTGCGGCCGGGCGCCTCGCCGAGCCAGAACGGCACCGACGGGGGAGCGCCCTGGGCGTCGACGACGCGGACGATGCCAGGCTCCACCCGGCGGATCCGCCAGGAGGTGGTGCCGAGCAGGAAGACGTCGCCGGCCATGCTCTCGATCGCCCAGTCCTCGTTGACCGTGCCGACGACCGCGTCGTCCGGCTCGGCGAGGACGCGAAAGTCGCCGAGCTCCGGGATCGCGCCGCCGGAGGTGAGGGCCGCGAGGCGGGCGCCGCGCCGTCCGCGCAGCTGCTCACTGACCTGATCGCGGTGCAGGTAGGCGGCACGGCGTCCGCGGCCGGTCCGGATGCCTTCCGACACCAGGTCGGCGACATCGGCGAAGTCGGCCGAGCTCACTTCCGCGAACGGCGCCGCCCCGCGGACCAGCGCCAGCAGCTCGCCGGTGTCCCATTCCTCGGCCGCGCACTCGGCAACGATCTGCTGGGCCAGGATGTCCAGCGGGCAGTCCGGGATAATCAGCTGGTCCAGCCGCCCGGACCGGGCACCGCGCAGCAAGGCGGCACATTCCACCAGCTCGTCCCGGCTCGTCGGGTACACCACGCCGGCGGGCACACCGGACCTGCTGTGATTGGATCGGCCGACCCGCTGCAAGAACGTGGCGAAGCTGCGCGGCGAGCCGATCTGGCAGACCAGCTCCACTGGCCCGATGTCGATGCCCAGTTCCAGCGAGGCAGTAGCGACTAGTGCACGCAGGTCGCCCTCGCGCAACCGCGTCTCCACGCGCTGCCGGCGCTCCCTGGACAGGCTGCCGTGATGCGCCGCCACCAGTCCCTCGCCGAGCCGCTCACCGAGCTGGTGCGCGAGCAGCTCGGCCATCCGGCGGGTGTTGACGAAGATCAGCGTGGTCCGGTGGTCCTGGACATGCGCGGCGATGCGATCGCAGATCTCGGCCATCTGGTCGGTGGTGGCGACCGCGCCGAGCTCGTCGCTTGGCAGCTCCAGGCTCAGGTCCAGCGCGCGCCGGTGGCCGGTGTCGACGATCGCGCAGTCCGGCGATCCGTCCGCGGCAGAACGGCCGGCTCCGGCGCCGATCAGCAGCCGGGCGACAGCCTCGACCGGACGCTGGGTCGCGGACAGCCCGATCCGCTGGAGTGGCTCCTCGGCGACGTGCTGGAGCCGTTCCAGCGTCAGCGCCAGGTGCGAACCGCGCTTGTTGCTGGCCACCGCGTGAATCTCGTCCACGATCACTGTCGTCGCCGCGCGCAGCATCGCCCGGCTGCGCTCCGCCGTGACCAGCAGGTACAGCGATTCCGGCGTGGTGATGAGGAAATCGGGCGGGCGCTTGAGCATCGCGGCCCGCTCAGCCTGTGCGGTGTCGCCGGTCCGCACTGACACCCGGATATCGGGAGCGGTCATGCCGAGCTCGGCTGCCACCGCGGCTATCTCGGCGAGCGGCCGCTCCAGGTTCTGCCAGATATCGACGGCCAGCGCCTTGAGCGGGGACACATAGACGACCTGCGGACCGTCGGTGTGCTCAGCCCCCGCCTCGTGCGCCCGGTAGATGCGGTCGATGCAGACCAGGAATGCCGCCAGCGTCTTGCCGGAGCCCGTCGGGGCGGCTATCAGCGTGTGCTGCCCTGCCGCTATGTGCGACCAGCCTTCAGCCTGCGGCGGCGTCGGCCCAGCCGGGAACCGCCGCTCGAACCAGCCGCGTACGGCCGGGTGGAACGAGTCGAGCACAGTTGCCACCGTAGCCGAGGCCTGTGACATCGCGGTCTGGGCCGGACCAGTTCGTCCAGGCCAGTCCGTTAGTGCCGGTTGTCCACCACAATGGCAGGGGCATGACGACGACACCGGCTATCGCTATCCTCGGCGGCGGCATCGGCGGCCTGGCCGCCGCTGCCTTCTTGCACAGCGCTGGGCTGTCGTGCACGGTGTATGAGCAGGCAGCGGAACTGCGCGAGGTCGGGGCCGGCGTGGTAGTAGCGCCGAACGCGGCCCGGCTGCTGCGCCGGCTTGGGGTGCTCGAGGCGTTCGCCGGTCAGGCGGTCCGGCTGGACGTCGGCTGGGAGTTCCGCCGGTGGCAGGACGGCGCCGTCTTGTCGGCAGAGGACTTGCGCGGGGAGTGTGAGCGTCGCTACGGCGAGCACACCTACACCGCGCATCGAGCGGATCTGCTGGCCGCCATCACCTCGGCCGTTCCGCCGGATAAGGTCCAGCTCGGCCGGCGCTGCACGGGGCTCCTGACCGAGGACTCCCGGCCCGTGCTGCAGTTCTCCGACGGGGCGAGGGTCGCGGCGGACATCGTGATCGGTGCGGACGGCACCCATTCGGTGGTGCGAGCGGCGCTCGCAGGACCCGCTCCGGCCACCTGGTCGGGACTGTGCGCGTTCCGGTCCCTGGTTCCCGCCGCTAACGCTCCCGCCTTCGCCTTGCGGCCAGCCCAGACGCTCTGGCTCGGCCCTGGCCATCACCTTGTGCACTATCCCGTTTCGGCCGGGACGCTGGTAAACCTGGTCGCGTTTGCTCCGGCGGGCGACTATTCGGTCGAGTCCTGGACGGCTACCGCGACGATCGGGGAGTTCCTCGCCGAATTCACGGGCTGGGACCGGCGCCTGACGGACCTGATCCACGCCGCGGGTACGCCAGGACGGTGGGCGCTGCTCGACCGGCCGCCGCTTCCCCGCTGGAGCTTCGGGCCGGTCACGCTCCTTGGCGATGCCGCCCATCCGATGTTCCCGTTCTTCGGTCAGGGTGCGGCCCAGTCGATCGAGGATGCCGCCGTGCTGGCGCGGTGCCTGGCCGAGGACGGCACCGATCCGGTCGGGGCGCTGCGGCGGTACGAGGCGCTGCGCATCCCGCGCACCAGCCGGCTGCAGGAGGTCAGCCACGCCCGGTCGGCTGCCAACCACCTGCCGGATGGCCTGGATCAGGAGGCGCGCGACCTGGCTTTCGCCACCGCCGACCCCCTGGCGGCAAATGCCTGGATCTATGGTTACGACCCCAACGCCGAGGTCATGAACTGAGGTCGAGTCAGCCGGACTATGAAAGGTAGTACATGTGCTATCTTCTGACGCATGAGTAATGTATTAGACGTCCGTGATCTGCGGATGCGGTACGGCAAGACCGACGTGCTCAACGGGGTCAGCTTCGCGGCGCGCCGCGGCGAGGTGCTCGCCTTGCTCGGCCCGAACGGCGCGGGGAAGACCACCACGATTGAGATCCTCGAGGGGTTCCGGATTCGCTCGGCGGGCGAGGTCAGCGTGCTCGGCACCGACCCAGCGCACGGCAACGAGGCGTGGCGGGCGAGGACCGGCGTCGTGCTGCAGTCCTGGCGTGACCACGCGAAATGGCAGGTCCGGGAGCTGCTCGCGCACCTTGGCGGCTACTACGCGCCATATTCCACGGCGAGCGTGACGCGCCCCTGGGACGCCGATGACCTGCTCGAGATCGTCGGGCTGACCCCACACGCGCGCAAGCGGGTGCGTAACCTGTCCGGCGGGCAGCGGCGCCGCCTCGACGTGGCGATCGGCATCGTGGGGCGGCCGGAACTGCTGTTCCTCGACGAGCCGACGGCCGGCTTCGACCCGGAGGCAAGGCGCGACTTCCATGACGTCGTGCGGCGGCTCGC
>DASXMP010000006.1:0-40436 GCA_036495585.1 Streptosporangiaceae bacterium
TGGCCGCAGCCAATCCTGGCTGTTACGTGGCCTCTGCCGGACTTCGGACCGGCAGTGGCGCCCTAGCGGCGACTGGACCGGGACGGATGCTGCCGGTCCGAGGAGACGCTGGACAGGGCTTGCCGGGTCCTGCTCCGCAGCCAGCGGTAGAGGGTTATCCCGGCAACCAGTCCTGTCGCGATGGCCATGGCGAGGAAGCCACTGGCGATCCACTGCACGAAGCTAATCGCCAGCGCGCTGCGGGACGTGTCCAGTGCCCGGTCGTGAATCAAGCCGGCGACCGTCGCCGCGATCACGTAAGCGGTCGCCGGGACCGGGAGCATGAGGTAAGCCGCCGTGTGCCTGACGCCGAAGCTGGCCAGGAGCGTACCGACGACCAGCGAGATGCTCAGCACGAGGCCGGGCTCGGCGTGCGCGGCGATTGTGATCAGCGTTCCCAGCGCCAGCGTCAGCACGATCAAAAGCGCGCCGACCCGCCCGGAGAGCGTGCCCCAGAGCCACGCGGCCCGCTGATGGCTCCGCGGCCGGAGCGGAGGCGGATGCTGGGTTGGCCGCCCGCCCTGCCCGGACCGCGCCACCGAACCAGAGGGCGGCGGCTGGGATGGCCGCGTACGCTGGCCGGTCGCTCCTGACCGCTCGGTGCGGTGCCCCGGGTCGTTGCCAGCCGGGCCGGCAGTCGCCCAGTGGCCCGTGAGGTGGCGCGGTCGCGGGAACCCGCCTTCGATCACCAGATGCCCCCCGGATCTGCTGGTCCCCGTCCCTAGACCCCTGCTGACCAGGCCTTTTGCCAACGCTGCCAGTGGCTTGCCGGAAGGCTTGTCGTGGCGGTGCCTGGGTAACTTCCACCTAAGCGTAGTAGCCGGGGGACTGCGACGCGTGGGGCGGGAGGCGCACGGGCACGTGACGCAAGACCAAGGCGGACCTGCCCAAGATGGCGGCTCCCAAGGCCACAATGACGGCTCACGGGGCCACAATGACGGCACCTGGGGCGAGCCCAGCGGCGCCCAGCGCGAGCCCGCCGGGAAGCCCGGCCAGGATCATCCCTCCGTCGGCCCCGGCCTGGATATGCCCCCGGGCGCCCCAGGCCAGCTGCCGCCGCGTCGCGCTCAGACTGTGCCCCGCTGGGGATATCGGGATGCCCCGGCGCGCCGCTTCCGGTCTGGCTACGTGGTGGGCTGCATCGCTGCCGTCTTCGCGCTAGTGGCGAGCGGCTTCTCGTTCCTCGCGGTACATGGGATCGCGGGCATCGGCAGTTCCTTCGCGATAGCGAGCGGCCCGTCCACTGGCCCGCAGAACATCCTGCTGATGGGGCTGGAGAGCCGACGGTACTGGAACGGCCAGATCCTGCCACCGCGCATCCTCGCCAAGCTGCACGCAGGCAGCGCCCGCGCCGTCGCCGCCGGGGTGGGCGGCAATGACACGAACACGCTCATCCTGGTCCATATCTCCGCCGGCGGACAGCGGGCGGTCGGCTTTTCCATCCCGCGCGACGACTGGGTTCAGTTCGCCAATACCGTCGGCCCGCAGCAGTCCGGCAAGGTCGACCAGGCCTACGGCGTCAGCATGTTCTACGCCGAGCAGCGGCTGAGCGCGCAGGATCCGGGCATCGGCCAGGATCGCATCGCTGCTCTGGGCAACGAGGCCGGCCAGCGAGCTGCCGTGGCCACCGTGGAGAAGCTCACCGGCGTCCACATCGATCACTTCGCGGTTGTCAACCTGTATGGGTTCTATGAGCTGGCCAGAGTCCTCGGCGGCGTGCAGGTCTGCCTCAAGCATCCGGTGCACGACGCGAAGTCCGGCGCGAACTTCCGGGCCGGTTACCAGCACCTGGATGCGTCCCAGGCGCTGGCCTTTGTCCGCCAGCGCGACGGGCTGCCCGGTGGCGACCTGGGCCGCACCCACCGGCAGCAGGCGTTCCTCGACTCGGCCTTGCACCAGTTGAGCGACGAAGGAGTACTCAGCGACCTGACCAAGATTCAGGCTCTGCTCAACGTGGCCAAGCATTATGTGATCACCGATGCCGGCTGGAACCTAGTCGACCTGGCGGCTGAAAGCCGTAACCTCACCGGCGGGCACACCTCGTTCCACACCCTGCCGATCAGCGGCTACGCCACGATCGATGGCCAGGACGTGAACGTAGTCAATCCTCCGCATATCAGGTCTATTGTCAGGTCAACGTTCTATCCGCCGCGGGGGTCGCAGAGCAACGCGAACGCCCAGGGCGCTGCTCGCCAGGCAGCCAATGTCCCGGTCGTCAGCACGAATAGCCCGGGCGCGGCCGACGGCGCGCAGAGCGGGCACGGCGGGGTGGCCGCGTCGGCCACCGGTGCGCAAAGGGGTGCCGATGCGGCCACTAGCGGCATACCGTGCGTTAACTGACCGGGTAACCGACGGAACCCGGGGCGAGTCGAACCGGCGAGCGGACAATGGCTTGTCCCTAGCCGAGCCGATCGGCAGCCTCAATCCTGATAAGGCTGGTCGCGGATCCAGACGAGTAGCTGCCCGCTCTCCCCTGGCGCTTCCCGCTGCCGGGTCTCGATCCGGTCGAGCCGGTAGCCGATTCTGCGCGCCACCGCGGCGCTTGCCGCATTCGCCGCATCGCAGTGGATCTCCACCCGGTTGACCCCAGGCAATGCCAGCGCAGCTGCCGTCGTGGCCCGACTAGCCGCCGTGGCGTAACCCCGCCCGACCTGGTCGGCGGCAATCCAGTAACCGATCTCCGCGCTGTCCTCGGCGGTGAGCCGGTGAAGCGCAATCTCGCCGACAAGCGTGCCGTCCCCCGCTGTCAGCACCGCGTATGTGAACCCGGTGCCCTCGTTCCATCGCTGGTCGGCCTCGGCCACGCGGACCAGTTGCGTACGCTGGTCGGCAGCCTCCGGCGTAGCCCACGGCATCCACGGCCGCAGGTGCTCAAGGCTCGCGCCGACCGCGGCAGCGACGGAACTCGCATCCGCCGCCTCGACCCTTCGCAAGACCACGTGGCCGGCGTCAATCCGCTCGGGCGGAACCTCTGCGGTGTCTCCTGGCACGGTAATAGCTAAGCCGGCTCGCGAGCCTGCTCAAACCAGGGGCTGGCTGCTCGCGCGCCGGCGAGCGAAGATGTCCAGGTGGCCGACATCCAGTTTCGCACCGACTTGTACCGGGGAACTGCCAGCTATTACGACCGATTCAGGCCTGGGTACCCGCCTGACCTGGTCGAGGATCTGACCCGGCGGTCGGGGGCTGATGGCACCGGGACACTTATTGACCTCGCCTGCGGCACCGGCCAGCTGGCGTTCGCCTTGCATCAGCACTTCGGGCAGACCTGGGCAGTCGACCAAGAGGCCGGCATGGTCAACCTGGTGCGGGCCAAGGCGCAAGCGGCCGGCGTCGACAGCATTCGCCCGGTCGTGTCGGCCGTGGAGGACTTCGATGCCCCGCCGGCCGGATTCGATCTGGCGGTCATGGGCAACGCGTTCCACCGGGTCCGCCGGTCCACCGTGGCCGCCAACATCCTGCGCTGGCTCCGGCCGGGACGGTGCCTCGCCCTAGCGTGGAGCGAGGGTCCGTGGCACGGCAGCGCGCCGTGGCAGCAGGCAATGGCCGAGATCATGGTCTGGTGGCGGGCCAGATTGGACGCTGCCGAACGGGTTCCCGCCGATTATGAACAGGAACGAGCCGCCCGGCCCGACGCGGACGTCCTCACCGCGGCAGGATTCCAGGTAGACGGCAGATACGAATTCCGCGCCGTACACGACTGGACAGTGGAAGCGCTCACCGGCTACGTGTACTCCACCTCGGTCTTGGCTCCGCCAGTTCTCGGCCGCGCGGCTGCGGCCTTCGAGGCGGAGCTGCGCAGTCAGCTGCTGTCCTGCGAGCCGGACGGCCGGTTCCGCCAGGAGGTCAGCTTTGCCTACGACTTGGCCACCCGGCCGGCCTAGCAGCGCACGAGGCTGTCACCCCGGCCCGATCAATCCGGACAGGTCCGGCCAGGCGTAACGAAACGAGTACGCGTGCCCGCCGCCCGGAAAAGGGCCAGCCAGGTGCCGCTCGACGCTGCTGCCTCCTTGCGAAGAGTAGAAGGCCTGGGCTGTGGAATTTTGCTCCAGTACCCACAGGTAAAGGCCGCTGCACGGTCGGCAGCGCGCGACCCATTGCGCCGTCTCGGCAATGAGCCGCGCGCCGACTCCCTGCCGCTTGCTGTCGTGCCGCACATGCAGGGCGTCAAGATAGGCGCCCCAGGTCGGGTCGGCGTCGAGAATGACGTGGGCGAACCCGGTGACGGCACCTGCGACCTCGGCAACGACGGTGTACCAGTCCGCGCGCCGCTGCGACAGCCGATCGTTCCACTCGGCCATCCGGTCCGCGACGACGTCACCGTCTAGGTATGAATCCAGGTACGCGCCGCGGTAGTACCGCCGCCAGCTGTCGGCGTGCAGCGCCCCGATCGCCGCCGCATCCTGCGCAGTCGCCTGCCGATACCTCATGGCCTGAACTCTAGCGGCTCTTCTAGAACTCTGGCGAAACCGCCAGGGCGACGGCCTCACTCCGGCCCTACTCAAGCGGGCGGCGCCCGATCGCAGCCGGCTCGCGCCCGCCGAGCAGCCAGCCGCCGAGCGCCGCGGCGAGCGGCATGCCAACGAGGATGAAGAGCAAGTTGGCCACCGGGATGCTGCGCAGCGCGGCCAGCGTGTCCAGCTGGTTGGTCCGGAAGAACCCGATCGCTGCGATATACCCGCCAGCCGCCCCGGCGACGGCCCCGACGAGCGCCAGCGCGCCCGTTGTGGCTGCCGCGATGCCCCGGCGGGTCGTGCTGCTAGCTCCGGTGGCGGTGAGCATGCGCAGATCGGTCGCGGTCTCACTGCGCAGCAGGCCCGCGCTCATGGCAAGGATCCCGAGTGCCAGCAGGATTCCGAACACGGTTGCTGCGTCGAGGATGGCGGAGAAAGTCGGGATGTCATCGCGCGTCTCCACGCTCAGCCCGGCCGCCACCGCGGCGTGCTGGGCAGCGGTGATCTGGCCTGCGGTCAGCGGATCCGGGGTCTGGATAAGCCAGCCGGCCGTTGTAGTGGTCAGATGGAACTGGCGGATGGCGTGCTCGGTGATCACGGTGTTCGGCGCCGACACACCAGACGGCAGCGAGCTGATCTCCTGGATCTTCGGATTCGCCAGGCAGTAGCTCGGCGGGCAGGACGAGCCTGGGCTCGGCGGGCCGAATTTGCTAGCGCCGTACAGCAACTGCATCCGCGTCAGGCTCGACAATCCCGGTCGCATGCTCAGGAAGTCGGTGTCCGCGCCGACATTCGCGGGCGAGATGCCGTACGCGCGCAGCAACTGCGGCGTCGCCACGTAGATGGGTCCGTACCAGTTCCGGCCTGACGTGATGCGCTGCAGCGTGGAGTCGGTGGTCTCCAGCTGGACGATGTCCCTGGACCCGAGTGCGGCCGCGATGCCGTGGGCCCTGGCTGGCATCTCCGCAGCAGGTGCGACCGTGGCTTGGTTTGAGCCCGCCGGGCCGAACTGCTGCGCGCCTTCCGGCGTATACACCACAAGCTGGTTCGGCGCCAGGTTAGGCCCGACCCAGTCGAGGACGTTGCCAAACCGCGCGGCCGCAACGACGCAGATGATGACCGCGATCAGCACGCTGATGCTGATCGCCCCGAGCGCCGCCCCGGAGCGCACCCGGTACCTGGCCAGGTCGCGCAGAGCCAGCCGCACCATTATCGGCGCCCGCCGGGTCGCCCTGGCCAGCAGCGCCAAGCACGTGGGACCCGCCAGCACGATCCCGACGCACAGCACGACCAGGCCGGCGGTCAGGTCGAGATAAAGCACCGAGGTGTTCCCGTACTGGTCGCCGGGCTCAGCCGCCTGCTCACTCGCCAGGCCGATCAGGAAGAACGCGATCAGGAGCAGCCCGCATCCGGTCGGCCCGGCCCACCGGCGAGCGGGCTTCGGGGCCGGCGGCCGCCCCGCGAGCGCGGTGACGATCGGAACGCGAGCGATCGCCCTGGCCGGCCGGATGGCCGCGAGAAAGGTCGCCAGCACGGCGAGCGCCATCGATACGAAGATCACCAGCCAGGGCAGCTGGAAGGCTCCGATGGCATGGTGCGCGCCCGCTTCGGCCTGCGGGCGATAGGCAAGCCAGGCCACCATTCCCAGCGCGAAGCCGGCCACAGCGCCGACGACCCCGGTCGCAAGGCCGTTCGCGCTGACCACCAGCGCGACGCTGCCGTTCGTGGCGCCTTGCGCGCCGAGCATGCCGATGGAGCGCAATCGCCGCTGCGCCAGCACCGTGAACCCGCCCACGCTGACAAGAGCGATGAGCAGCATCCCGAGCGTGGCCGCGGCGAGCGAAATCGTCACCGGGTTGAGCTGGTTGGTACTGGCGGCCGACCGCCGTGACACGACGTTCTGGCCGAGTGACTGGGCATTGACACCGCGCGCGTCAAACAGCGCGGTGACCAAGGTAGGCGCCCTGACCTGCCCGGGTGCCACGAGCGCGAACTCATCCAGCAGGTTCTGCGGGTTCGACACGATGCCGACCACCCGCCGGGCTGAACCGCCGACGCGCCAGCTGGCACCGATGCTCAGGTGCAGAGCTGATGCGACGCCGCTGGTCAGGGCTATCTGGCCGGTCCCAGCCGGGTAGTGCCCGCTGACTAGCGTGAGCATCGGCCGGCCGAACGCGCCGTCTGGGTTCTGCGCGCGCAGACTGTAGGTGGTGACCGAGCCAGGCACTGAGAACGTCTGGTTCTCGATCACGTCGACGCGGCCGAACCGACGCGTCAGGGTCGCGATCTCCGCTCTGACGTGCGAGCTCACGGATGAAAACGTGGCGAGGTCGGTGGCGGACCCAAATCCGGCGCTTGGCGGGGACGGCGTATTGGTGGCCACTGCCGATCCCACGAAGGTCGCCGCGACGGCCACCGTGATCAGCGCAAGGATCATGAGCTGCTGGCGCCACTCGTGGCGCAGCAGCCGCCAGGCCCAGCGAACGACCGCGCGCCGCGCGGGGAGTCCCCCGTTGCGAGCCCCTGCGCGCGGTGGCCGCTCCCGCAATGCGACGGTCACTGTGGCCGTCCGGGCGCGAGCAGAGACTCCGGGCCCGATGCCGGTGCAGTCTGGTCGGCGATCCGCCCGTCGCGGAGGAACACCACCCGGTCAGCCCAGGACGCAAGCTGCGCATCGTGGGTGACCACCACCGCGGCCTTTCCGCGGTTCTTGCATGCCTCGTGCACCAGGCGCATGACCGCCTCGGCGTTGGCGGAGTCGAGCGCTCCAGAGGGCTCATCAGCCAGCAGCAGCCGTCGCTCTCCGACGACCGCGCGCGCGATCGCCACTCGCTGCCGCTCGCCGCCAGACAGCTCGTCCGGGTAACGCTCGGCCCGCTCGGCCAGCCCCAGCTCGGCCAGCGCCGCCAGCCCAGCGGCGCGGGCCTTGCGGCCGGGCAGTCCGTCGAGCTCAAGCGGCAGGCTCACGTTCTCCGCGGCGGTCAGGCCCGGCAGCAGGTTGTAGTCCTGGAACACATAGCCGATGGTGCGCCGCCGCAGCCGCGCCTTGTCGTTGCGCGACATCTCGGCCAGATCGGCCCCGCGCACCCGCACTTCGCCCAGGGTCGGCTCTTCCAGGCTGCCCGCGATCGTCAGCAGCGTGCTCTTCCCCGATCCGCTCGGTCCCATCACCGCGACCATCGCGCCTTCGTCCACCGACATTGTGACCTGGTCAAGTGCGCGCACCTCGGCCGCGCCCCGGCCATAGACCTTGGACACCTGCCGGAGTTCTAGCATGCTCATCCCCGTGCTCCAATGCGCCGTCGCTGCTTCGGCAGCGGTGCTGTGGCCTGCTGGACATTGCCCTCGGCCGCTGCCCGCCTGAGCCGGGCATCGGCCGAGTCGAGCCAGCGGACGACCGAGTCCAGCCGGAACAACTCGGCATCCACTGCGAGGGCGAGGTTCAGGTCCCCCGCAGCCCCGCCCTCCTTGATCCGCGTCCACTCCTGCATGAGCTGCACGAGGTAACGGCGGTGGTCCTGGATCACGTCGTGCACGTTTGTGTCCGGCAACCTGATCGCCACCAGGACCTTCATCACGAGCTCATCCCGTGGCGGCGAGCTCAGGTCCGGCGGCGTGCGAAGCCAGTGCGCCAGCTCAACCGCGCCACTGCTGGTGATCTGAAACGCTTTCTGCGGCCCCTCGTCGGCACCTTCCGACTCCACGAGCCCGTCTCGCTCCAGCCGCTGCAAGGTCGTGTAAACCTGGCCCACGTTCAGCGGCCACACCTCGCCGGTCCGCGCCTCGAACTCCTCGCGCAGCTGGAGGCCGTACTTCGGTCCCTCGCTCAGCAGCGCGAGAAGCGCATGCCGGACACTCATGACTTTGGATGACTTCGTATCATGCGCAGTAGCATACTCAGTATTCTAGGAGGCGCAAGCGACACTCGCAGCGCCGTGGCCGGCGGCCTCACTCCTCGCGCAGAGTCGACACGACGCCACGGCGTGCGCCTATCTCCAGTGTGAGCGTGATGGCGGCCACCACGATCAGCCCGGCGATCGGCAGAACGATCGACGCGAGGTCTGGCACCAGCCGGACGCTAGCGGTCGATCCGGTAAAGACTGACAGGTTGATCGCCGGTGCGACGACCCGCGGCAGCACCAGCGCGGACGCTACGGCCGCGACGGCAGCGGCGATGATCCCGGGGATGGCTTCGAGCAACACCAGCCGGGCGCGCTGCCCATCGGCGAGCCCCATGGTCGCCAGCCGCGCCAGGGTGGCCTCGCGATCTCCGCCGCCAAGCGCCAGTTGCAGTAGCAGGACAACAAGGCCCAGGCCAGCAGCGACCGCCAGCGCCAGCGCGAACAGCAGGAAGGCACCGCCCTGCACCGGCGCGCCGGTGAGCTGAGCTAGTAGCGCCGCACGCGAGATAGTGACGGCTCCGGGCAGCTTGTTCGCGAGCGCGGTCAGTCTGCCGGTGTCGATCCGCGGCCCATTCAGCAGCATGAAGTTCGGCATGACGAACGGATCGCGCGCGACAAGAGACTCGGGCACGAGCACGAACGCTCCGCCGGCCGTCAGCGCGGGCGTGCCGGACAGCCGGCCGGCGACCTGAACCCGGATCGGCTCGATGCCGTTGTCGATGGTCAGCGTCACAGCCTTGGCCCCGCCGAAATCTGCGACGGCCTGCGGGGAGGCTAGTATGCGGTCCCCGGTCAGCAATTCCGGATCGATGGCTGGCCAGGTCTTCGACGACGCGACGAGTGCCGAGTAGCTGGCGGGATCGACAGCGAGGGCAGTCAGCATGCGGCCCTTCGGCCCACTGACCATCCACTCCGACACGATGGCCGTGTGTTTCACCCCAGGCACGGCCGCGAACGCACGCTGGGCGGCGGCGGGGATCGGCTGGGACAGGCCGACGTTGGAGATCGTCACGTCCGCGCCCGCCGTCTGCCAGGAGGCGTTGATCTCGCCCCGCGCCACCGCGTCTCGCACCATGCCGGCAAAGGCGGCCACGGTGATCGCTAGCACCAGGGCGAACGCCGGCAGCATCGGGGTGAGCGTGGCACGCGCGGCCCTGGCCAGTCCAAGAAACCCCGTCGCGCCGCGCCCGCGGGCGGCCCCGCGCAGCAGGCCGCGCAGTATCAGCGGGTACAGACGCAGCACGATGATGACGGCTGGGATGGCCACCAGCGCCGGCGCGGCGCTGGTGTAGAAGTCGACGCCAGCGCCAGGCTGCACGCCCTGCTGCCGGAACACGATGATTCCTGCGATCGCGGCAAGTACAGCGGTTAGCTCGGCTACCAGGCGGACTCCGCCGCGGAACCGGCGTCGGCCGCGCCTGGCGGAGCCGAGCGCCCCGTAGCCGAGGCTTGGCTGGCTCCGTCCCGGCTGTCCGGGCCGCGAGTAGCCGCCCGCAGCCGGGTTACCGCCGGCGCGGGGCGATCGCTGCTGCCAGGAGCCTAGGACGGCAGGCGCGCCTACGGCGACTGTGAGCACCGCGAGCGCGGGCCACCAGCCGCCCGGCGGCGCATGGCCCGGGACGAGCAGCACCGCGGCAGCACCCGCGAGGATGGCGGCCGGTACGCCGGCGATAGCTGCCCCGCGCCCAGCGGCCAGGCCGACCTGGAGGAGCGAAGCGCCGCGGGCCCGGCTCAGCGCCAGTTCGGTCGCGCGGCGCAGCACGATCATCCGCGCGGCAAGCAGCAGCACGATCGCGCCAGTCACCGCCAGGCTCACATAGAGCAGCCACAGCAGTGCATCCACCGCCGCAGCTGTGCTGATGAAACCGCTGAGCACCGGCTGCAGGCCGGTGCTGACCATGACCACATTCGCGATCCCGGCCAGCTGACCAGTCAGAGGCGGGGCCTCTGTGACGATTCGCTGCAGCACCGCACCCAGTTCCGGCGCCTGGTCGCCGAGCACGACGCCGAGATTAATCGGGAAGACCCACTGGATACTCAGAAAACGGGGGCCGTAGTCCTGCTGGACGGCTGCGGTTTCGTCTGGCAGTGCGAACACGCCGGCCGTCCAGTATGGCGGGCCCGTCCCCGGCAGGTTCAGGACGGGCGCTACCAGCGACGGGTCGGCCGTCCAGAAGGACATATCCGGCTGGCGCTCTGCCACGATCGCCGCGACCTTGAGCCTGACCGCCGTGCCGGACGCTAGCGGCGAGGCGATGGTCCGCACCACCGAGCCGAGCTTGAGGCCGAACTGGCCAGCGGTCTGCGCCGTCACCGCCACGTTGATCGTGGGAAAGAAACCGGCGATGACACTGGACGCCGCGGCGGCCGGGGCGGCAAGGCTGCCAGCGAGCACGCGCACGTACGCGGTATCCGGGAGACGATAGCTGACCTCCATCTGTACCGGATGTCCCACGGTGCCGGACAGGGCGGTGAGTACGGTCTGCTCGCTGCTCGTCATGGCCACCCAGTCGGCGGACAACGGGGCGAGGTGCAGGACCCCCATGTTGAACTTGGCGTGGAACTGGGCAGCGAGCTGGCGCAGCTGGCGACTGGTGAAAGTGCCCTGCGGGATGTCGACGCTCTCGATGGCCTGGTTCCAGGTCGTGCTCGCCGTAATCGACTGATCCAGCGGCGAAATCGAGGCGAGGGTCTGACGCAGCGCCTGCGTACGTGAGTTCAGCGCCTCGCGCGGCCCGGCAGTGGCGGCCAGCACGCAGCCGAAGACGAGCAGCGCGAGGGCCAGCGTGGCGGCCGCGCCCATACCGGTCAGGCGTTTGACGTTCAGCGCTGCAATGCGTGCGTTGATGGTCATGCTGCCTCCGCCGCGCGCAACTCCGCCGCCGGATCCGGGCGCCTGACCATGATCAGCGCCGTGGTGAGCGCGGGAAGGAAGGCTACGACCGCGGCGAGCGGCAGCGTCTGGGACAGGTCGAACAGCGTCACCGGCGGAGGGACTGGCCGTGTCGCGCTCGCGGACAGCGTGACCGCTGGCACGAGCAGCGAGGCGACCAGTGTGCCGAGGATGACGCCGAGGACAGCGGCCGGAAGGCTGACCATCAGCTTCTCCAGGCAGAGTTGCAGCGCCGCTGAGCGCCGGCTCACACCGAGCGCGGCGAGCAGCGCGTTTTCGCCGCGGCGCTGCCGGACGCTCGCGGCGATCGACACCCAGAATCCGGTAATCGCGAGGAGCGCGGCCGCCGCGGCGAGGGCGAGCAGCGCCTCCTGAGGCGCTGCCGTCAGCGGGTCGCCCCGCAGCGCTGACGTTGCCTCGGCTGCGCCGGTGACGGCGCTCCCCGGCGGCAGGGCGCGAGACAAGGTAGCCGGGATCTGGTGGTCAGCGGTGGCCAGCCACCACTCAGTGACGACCAGCGGGGCCGCGCCCTGGCTGACGAGCCGTTCCTGGATGGCGGCCAGGTCGACGATGAGAGCGCCGTTGCTGCCGGTAACCGTCGGGAAGCTCTTGACCACAGCGACGATCGACAGCGGGACCTGCAGGTCGTTGAAGGTTCCCTGCACGACCGAGCCGGTGCCGAGGTCATTCGCGTCGGCGAAGGCGCTGGTGGCGATGGCCGGGAGTGGTGCCAGGGCGCTCCCGGCTGGTGCGTTGAGGACGACCTGGCCGGAGATCGATTCCGGCGATCCGCCGAAGCTGGCCGCCAGGCCGAAGCCGGAGTCGAAAGCTAGCCTCGCGCTGTCGCCGTTCGCCCGCCACGTGCCCTTGCTCGGCTGGGCAGCCTTGCCGACGGTTTCCAGACCGAAGCTACCGGACTGAAGGACCTGGAGGTCTACTGAGGACGCGCTCGGCTGCCAGCCGCCGAGCGTCGGTCCGGTGAGGGTGAGAGTGAGCGCCGCGTTCTGATCCGCTGGCAGTTGGTACGCGAGCGCGATCTGGACAAGGCGCAGCGGGTAGCTGGCGTCGCCGCCGCCGAGCGATGCCTGCAGGACGTGGGCGCGGCCGTCGGCGGTCAGCGTGCCCGCGTCGAGCTGGTACATGTCGCCGGTGCTGTCGGCGACGGTGACCGTGACGGCGACGGGTCGGAGCTCCCGGGCGATGGCGCTCGCCTGGCCGGTACTGATCGGAAGCACTCCGCCGGTCTGGACCGGAAGACCCGACGGCGCGAGGGCGGCGGTAAGCCTAATCGCGTCCGGACGACCTGGGATTGGCGTGCCGGGCGTCGTCTTCGGGGTGATCCGGTCGAACAGCCTGGCCGCCGGGAGGGCGGTCTGATCTGTGCGGATCTGCACGGTGCCAGCCGCCTGCGCCCCGTCGATGGCCAGCAGTTCGCTGGGCATCTCGTCGGGCTCCGCGGAGACCGCCATCGCCTGCTGGACGCCGGTGGCTCGCACGATCGTGCCAGTCGCGCCTGGAGCCAGTGGGGCAGGCGTGTCCACCCGCGCATCGGCGCCCGCCGTGAACGCACCCTGGTCGCTGGCCGACCGGCTCCAGCTCGCGTGCTGGGCGAGCGCAAGAGCCGCGGTGGCGACAGCCATGACCAGCAGGAGCGCAGCCCCGCCCTGGCGGAGCGGCTGCCGGCTCACCTGCCAGCTGGCGAGCGAGCCGGTCAGCCGCCGCCCGCGCCCGGCGAGCCGGTCCCCGGCTCTCGCCGCGGCTGGCAGCAGGCGCAGCAAGACAACGGTCCCGCCCGCCAGTGCGAGAGCCGGAGCCAGGGCAAGCACTGGATCGATCGTCGTAGTCGTGCCGCCGCCCGCGGAATAGCGCCGCAGCTGCCACCCGGCCAGCACCGCCAGCACGACGAGCGAGAGGTCAGCGCCCGCCCGGGTGGCCCGTGCGATCCCAGCCTGCCTGCCGCGGCGGATGCCTGCTTCTGTCATCGCCGGCCCAGTGCCGAGCACGGGGCCGAGCATCGCGGCGATAGCGATCACCGCGACGACGAGCACGGCGGCGATGGCGTCGCGCCAGGTGGCCGATGGGTTGCCCGCTGTGCTGCCGAGCAGGAACGCCGGGCCTGGGGGCGTCACCCGCGCCGCCTTCAGCGGTCCGGCCGTGGCCAGCTGGCCGGCGAGCCAGATGCCGCCCAAGGTGCCGACGGCCGCGGCGACGGCGCACAGCGGGATCACCTCAGTGGCCGTGAGCCGGCCGAGCTGCCAGCGGGACGCGCCGCGTGCGTTGAGCAGCGCCGTTTCCCCCTCGCGCTGGCTGGCCAGGAGCCGTGCGACGCCAAGCAGCGCAGCCAGGGCGAGCACCAGCAACTGCAGCGCACCGATCGCGATCAGTGACCTGGCTACCGACAGGTCCGTCGCGGTGGCGCCCAGCACCGACGGCAGCCTGGTCGACAGTTGCATGCCGCCGAGCAGGTCCGACTTCAGGAGCGCTTGCTGGAGCGCCGATACGTCGCCCGAAATCGAGGACAAGCCGGCCTCGGTGAACTTCGCCATGTCCGGCTGCGCGATCCACGTCCCGGTTCTCGCGGTGAGTGTCGCTCCGGTCTGCGAGCCCGTGCCGGAATCGGCGCCGGTGCTCCTCGCACCCGGCGTGAAGGCGGCCTGGCTGACCAGCAGCGGGCCGTACGTGGTGTATCCACTGGAAGTGGCGGAGCCGACCACGGGGATGGTGTCCAGTGCCCAGTAGGAGGCGGCGCTGCCGGACAGCTTGCGCGGTGCGAACAAGCCGGTGATAAGGAAGCTGATCCTGGCTTTAGTGATCCCGTCCTCGAGCGTGAGGACGTCATCGACCTTCAGGTGCAGCAGCGTTGCCGTGGACGCCGGGAGGGCTGCGGGGATTGCGTCGAAGGCGGCCGGGACGCGAGCCGCTGGGGAACGACCCGCACGGCCTAGCGTCCCTGGCCACTGGCCGGACACGAGCACCGCGTGGCTCGTGCTGCCCTGCAGCGAGGCAGCCTGGAGTAAGGGCGTGGCTCCCTTGCCGACGCTGACCGGCCGCGCGGGTAGCGCGCCCGGGACGAGGTCGAGCGGGTCGGACCAGGTGGCCGACCAGAACCCGAACGGCACGCCACCAAGCGAATGCCGCACCGCCCGGCGCAGCGTGCTCGCCGTCGCCGTCGTCTCGTTGTTACTCACCGGGCCGGCGATCGAGAGCGCGGTGCCGGGGGCAACCGACAGGTCGTGGCGGACCGCGAGCGGGAGCAACTGGCCCGCGAACACGGCCAGCGCCGCCGCGATCGCGGCCGTGACCAGCGTGGTCAAGGTCGCGGCAGAGAGCACCACCCAGTACCCCGACATACGTCGTATCGACAAGGTCCCCCGGGGCTGGATCACGAATCAAGGATTCTCCGCCCAACCCGGCACCGGCAATATCCGGGGCATAACGGTTCACGCCCCGCACAGTCGGACACGACACGCACGCGCGCGCCGGCCACCGGTTAGCGAGCGGCGTCGGTTACCTTCCCGGTCCGGCGGTAGTGGGCGAGAGTCTTGCGTACCTGGCGGCGGATGCCCTTGTCCGGGTCGTTGTGAAGCGACGTGAGGGCCTGGATCACAGCCGGGACCCGCAAGGCTGGCGTGCTGTCGGTGATGGCATGGATCACATCGCCCCGGACATCGGGATCGGGGTCCTCGACTAGTTCGAGCAGCCTCGTCCACACCCGGTCGTGATCGGCCCTGACGTGGCAGGTGCAGAGGTTCCGGCACGCGAGCTGTCGAGCCCGGCCATCGTCGCTTCGCGACAGCTCCAGCAGTCCGTCGAGAGCGGCCTCGGCCGTGCGCCCGTCTTCGACGGGCAGGCCAACTCCGAGCTCGTCGGTGATGCGTCGGAATCGTCCCACCGTCGAGACGATAGCTGCGGACCAAGTGGCCGGGCCAGCGGATAACTTGCCGCCCAGTGGACGCACCGGCCGACCGCCACGATCGCCTGCCACCGCGCGCTTGCCGCGGCGCGCACGCGAAGTGGCAGTTAGACAGCAGATGTATCGAGTTCGAAGCGCCCGGGACTGTGCTAACGCACCAGCCCGGGCGATTTGGCGCCTTAACTTGCCGTTCCGGACAGCGTCGGCGTCTCGTTGGCTGATCCTCGCCCTCGCTTTCTCGCACCGGGCCTGACGCCCTGGGAGGATGGTGGAGTCGGCCGACAAGCCAGCGCGGGAGTGACGGTCAGCATGCGGAAAAGACGCCGGGAAGACCTGGCGGCGGCGCAGCGACTCAGCGAGGAATTCGCCCTCGGTGAGGTGCGCGGGGTGACCCGCAGCAGGGCAGACCGGCCCTACCGCGAAGGATTAGTGGGCTTTGCCAGCGCGACGGTGATCCTGGGCGCGGTCGGGTTGGTGGCCTTAGTCGTGTTCGTGGTCAGCACGGCCTTCGTGAGGTGGCCGCCCGTCCTGGCCATTGTCATCATCAGCGTGGCCGGTGTGGTTGGTGTCGGCTACTACGTCGGGTCGGTCATCCTGAACCACTCCTTCGCGCCGGGCACGGAGACGGACCGGGTGTTCTGGTTCGCTGGCGGCCTGGCTCACCTCGTCACCGCTGAGGCCGGGCCTAGCGTCCTGCGGTGGGCTGGCGTGGACAGTGTCACCGAAACGCTCCTCGACGAAGCGCTCTGGTATTACGGGTGGCTGTACACGTGCACCGTGCGTGGCGCAGGGACCGAAATCTCGCTCGTCGCCTACGATGACGCGACCGTCCGCTTCGCGCGCCACCTGGACCGTCGCCTGATCGGCGAGGCAAGGCGGCTGCTCGGGCCCCGTTTCGTCCCGCCACTGATCGAGGCCTACGAATCCGGAGAGCCGGCCACCATCGGTGCCTGGACGGTCGACCGGACGGGCATCACCGCGAGCACATCGGAGTTTGTCACCGACTTCTGTCCGTGGCGCGGAATCACCCGGATCGCCTTCGAGCACAAGCCGATTCAGACCGGCCCGGTCGCGCGGATACTCGTTTACACCGACGGCGAGCAGGCGGCTCTTGAAATCGGCCTGAGCGATGTCCCGAACGGGATATTCCTGCCGGACGTCATCGCGCACGCAGCGACGAGCAACGGCGTCAAAGTGGGGGACCACGCCAGGAAACGGCAGCGGCTGACCGCTGAGCGCCGCGAGTCCGCCGTGCCGAGCCCGCCCGGTTAACCGCACATCGGCTGCCCGCACGCCCGGCGGGACCTCTTAGCGGTTGCGCCAGCAAAGAGCGCGGGTGAAGGGTGGTCCACGTGGACTACTTCCCGGTCGTCGCGGCCGAACGCCGAGCCGTTGCCGACATGCTCGACGGACTCAGCCCGCAGCAGTGGGATACCCAGAGCCTGTGCGCCGGCTGGACGGTCCGACACGTGGCCGCGCACCTGACCGTGGTCCTGACACACGGCATGAGAACGTTCCTGCTGGCGGCGATCAGGGCGGGCGGCAACCTGGACCGGGCCGACCGCATCGTCGTCGCCCGGGAGGCGACCCGGCCCATCCCTGACATTGTCGGCGACCTGCGGGCGAACGTGGACAGCCGATTCACGCCGCCGACGTTGCGCCTGGGCAGACGACTGACTCCCGGCACCTCCTCAGCGGGGTGAGGCCAGTGACCTCCGTCCTAAACTCTGTGGATGGTCTGCGCGGTCCCGTTCCAGTACCAGGAGCACATGCTGACCGTTCCGGTGGTGCTGGGTGACGTCGAGACCACGTTCATCTTCGACACCGGAATCGGCATCAACCTGATCTCGCCGGACCTGGCCGCCAAGGTCAGCTGCGTGCCCCTGGACGAGACCTACGGCGGGCGCCGGATGTCAGGTCAGGCGGTGGCGGTGCCGATGAGCACGCTGAGCTCGCTCAAGCTGGGTGATTTCACCAGGGAGAACGTGGCCGTCGGCGTCTTCGACCTAGCGGGAATCGCCGGGCTGGTGTCCCTGACGAACTTTCGGTCCACCCCGGTGACGATCGACTACGAAGCCGGAGCCATCGTCATCGAGGACGAGCGATCTTTCGCTGACCGGCTGGCCAGCGGCACGTCAGTCGCGATCAATGTGCACGAGGATGGCCCGTTCTCAACGGACGTGTACATAGACCTCACGCTTCCCGGCGGGCGATCGGTCAAAGTCGAAGTCGATACCGGCTCGGACACCCTCATCCTGAACCAGCCCTTCGCCGCTCAGAATGCGATCGACCTAGAGGCCGAGAGCACCCGCAGGCTCCTGGGCCACGACGAGACGGGGCACGAGTACGCCCGCTACTTCACGATCCTGCCCGGCAGCATCAGCCTGACCGGCGCCTCTGCGTTCCGCCAGCACGATCCGCAGGTCATGTTTCAGAAGATCATCTACGACGGCCTCATCGGTGACGCCTTCCTGAGGAATTTCGTCACCACCTATGACCTGGCCAACTCTCGCATGATCTTCGCCCCGCGCTGAAGCTCGGACGGATAGAGGGAAGCATTCGTCCCCTCCTGCCGGGTGCTGTCTCGGGCTGACTAGCCGCGCTGCAGGACGGCGGCCGTCACGCGACACGGAAGCGCGACGGCTGTCGCATCTCCGAACCGCGCACAGATCTAATGAGGACTTGCGCTGCTGACACCGCTGTGTGCCCAGGGCCTGGTGAAACCGATCGGATCGCGATCGCCATAGGGCGCGATCCGGATCGGCACGCCGGACGCATACGCCTCGATCATCAGACCACCGCCGATCACCAGCCCGACATGACCTGGCGCCGTGGGCGTCCCGTCCGAGCCGGCAAAGAACACCAGGTCGCCCGGCTCCACCTGGCTCGGCTTGATCCGCGGTCCCCACGCCCATTGCTCCTGCGACGTCCTCGGGATATCGATGCCGACGGCCCGGTAGGCCATCATGACCAGCCCAGAGCAGTCGAATGCGTCCGGGCCAGTACCGCCCCACAGGTAGGGCTTGCCTAGTTGTTGCTCCGCGTAGGCAATGGCAGCGGAGACGTCGCTATTGGGCGCGTTCCCGACACCTGGCAGGCACCCAGGCGCGCTGGCCAGCGTGGCTCCGGCGACGGTGTACCCGCCGTTCGCGTACTGCGCGGCCCAGGACAGCACCGCCTGCACGTACGACGCTAGGTGGTTGTACGCGAAGATCGCCTGGTCGACATTGCTCAGGATCCCGTGCTCGAGCAAGTACTTGGCCGCGCCGGCGATCGCGTCCGCGGGCTCGTAGACGCTTGCGACTCCGTCGCCGTTCGCATCGGTTGCGACGCCATTGACGTCCTCGGTCGCCGGATGCACCGGGGCGCCACCCCACTGATTACCGGCCGCACCGCCGATTCCGATCTGCATCGGGCCAGCGGCGCCGAATGCGTTGGCCAGGCTATGCACGCCTAGAAGATTGCTCTGGCCATCGTTGCTCTCGACCTTCCCGATGCCAGCCAGGATGACCCAGGGAACGTGGTACTTGGCGCCGATCGACATAAAGAGCGCGAGGTAGTCAGCCGGGATCGAATTGCGGGCCGATTGGCTGGCGGTCGGTTGTACCGCGTTGTTGTTTCCTGGCGATGTGCACGAGGTACCCGACATGGCTAGCAGGCTGCTGCTCGCGAATATCACCATCGGGCCAGTGACCAGGGCCGCAAGCAGGAGGGCACTTGCCGCCACGACGGCAACGATGATCGCGCGACGACCGCCGGACCCGAGCGGACCGCCGATCACGAGTTGCCGACCGAAGTCAGCTCGACTGCGGTGACCTGCCAGTTCGTGCCATTGCCGGTAAGAGTGACCGCATACGCATTACTGAGCCGACTGTGGCCAGTGCTGGCAGTAATCTGCTGGCTGACCTGCACCGTAAACGTCAGGCTGTCGGATCCGAACGCCTGGAGCGACTCGATCGTCGCCGATCCGGCCGCTATTTGCTTTCCGCTTGTTCGGGCCGACGTCACGCCTGGCGTCGCGTAGGCCGCCTCGATCTGGCTGATGACCGCCGCTGACGCGAGCGATCGCATGGGCGCCACGTACTGCCCAGGGTCCTGCGTATAGGAGTAGGTACCGTAGTCGGTGCCGAACCGCTCCACCGTCGTTGCCGCCGCCGTGAGGCCAGCCTGCGTGAACGGCAGCCACTGATAGATGTCTGGTGGGCTGGAGGTAGGCGCCGATGCGGCTGGCGAGGGCGATCCGGCTCCGGTACCAGTGCCTGCGGCTCGCCGGGTGGGAGGCGATGAGTGGCTGGCGGCCGACGGGCTAGTGGCAGGCTGGTCGCCGTGCCGGACCGACCCGATCAGATACGCCCCGAGCCCCACGAGGGCGAACACGATCACCGCGAATGCGGCGCGTCGGTGGGCAGCACTCTCCATGTCCGCTATCTCCGGCGTAGTGAGCGAAGCCAGAACGGCGTCTGCCGGCCAGCTTCGGGATCACCATCTGCGTTGGTGGCTGAGCCGGGCGCCGCCTGACCGAGCCAGCGCGGCTCAGCCGAGACGCCGCCTGGTCCCGAGACTTGCACCGGCCCAGAGCCCCCGGCCGCTGCCGACGGGCCCGCGGCCCGCCGCCCGGCACCGCCACCGCTTCCGCCCGACTTCGCCCAGGCCGGCGGCTCGCCATCGCGCCCGGCGGCGGTCCGGCCAGGCCGGGGTGACGAGCCGGGCAGTCGAACCCGCAGGCGACCGCCGTCCGGGGAAGGAGCCGACCGGCCAGTCTTCTGCGGGGCGGCGCGCTGCGGCTTCGGCTGGCTCGGCGTGCCCCCTCCGCGCGCTGGGCGCGCCGGTCTGGCTGGACCAGCGGGCGGCTGCCCCGTCGCCCCACCACCCGCTGGCCCCGCACCACCGGACGACCGGCGCGGGCCAGCCTGGCCGCGAGATCGGGGCGGACCGGACGAACTGCCCGAGGACTGCGGCCCCCCCGACCGGTTGCCCCCTAGCCGGCGCTGCCTCGGCGCTGCCGGGTTACCAGGTCCAGACTGCGTGGGCGGCTGGGCTGTCGCGCGGCTGTTCGAGACCGCCTGCTGGCGCGAGGCAGTGGGACGTGCTGCGGGCTGGCGCGGTGGCGGCACCGGGCGAGCCGGCCCGGCAACGGAACTGGCCGCCGCACCGGCCCTGCCAGCGCCGCTCGCCGCGCCGGCCGAACCACCCGACCTGGTATGCGGCCAGGTACTGCCACGAGGAGGAGCCGCTGCCGACCCCGCCACGGGACTCGCCGTGCTAGTGCGTGTCATCTGGCCCGCGGTGCCGTTGCCGCCTTGGCTCGCGCCGTTCGAGCGGGACGTGGCGCCGTTGCGGGCAGGCAGCTTGAGCGGCGGCGGGCCAGTCACGCCGGGCGCCGCCGAGCTGGCCGCGCCAGTGCCGGTTGCGCCGCCTGCAGTCACCCTCCCAGCTGTGCCACCCGCTACCGTCCCGCCCGCAGTCGCGCCCCCTGTCCCGGTCGAGCCCGCTGCGCTTGAACCTGCCGCCGTCGAACCGTCGCCAATCAGCGCCCGTGACCTGGCCGCAAGCGCTGTCCGCGCCGTGACGCCGTCCGCAGTTGCCGCACCGGATCCAGGTGCGGTGTCCTCGCCTGCTGCTGCGCTGGCAGCGTCCGAGCCGTGCACGATGGTCCCGGCCGCAGCAGCCGCCGCCGATGCGCCACTCGCTGCCGCCATAGCCAGCCCGGCGGCCTGGCCAGGATTGCGCCGGACCCATCGGCCCGCTCGGTATGCGGCGATAGGCGGCACCCAGCCGGCCGCGGCGTGCGTGTTGGCTCGCGCGGTCGCGCCCGCCCGTGCGAGCCCAGTCTCAGCGCGCTCCTGTGCGCCGATCATGCCGTAGCCAACAGCGGAGAAGAGGTGCTGGAACGGCTTGCGGTAGATGAATGCGGCCACGGTCACCAGCGCGATCATGAGGATCTTCAGGGCCCACGGCAGCACCGCGTCGGCCGTACCCATGATCAGCTCGTAGCAGTAGAGCAGCAGGCTCAGGACAAGCGCAACCGCTGCCTGCTTCAGCAGGACGCCGATCAGCATCTCCACCCAGCGCTGGGCGACTACCCGGCCGAAGCCTGGATGCGTGCCGATGAGGAGGAAGAAGGGCCCGACGATCAGGAGCAGCAAAAAGCTCAGCTTCAGCATGATCAAGGTCACCGAGATCAGCAGCACGAGCAGGCCAGCGACCAGCGCGGCAAACAACGCCGCAAAGCCAACCTCCAGTCTGGTCGTCCACTGCTTGCCCTGAAACAGCGGATAGATCGACGGATCGTTGGTCTGGAGGCTGCTTGCGATGCCCTGGTACGCGGCCTGCTTCGCCTGAATTAGGGCGGCCGTCGGCTTTTCGTTCACCGCGACCGCTTGGGCCCAGAGCAACTGGCGGCCGTACTTGTTCACGGCGGTCGGGGTGCCGCTGCCCGTGGCATACGCCGAGGTGCCGAACTCGCCGACGAGCCACGGCTTACAGACCAGCACGCTCCAGAGCTCGTCGGCATTCTGGTCGACCACCGTGCTGCCAGAAACGTAGCTGTAGCTGGCCGGTGCTGCCTGCGGGTCAGCCTTGCCGACCGGCACGCAACTGCTCGGTCCCGGGTTCGGCAGTTTTGCGAACGCCGTATTGAGTGCCTGCGAGATTCCGTCCGAAACCCCGCGCCCGAGTCCGGTGACCTCGGCGGGCTTGCCAATCAGGAAGATGGCTGCCGCACACGCGACGACCATCCAGATTGTCCCCTCGATGGTGCGCGTGCCACGTTTGCGGATCAGCCCCTGCCAGGCCAGCCAGATCGCACCGAGGATGACAATGACGGCCAGATACGGGAAATAGATTGCGTTGCCCAGGCTGGTGATCAGCGTGTCGGTAACCCGCTGCAGCCAGCCGAGGATGCCTTCCCCGGCCGCGGACTGGTAGACGCTGATGGTGACGCGGTCGATCGACTTGGCAATGTCGAACACCATGCCCGCGACGTTGTTGCCGATCAGCGACGTCATGTCCGAGCACTGCAGGTTCGTAGCTGACCAGTTCGCGCCCGCCACCCCGTACTGGTCGTAGAGCGTGGCCGGCCGCTTGCCGGACGCGGGCGGGCTGATCATGCCATCGATCCCGCCGTTGGCCGGCTCCGGCGTCGGCAGCGAGGGCTGGCAGATGTTGTTCAGGTCACCCGTCAGGCCGGATGAGCCGAGACTGCAGAAGCCGAGCAAGCCGCCGATGTCGCCGATGCCCGGAACCGAGCAGAGCCCGCCGGTGGCCGCCGTGAGCCGCACAACTGTCGTGGCATGTGCTGTCTTCGAGGAGGGAAACGCAGCCTGACCGTGGCTGTCAGCACTCCGCAGCGACGCGGCCGCGTCCGTAGCCGACACTGCCTCGTGGCTGGCGGCAGCCCGCGCGCTCGCAGCCGTGCCGGCAGGCACCGCGGCGCCGCCAGCTACCGACCGCGACATGACCACCGCCAGCAGCGCAGCCAGGATCGCAAGCACGACGGCCAGCTTGCGCGACAGGCGGACTCGGGACATCCGGAGGGCTCCTGATGGGGGTGTTTGTCGCGGACAGCCGCGACGTCAGCCGACTCCCGGCTGGCTAGGCTGCGCTGACTCCCCCGATGGCGCGCACTCATCTGATCGCTCGCGGTCCCCCGACCGCGCTGACTCTGCCGACCGCGGTGACTCTGCCGATGAGGCTGAGCCTGCCGATGAGGCTGAGCCTGCCGATGAACCTGGCCGCGCTGCCCGCGGACCTGCCAGCAGCTCAGCGTCGACCGCGGCGGCTGGAACGTCACCGGCCCGAGCGCGGGTCGGATTCGTGTCCAGGCACTGTCGTAGCTCGTCCGAGATCAGGTCGACGGTGATCCGGCCTGCGCGGCCGTCCAGATCGCGGAATATGCACTCGCCGTTGCCCAGCCCCCGCAGGGCGGCCTTGTGCTCATCCGAGCGTTCCAGACCGAGCAGCGCCAGCACGCTGGCGACTTCCGCCTGTTCGGCCGACCGGAACGCGAACACGCTGGAAATGCAGTTGGTGACCTGCTCGTTGAGGAGGTCACCCGCATTCTGCGAGACCATGATCAGCGCAGTGTTGCGGGACCGACCCATCCGCGACACTTCGGGGATCAGCTTGGCGCCTTGCGGTGTCGAGGTGATCGCCCACGCTTCGTCGAGGAAGATCGCCTTGGGCAGCCGCCGGTCCATCCCGTTGAGCAGTCTGCGGGCGAACTGAGACACCAGGTAGAGCAATGCGACCGAGAGCCGCTGCTCGTAGGAGTAGTCGTCGCGGCCCGACGCGGTATCCGGCAGCGTCAGGCCTGCCAGCGTAAACACGGTTGTCCACCCGGCCGCGTCAATCCGCTCGCCCCCCGATGGCGCGAAGCACAACCGGGCAAGTCGCATCTCCGACATCGACCGCAGCACCGCGCCGAGGTTCACCGACGCCGGATCCTGCGATTGCTCCAAGTGCGTGACGACCTTGCCGAGGCTCGGCTGCTCGCCCGCCGCCACCGCCGCCACGGCTTGGATCATCGCGCTTTCGCGTTCCTCGCTCATGCGAGGCAGGAGCAAGCGCAGCGTCTCGCTCGCCATGGTCCGCCGTGCAGCCATGTCGTCGCCGAACGAGAACGGGTCGAGCAGGCCGGGGGCCGCGCTGCCCAGCGGGACGACCCGGGCGGGCCGGCCGCGTGCGTTCAACCAGCCAACCAGCGACTCAGCGTCGCCCTTTGGGTCGATGACAGCGACCGTCACGCCGCGCAACCCGAGTTGCAGCATCAGCAGCAGCGCCAGCGTCGTCTTGCCGCCGCCGGGCTCTCCGGTGACCGCGATTGCCGTCGGCCTGTTCCGGGCGGCGGCCACGAGCGGATCGAAATGGACCACGGAGCGCGACCGGCCCAGGGTTTCGCCGATGTAGGGGCCGATCCAGCCCGCCTCGGACGCGATGCGATCGCCCAGCTCTACGGTCGCCGTGGGCATCCCGCCGGCCACCGTGTAGAGCGGCTGCCGCTGCAAATAGGAACTGAGCCGGACCCGGTCGCCGGGGAGCGACTCGCACAGCAGGGAGAACTGATCACCG
The DNA here is from genome assembly GCA_036495585.1 of Streptosporangiaceae bacterium. Classification (GTDB taxonomy): domain Bacteria; phylum Actinomycetota; class Actinomycetes; order Streptosporangiales; family Streptosporangiaceae; genus JAJYUU01. The sequence continues at coordinate 24,268 of DASXMP010000006.1, forward strand.
GTGGAGTTCACGACGTCGATGCCAGCGTCCCGGTAGTGCTCGACCACCGCCTCTGCGCGCCGCAGGCACATGTCCCGCGTGGGTGCCGTGACCTGCAGCCGATGCCAGCCGTAGACGAACGGAAGCCGTTCCTTGGTTATACCGTGCTCCAGCAGCCTGGCGGCCTCGATCTGCTCCATCAGCGCGATCGGCAGGTCAGCCCCGGCCTCCCGGATGTGCGCGTCCATGTCCCTGGCGTGAGCCAGGCGCCGGCTCACATCCTTGCTCGCCCGGGCCGGCGCGATCAACTTCATCCGCAAGCTGGCCTCAACCGGGAACGGCAGCGCGTCGGCGTAGTGCAGCCATGGTTCACTTTCCGGGAAGTACATGACGTCGGGAAACCGGGCGAAAGACATGAACGACGCCCACGACTCGCCGGCCGGATGGACCAGACGCAAGATGGTGCGGCCGTTGTCGATCTGGCCCTCGAGCAGCGCCTCAATCTCGCCGGCCCCCCAGGTGCGGCGCCGGGCGGCGGACGGTGCTGGCTCAGAGACCGAACCGGTGAGCGCGTGCCGGAACAGCCAGGCGATGTCGTCAGAAGTCGCATGCCTAGCCGACAGGGCACTGGCGGACAGGGCGCGGCTGATCCGCTCCGAGTGCTCAGTCCACCGCGCGATCTCTGCCGTCGGCACGGCCTCGTCGGTCAGGCCGAGCGTCTGCTCGATGGTGCGATAGGAGTGACCAAACTGGGCCAGGACGCCTCCCGACAGCTGGGCCCTGACGCCGCGCTGACCAAGGCGCACGCCAAGGTAAACCTCCTTGGTCCAGAAGTCCTTGGCCCAGACATGTCGGTACATCTCGTCGAGGTAGTCGAACCAACCGGGACCACCGTCGGAGGTGACGTCCAGGTTGGTAGCCCATTCCGCAGTGGGGTATGGCCGGTGTGCGATTCGCAGGTGCACTTCCGCGTCGGCCATCCGGATCGCGGCCAGCGCAACCGTGATGCTGACTGCCATCGCCTCGCGCTCAGCCGGAGTGGTGAACTCGTAAGGGACGGTTGGCAGCCGGTAGTACGCCCAGGCATGGGTCTCGGTCAGCACAATGCGGTCGTCAAAGTAGCGGATCGCGAGCCGGGTTCGCCCGCTGGTGCGTCGCGCCGTCCGGACGCTCATTGCGACGCCCCCGCTGGCACAGCCGCGTCTGGCAGACCTGAGAGAGTCGCGACCAGCACGCCGGCCAGTGCCGTGTAGGCCTGGACCGCTGAAATGCCAAGCGGTCCGCCGACCCCGAGCCTGCCGTCCCAGGGAATCCGGACTACGGCACGCGAACGCCCGGCAACCACGGCCGCGGCGCGGTCTACGTGCTGAGTCGTCTGGCCGCTCACGCCGTTTAGTACAGTCACGGCAGAGTTGACCAAGTCCAGGTGCCCGTGGGCCTCGAGCCATTCCAGTGTCATCGCCAGCGAACCCGCAGCGTCAGCACTGGCGGGTGCGACCAGCACAAGCTGGTCAGCAGCCTGCAGTGCTCGCGGCACATGAGCCGGTGCTGGGTCGGCCAGCGTGATCGGGTAGCGCGCCACCACCGCGTCGATGAGGCGCCCGGGGTCCCCTGGCTCCTCGGCCGGGCTGGACGCGGTGACCACCTGCAGCCCCCTGGACCGGCTAAGCTCCGCGCTGGCCGAGGCCCCGCCTGGCCGATGATTGGGCAGCAGCCGTGGCACGCTGCGGGCGCGCTCGGTCAGCGAGCCAGGGCCTGGGCTCAAGTCGAGGACGGCGACTGGTTCCCCGCGCAGACTAGCGAGCAACTGGCCAGTCACCAGTGTCGTCGAGGTCTGGCCCGCCCCGCTCGTGCAGCCGAGCACGACGATCCTGGCTGGCCCCGCCAGCGGTAGCTGGACCCTGCCGAGGTCGCGCTGCACCTGGTCTGGCTTGCCGGGTCGATGGCCGCCAGGCACGACCACGACGTGATCCCGCCAGCCGTCCGCGCGACTGGTCGGGGCATTGCGCAGCGCGCGCTCCACAACGTGCAACGGTCGTGCAGAGGTGTCCCCGCTGACGCGCACCACTGGGCGAGCGGGGCGCCGGCCCGGGGCCGCTGCGGGCGGCTTGGCATCACCAGCACTGCGGCTCGCGGCCGGATCAGGACCCTGTCCCGCCGGCACGGCGCTCGGCCCGGCCGCCAGCGCGGGCGAAGACACAGCCTGGCCTTGCGACACAGCCTGGCCTTGCGACACAGCCTGGCCTTGCGACACAGCCTGGCCTTGCGACACAGCCGGGCCTTGCGACACAGCCTGGCCTTGCGACACAGCCGGGCCTTGCGACACAGCCTGGCCTTGCGACACAGCCTGGCCTTGCGACTCAGCGGGGCTTTGCAACCCGGCCGGTGGTTGCGACCTGGGCAGACGTGGCGACCTGGGCGGACGTGGCGACACCGCCGGACGTTGCGACACCGCCGGACGATCCGGCCAGAGTGGACGGCCGACAGCCGCGGTACCAGCCGTGCCGCCGAACTCGCTCTCGCCCTCAGCCGTCAGGTCTTTTGGCTCGGCTGGGCGTGCGGCATGGACCGGCGCCTCGGCAGGCTGGGCGTCAATCGCCGAGTCGTCGCCATCGCGCGCCGTGTCGCGGACTCCGTCGCCACTGCGGGCCTTCGCGGCGGTCTCGCAAGTGCGACTCTCCTCAGTGACCTCGTTCACGTGGCGTGCGTCGCTAGCGGGCCGCGCAGCGCTGCGCCCGCCGTCGGATTGCGCAGCGGCCCATTCCGTGACGGACAGGGCCCCGTCGGCCACCGTGACGTCGCCATTGGCTGCGCCATGGCCGCTATTCGGGTGCGGATGCCCAGCCGTTCGAGCTGACACGCGGTCAGCTTCAGGGCTATGCCCAGCCGCTCGATGGCGCTCTGGCGCTGCCAGCCTCTCCGCGGCTCTCACCCGCGCTGCCGCTGGCTCAGGCTCCGCGGCCAGCACACGCTCAGGAGCTGGCGCTGACACAGGCTCAGACTCCGCCGCCAGCACAAGCGCTGGCGCTGGCGCTGACACAGGCTCAGTCGCTGACACAGGCGCTGCCGCTGGCTCAGACTCCGCCGCTAGACCCTCGCAATCCCCGGCCCTGCCTGTGGTGACGTTCGGGACCGCTGAGCGCAGCGGAACCGGGGAAATCTCGCCTGCCACGACACCCCGTGGCGCATCACGATGCCAGACGATGGCGACCACGGTGATCAAGTCTTGTTCCGCTGCCGGCGCCATCCGGCACCACGTCCGCGGCTCGGTGAGGTAGCGCACCTGGGATAGGACGAGCTCAGGCAGCCGTTTCCCCTCGAGCACTGGCCGCGTCACTAGCCAGGCGAGAGCTCCCGGCGGCAGGACATACACCCAGAACCACGTGTGGCTGAACGGCATCCCCGCCATGGTCAGGATGAGTGTGTAGGGCACCGCGATCCCGAGAAATGCGGCGACCTGCCCCACCGGTACCGGCATGGGCAGGCGAAAGTCGTACAGCTTGTAGAGCCGCTTCTCGATTTTCCAGATGTTCGTGTAGGTGGGTAGCTCCACGCGCCGCCTCCTTCCGTCTGCTAGCGGTACCAGCCCGGCGAAGCACTAACCCGGTCTTACACACGGTCCTGATGAGTCGAGTTCCTGCCAAGGCACTGCGCACCGGAGTAGTGCTGATCGACTGGGCGCTCACGGATCCTGTGCGCACTGCCCCCGTTGCGCGCTGCGTCAATGCACACCAAGCGCGTTGACAATGCCCGACGCGATCGCCTGCACGATGTTTGGCGTGTAGAAAACGATGGCGATTGCGATAGCGAGCACGATGAACTGCACGAAGCGAATGATCTCGCGGGTGAACAGGAAGAAGATCGCACAGATACCGACGATCCCCAGGAATAGTGGCCCGAAAAGGCCCTGAAGATAGCTGACCAGCCCGGTGGTGCTGAGGGCGGCCAGCGGGTGGGTCGCAGCGAACAGGTGAGCCGACATCGAATCTCCGGGGGTGAGTGAGCGCGGCCAGCGGAGGCGGGGGCGGGCTGGTTGTCTTTCATCAAGGCGGCCCCTGAGTTGACGTGCCGATCGACTGCACGTCCCAGCTGCTGCCCTGCCGCAGGACCGTCAGCTGATAGGTCATCTGCAGCGTGGCCGCCGCGCTGGCGGTCGCGTCATGTGTCCGGCCGGGCGCCGGCAGCTCCCACGTGACCGTCACGACGGCCTGGCGTTGCGAACCGCCCCGCGGTGCGTAGACGCTGTCGATCGAGCCGAAGGTCACCGCGCCACCAAGCCCGGTGAGGCGCGCTCCTGGCGACACGAACCTGGCCAGTGTCGTCTTGTCGCCCGAGGCATACGCCTGGAAGAAAGCCGGAAGCTGGCTTTGGAGCTCTGCCTGCGTGGCCGCGTCTCCGCTGCCCAGGCCATGCAGCGGAGCGACGGCGTTGGCAGGGGCGGGCAGCAGCGCTGGCTCGCCCGAAATGGCCATGCTGTCGCGAGCAACATAGACCGGCACGCCAAGCTCAACCAGGCGCCCCGTCTCTATCCGGGCAAGCAGCGTAACGACGGCTGCGTGGCTGCTGGTCACCGAAATACCGGCCACCTGCTCAGCGAGCAGGTGCTGCGTGCCAGTCCCGTTCCAGCCAAGCTGTCGGCTAGTGCCAGCCGGCAAGAATTTAGCCAGACTCCTGGCCCGCTGCGTCGCCGTCGCCGGGCTGAAGTTCAGGTAGACATCGCCGAATTGGAGCGCGTACGCTTCCGCGAGCGTGACCGGGAACTGCGGAACTCTCGCTGTCGAAACCGCCTCGGTAGAGGCGCCGGAGGCCTTGGCCGGGGTCGGGCCCTGGACGATAGCTAGCACGCCGCGGTAACCGACGAGGATCACCACGGCCCAGATAACCGCTCGTCCGACCCAGACAAGCCACCGGCCGCCAGCCCCACGCCAGTGCACCTGCGGGCGGTCATCAGGTGCGGGCGAATTGCCCGGGGGCAGCGCCTCGTCGGTTATCCGCTCGTCGAAGCCGCTCTCCAGGGTTGCCCTGCCCATCACACCTCCGTCCGTCCTCCCGCGTCTGTATCGCGAACCACTGTGCAACAAACCACTGCGCAACGAACCACTGCGCAACGAGCCGCTGCGCATGTCAGACCTCACCGGCCACCATTCTGCGGCAAAACGCCCACCCAACCGTGGGAGCGACACGGCCGTCAGCTCATCGTTTTGCGATGGCTCGCTATTTATCGGTGCGATTAACCAGTTGAGGTCGTCGTCCGCTCTGGCGGAATCGGCGGGTAGGCATGCGTCGGTTGCGCGCGCCATTTCGCGAACCGGCCACCACCCACCTGCCGGCGGCCATCGAAGTCGCCCATCGTCCTGCCAAGGGCCGCGGGCCGGGTGCCGCTGATCGGCAAAAGCATCGGCAGGCGCATCCGGCCAGCCCGGCACGGGGAAGGCGCGGAAGGCAGCCGCAGGCAGCGCCTCCTGCTGATGCTCATGCCTGCGCTGGGGCAATGTGCTGTCTCCTCGCGGTCGGCCGGGCTGGCCGGCAGCCAGCAGAGCCGCTGGCCGCAGGAGATAACAGCAGATGCCCTGTGACGCCGCTGTGACAGCTATGCTGACCAGCTGATTTATGCGAGCGTTAGCCGCTGCGGGAGGGGTGGCGCGACCGGAGGTAAGACCGGCACTTTCGACTGACAGCCCGAGACTGCGACAGGAGCGTCAGCGAACGCTCAGTCGCACTGGGTACCGCCGCCGTGATCTAGGCCGTCGCGGTCGTCACGATCCAGGCGAGCACGAACGCTTCCTCGTGCCAGGCGTCGTACCGACCGCTGCGCCCGCCGTGACCAGCGCTCATTTCTGTCTTGAGCAGGAACGGCCCGCCCTTCGCCTCGGCCTGCAGCCTGGCGACCCACTTGGCCGGCTCGTGGTAGAGCACGCGAGTGTCGTTCAGGCTCGTGACTGCCAGGATCGGCGGGTAGGCCGCGCCTGGCGCCACGTTCTCGTACGGCGTGTACGACTTCATGTACCGGTAGACCTCGGGGTCGTGCAGTGGGTCGCCCCACTCCTCCCATTCCGGCACGGTCAGCGGCAGCGTCGGGTCGAGAATCGAGGTGAGCGCGTCTACGAACGGGACCTGCGCGACGATGCCGCCAAATGCGTCCGGTGCCATGTTGACGACCGCGCCCATCAGCAAGCCGCCTGCCGATCCGCCACGGGCGATGAGGTGCTCTGGCGTCGCCCATCCCTCGGCCACCACGTGCCGCGCACACGCGATGAAGTCGGTGAAGGTATTGATCTTCGTCAGCATCTTGCCGTCGTCGTACCAGTGTCGGCCCATCTCGCCGCCGCCCCGGATGTGGGCGATCGCGTAGGTGAACCCGCGGTCAAGCAGCGACAGACGCGCGATGGAGAAGCTCGGATCCATCGAGATCTCATAGCTTCCGTAGCCATAGAGGAGGAACGGCGCCGTTCCGCCGCGCGGCGCATTCTTCTTGCGCACCAACGAGATGGGCACCGAGGTACCGTCCGGTGCCGTGGCCCAGAGCCGGTGCTGCTCGTATGCCTCCGCGTCGTACGCAGTGCCATCCGGCGCGGGTAGCACCTCGGTCTGCTTCAGCAGGGTGAGCGTGCCGGCCGCAACGTCATAGTCATAGACGGAGCTCGGGGTGATCAGGGAGGCGTAACCGAGCCGGAACGTGCGCGTGTCGTACTCGGGGTTACCACCAGGGCCGACGGTGTAGATGGGCTCTGGGAAGTCAATCTCGTGGGCCTCGCCGGCCACCGGGAGCACACGCAATCCGGTCAGCCCATCCCTGCGCAGGTAGACGACCAGATGGCTAGCGAAGGCGTCCACGCCGAGGAGTCGGGTGTCAGCGCGGTGCGGGATGAGCGGGGTCCACGCGGTCGGATCGCCGACGGGCGCCTGCGCGAGCTCAAAGTTCAGCGCGTCGTCGTTGTGCAGGATCAGCAAGCGCTCGCTGCCATCCGGCAGCACCTGGTGCTCGACGTCGTACTCGATGCCCGGCCGTCGCGGCGCCACGAGGGCGAATTCGCCACTCGGGTTCGCCGCGTCCAACATCCGGTACTCACTGGTGAGGGGGCTGCCGGAGCCAATCAGCAGGTACCGCTCGCTGCGGGTCAAGCCGACGCCGACGTTGAACTTCTCGTCGTCCTCCTGATAGACGAGCGCGTCCGCGCTGGCCGGGGTGCCGATGACATGACGCCACACCTGGAACGGGCGCCAGGCGTCGTTCACCTTGAGGTAGAAGAGCACGGTGGCATCTGCCGACCAGGCGCTGCCGTAATGCGTGTCGGGGATCTCATCCGGTGCGGTCTGACCGGTACGCAGGTCCTTGAATCGCATGGTGTAGCGCTCGTCGCCAGTCAGGTCAGTGGAGTAGGCGAGCACGTTGCTGTCGGGGCTGACGTCGAAGGCGCCGATCCGGAAGAACGGGCCGTCGCCGGCGAGTTCGTTGCCGTCAAGCAGGATCTCCTCGCCGTCCAGCGGGCTACCGTCCGCGCTCATCGGCGGTCCGTCGTCGTCCGGCCGGACGGCGCGGCGGCAGTGCACCGCGTACTGCTTGCCCTCGATGGTCCTGGCGTAATACCACCAGCCGCCCTTGCGGGTGGGCACCGACAGATCGGTCTCCTTGGTCCGCGCCTTGATCTCACTGAAGATCGCGCTGCGCAGGTCCTCCTGGTCATCGGTCAGCACCTTCGTGTAGGCGTTCTGCGCCTCCAGGAAAGCGATCGTCTCCGGATCCTCCTTGGCGGTCAGCCAGGCGTAGGGGTCGATGACCGTGTCACCGTGGTGCGTTCGTTCCGTCGGCACTCGCTTGGCTGCTGGCGTCTCCGCGGTGAGCGCTCCGGCTCCGGTGCTCCGGTCTGCTGACTCGTTGCTCATAGCGCCTGAGCCTAGTCCAGACGGGATGGCCGGCCATTCCGCTAGTCTCGCCTCCGTTCCCGAAGGACCGTCACGAGCAGGCAGAGGAAACCCAGCTGCGGTGAAGATCGCCCTCGTCGGGCTGGCCCACCCCTACAAGGGCGGGTCGGCGCAGCACACCACCGCTCTCGCCCACCGGCTCGCCGCGGCCGGGCACCAGGTGACCCTGCAGTCCTGGCGCGCCCACTACCCGAGGCTGCTGTACTCAGGCGACCTCACGCTCTCCGACCCCGAGCAGAAGCCCGAGGTCGAGCTCTTCCCCGATACCGCTTGGTCCCTCGGCTGGCTACGGCCGCATGGCTGGTGGCGGACCGGCCGCCGCCTGGCTCGCCGCGCCGACGTGATTGTGCTGGCCATCTTCACCCCGTTCCAGGTTCCCGCCTACCTGGCGCTCGCGAGAGCGGCGCACGTAACCGGCCGCCGGGTGGTGGCGCTCTGCCACAACGTGCTGCCGCACGAACGCCACCGCATCGACCTGCCGCTGATGCGGGCCATGCTGCGAGCTGCCGACGTGCTCGTGGTGCACTCCGCTCGGGAAGCCGCGCTGGCAGCGTCCATCGCGAGCACCCCGGCGGAGATCGCGGCGCTGCCATTGCACTTGCCGCACGCCAGGCACGCGCGGGCATCCCATCGGCCGGCTGATGATGCTGATGACGCCAGGCCGTATAACCGGCTGCTGTTCTTCGGCATGGTGCGCCCCTACAAGGGCCTGGACGTCCTGCTCCGGGCGCTGGCAGAGGTCAGACCGATTGTCTCGCTGACAGTGGCCGGCCAGATCTGGGCAGGCAAAGACGAACTGCTGCGATTGATCGGGCATCTCAAGCTCGCCGACCGAGTACAGCTCAACGACGGCTACGTAGCGGCGGGGGACGTTCCCTCTCTCTTCGCCAGCGTCGATGCGCTAGTGCTGCCGTACCGGTCGGCGACAGCATCCCAGAACGCGCTGATTGGCCTGCAGTTCGGCATCCCGGTGGTGGCGACCCGGGCTGGTGCCATCGCAGATCCGCTGGTGGACGGCGTGAACGGACTGCTCTGCGAGCCGGGCAACGCAGCCGACCTGGCCCGGGCGATCAACAGGCTCTACGAGCCCGGGATGCTTCCGCGGCTCAGGCGGGGCGTGCATCCGCCAGAAACAACGCGCGACTGGGAGGAGTACATCGCCACCATGGAGAAGGCGATATCCGGGCCAGGGGGATAGCGAGAACCTCGACCGTGCCGCGGTCGACCTCTCAGCTCACCTCGCTGTCGCTGACCGCCCGGTCCAGCACCGCTGGCATGACCTGCTCCGGAATGGCCTGCTCGGGTACGGACGGTGCCCGTTCCGGAATGCTGATCGGGTCGATGGCCAGGTACGGGTACGTGCGCAGCCCAAGCTTGTGGACCCGATACTGAAAACTCGTACCAAGCACTCCGAAGCCGTAACGGATGCTGCGGCGCAGATTGATGGACGAGGCATCGTCTTGGTACCGGGTCGGGCAGGAAAGCTCGCCGATCCGGGCGCCAGCCGACACGGCCTGGGCGATGATCTGGTTGTCGAAGACGAAGTCGTCGGAGTCAAGTTCGAGCGGCAGTGCCGCCAGCAGGCTGCTACTGAACGCGCGCAGGCCGGTGTGGTATTCGGACAGCTTCTGGCCCAGCATGACATTCTCGATCATTGTCAGAGCCCGGTTAGCCACATACTTGTAGCGCGGCATGCCGCGGGCGATCGAGTTCTGGGCGAGGATTCTCGAGCCGAGGACCATGTCGTACTCGCCATAGGCGATCATGGACGCCATAGCCGGGACTAGCAACGGTGAGTACTGGTAATCCGGATGGACCATGACGATGACGTCGGCGCCAAGCTCGAGCGCCTTGCCGTAGCAGGTCTTCTGATTGCCACCGTAGCCGCGATTGCGGTCGTGGCTGATCGGCTCGAGGCCTAGGTCTCTGGCCAGTGCCACCGTCCGGTCGGTGCTGGCGTCGTCGACCAGAATCACCTCATCGACGACGTCGTAGTCGAGTTCAGCCACAGTCCGCGACAAGGTCGCGGCAGCGTTGTAGGCAGGGAGGACGACGGCGATCCTGCGACTATTGAGCATTAGCGGTGCGGGGTGGCGCCACTGGCCTTCTTCCCCGTCCTCCTTTGCAAGGCGATACGTACGATGCTGACCTGCCGACCACGGCACGCTCGCGCAGCATAGGCCATAACCTGCGAAAGCCACCGCAGTCTAAGGCAGTTCTGGTCGACTGTCAGCGTTTATACAATGAACCCGATTTAGAGCCGTCCAGCCCTTGAGTTCGAGAAGATGGCGACGATGCTGGTGGCTTAGCGCATAACGACAAGGTAACGATTTCACCGGTTGCCCGCCCAGTGAATTGGGCCATACTCCGAACGCGAGGACGTCATGAGGGTGCTGTCCGATCAGACGTCCGTGGGGAGGCACGCGGATCGTCAGGGCCGCAGCGCACCGCAGCGAGCGGGCAGCTGGCCCTGGTCGGGCTGGCTTGAGGGACTCGCCGTCCTGGTATCGCCCGCCGTGGTGGCCCTGGTGCTGCGGCTGCGGCTGATGGCTCCGATCGATGTGCCCGACCCTGCCATGCACACCACCTACATCGTCGATCCGCGCGACGTTTTCGTCCGCTACGCAGTCGCCTATGCCAACAGTGCCAGACTGCGCGAGGGCGCCCGAGTCGGGTTCCTGGTCCCGGCCCGCCTGGCCTACCTGCTCTTTGGTGCCGTGCCTGGCTTCATCGTGATGCGGTACGTGCTCGCGCTGATCGCAATCGTTCCGGTCTACCTCCTGCTCCGCCGGCTTTATGGCCGACCCGCCGGGGTAGCCGGCGTTCTGATCGTGCTGTCCTCGCCGGTATTTGTGACGGCGTGGGGCACTGACTACCCGGACTCAGCGGTGATCTCCTACGCTGCCTGCGGCCTGGCCTGCCTTGCTATGCCTTGTTCGCCGCGCTGGCGCCGTGCCTGGCTAGCAGCAGGCGGGGCGGCGCTCACCACCGCTGTCTGGTCGCATGGCGTCGCGGTCCTGCTCGTCGGCGCGACGATCGCCGCCTACCTCGCGGTCCGCCTGCTGCGGCAGCGAGCCAGCCTCATCGGAGACATCGCCCTGCTGGCTGGGGTGGCCGTCGCCGTCACCGGGATCCTCGTCGTGGCGTCGGCGGCGGTGCTCGGGCACGCTGACTACCTCAAGCTCACCTGGCAGTCCTACACCTTCCTGTCCGGTTCTGGGCAGACAGCTCAATGGCACTCGGCCAACTGGCACTGGGTCACGTACATCGCTTACTTGCTGGTGCCGCCCGCGGTGCTGGCCGCCTTCGCGGTGACCTTCTGGCGGCGCTGGCGCACGATGCCAACACCAGTACTCGTGGTCGGCGTGGCGGCCGCCGCCCAACTCCTGGCCTACACCTATTTCCAGTTCTTCGGCACCATCGAGAGCCTGGAAGAGCACTACTTCTCCTCGACGCTCTGGGCCGGGGTCTGCCTGACCCTCGCGGTGACCGTGGCGGAACTGGCCAGGCCGCTGTCAGAGCGCCCCGTGCTCCGCTGGCTGCCTCCTGCCCTGCTCCTGGTGGTGCCGCTCGCTTACGAGGCCGACCCCCACGTCCCGGCGTTCGGCCTGGCCGGAGTTGGCCTCGTGGTGGGGCTGATTCTCACTGGCGGGGCTGCGGTCGGCCGGCTCGCGGCGCGCCTTGGCCCGACGGCGGCCGTCACGGGGATCGCGCTGGGCATCACCGTCCTCGTTGGCGGCGTCCTGGTGCTGACCGTTGCGCCCATTCCTGCTCATGCGCCGCTCCGCAACACTGCCGCCAAGGACGATCCGGCCCCGGCGTACGCAACCGCTCTCGGCGGCAGCTCCGCTGAGTACGTCGCCAACTACCGCATCGCCACCGAGCTACCTAGCTTTGTGGGCCCGGCTACCTACAACCGGGAGGAGGTCCTTATCTGGTGGCCGAGGACCAACGGCGGGTTCCCCAACCGCGAGTACGCAGGGATGTACCACGGCGACTTCAACTCGCTCCCTAGCAGCCCGCCGACCCTGACCACGGCCGATCAGCTCATGCTGCAGCGCCGCCGGCCGGCCGAGATCCTGCTGTACAGCAACTCGGCTGCGTCATTCCCGGCAGCTCTCCGCTCCCTCGCGAACTTCCAGCCCACGCTGGTGCGCAGCGCCACCCTCCGGTCCCAGCCGCTCGTCCTGCACGCCTGGCTGGTCCGGCTCGGCCTGTACTACCACCACCCTGGCCGCCTGCCGCGCGCCGAGCGGCCGCACCACCAGAGCTAGGGCGCGCCAGTCATAAGGCTCGGATGCCGGCCAGCACGTTGTCCACGACGGTGGTTGCCAGCTCGTCAACGAGCGGCTCGTGTCCGGCGAACAGGCGGTAGTACACCGGGCCGTAGATTTGATCGATTACCGCTGCCACATCGACGTCGTGGCGGATGATGCCCTGCTGCTGGCCGCGCTGCACTATCGCGGCCGCGAGCGATCGGCGCGGCTGCAGCCACCGGCCGCGGAACTCTCGCGCGACTGCTGGGTCGCGCTGTGCCTCGGCGAGCAGCCCGGTGAGGACCCGCGCGGCGGCCGTGTCCCGGAACAACCGCACCAGCGAGGTGACCTGCGCGATGAGGTCCGCCCGGAGGTCTCCCGTATCTGGGTAGGCGATCTCGTCCTGGACCACGTGCAAGAAGCCGTCGAGAGCCAGGGCGCCCTTCGACGGCCACCACTTATAGATAGTGACGCGGCTCACGCCGGCATCTGCGGCGACGCGCTCGATCGTGAAAGCGGCCATGCCCTCGGCCAACAGCAGCCTGCCAGCCGAGGTCAGGATGGCCTGCTCGCGGGCCAGGCTGCGCGGCCGGCCGGGCCGTCGGCCAGCCGGGCTCTCCGCTGCCACGCCACCTCCCCGCGCGAGCTCACGCTGACGCCAGGTATCATTTACTGAGCACAGTGTACATTAATTGACAGGAGGTCGCTGGGATGACGACGGCCGCCTGGCGCCGTTCCGGGTCGCTCAGCGGCAGGCGCGACGGGCGCCAAGCGCACCGCGGTCAGCCGGCCGACCATCAGGGCATGAGCCAGGGTCTGGTGCTGCTGTTTGCCGTAACAACCGGGCTTGTGGTCGCAAACCTCTACTACTCCCAGCCACTGCTGCACTTGATCGCGGCCGACTTCCGCAGCGGCGCCGGCGCGACCGGCGTGCTCGTGACGGTCACTCAGATCGGCTACGCGGCCGGGCTGCTGTTCGCGGTGCCGGCCGGAGATCTCTTTGTCCCGCGCCGGTACGTGCCGTGCCTACTGCTGGTGAGCGCTGCCGCTCTTCTCGGCGCTGCGCTCGCGCCGTCACTTCCGGCGCTGATGGCCGCCGCTGCGATCGCCGGATTCTGCTCGGTGGCAGCTCAGGTGCTGGTACCCCTGGCTGCGGCGATGTCGTCGAATGCCCAGCGGGCCCGGGTCATCGGAACCGTCTTCAGCGGGCTGCTGCTCGGCATCCTGCTGGCCCGGACGATCGCTGGCCTGCTGGCCGAGGCGGTGGGCTGGCGCGGCCTCTACGGGATCGCCGCCGCGCTCATGCTGGGACTTGCGGTCCTGCTGTCGCGGGTATTGCCGGCCGCCCGCATTTCCGCTGCTGAAAGCTACGCCAGCGTGCTGCGGTCGACGGTCGCGCTCGCCAGAGACCTACGCGAGCTGCGGCATCGGTCCCTGTACGGCGCCGCCGGGTTCGCTGCGTTCAGCGTCTTCTGGACGACGGCTGCATTCCTGCTCAGCGGCGCGCCCTACCACTACGGCACCATCACCGTTGGCCTGTTCGGCCTGGTCGGGGCGGCAGGAGCCCTGTCCGCCTCGTGGGCCGGCCGGCTGCTCAGCCGCTGCTCGCTCCGGTGGCTGACCGGCGCCGCGCTCGCGCTGACCGCCGCCAGCTTTGCGCTCCTCTGGGTCGGCCGCGATTCGCTCGCCGTGCTGGTCCTCGGCATCATCGTGCTCGACATCGGCGTCCAGGGCCTGCACGTGCTCAACCAGAACACGATCTACTCGCTGGCGCCCGGCGCCCGCAGCCGTATCAACGGCGTCTACATGACGCTGTACTTCGTCGGCGGGGCAGTCGGGTCAGCCGCCGCATCGCTGGCCTGGAGCACGCGAGGCTGGGCCGCGGTCTGCGTAGCCGGCGCGGCCCTGCCTGTCGCGGTGCTCTGCATGTGGGCATGGTGGAGCCGCTCGTCAGCCAACAGGACGCTGCCCAGTTAGCTGCCGCGTGGCGCTTGGCTGCCCGAGTTAGGCGTACTCCACCATCGTGGCGTCCGGCCCACGGTGCGCAGCCGCGTACTCGACCATGGTGGCGTTCGGCCCATGGTGCGCCACCGCATACTCAACCGCGGTTGGATCGGGCTGCCGGCCCACGCCGTACTCGATCGCGGTCGCTGCGCTAGCGACGGGGGCAGCAGTTAAGGCAGAAAGGCCGAGGCCAGTTCCGGCCAGTGCGGTCGCGGCCAGAGTCGTGGCAGCCAGACGGCGAATGAGGCGCATCAAAAACTCCCCCGTATCGGCGAAATGGCAGCGAATTCGCTGCCATTTCGATGCTGACGCCGTGCGCTAGTGCTGTCAATGGCTCGCGCCGCGTGAAGCGCTCGTTAGCGGGTCCTGGCCGACAGCCCGATCGTCACCCTGCCTGCTCGATCCGCGTCATCTCCATCACCCAGTTGGTCTCGAAGGTCGCCCCGTCGTCGGCGGAAAGGGCTTGCGCCCAGCGAACCGATTGTGGCGTGATGTCCGACCACAGGAACCGGCATATAACCGGGACGCCGTTGTGGGTGTCCGGCCCGAGGAAGGTTCCCACGCCGTCTTCGAACCTGCCGATAACTGGCGGTTCGATCCGAGCGAACCGGCTGTCGACCCAGAACAGCGACCAGGTGTCCGCGTCCTTGTCGTGCAGCCGGATAGTCATGCCATGGTTGCCCCGGGACGGGAAATAGACTTCGTCCATATTGGCGGTCCCGCCCAGGATCGGCCAGCAGCGCATCGTCGACTCGAACGTCTCCCACTCCTGGCAGCCGGTGAGCCGCTCCTTCAGGTAGCGGTGCGAGATCTGCCAGCTGCCATGCAGGAAGTCGAAGTCGTCGGCGCTCATCGCGTGTGCCCCAACCGCATCGAGTCGGTCGGGTTGCCATCCGTCAGCTCGATGGGTGGCCGGCTGGTCAGCAGGTTTTCTTTGACTGTCATGTCTCGCAGGCTAGGACCACTCCACTGACATCCCCAGTCAGTGGAAAATGTTCAAATGCGCGCGAGCCGTCTTGTCTCGATCATCTTGCTCCTGCAGGCCAGAGGTCGGCTGACGGCCGAGCAGCTCGCGAGCGAGCTCGAGGTCTCGGTCCGCACCATCTACCGGGATGTGCAGTCGCTGCACGGGGCCGGCATTCCGCTCTACGGCGACGCCGGCCACCGCGGCGGCTATCAGCTGCTCGACGGCTACCGAACCCAGCTGACCGGGCTCAGCGCGGAGGAGGCCAAGGCGCTGTCCCTGTCCGGACTGCCCGGGCCCGCCGCCGAGCTGGGCATGGGCTCGGTACTCGCCGCCGCCCAGCTCAAGGTCCAGGCCGCACTGCCGCCTGCCCTCGCAGAGGAGCTCGGCGCGACGGCGCAGAGATTCCATCTGGACGCCACCGGCTGGTACGCGCAGGCCGAGGATGCACCCTTCCTGCCGGCTGTCGCCGACGCCGTCTGGCGCGGCGCGGTGCTGCAGCTCCGCTACCGGCGCTGGAAAGCCCCGACGGACGTGGACCGCCGCCTCGAGCCCTATGGCCTGGTCCTCAAGGCCGGCCGCTGGTACCTGGTCGCCGCACCGGGTCCGCGCACCTACCGGGTCGGCCAAATCCTCGATCTCGCCATGCTGGAAGACAGTTTCACGATCCCCGAGAGTTTCTCGCTCGCCCGCTACTGGCAGACCTATACCGCCGAGTTCCTGGCCAGGCTGCACCGAGCCGACGCGGTGGTCCGCCTCTCCCCCGCCGCCGGGGCCCGGCTGACCGGCCGCGCCGCTGACGCCCTCGTCGCGACCGGCGTTCAGGAGCCCGACGGCTGGACGCGGGCCGTGCTCCCGATCGAGTCCGTCGACCTGGCCATCCGCGACTACCTCAGCCCCGACATCGAGGTGCTCGAACCAGCCGACCTCCGAGCCCAGGTGGCCGCTGAGGCACGCGCGATCGCCGCACTTTACCGGTAGTCATGTCGCAAGCTACGGGGATTCGGCGACCGCCGCCATGCTCATCCGTGGCGGAATTCGAC
>DASXMP010000007.1:0-18132 GCA_036495585.1 Streptosporangiaceae bacterium
CCGCGGCCTTCGAGCACGTTGACCAGCCGGGTGAGAGTCGAGGGCGCGATGCGCTCGGCTGCCGCCAGGTCACCGAGCCGAACCGGTCCGGTCTTGCCGACGTTCTCGAGCGTGGAGAGCTGGCTGGGCGTCAGTCCCGCCAGCTCGTGCTTGCGGAGCCGACGGGCAAGCCGTAGCACCGCTACCCGCAGCCGCGCCGCGTCGATTCCGGCATCGGCCAGCCTGGCCGCACCGGCAGCGTTGGCCGCGGCGGAACTGCTGAAGTCCGTGGCACCCGGGCTTGCGGTACCGCTGGTTATGGAGGACACACTTCAGATTACGCCGTAGCAGTGGGGCGAAGCCTGCATTGACTTCGTTATGCCGCCATCTCAGCAGTCCCGTGCCGCGCTCAGCCTGGCTAGCGCATTATTGGCTTGTGGAAGCGATTGGACACATTTGTCGCGTCAGGGAAGGTGCCCCGGTGGCGCAACAGGGTTCGAACCTGTGACCCCTCGCATATAAGGCGGCCCTTGGGTACCTGTGATCAGAAACCCGCCCCTACGCCGATGTGACGATGCCATGGCCGCATAGTAAGTGCTAATATCCCTTTTGTCCCTTAGGCCGGGCGCACTCGGACGGACACGAACCCTGTGGGTGGTAGGCGCTGATGACGTGGACGGAGCCCGCCGCCGCGCGTAACGAGTCCTGGATGAGGTGTCCGGTGGTCACCCCGAGTGGCCTTGGCGGTCGGCCTGAGTCGATCGCTTACACATGACAGTCGACCCCGCCCTCGATGGAGACGTATTCGTGCGACGCATTGCCCTTAGCCTGTCCGCTCTCACCGCGACCAGCATCGTGCTGACCGCGTGCGGCGGGTCCAGCCCAGGTCGGCATGCACCCACCGTTGCCCCCACTCCGTCGAAGACCGAGGGTCACCAGCCGGTCGCTGAGTATTGGCCGCTGACCGGGATCAAGGTGGCGTCTCGCAAGACCGCTGCGCTGCACCACCAGGTCCTGGTCGTGAAGATGGACAACACCGTGTCGAGCCGACAGCAAGTCGGCCTGAAAAGCGCGGACATGGTAGTCGAGGAACTGGTCGAGGGCGGCCTGACCAGACTGGCGGTGTTCTATTACTCCGACGTCCCGCGCACCGTCGGGCCCGTCCGCTCCATGCGCGCCAGCGACATCGACGTCGTCTCTCCCGTGCACGCGTCGATGGTCACCAGTGGCGCGGCCCCGCCCACGATCAGGCGGATAAACGCCGCGCACATCCGGTTCTACGGCCAGTCCTCTGACGGCATGTACCGCGCCGCGGACCGGGCGGCTCCCTACAACTTGTTCGTCCAACTCAGAAGGATCGCGGCTGTCGCGAAGCGCAAGCCAGCGGTGCCGCGGAATTACCTCGCCTGGGGCCCGGCCAGGGACATGCCGCACGGTAGCAAGGTGACGAAGATCAGCGTCAGGTTTTCGGCCGTGCACACCACGGAGTGGGTCTTCAGAAACGGCAGATACCACAACACCGACAGCAACGCGCCCGCAGGCGACCAGTTCCCCACGACGAACGTGCTGGTCCTGCGAGTGCGCGAGGGTGACGCCGGCTACCTGGACCCAGCCGGCCACCACGTCCCAGAGACGATCCTGACGGGTTCCGGCAACGCTCTGCTCTTCCATGGCGGCCGGATGGTCGTCGCGACCTGGCATAAGGGCAAGGCGCCAACCTCCACCATCAAGCTGACCACGCGGAACGGTCAGAGCCTCCGGGTGCCCGGAGGCCACACTTGGATCGAGCTAGTCCCGCTCAACGGCGGCAACGTCATCGCCTCGCAGTAGCGGTGGCTCTGCCGAAGCGAGAAACGCCGGACAGGCGTCAACCATGTGCTCATCGCCTGTTATCCCCTCGTGCGCGAGCAGAGAGCGGAATGCATGCACGCCAGCGGGGCGTACTTAGTCAGGGCATGAGGAGGCAGTGCCGGGTCTCGCAGTCTGCGTGCAATCGGAGGCCAGTGAGATAATCGACTCAGTGCGGGATGCGCGGCCACGAAATAGCCTTTCCGGGTTTCAGAAGTGAATGAAGATCATGGCGAGAGAAACCACGTCGCAGGGCGATTAGTTAAATATGCGTGCTATCTCCGATTGGTGAGGTCATGGAAGAGAAGTCCCTCAGCGGGCGGCTGCTGGCCGCCACCCCGCAGCTGGGTGATCCGAACTTTCGCCGCACGGTCGTGCTGATCGTGGAAGACGATCAGGATGAGGGCAGCCTGGGCGTCATCCTGAACCGGCCCACGGCCCTGCAGCTTGATCAGGTCCTAGACGCCTGGACCGGGCTGGTATCCGGTCCGCAGGTCATCTTCCGAGGCGGGCCCATCTCGCCGAATAGCGCATTGGCCCTGGCCCTGGTCTACGGCAACAGCGAGCCGGTGGGCTGGCGGTCGCTCGACGGTTCACCGGTGATGTCCAGGCTCGGGCTGGTCGATCTTGGCGCACCGCCGGAGTTGCTGGCAGGCGGGATCTCGTCGATGCGGGTCTTCGCCGGATACGCGGGCTGGGGCGCCGGGCAGTTGCGGGGCGAGATCGATGATGGTGCCTGGTTCGTGCTGCACGGCGATCCGGCGGACGCCTTCGCCGCCGAGCCGGAGCGGTTGTGGCCGGAGGTGCTCCGCCGGCAAGGCGGCGACCTGGCAATGGTCGCGACTTTTCCGGATAATCCGACCTGGAACTGACGGCTCGGGGCGGAGCCCGCCGCCAGCGACCTCAGCTGGCGGCTTCAGCGCCCGGCGTAGACTAGGCGGCTGTGAGCACAGAAACCCTGCCTGGTACCGATATCCGCCAGGACACAGATGCCCGGCCGGATCTCTCGTTCGGTGATGGCGATCACGAGCGATTCGCGCATTATGTCGACAAGGACAAGATTGTCGAGAGCGCAGTGACGGGCACGCCGGTAATTGCGCTATGCGGCAAGGTCTGGGTGCCCACCCGGGATCCGAAGAAATTCCCTGTGTGCCCGGATTGCAAGCGCATCTACGAGATGCTCCCCGAAGGGCACTAGGTTCCGGCCGCGTCCTCGCCTGATGGCGGGCTGACCACCACGGCCGCGCCCGTCAAAGTCACTCCCGCGGATCGCATGGCGT
This sequence comes from Streptosporangiaceae bacterium, assembly GCA_036495585.1. Taxonomy (GTDB): domain Bacteria; phylum Actinomycetota; class Actinomycetes; order Streptosporangiales; family Streptosporangiaceae; genus JAJYUU01. Next base: position 3,108 of record DASXMP010000007.1, read on the forward strand.
CCAGCGCCGCGTCCGTTGAGGCCTGCGCGACGCCAGCGGTGAGGCTGAGCAGCGTCCTCGTCGTGAAGCCCGCGGCGGCCGCGTCGATGGCGGTGGCCCGCACGCAGTGGTCAGTGGCGATACCGACGACATCCACCTCGCCGACCTGGCGGCCGGTGAGCCACCGCAGCAGCGAGTCGCCGCCGGGGTTGCTGCCCTCGAATCCGCTGTAGGCAGCCGCGTACTCGCCTTTGCGGAAGATCTCCTCAATCCGGCTTGCGTCGAGGCCAGGCTGGAACTGCGCGCCTTCCGTGCCCGCGATGCAATGCGGCGGCCAGCTTTCCGCGTAATCGGGAGTGGCCGAGAAGTGACCGTCTGGGTCGACGTGGAAGTCCTGGGTTGCCACCACGTGCTGATACCGGCGGCCTTCTGGCCCCGACAGGTATGCGCTAATGGCACGAGCAACTCCCGCGCCGCCGGTCACCGCGAGGGAACCGCCCTCGCAGAAGTCGCGCTGCACGTCGACGATGACGAGGGCGCGCACGGGTCCGGCTTGCACACCGGCGAGCGTATCGCTAGCCGACATCCATTGGCGTTCCGGCCGTGATCCGAACAAGTTCGTCAAACGAGGTGGGAAACACTGTGTGCGCGTGCCCGGCGGCAGCCCAGACAACGTCGTAGGACTTGAGCGCGTTATCGACGATGGTGCGGATTGGCGCGGGATGGCCCACTGGTGCCACGCCACCGATGCGCTGCCCGGTGCCCGCATGCACGAACTCCGGGTTGGCTCGCCCAATGTCGGTCACGCCGAGTTCGGCCGCAACTTTGCCCGTGTCGACGCGGTGCGCGCCGCTGGTCAGGATCAGCAGTGGCGCGCCGTCAGCGGTGAAGACCAGGCTGTTCGCTATGGCGCCGACCTCGCAGCCGAGCTGCGTGGCAGCAGTGGCCGCGGTGGGAGCTGGCTCCGGCAGCTCGCGAACCTCGCCTGATACTCCGAGCTTGCGCAGCTCGCTAGCCACGTGCTCAGCGTTTTTGTGCATTTCGGCATTGTTCCACGCCGTCCGCGGCGAGCGCCGCTGCATTACCGGGCAGGCGCCTCAGCCCGGGTGCAGCGGCCGATGCTGGCTGACGCCGCCCGGCTCGGCCCGGTCCGGCTCGAACACGGTCGGAATAGCCGGATAGCCCCGGGACAGCTGTCGCGCATACGGCGGCAGCTCGGCGACGGCGGTCCGGTGCCGTGCGCGGGCCGCCTCCAGCGGCTCACGGCCGACAACCTCGCCCTCGTGCACCAGCGGCTGCAAGAGTGGCCGGTGTCCCGGATCGGCGCCCGGCTCGGTGTCGGTGACCAGCTCGGTCAGGGCCGATCCCGAGCTATCCAGCAGGCGTACCGCCCACTTACGGCCGCCGCGTGACGGCTTGCCCACCGAGCGCTTCGCAACTGGCAGCAACGGCCCAGTGCTGCTGAGACTGCGCGCTACCAGCTTGTACACCATCGCGGCGGTCGGCGCGCCAGAGCCGGTCACGAGTGAGGTGCCGACGCCGTAACCATCCACCGGCTCGGCGGACAGCGCGCCGATGGAGAACTCATCCAGGTCGCTCGTCAGCACGATCCGCGCCTTGTCCGCCCCGAGCCCGTCGAGCTGGGCCCGTGCCTCGCGTGCCACCACGGCCAGGTCGCCGCTGTCAATCCGGATAGCGCCAAGCCCGGGCCCAGCCAGTTCCACCGCGGTCTTGATGGCCGGCGGGACCTCGTAGGTGTCGACCAGCAGCGTGGTGCCCGCGCCGAGGACATCCAGCTGCGCCTGGAACGCCTGCCGCTCGTCATCGTGCAGCAGGCTGAAGGCGTGCGCGCTGGTGCCGCTGGTCGGGATGCCGTACTCGTAACCGGCGCGCAGATTCGACGTGGACGCGAAGCCGGCGAGGTATGCGGCACGCGCAGCCGCCACGGCCGAGCGCTCGTGCGTACGGCGCGAGCCCATCTCGATCAGCGGCCGGCTGCCAGCTGCGGTCACCATCCGCGAGGCGGCTGACGCAATCGCGCTGTCGTGATTGAAGATCGACAGGGCGAGCGTCTCCAGGATGACCGCCTCGGCAAACGTGCCCTCGACGACCAGGATCGGCGAGCCGGGGAAGTAGCAGTCGCCCTCGGCGTAGCCCCAGATGCTGCCCCGGAACCGATACTCCCGCAGGTACTCGAGCGTGGCCTGATCGGCGATCCGGGCTCGCTCGAGGAAACGCAGCTCGGCATCGCCGAACCCGAATTGCTCAAGGGCGTCGAGGAACCGGCCGACGCCGGCCACCACGCCATACCGCCGGCCGTTCGGCAGATGCCTGGCAAACACCTCGAACACCGCCCTACGCTCGGCCGCACCGCTGCGCAACGCCGCCCGCAGCATGGTCAGCTCGTAGTGATCGGTCAGCAGGCCGGTGCCGGTGAGGTCGGGGTCAGTGCTCACCAGGGCAGCTTATGTACACCTCTGGTCGCCGCGTCGTTCGCGTCCGCACCATGGCCGGACGCGCGGCCGCCATCCTGCGACTGACTCGCCAGCAAACAGGGCGAACCCGGTCAGGTCACCCGGGCCGGGCAGGCCACCGATGCCGGATATGAGCCTTTTGCCCGGTCGGCCCGTCTATGCATTTGGGTGCCTGACGCGTGGAACACTAGCTTCAGGGGAGAGGGAGACATCGGGGAGTGGGAGACTAGGCAGAGGAGGTGACGACAGGTGAGCGCCGCGCCAGTCGAGGTTGAGCAGCCGATCACGAGCGAACAAACGGCTGTGGACGCGCCTTGGGTCACTGTCGTCTGGAACGACCCGGTCAACCTCATGAAGTACGTGACATACGTGTTCCAGAAGGTCTTCGGTTACCCACGGGCCAAAGCCGAAAAGCTAATGCTGGACGTGCATCACAAGGGCAGGGCCGTGGTCTCGTCGGGTACCAGGGAAGCCATGGAACGGGATGCCCAGACGCTGCATGGCTATGGCCTGTGGGCCACGGTCACCCACGACGCCTGACCCGGCGCCCACGAGTCGGCGGGCGACGCCCGTTAGCCGGCGCGATCGCAGCGGTGGCCAGCTAGGTGGGCCAGTGCTGACGCTCAGCTCGGCGCTCATGGCCACCGAGGCCGGTGCTGGCGCTCTGGCCGGCGGCGGCGAGCCGGGCCGGCGAGCTAGGCCGACGCGGGGCAGTCAGGTTGTCAGCGGCGCTCAGCCTGGCACTGGCGTCGGAGTCAGCCGGCGGTACCGGCGGTAATGAGCCGCCGTTGGCCGACAGCGGCGCGGCGGCTTCCCCAAGCTAACGAGGATGGTGCAGACATCGACGCAGAATTCGACGCGGAGTTCCGCCCGGTTCCTGGCGGTGCGACCGCCTTCTTCGAGCAGGCCCAGGCCGGGGTCATCCGCGGCCTGGTGAGCCAGATCGCTGAGCTGGTCAGCGCCGACAGTGAAGGTGCGCTGGGCGATGCGGAGGCTGGCAGCCCTGGCAGCTCTGGCGGCGCGGCCGGCCTTGGCCTGAGCGGCGTGGATGCGCACGGGCTCGGGCTTGGCGGCCCGGCCGACGCGGCGAGCGGCGGCACCGGCGATACGGCCGATGAGCTGGAAGCCGAGCTTGGGCTGTCGAGTCACGCCCGGCCGCCGGACGATCCGGTCCTGGCCAGGCTGCTGCCTGACGGTTACGACGATGATCCAGAGGCCTCGGCTGAATTCCGCCGGTACACCGAGGAGACGCTCAGGTCCGGCAAGGTCGCCTCGGCCAGGACCGTGCTGGCCTCACTGCCGCCGGGCGGGGGCGAGGTCCAGCTCTCCGAAGCCGAATGCCGCGAGTGGCTGCGGGCGCTCAACGACGTCCGGCTGGCGCTCAGCGTTCGACTGGGCATCACTGACGAGAACGAGGACCCGACCGAGCACATGTCAGTCGATGACCCACGTGCGGCCTATATCTGGATTTATCAGTGGCTTGCCTACCTTCAGGACAGCCTGATTGAGGCGCTCAGCTAGTCTCCCTGCCATGCTGACGATCAGTGCCGAGCTGCGCTCGAAGATCCTCGGCCATGCCCGGGCCGACCATCCGGACGAGGCGTGCGGCGTGATTGCCGGGCTGGCCGGGAGCGACCGGCCGCAGCGATTCATCGCGATGCTGAACGCCGAGCGCTCGCCCACGTTCTACCGGTTCGACTCGATGGAGCAACTTCGGGTCTGGCGGGAGATGGACGACCGCGACGAGGAGCCGGTTGTGATCTACCACTCGCATACCGCCACCGAGGCGTATCCGTCGCGCACCGACATCTCGTACGCAAGCGAACCGAACGCCCACTATGTCCTGGTATCCACCCGAGAGCCGGGTCACGACGAGTTCAGGTCGTTCCGGATCCTGGAGGGCACGGTTACCGAGGAAGAGGTGTCAGTCGTCCCGGAATGATCGCGGCTGGCACCCGGTTGGATAGCACTGGTGCACGTCAACCTAGTGGAGCAGGAAGCCATGGCAATCGAGGTCCGTATCCCGACCATCTTGCGGAACTACACCGGCGGCGAAAAGTCGGTGCAGGGTGCCGGGTCGACGCTGGACGAGCTTTTTGCGGACCTCAACGGCCGCTACGACGGTCTGCGCGGCCGCCTCGTGGATGACGCCGGGGAGTCACCGGCCTCTTTGCGGCGATTCGTGAACGTCTATCTGAACGATGAGGACGTGCGCTTCCTCGGCGGCCTCGCCGCGCCCGTAAGCGATGGCGACACTGTCACCGTGCTCCCGGCGGTGGCAGGCGGCTGACGGCCGGCACCATGCGGTATGACTCGCTCCTCGACGCCTTCGGCGGTACGCCGCTCGTTGGGCTGCCCAGGCTTTCCCCGGGCCCGGACGTGCGCCTGTGGGCGAAGCTGGAGGACCGGAATCCCACCGGTTCGGTGAAGGACCGGGCTGCCTTCTACATGGTGTTCGCTGCGGAGAAGGAAGGCCTGCTCCGACCTGGCTCGACGATCCTGGAGCCGACCTCCGGCAACACGGGCATCAGCCTGGCCCTGGTCGCGAGCCTGCGCGGCTACCGGCTGATCTGCGTCATGCCCGAGAACACCTCCGCCGAGCGGCGGATGCTCCTGGAGGCCTACGGTGCGTCGATCGTCAACTCACCGGCGGCCGGCGGCTCCAACGAGGCTGTCCGGGTGGCCAAGGGCCTCGCTGAGGAGCACCCCGACTGGGTGATGCTTTACCAGTACGGCAACGAGGCGAATGCCCGGGCACACTATGAGACCACCGGTCCGGAGCTCCTCAGCGACCTTCCACAGATCACCCACTTCGTGGCTGGTCTTGGCACTACGGGGACCCTGATGGGGACCGGCCGCTTCCTGCGCGAGCACGTGCCCGGGGTGCAGATCGTGGCTGCCGAGCCCCGGTATGGCGAGCTCGTCTACGGCCTGCGCAACTTGTCCGAGGGCTTTGTCCCAGAGCTGTACGACGAGTCGGTCCTGACCTCGCGCTTCTCGGTTTCTTCTGGCGATGCGCTGCGCCGGACGCGGGAACTGCTCAAGGCCGAGGGCCTGTTTGCCGGGATCTCCTCCGGATGCGTACTGCACGCCGCGCTGGGCGTCGCTGCTAAGGCCCATGGGGTCGGCCAGCGAGCCAACATCGCGCTGATGATCGCCGACGCGGGCTGGAAGTACCTGTCGACGGGCGCCTACGGCGGCACCCTGGAAGAGGCAGAAGCCAGGCTCGAAGGCCAGCTATGGGCCTGATCAGGTAACGCCGGCCGATGACAGCTTTTGATGAGGCCACGGCCGTCAGCCTGCGTGGCGAGGGACGGTACGACACGCAGGCGGACCCGCGGTTCGCGATTATGGTCGCGGCGGGAGGCGGAGCGCCGCCGGCCGTCAACGGCGGGATCCTGATGGCAACGGTGCTGCGGGCCGTGCTCGACTGTGCGCCCAACCCCTATCCGGTCGCCACCAGCGCCAACTTCCTCCGCGTCCCGGGCATCGGACCAGCCGAGGTTGCAGTGGACTGGATCAAGCGCGGCAAGACCGCCTCGACGGCCAGGGCAGCCCTGCTACAGGATGGCGAGCCGGTGCTGGATACGACCATCACGACGGGACCATTGCCGCCAGCCGTCGCGGCGGTGAGTCAGCAGGCCGCCGTCGCGCTGGACGCTGGCCTCGATGGGGCAGGTGCCGACTGGCAATCCCTGAACTGGACCGGCGCGCCGCCGGACTTCCCCGACATTGAGGATTGCGTTGATCTGGCCTGGTGGCCGGGCAGGACCGCTGCTGCGGGTGCGGCTGCTGGCTCTGAGGAGTCCGCGGTCGCCGCCGCTGCGGCCGTGGCCGGGTTCGCAGCGCACGTCGAGGTGCTGCTCGACCCGGCCGGGCTGGGCTGGCGCGACGGCAGGCCGTCTGGCGTGCCGCAGATGCGCGGTTACGTCCGGCTAAGGGAAGACCGGGACCCGGATGCGCTGATGCTAGCTCTGGCGGTCGACGCGCTGCCGCCGGTGGTCTTCGGCCTCGGGGCCACGGGCTGGGCGCCGACGGTCGAGCTGACCTGGCATATGCGTGCCGTGCCGGCGCCCGGCCCGCTGCAGGTCGCGGCCCGGTCCCGGCACGTGAGCGGGGGCTGGTTCGACGAGGAAGCCGAGGTCTGGGACGCGGCCGGGCGACTGGTCGCGCAAAGCAGGCAGCTGGCCAGGGTCGGCCGCGGACCGCTCCGCGCCGCCCGCCCTTGAGCTACGGGCCGGCCTTGATCTGCCGGCCGCCCTCGATCTGCGGCTGGCCGACCGCGACTTCCTGGCAGTTTCGCTGACGTACCCGGATGGTGTGGGGCTTGTGCGTCAGCGCAACTGACAGGGCAACTGACAGGGCGACTCGCTGATCAAGGCAAAGCTGCAGCTATGCGACGCCCTTGATTCGCCACACGAGCACGGCGCCAAGGATGCCCACGATGGCAGTTCCGGCGTAGAGGGTGGGGTAGCCGCCCAGGGTGACCAGCGGCCCGGCAATGGCCGCCCCGATCGCGGCCGGCCCGACCAGCGCGATGTTGATCACGCCGAGGTCCTTGGCCCGGTCCGCCGCCGCGGGCAGCACCTGCGTGATGAGCGCCTGATCCACGGCGAGATAGGCGCCGAAGCCCAGGCCGAACACCACCGCGGCGACCAGCGCCGCGTCCCACGTCTCCACGAAGGTCAGCAGCACGGCCGCGGCGGTAATCGTCAGGCCGGCCACGGTGACGACACTGCGGCGCTTGCCAATCCGGTCGGAGATCATGCCGCCGACCACGGCGGTGATGACGACGCAGATCGTGTAGATGAGGATCAGGATGAGCAGCCCGTCGGCCGCCGTCTGGCCAGGGAAGAGCTTGGAATAGTGCACCTTGTCCCGCAGGAAATACAGCAGGTACAGCGTGCCCATGGCGATGGCCAGCGACATCAGGAACCTGGTCAGCCAGGCCCAGGCGAAGTCCGGGTACTGGCGCGGGCTGATCCAGAAGGCCTGCGCCAGCTTGCGGACCGACAGCGGCTCCCGATGCCGTGGGTCCAGCGGGTGATCCGGGCTGGCCAGGACAAACGGCAGGACCAGCACGAACATCAGGATCGCCATCAGGTTGTAGCTGCTCGACACCTTGCTGTTCAGCACCAGTACCGCCAGCACCGTGCCGACCACTAGGCCCAGCGCCTGCGGCATCCCGACCCAGCCGGCGACGGTGGCGCGCTGCCGCACTGGCACATGGTCGGGGACCGCGGCGCTGAGGCTGGCGTACTCGCCGTTCTGGAAGGCGCTGAACAGAACCCAGAAGATCCCGACGCCGAGCACGGTCTGCTGGTATCCCATGATCACCAGGGCGATGGCAGCAAGCAGGGCCATGGACACCGTCCAGCGGTGCCGCCTGCCGCGCAGCGGCCCGAAGCCCCAGGCATGCGTGGTCCGGTCGGACAGCGCCCCGGCAATCGGGGTGGCCACCACCGAGGCCACCGCGCCGACGCCGGACACGATGGCCAGTGCCGCGATCTTGTGCTTCGGATCGATGTTCTGCAGCTGAATCGGCAGCACCACCTGGATTGGCGTCAGCGAGGCCATCCACATGCCCAGGCTGGCCAGGCTCAGCCCGGCGATCCACCTCTTCCGGACGTGCACCGTGGGTTCGGCTAGCGCAAGCGAGACCGTGCGCTCCTTTTCACCGGTCGACTCGCTCATCGCTCCTCCGGGCTGGGGGATCATGCCGTCTGGGGGATGATAGTGGGAGAGCCTGAATTGTCGATAGACCCAGGGGCTAACCATGATCGGCACCGGCTACGCTGGACCGCCGTGCAGGTAACGATTGTCGGTTGTGCCGGGAGCTTTCCCGGACCGGACAGCGCCGCATCCTGTTATCTGATCGATGCGGGCGGGTTCCGCGTTGCCCTTGATATGGGGAACGGAGCCCTCGGGGCATTGCAGCGTTATGCCGGGCTCGCGGAGATCGATGCGATCCTCCTGAGCCACCTGCACGCCGATCACTGCATCGACATGTGCGCCTACTCGGTGGCCCAGAATTACCATCCGGACGGCCCGAGGCCGCAGATCCCGGTCTACGGGCCGGACGGCACGCAGGACCGGCTCGCCCGGGCGCTCGGGAAGGAGCCCCGCGGCATGGCCGATGCCTTCGAGTTTGCCAGCCTAGCGCCGGGTACGTTCGAGCTCGGGCCGTTGCGGATCACGACCGCGCACATGAATCACCCGATCGAGACCTTCGGTTTCCGGATCGAGCACGGCGGCCGGACGCTCAGCTACTCCGCGGACACCGGGCCCTGCGAGGATCTGGACACGATCGCGGCCGGCGCCGACGTGCTGCTGAGCGAGGCATCGTTCGTGGATCGGCCCGGCAACCCGCCCGACCTGCACCTGACTGCCCGGCAGGCGGCCGAATGTGCCACTCGCGCCCAAACGAGCGAGCTCGTGCTGACTCACCTCGTCCCCTGGAACGACCCCGCGGTGTCACTGGACCAGGCCGCCCAGGCCTATGCCGGTCCGATCCGCCTGGCCAGTCCCGGGCTCACGCTGCTCGGGTAGCCCCGGCCCTCCCGGCAGCTCCCCTGGGGCATTCGGCGGGCCGCTGTCCCCGGCCAGATACAGGACAGCTATCAGGGCGACCGCGGCCAGACCGAAGGAGTCCTCGGCCAGTCGGCCTGGCAGCTCCGGCCAGTGGTCCGCGTTGAGCGCCGCCTGGGCCGCTATCGGCAGCGAGGACACGAACAGCGCGAAGGCAAGCGTCGCGGTCACGATCCGGCGGCGGCTGCTCCCGTCGCCCGCGATCACCCCGAGGGCGACCGCCACCCAGCACAGGTGATGGATCCAGGCGACGGGCGACAGCGCCGCCTCGAGCAGGCCGGTGATCGCCAGCCCGGCCAGGTCGGACCCGCGATGCCAGCAGGCCCAGGCGGCCGCGAAGCCAGCCAGCGCCACGACGGCGGCCAGCGCCAACCAGACCGCGGCCGGGCCATGGACGGGCAGGTATGCACGCAGCACCATGGCCCGCACGGACTGGTTGGCAGCCGAGGCGTTCCCGCCGAGGCGGCGGGGATCGAAGATCGCGTGTGTCCAGTAGGCGACGGAGTCGGCCGGGGCCAGCGCAAACCCGAGCGCCGTCGCGCCCGCGAATGCCAGCGCCGCCGTCCCCGCCGCCCGGCGCCGCCCGGTGATGAGCAAGTAGACGATGAACACGCCGGGCTCGAGCTTGATCGCCGTAGCCAGGCCGACCAGCAGGCCGCGCGGCCAGCCGACCCGGGGACTCGCGCAGTCGACCAGGCAGGCCGCCGCCAGCAGCATGTCGATCTGACCGAATTCGATCTCCTGCCGCAGCGGCAGCAGCAGCGCGCATGCGCCGAGAATCAGCGCAAAGGCGGCCCCGGCGTGGTGGCCGAACCGCGCGAGGAGCGGCCGGAAGCCATACCGGACCGCGACTCCTAGCGGCACGTACACCAGCGGGATCCAGGCCAGCTTGGCCAGGCCGAGGGGTAGCAATGCCACCGGGATGGCAGCGATAGCCGCAGCCGGCGGATAGGTGAACTGCAGCCGGTGGATCGCGTACATGTCGTAAAGGCCGCGGTGGTGCAGGACGGCGCGGGCACCCGCCCGGTAGACCTGAAGATCCACCATCAGCCGGGGCACTGCGTGCCAGCACAGCACGCCGATCATCGACAGGCTCAGCACCCAGCAGATGGCCGCTACCGGCCTGGCCCCGGCCAACCGCGACGCTGCGGATGCGTGCATGAGTGAGCCAACCCCGTTCCCCGGCATGGTGCGCTTTCAAAGGCTAATCGCTCGCTCCAGATTTGCTGAGCAGAAGCTGGACAAAGGCGGCGCGGGCTTTCGGCGACGCTGGCTCCGGGCCCAGCCGGGGCCGCCGGCGCGCGGCATAGACTGGCCTGCCATGCGCGTACTCGTCACCGGTGGCGCCGGTTTCATCGGATCCCATCTGGCGGACGCGCTGGCGACCAGGGGCGACGATGTCGCGGTCGTGGACGACCTGTCCGCGGGGCGGCCCGGCCGGCTATCAGATCAACTGGCGCTGCACAAGCTGAGCATCACCGATGCGGCCCAGCTAGGGGCCGTGGTCAGCGATTTCAGGCCGGAGCTGATCTGCCACCTGGCCGGGCAGATCGAGATCCACGCGTCGGTGGCGGCACCCACGCGGGATGCGCAGGTCACCGTGGCCGGCACGGTCGGCGTGCTGGAGGCCGCGCGGGCAGTCAGGGCGCGGGTGCTATTCAGCTCGACGGGCGGAGCGCTCTACGGACGAGACGCGCCGATCCCCTCACTGGAAGATGTGCTGCCGCTGCCCGAGTCACCGCACGGCGTGGCCAAGCACTCGGCGGAGCAGTACGTGGAGCTGTACAACCGGCTGCATGGCACCGGCCATGGCGTGCTGCGGCTGGCGAATGTGTACGGGCCGCGTCAGGAGCCAGGCGGCGCGGCCGGCGTGATCGCGATCTTCTGCGCGCAGGTGCTGGCCGGCCAGCGGCCAGTGATCTTCGGAGATGGCCTGCAGACCAGGGATTATGTTTACGTGGCCGATGCGGTCCAGGCGTTCCTGGCGGCGGCGGACCGGGGGCGGCCAGGCACGTGGAACATCGGCAGCGGAGCGGAAGTCAGCGTGCTGGAGCTGGCCAAGCTCATCGGCGAGCTGGCTGGCCGGCCAGTGAACCCGGTGTTCGCACCGGCCCGGCAGGGCGACCTGCTGCGCAGCGCGCTCGCGCCGGACCGGGCTGCCCGGGAACTCGGCTGGACCGCCGCTACGCCGCTGGCCGAAGGGGTGGCGCGGGTGTACCAGTGGATCGAGGCAGGCGCCCCCGAGCGGTCCGGCTGGTGACCAGCCGCTGCCCGCGCGGCGCCATGGGAGCCGCTTAGGTGTCGCTCCGGCGACACTCGATCGGCTCCCATGAACCGGGCGCTAGGCTGGCGGGCATGCCTCGACCTGACGGACGCCAACCGGACCAGCTGCGCGATATCAAGATCACTCGAGGGTGGCTCGACCATGCCGAGGGCTCGGTTCTCGTCCAGTTCGGCGCCACCCGCGTGCTCTGCGCGGCCAGCGTCACTGAGGACGTGCCGCGCTGGCGCCGGGGGAGCGGCCTTGGCTGGGTCACCGCCGAGTACGCGATGCTGCCGCGTTCGACCAATACCCGCAACGACCGCGAATCGGTCAAGGGCAAGCTCGGCGGCCGGACCCAGGAGATCTCCCGGCTGGTCGGCCGTTCGCTGCGCGCTTGCATCGACGCCAAGGCGCTCGGCGAGAATTCGATCATCATCGACTGCGACGTGCTGCAGGCCGACGGCGGCACGCGGACAGCCGCGGTCACCGGCGGTTACGTGGCACTGGCCGACGCCGTGTCGTGGCTCAAGGGGCGCAAGCGGACCAAGGGGGAGCCGCTGCCCGCATCGGTTGCTGCCGTGAGCGTCGGGATCATCGACGGCCAGCCGAGGCTGGACCTGTGCTACGACGAGGACGTGGTCGCGGAAACCGACATGAACGTCGTGTGCACCGGTGACGGTCGCTTTGTCGAGGTGCAGGGGACAGCCGAGCACGAGCCGTTCGGCCGGGAGTTGCTGGACGAGCTGCTGACGCTCGCCGTGGCTGGGTGCGGCGAGCTCACCAAGCTGCAGCAGGCTGCGCTCGGCGAATGACGGCTGGCCGCGACCGGGCGCCCGCGCGCCTGGTGCTCGCAACTGGCAACGCGCACAAGCTGCAAGAGCTGGCGCGGATCCTGGCCGCGGCAGGCGTGCCCTCGGCGCTGGCGTCGCTCGCCGAGTTCCCGGGCGCTCCGCCGGTCGCCGAGACTGGCGCGACGTTCGCCGAGAACGCGCTGCTGAAGGCCAGGGCGATCGCCGCGTTCACGGGGCTGCCAGCGATCGCCGACGATTCGGGTCTCAGCGTGGACGCGCTGAATGGCATGCCCGGGATCCTGTCGGCGCGCTGGTCTGGCCGGCACGGCGACGATATAGCCAACCTGCGGCTGGTACTCGCCCAGGTCGGCGACGTGCCGGCCGAGCGGCGCGGCGCGCAGTTCGTCTGCGCAGCCGCCCTGGTGCTGCCCGACGGCCGGGAGCACGTCAGCGAGGGCATCGTGGCTGGCTCGTTGATCCGCGAGCCGCGTGGGCAGAACGGGTTCGGCTACGACCCGATCTTCGTGCCCGAGCCCGCCGAGCTAGCCGCCGCCGGGCTCGCCGACGCGAGCCTTGCGGGGCTGACGACGGCGGAGCTCGAAGCGGCCGCCAAGGACGCGATCAGCCATCGCGGTAAAGCGTTGCGCGGCTTGGTCCCGCTGCTCGCCGACCTGGCCAGCTAGCGAGCGCCGCCCGTCGGCCGGCTCCTCACGTCGGAGATCCGCCGGACACTTCGCCGGCCGGCGGCACGATCACCTGGCCAGCCGACGGGAAGGCGATGTGCACCGGCTGGTTATATGAATTGATCGTCATGGTCAGCGCGACCGTGCTTCCTGCGACCTCCTCGGTCTCGGTCAGCTTTCTGATCTGCTTCTGGCCGTCAATCCAGACGCTCACCGCGACGTCACCCTTGATCTGGTTCATCACTGGTGCGAGCTGGGCACGCTGACTGGCCGGGAGCTCCTTAAGTGCGGCCGACGGTGCGAAGGACCCCTCGTACTTCGTCGTCGAGACTCCGTCGACCGTCGCGGGGCCCTCGGCATGCAGGTGCGTAAGAGCCAGCAGCTGCCGTGTCTGCGATGCTGGGTTGGCGTTCTGCAGGCTCTGCTGCAGGCTGGCGAAGGGCGAACTCGGGCCGAGTTCGGCAAACGGGAGCTTCAGCCACTTGCCCCGGGCTGCGGACGGTATGCCGGGCAACGCGGCGCCAAGCTTCAGGTACATTGCGCTGCTGTTGGCGATCATGGTGATCGGAATGTGCTGGGCCGCCAGGGACTCAGATAGCCGCACCGACAACCGGAGCGGCCTGATCTGCGCCTGCACGGAGGCGTTCAGCTCGACGGAGACCGGACCGCTGACCCGCTCGCTGACGGTTGCCGAGACCGAGGTCAGCCTGGCCTCGTTATGCACCGCGGCGGCAAGGATCTGGTGCGGCGTCAAGGGCTTCTTCGCTGGTGATCCCGACAGCGCGACCGCGGCGACCGCGGCAATCGCGATCACGACGGCCGCCGCGCCGACTGCCGTCAGGGCCCGTCCCCGTCGGCGCGGGCGGCCGACTGAACCGTCGGTCTCCGGTCCGAAGATGGCCGTGTCCTCGCCGACTGACGATGCTGGCGCCGGGGCCGGCGGCGGTTGCCAAGGAGAGTAGTCCGCTGACCCGGACTCCCGCGCCGCCGTCAGCCATGGCGCCGCGGAAGTGACGTCAGCGCCCGGTCCAGACTCTGATGGCGCTGACTGGTCAGGCGGGCCTTCGCTTAAGGGTTGCCACGCGGTCTGGTCGTCTTCGTCCCGCCCGTTATCGGTCATGCCAACCCATCCTTTGTTTTGCTGACGTCCAGCCAGCCGCCGACGCAGCGACGCCCCCGTCGGATCTGGTGGTTGTGGTTCGCATTTTAATGACGGGCCGCTCAATCCTCTAGCGGTCGCTGGCCAAGGCGCCCTTCGGAGTTCGGTGCGGCCGCCGCGGCTGCTCCCGGTACGGTGGAGGCAATCAGCAGAGATCGCGGAGGAGCGGCAGCGGTGCCCACTGAACGACTCGAGCCCGGATCGGATGCGCCGGACTTCACCCTGCCCGACGCGGACGGCAAGGACGTTAGCCTGTCGTCGCTGCGCGGCGACAGGGTGGTGGTGTATTTCTATCCGGCCGCGATGACGCCCGGCTGCACGAAGCAGGCATGTGATTTCCGGGACAGCCTGGATAGCCTGGCCGCCGCCGGGATCAAGGTGCTGGGCATTTCTCCGGACAGCCCGGCCAAGCTGGCCAAGTTCCGGGATCGCGATGGCTTGACCTTCCCGCTGCTGAGCGACGCCAACCGCGAGGTCCTGCAGGCGTACGGTGCCTACGGCGAGAAGACGATGTACGGGCGGACGAGCATGGGCGTGATCAGGTCGACATTTGTCATCGGCCCGGACGGCAAGATCGAGCAGGCGCAGTACGGCGTGAAGGCCACTGGTCACGTGGCCAGGTTGCGCAAGGAGCTAGGCGTCTGAACCTGCGCTGCGCCTGACGGCGCACGGGGCCGTAGCCCAACGGCAGGAGGCACAGGATTTAGGTTCCTGGCAGTGTGGGTTCGAATCCCACCGGCCCCACTTTTTGTGATCTTTCATGACATTGAGGAGACCTGAACCACGTCAGGGTTCGGGATCTCATCGCTTTCGGGGCGTCAGTTCGTGTGTGCGTCCGGTGGGTTTCGCGGGCCTGGCCTGGGTCGTCTCACGTGCGCTGGCCGATCTCATCGTCGGCGGGACGCAACGACGGCGCCAGCGTGCTCCTCTACCCAGCCGATCTCCAGGGCCAACTCGGCCAGCACGCCGCGCTTCGCGACCTTCACCTCCCACTCCGAACCGTCGGCGGCCAGCCTCGACATGTGATCCACGATGCTCCGCATCCGCTCGATCCCAGCCATGACGATGCTGATGTCAGGCTCGGCGCC
>DASXMP010000008.1:0-2570 GCA_036495585.1 Streptosporangiaceae bacterium
CGGGTCAGGATGCGTCGCCAGACGCTCGGGCATGGCGAGGTAGCCGGCCAGTACGGCTGTGGTTGTCCGGTCCACGGGCACGAGCCGGTCCAGCGGTGTTTTGCCCCCGCGCACGAGGATGACGTCGTTGCCGGCATCGAAGTCCGGGACCGTCAGGTGCACGGCTTCGCCGATCCTGAGCCCGGTCACGGCCAGCAGCCCGATGATCACCTGCATCGTCGTGGCTACTCTGGCGGTCTTGAATACGGCCGGGCACGCGCCGATCAGGGAATCCAGGTCGGCCTGGGAGTAGATGAACGGTGTTGCCCGCGTCGTCACCTTCGGCAGCAGGGCGCGCGGGATGACCGGCACGCCCGCGCCGCAGGCGTTGAGGTAGGCCGCGAACGGTCGCAGCGCCGTGAGCCGCTGCGACCACCACACTGGCTGCGCGCTGGCCGGCTGGCGGGCCCAGGCCACCGCGTCATCGATGGTGAACGTGTCGAGCTTGCCGCGTGCGGCCAGCCAGCCGCAGAACTGTGCGAGCAGGTATTCGCTGGTGGTCAGCTTGTATCCCAGGGACCGGCGTTGCGCCAGGTAGCGGCCGAGTTCCTCGCTCAGTGTCATCACGGCACCTGCCCGAATGGCACGGCCAGCGTCCGCAGCGAGGCGAGGTCGGTCCTGGCGTAGACGTGGGTGCTGTCGGCACGGGAGTGACCCAGCAGCTCCCGGGCTTCCACGAGCGTGCCTCCCGCGGCGATGACGTTCATCGCCGCGGTATGACGCAGCCGGTGCGCACGGATGCCGCCAAGCCCGGCCCGCCCGGCCAGATGCACGACGATGTCTGAGATTCCGGCGCTGCTGAGCTTGCGGACCGGCGATCGCAGACGGACGAACACCGCCCGGTCATCGGCATCGGCGGGACGAGCCTGCAGCCATGTCACGAGGGCCTGGCCCACATCAACTGGCAACGGCAGGGTCAGGCGGCGCTGGCCCTTGCCGATGACGGTCAGCCGGCCGGCTGCCCAGTCGATGTCATCGAGCATGAGTCTGGCGGCCTCGCCGGCGCGAAGACCCAGCCGCGACAGCGTGATCACCACAGCCCGGTCCCGCATGCCGACTCTGGTCGCCGGGTCGGCCGCTGCCAGCAGTGCATCAACCTGGCCTGGGGTGAGCCCGCGAGGCAGCGTCGCGCGCGTGGTCCGCGGCCGCAGAATCCCATGGTTGAGGTCCCGGTCGATCCGCCCGGTCATCAGCGCCCAGCCAACCAGGGACCGCATCGCGCTTACCAGCAGCGAGCACGACGCTGGCGCGTAACCTTTCCCGCGCTCGGCGATGTAGGCGTTGATCATCGCGACGTCGGCCTCGTCCCACCGGACGGCATCGCCATCGGCGAGCGCGGCGACGAACCCGCTGGCCCAGCCACGCCGATTGCGAACAACGCCCTCGCTGATGGCCCCCTGTTCACGCTGCCAGGCGCCCCACGCATCCAGTTCCGCACCAGCAGAAGCAGCCACTGCTGGTGCCGGCGCGCGGGGTGACCGGCTGCGCGGATCGAGGAGGAAGCGGCGAATTACCGAGATCCGGCACGTGGCCATCGCGCGCCCGGGAGTACCGGGGACAAAGCCAGCTGCGAACTGATCGAGGAGCCCGCCATCCAGCGCCCCGAGCCCGACTGCGTGATCATCCATCCAGGCGCTCAGCCACAACGCCACCGTGACAACCTGCGAGATCGTCGCTGGCGAATATCGCTGGACCGTTAACCATGCACGCAGATCAGCTACGACCACATTCGCAAGCGGACCCCTCGGCGCACCAGGGTGAATAGCTCGCATAAGACCACCTCCAGGTAGACATGTACTTGGAGGATCGGCCCATCAGATTATGCCGACTTCCTGAACCAGCAGGACGGCATAACCTGGAGCAACACGCCGGACATCGGCATAACAACAAGGTCGGCATAGACCTTGTTATGCCGACGTCGGCATAACAAGGTGCTCACGTCGTAAAGGACGAGCGTCGCGGGTCCTAACCGGGCGTGCGCGGCGCATGCTGCCGACAGCCGCGCCCGGAAGCCGCCCTTGGCGTAGGCGCGCAGCCGCCGTTTCAACGTGGCATACGACGGCGCCGGCGCCCCGGCCTCGGCCAGCACCCGCAGGCTGTCCAGCTTGCTGACCGGCTCGATGATCCGCGCCGCGACCAGCCCGAAGAACACCTCGTCACCGCGCGCGGCCTCCGCCAGCCCCAGCATCTGCCAGGCGCGCGCCAGGGCGTCCAGCAGGTGCGACATCCGCGAGGAGGTGATCGGCAGCGGATCCCCGGCCCCAGCGCCGTAACCCGGGCCTAGCTGCAGCACGCCCTGCCCGGCCGCCAGCCGCTGCTGCGCGACCGCCTTCAGCGCCGCCAGCTCAGCGTCGTCGTGCGCCGACCCGATGTGCTCGATATCCAGCGACCCCGCGGCGCGAGGAGTGCACGATCTGCACCGCGATCGCCCCCGACCCGGTCCGGACCGTCCGCACATACGCCACCACGCCACTCTAGGGTCCAGATTTAGTGCGGAAATCCGCGCACTAAGAACCGGGAACTACCAGGTC
>DASXMP010000009.1:0-15032 GCA_036495585.1 Streptosporangiaceae bacterium
CGCCGGGGGAGCGGTTCCGGATTGCTTCCTCGCCGGGCGTCCGGATCGGCATCGCCACCCTGACGCCTGCTGAATCGGCCCGGCTGGCCGGTGATCTCGCCGCGTGCCTGCGCCGAAAGGCGCGGCGTACCGACTGAGCCAGTCAGGGCGCCTCGACGCCGCCGGGTCTGCCTGCGTTACGCGGCCTGGCTCTCCACTTACCACCCGCGATCTCAGCGTTGTGTTGAGATGTTATACCCGATATGTTCCGCTGAAATCGGTGGTAAGTGGTGATGCGGGCATTGGAGGCGCGGAGCCATCCGCGGCCGGCACTCCGTTGGGAGAACCTGACCGGATCCGCCGCCCCTTTGCAGGTGCGGCGTGCAGGCGGTTGGCAGATGGGGGTCGGGACTAGTCGCCGACAGCTCGCTCGGTGGCGTCGGCGTACTGGTCGTACAACTGGTCGCCAACACGCGCGGAGATGTCGATGATCTCGGCGGAGGGCTCCTCTTCTTCCTCCTCGGCCAGCCATTCCTCCTGTGCGCGCTGCCGGGCGGCCTCGGCTCGCAGTTCCAGGTCGGCTCGCTGGCGCGCCTGCTCGGCATCGGCAAGCGCTGCCTCGCGCAGCAGAAGGACATAGATGGCGAGCAACACCGCTGGCGGCACGATCGCCCACCAGGACGTGATCTTCGCGGCCGTGCATCCGCCAGCCACCGCCGTGAGCAAGAGCAGCATGACCAGCAGCCGTCTGCGTGCTCGCAGCATGCGGGCGCGGGCCGGCGGAGCCGGCTGACCGCGGTCGGGCCAGGCCGGGTAAGCCCCGTCGCTTTCGGGCGGCGCGTAATACGCCTCGGCTGCCGAGGACACATCGGTCTCGTAGACCTCGTCTGCGGCGGCATAGCTATCGTCCGCCGGGTATTCGCAGATGCTTTCCTCGGCCTGCGGCGCCGAGTGGGTGCGCCGCAGCCATCTGGGGACGAGAAAGAAGGCCCAGATCGCGACGATGCCGACGTACAGGAAGGTGCTACTCACGTGCGTGCCGCACTATCGGTGGGCACTGAGTCCGGAACGCCGGACGCGGCGCCGCGAGCCCGCGGGCAAGCAGGGCGCAAGGTACCGATCCGGCGGTAGCCACGTCACGCACGGTAAATGCCGGCGTCGCCATTGACGAGCATTCGGCCCGGTGTGTCGCGAGATCAGCACAACGCGCTTTGTCAAGGCCGGCCTGGTGCCGTGGCGGCTCCCGATATATCTTGTCTTCATGAGCCCGAGTCTGAGCCCTTCCTCGCTCTCGCCCGAGGAGATCCGCGCGGCCGCGGAGACCCACCGCGAGCTTGGTCCCGACTACCGCGACGCTGTCGTCGACTCGTTCCTCGATCGCGTCGGCAAGGAGATCGACGCGCGGGTCGAGAGCCGGCTGGAAGCGGCTGCGAAGTCGGCTCCGCCGCCTGCCCGGTCGCCCGCGCTCGCTATTACCTCGATGGCGTTTGGCATTCCGCTCACCGCGATCGCCCTGGCCGTGCCGAACAGCGGCCAGCTGACAGCGCTTGTCATAATCTGGGCGGCGATTGCCGTCATCAATGTCGCCTACGGCCTAGGCAACCTCTCGCATCGCCGGAACCGCTGAGCTCGCCAAACGCTGGCTTTGGCTGGGAACGAGTCAGCTGTCGCTCCGGGCCGCTCGCTCGCCTGCTGCCTCGTCGACGAGCTAACCCGGCAGCCTGCTCGATAGCACGGCGCTGCGCCAGCGCGGCATGAGCCCGCCTGGCGCGTCCTCGACGGTCATCGCGTAGCAGATGTGATCGTGCCAGGCCCCGTCGATGTGCAGCGAACGGCGCCGCAGCCCCTCTTCACGAAAGCCGAGCTTTTCCACGACGCGGCGGCTGGCCGCGTTTTCCGGCCGGATCGTCGCTTCGACCCGGTGCAGCCCGACGGTGAAGAAACATTGGTCCATGGCCAGTGCCAGCGCGGTCGGGATGATGCCTTTCCCGGCAAATGCCTCGTCGACCCAGTAGCCGACCTGTGCCGAACGGGCCGAACCCCAGACGATGCTGCCGACGGTGAGCTGGCCGGCGAACTGGCCGTCATAGGTCACCACCCACGGCAGCGCCAGCCCTTGCTTGGCCTCCTTGCGCATGGTCCTGGCCATCGACAGGTACGGACCGAGACTGGAGCGGTACAGCGGCGTCTCCGGGTTGGTCGGCTCCCACGGCCGGAGCCATGATGCATTGCGCACCCGTGCGTCCCGCCAGGTGGCGGCATCTCTGACCTTGATCGGGCGCAGGCTCACTGGGGCATCGAGAAGTGATGGCTCGGTAAGCGTCACCCATCCGCGCGCTCGTCCCACCCGGCCATTCTCGCGTGACCTGCTAGCGCCGCGCCATCGGGTCACGCGACGAATTGAGGCTTGTCGTACTGGAGGTGGCCGATGTCCTTGGCTAGGGCGGGCTGCACTCCTGCCGCGGTTGCGTGGCCGCCGAGTAACCCCCAGCCGGCTGCGGGGAGATCGCCACCCATCAACTGATCATGAAGCGCTCAGCCCGCGGCGGGCGGAAAAGAACGCGGGTGATCACCGCCATGGATCTGATCGATGGCGTGCTGCAGCACGCCGGCAAGCACCGCCATGCCATCGCGGACGCCGCCGGTCGAGCCGGGCAGGTTGACGATCAGCGTCCGCCCGGCCAGCCCGGCCAGGCCGCGCGACAGCATCGCCGCGGGCACGCCAGCGGCCACTCCGGCCGCGCGAATCGCCTCGGCGATGCCAGGAACCTCTCGGTCCAGCACTCGCCTGGTCATCTCCGGCGTCAGGTCGCCAGGGGTGAGACCGGTCCCGCCGGTCGTCACCACCACGTCGTAGCCGGCCGCGACCGCGTCGCGCAGGGCCGCTTCGACCGGTTCGCCGTCCGGCACTACCTGGGGCCCGTCGACCTCACAGCCGGCCGACCTCAGCAAGTCGACCAGGACCGGCCCCGATTTGTCGGCGTAAATGCCGGCGGCCGCCCGGTTCGATGCGGTCACGGCCAGCGCCCGGATCACGACAACTCCGCCATCATGGGCGGTGCCAGCTTCCAGACTTCCCGCCGGACTTGGCATCGACGCGCACGTCGGTGATCACAGCGGCCGGATCGACTGCCTTGATCATGTCGATCAGCGCCAGCCCCGCCACCGAGACCGCGGTGAGCGCCTCCATCTCCACCCCAGTCCGGTCCGCGGTTCTGGCGGTGGCGCTGATCTCGACCCCGTGGTCGGCGACGGTCAGGTCGACCGCGACAGCGTGCAACCCGATCGGATGGCACAGGGGGATCAGGTCGGGCGTCCGCTTGGCACCCTGGATGCCGGCGATGCGGGCGACCGCGAGGGCGTCGCCCTTGGGGACGTTCCCGGCCCGGAGCGCTGCGACCGCCGCCGCGGACAGCAGCACGGTGCCGGACGCGGTGGCGGACCGCGCGGTGACATCCTTGCCGGACACGTCGACCATCCGGGCCTGTCCGGCTGGATCCAGGTGGGTGAGCGGCTGGTCCGGGTTGGTCACGGCAGTTCCAGCACCTCGACGGCTGCGCCCGCGTCCAGCTCGGTGATCTCCTCCGGCACGACGACCAGCGCGTTGGCACGGGCGAGGGAGGCAATCTGGTGGGACATCTGGCCTGTCACCGGGGTGACCTCGCCGGTCGCTTGGTCGAGGACACCGCGCAGGAAGGACCGCTTCTCGGCCGGAGACCTGACCGGCTTCGTCAGGACCGCGTGGCCGAAAACCGCTCGTTCCCGGTAGTAATCCTGCAGCGCATCCAGGGCTGGCAGGACGAACGTACAGAACGACACATACGAGCTCACCGGGTTTCCGGGGAGCGTGAAGATTGGCGTGGCAGCCGGACCGACGGTACCGAACCCCTGCGGCATGCCCGGCTGTATCGCGACCTTGCGGAAGGTGACCGTGCCGAGGGTGGTGAGCGCTGCCTTGACCGCATCGTGCTCACCGCCCATGCTCACGCCGCCGCTGGTGATGAGCAGGTCCGCACTAGCTAGTGCATCCTGCACCGCGGCGAGCACGGCGCTGGCGTCGTCGCGCACGATCGGGCTGCGGACCGCTGTGCAGCCGGCCTCGCGTGCGGCCGCGGCGAGCATCGTGCCGTTGGACTCCCAGATCTGCCCGGGAATCACCGGCTGGCCGGGCTCGACCAGCTCGTTTCCGGTGGACAGCACGGTCACGCGGGGACGGGGCCGGGCAACGACCGAGCCGAGCCCGGCGGCCGCGAGGACGCCGAGATGCCGCGCGCCGATCCGGGTGCCCGCCGACAACAGCAAGTCACCGGGCTGCGCGTCGCCGCCTGCGCGCCGGATGGAGGCCCCGGACTCGACGGAGCCGCTGAACTGCACGCGCTCGCTGCCGCCATCGGTGAGCTCCACCGGTACGACCGCATCTGCTCCGTTGGGTATCGGTGCGCCTGTGGTGATCCGGAATACGGTGCCGGGAACGTGCTCGTGCGAGCCGGTGTCGCCCGCCGCTATCTCCCCGGCCACAGGCAGCACGACCGGGTTGTCATCGGTCGCGGCCGTCAGCTCGCTCGCCCGCACTGCATAGCCGTCCATGGCGGAGTTATCGAATGACGGCAGCAGGTACATCGCGGTCACGTCGGCGGCGAGCACCGCGCCAAACGCGTCCTTCAGCGGCAGCTCGCGCGGTGGCAACGGCCGGATCGCCGCCAGTATGTCGGCGAGGTACTTGTCGACGGAGTCCATTACCTCGCAGATTACTTGAGCGTGCGCTACGTGAGCTTGCCGAGGTACTCACGCAGCCAGGGCACGAACTCCGGCGCGATGTCCGGGCGCGCGCAGGCGAACTGGATCAGCGTCTTCAGGTAGTCAAGCTTGTTGCCGGTGTCGTAACGGCGGCCGCGGAAGAGCACGCCGTGCACGCCGCCGCGGTCGTTGTCCTCGTCGCGGTCGGTCTTGGCCAGCGTGCGCAGGGCGTCGGTGAGCTGGATTTCCCCGCCCCGGCCCGGCGGCGTGTTGCGGAGCACCTCGAAGACCGACGGGTCGCAGACGTACCGACCGACCACGATCCAGTTCGACGGGGCGTCGCCGACGGCGGGCTTTTCCACCAGGTCGGTAACCGCGACCACGTCCTCGACATCGGTCGGCTTGATCGTGGCCACCCCGTAGGAAGAGACCTGCTCGGGCTCGACCTCCATGAGCGCGACAATGCTGCCACCGAATTGCTGTCGGACCTCGAGCATCCGCTGCAGCAGGTGGTCTCGTTCGTCAATGAAGTCATCGCCGAGGAGCACGGCGAATGGCTCGTCACCGACATGGTCGGCCGCGCAGAGGACTGCATGCCCGAGGCCAAGCGGCTGGCCCTGGCGGACGTAGTGCATCGCGGCAATCTTGTTCGATGCGCGGATCGCTTCGAGGCCGGACTCGTCGCCCTTGGCGGCCAGAACCTCCTCAAGCTCAATATTGCAGTCGAAGTGGTCCTCGATGTTGGTCTTGCTCCGGGCCGTGACCATCAGCACGTCGGTGAGGCCGGCTGCGGCAGCCTCCTCGACGACGAACTGGATCGTCGGCGTGTCGATGACGGGCAGCATCTCCTTGGGGATGGCCTTCGTCGCGGGCACGAACCTGGTGCCGAGCCCGGCTGCCGGGATGACTGCCTTGGTTACTGCCGAAGCGTGAGCCATGCTTAGAAACCTTAGCTAGCGGGTGGAGGAAACGTGCGCGGGGCGGGTCAAGATAACACCGGCGGACTGCCGCCTGCCAGGAATCTGCCCGGCAACGCGGATGTAAACGCTGGGCCGGACGAATTGGCAGCGGCCAAGGCGGCGCTGCGCGGTTCGGTGCTGGCCGCCCGGCGGGGCATGACCGCCGCGGACAGGATCGCGGCCGGGCGGGCGCTCCGCGACGCCGTGCTGGGCCTGCCGGAAGCGCAGATGGCTGGCACGGTGGCTGCTTACCTATCGGTCGGCACCGAACCGGACACCCGCGGCCTTGTCTTCGCCCTGTGGAAGCGGGGGACCTATGTGCTCTTGCCGGTGCTCCGGTCAGACAATGACCTGGACTGGGCCTCCTATGAGGGCCCGGAGTCGCTGGCGGCCGGGCCCCGCGGACTACTCCAGCCGACCGAGCCGGCCCGGGGAGTGACCGCGATCACAAGCGCGGACCTGGTGATCGTTCCGGCCGTGGCCGTCGACCGCTCCGGCCAGCGTCTCGGCCGCGGCGGGGGCAGCTACGACCGGGCCCTGACCAGGACCGGTGGCGGAGTTCTGACCCTGGCCCTGCTCTATGACGGCGAGCTGCTCGACCAGGTCCCGGCCGGGCCACGCGACCGGCCGGTCCGGGCGGCCGCCTCACCAGGCGAAGGAATCACCAGGCTTCGCTAGCCGTTGCTACCATTTAGCAGTTGACCGCGGCGAGTGCTAAGCCGCAGAGGGAGGATTACACGTGCCGACGTACCAGTACGCCTGCACCGAATGCGGCGATCGGTCCGAGGTCGTGCAGCGGTTCAGCGACGACCCGCTGACCGCGTGCAGCGCCTGCGGCGGCAGGCTCCGCAAGGTGTTCTCACCAGTCGGCATTGTCTTCAAGGGCTCCGGCTTCTACCGAACGGACAGCCGGAGCGGGGCGAGCACCGTGGCGGCCGGCAAGGACGGCTCGAACGGCAGCACGGAGTCCGGTAGCACGGAGTCCAGCGGTAACGGCTCGTCGTCGTCCTCTGGCTCGTCCTCGTCCAGCGACTCGGGCAGCAGCTCGACGGGCTCGGCCGCTGCCTCGTCCTCGTCCAACGGGGACAAGAAGTCGCCCTCCTCGTCCTCCTCCTCGGTTAAGAGCGCGGCCGCTAGCTGACGCGGTAGTTCGCTCGCTCGCGGCCGACGGAGCTTGGCTCCGTCTGCAGCCTTGCTACGCCGAAGGGCTCGGCAGGCCCTCGTACGTTCAGGGCCGCAGCCGGTACATTTGGCTGCGTGAGCGACCTGGCTGAGATCGGGGTTATCGGCGGATCCGGGTTCTACGAATTCCTGGATGACGCCGAGGAGGTCAAGCTCGAGACGCCCTACGGCCCGCCAAGCGATCCCCTGATGATCGGGGAGATCGGTGGCAAGCGGGTCGCTTTTGTGCCGCGGCATGGCCGCGACCACCGGTTCCCCCCGCACAAGATCCCGTTCCGGGCGAACTTGTGGGCGCTGCGCTCGGTCGGCGTCCGCCAGGTCCTCGCTCCAACCGCGGTCGGATCTCTGACGCCCTCCTACGGCCCCGGCACGCTGGTGATCCCGGACCAGCTGGTGGACCGCACGACCGGCCGGATCCAGACGTATTACGACCACACGGCCATCCACGTCCAGTTCGCCGACCCCTACTGCCCGGTCGGCCGGGGCCAGGCCATCGCCGCGGCCGAGGCAACCGGGTGGGAACCGGCCAAATCCGGCACACTCGTGGTGATCGAGGGGCCGCGCTTCTCCACCAGGGCCGAGTCGAGGTGGTATGCCGCCCAGGGCTGGACGTTGATCGGCATGACCGCCCATCCCGAGGCTGTGCTGGCCCGTGAGCTGGCCCTCTGCTACACCTCGATCGCGCTGGTCACCGACACCGACGCAGGTGTCGAGGAGGGCGAGGGTGTCACCCAGGAGGAGGTCTTCCGGGTGTTCGCCGGGAATGTCGCCCGTCTGCGCGACCTGGTCGTCAAGGCCATCGAGGGACTGCCCCTCGCGCCCGCACGGACGTGCCCCTGCCCGCACGCGCTGGATGGCATGACGCTGCCGATCACGCTGCCCTAGCTGAGCTGCCCTAGCTGGGCCCCTCGCGGGCTTTCCTTCCTTATCAGCGCGCTGTTACCGCCTGTCAGCAGGCTGACGGCCGCTTGTCAGCGCGTGACCCGAATATGGCTGTGCTAGCCAATCGCGGCAAACCACCGTGCTAGCTAATCGCGGCAAACCACCGTGCTAGCTAATCGCGACAAACCAGCGCGCCTGCAGAGCGCAGGCAACAACGACTAGAGATTGGGGGCGGCCGTGGCCATCGTGATCGAGGCCGAGGGGCTGACGAAACGATTCGGCAGCACACAAGCGCTCGCCGGGGTCGACATTTCGGCCGACAGCGGGCAGGTGCTCGCGCTGCTCGGGCCCAACGGCGCCGGCAAGACCACCATCGTCCGAGTTCTGTCCACCTTGCTGAGTCCCGACGGCGGCCAAGCGCGCATTCGCGGCTACGACGTCGTGTCCGACGCCGTGCAGGTACGCCAGCTGATCGCGCTCACTGGCCAGTACGCGTCGGTGGACGAGGAGCTCACCGGCACTGAGAACCTGATCATGATTGGCCGGCTGCTTGCGCAGGCCCGGCCAACCGCGCGGGTCCGGGCGGCAGAAATGCTGGCGCGCTTCGACCTGGCTGAGGCCGCCGGGCGGGCGGTCAAGACCTACTCCGGCGGCATGCGGCGCCGGCTTGACTTGGCCGCGAGCTTGCTGGGCGATCCGGACGTCCTGTTCCTGGACGAGCCGACGACCGGGCTGGATCCGCGGGGGCGCAGCCAGATGTTTGACACGATCCGGGAGGTGCTGGCGGGCGGCGCCACGGTACTGCTCACGACCCAGTACCTGGACGAAGCGGACGAACTCGCCGACCAGATTGCGGTGATCGACCACGGTCGCGTGGTGGCCGCCGGCACGCCGACGGAGCTGAAGGCACGGACCGGCAGTCAGACCCTCCAGGTGCGCGCCGCCGACCGGGCCTATGCGCCGCATGTCGCAGACGTCGTCGCCACGGTGGTCGGCTCGCGACCCGACATGAGTGGTGACACCGGGCTCGTCACCACCGCGATCAGCGATCCGGCCATGGTGCCGGCCATCGTCCGCCTGCTCGACGACCTGGGCATCGTCGCCTCGGAACTGGCGCTGCGGATGCCCAGCCTGGATGAGGTGTTCCTGTCGCTAACGGGCCATCGGGCCGAGGACGAAGACAAGGACGAGGCTGATGGGAGGGCGGCATGACCGCGCAGACGACTGACATGATCGCCGGCCGGGCACCGGCTGCCGCCGGGGTGCCGGGCCGGCCAGACCGGGTGCTGCGCCGCCGCGTTGGGCTTCGCCAGGCCCTGGCCAATGCACTGACGCTGGCCTGGCGGAACGTGACTCAGCTCAAGCATTCGCCGGAGAAGCTCATGGACGTCATGCTCATGCCCATCATCTTCCTGGTGCTGTTCCTTTATGTGTTTGGCGGCGTGGTGGCCGGCAACACGCACGCCTACCTCGAGATCCTGCTGCCAGGCCTAGTCGGCCAGATGGCCTTGTTCGGCTCGATGGGCATTGGCACCGCACTGTGTGAGGACATCCACAAGGGCGTCTTCGACAGGTTCCGCAGCCTGCCGGTCGCCCGGTCGGCGCCGCTGGTCGGAGCCGTGGTGGGCGACACCGTCCGGTTCTGCGTCGTGATGGCGGTGCTGACCGGTTTCGGCTCGGCGTTGGGCTTCCGGTTCCATGCCTCCGCGCTCGGCATCGTCGCGGCCTACGCGCTCGGCTACGTTTTCTATCTGGCGATGTGCTGGATCTCGCTGGTGGTCGGCCTGCTCGCACCGTCCCCCGAGACGGTGCAGGGGATCTCCATGCTGTGGACCATGCCGCTGGTGTTTGGCAGCAGCGCGCTGCTGTCCAACACCAGCACGATGCCAGGCTGGCTGCAGGCCTGGGTCAAGGTCAACCCCGTCACCCACCTCGCGGATTCGATGCGAGCCCTGATGACCGGCGGCCCGATCGGCACGCATGCGATCTACACGCTGGCCTGGGCTGCCGGGATCATGATCGTGGCGTTCCCAGTGGCGATGCGGATGTACCGGCGGCGCGTCTAGGGAAGGCCGGGCCGGCGCCTGAGCTCTCAGGGGGTGAGCGCCATGGCGTCGGCCCGGCTCATCGCGCGGCCTCGGGCGTAGGCCGCCTCGGCGTCTGCCGTGCTCAGGGCGGCGTCGATGGCGGCTTGCGCCCGCTTCACTTCCAAGCTGGCCGGGTTGCGGAAACCCTGTAGCCGGTGCGCCAAGCCAAGCAACTCGGCCGCCCGAATGTGCTCGCCGCGGGCGGCGGCCAGCGCACCCATGCCCTCGACCACAGCTGCCAGCACAGGGTTGCTCGGGAGCATGGCGGCGAAGCCGCTCGTGAGCTTGCCCAAAGCACGCTCGTGCCACTGCTCGGCCCCGGCAAGGTCGCCATCCTGCTCTGACAGGCAGCCAACCTTGCTGAAGGCGAGCGCGGCCAGCCCGCCCATGTCGGGGCGTTTGTGGTGGGCCGCAATGATCTCCATCGCCCGCTCAAGGAGATGTCGCGCAGCAGCGTGATCGCCTTCACGCCGGCAGATCTCGCTCAGGTGCACATAGCCCATCGCGGCGTCGTCGGCCTCACCAATCTTCTCGGCGAGGCGCACGCCCTCCTCCAGGTCGCGGCGCGCCCCCGCCGTGTCACTGGCCAGAGCGCGTGCACGGCCGAGCGGGATCTGCAGCATCTTCCCGAAGTTGCTGCCCGCCAGCCCTTCGGTCGCATAGCGCTGGGCGTCCTCAAGCGCCTGGACTGCCTCCTCCGGACGACCTCGCGCGATCGCCACTTCGGCGAGTCCGGTCAGGCAGCCAATGCGGCCGAACCGGTCGCCGATTTCTTCGAACAGCTGGATACCAGTACTCAGCTCGTCGGCCGCGGCATCGATGTCGCCGTCGTTAATGCCGAGGTGCCCGCTCAGTGCATGCTGCGCCCCCCGCACCCACGGGTCAGGATGGCTGGCCAGCTTCGCCAGCTCGCGCTTGGCCCGTGCCTGGTCACCGCCGAACACGGCCAGCATTGGCGCGATGAGCGCGAGCAGCGGATCGTCGCTGTCCGAAGGAATGGTCAGCTCGTTCAGCAGCTCCGGGAGTTCGGCCGGGTCTGCGGCTGGGCCGCCGGCAAACCGGCTGATCGTCGTGACGATCCGGCAGATGGTGTAGGCGCCCGCTAGTCCTTCCGGGGGCGTGTCGCCGGCCAGCTCGAGCGCCGCCGCAGCCCACTCCCCGGCTTCAGAGTCGTAATCCCGCATGCCCCAGAACAGGCCAAGCGCCCGGACGAAACGCAGCGCGGTCCTGGCGTCACCGGCACGCAGCGCGTGGCGGATGGCCGCGGAGCAGTTGTCATGCTCGGCCGCGAGCCGGTCCAGCCAGATGATCTGGTCCCGGCCGCGGAGTTCGGGCTCGGCTCGCTCGGCCAGGGCCAGAAAGTAGTCGGCGTGCGCGGCTGCGACCTGCTCGGTCTCCCCGGCCTCCGCGAGACGGTCGGCGGCATAGGCCCGCACCGTCTCCAGCAGCCGGTAACGCACCTCTCGCTCGCCGCTGGCCACGACCAGCGACTTGTCAACCAAAGACGCGACGGTGTCCACGATGCCTGCGACGTCGCCGCCGAGCGAGCAGACCTGCTCGGCGCTATCCGGGGTCGCGCCGCCGCTGAATGCCGACAGGCGGCGCAGCACCATCCGCTCGGTGTCGTCCAGCAGGTCCCAGCTCCAGTCCACAATCGCCCGGAGGGTCTGATGTCGCGGCAGCGTGCCCCTGGTGCCGACCGACAGCAGCGCGAACCTGTCGTCCAGCCGTTCAGCGACCTGGGCCGGGGTGAGCGCGCGGACGCGAGCGGCCGCCAGTTCTATGGCAAGCGGGATGCCGTCGAGGGCGCGGCAAATGTGGACGACCGGCCCGACGGTGGTCGCGTTGACCTTGAAGCCGGGACGGACGGCAGCGGCCCGGTCGGCGAACAATCGGACAGCCGGGCTGGCGGCTGCCTGATCGGCGTCGGCGCCCTTGGGCGGGAGCGGCAGCGACGGAACCGGAGAGAGTGTCTCGCCGGTCAGGCCGAGTGGCTCGCGGCTGGTAGCCAGGATGCGAACGCCAGGCGCGTCGGCGAGGACCTGCCCGGCGAGCGTTGCAACGGCGTCGACCACATGCTCGCAGTTGTCAAGGACGAGGACAGCGGTGCGGGCCGCGAGCACCTCGCTCAGGCGGTCCAGTGGCTCCATCGCGGCGAGTCGTGCGGCCTCGACTGGGTCGACGGGCCAGGCCGTTTCCCGTCCGTCGATTGCCGTCAGGACAGCTTGCGGAACGTCGGTCGCATCGCGCACCGGCGCCAGCGGCACGAACCACACGCCGTCCAGCGCATGATCGGACAGGCGCGTGCCGACCTCGATCGAAAGCCGGGTCTTCCCGGATCCGCCAGGCCCGGTGAGCGTGATCAGCCGCGACTCGCCGAGGAGCTTTGTCACCCGGCGGATCTCATCGTCCCGGCCGACAAAAGTGGTGAGCTGCGCGGGCAGGTTCCCGCCGCGAAGGTGCGGGGCATGTGGCGCGGCGGCGGCTGGCACCTCCGGCCGCGACTCCGATGGCTGCGCGCTGGCTGACGGCCGGGGGGCGGTTTGCGGCCGGGCGGTTGTCGGCGCCGCGCCGTCTAGCTCGCCGCGCAGGATCGCCAGGTGCACGGCCGCGAGGGCGGGGGACGGGTCGACGCCGAGCGCGGTGCCCAGTTCCTGCCGGGTGTCCTCGAACACCCGGAGCGCGTCGGCCTGGCGCCCGGCCGCATACAAGGCCTGCATGAGCTGGCCCGCGAGCCGTTCGCGCAGCGGGTGCTCGGTAGCGAGTTCCTCGATTTCATGCACGAGGTCGGGGCCGCGGCCGAGCGCCAGGTCCGCGTCGATGCGGTCCTCGGTGGCGGCGAGCCAGAGTTCCGAGAGGCGCGTGATGGCGGCGGCAGCGAACGATGCATCGGCGACGTCGGCGAGTGCGGGTCCCCGCCAGAGCCCGAGTGCCTGCCGCAGGCTGTCGGCAGCGCGGCCATAGTCGCGGTCACCGAGCGTGTTCCGGGCTGCCGCGACCGCGGCTTCGAAGGCCCAGGCGTCGATCTCTTGTGACGGCAGACTGAGCCGGTAGCCGGTCGGTCCGTGCGCCACGATGTCCCGGCTGACCGCGTTGCGCAGTCGGGAGACGAGGGCCTGGATGGCATTGCCAGCATCAGCTGGCTCGTTATCGCCCCACAGGTCGGCGGCCAGCGTGTCAACGGTGACGGCTCGGCCCGGGCTGATGGCCAGCCGGATGAGCAGGCTGCGCAGGCGGACGCCGCCAACCGGGAGCAGCCGTCCGTCGTCGTCCCGCACCTCAAGCGGGCCGAGTATGCCGACGCGTATGCCCATCTTCTCGCTGATCGCCCCTGCTCACGCGCCGCCGCTGGCCGGAGGCGCCGGACTTCCAGCCTAGTGGGGCCAGCGGCTTGCGAGCCTCAGCCGTATCGCGGGCTTAGCTGGCCTGCGCGTGCGTGCTGGCGAGGCCGATCAGGTTGCCTTCGCTGTCGCGGAAGAATGCCATCCATTCTTCGGTTCCGGCTGCACCGAACACGCCGTCGGTGTCGGTGAAGATCACGTGCGGCTCGGAGTCGATGGTCACGCCGCGGGCGCTCAACCGGTCCGCCTCGGCCCGGACGTCCTCCACCCGCAGATAGATCAGTGCGCTGGGCGCGGCCTTGTCCAGCAGCAATCGGGTGTCGCCGAGGCGGAAGAAGGCTAGCCCCGGCGGGTCGAAGCGCGAAATCAGCTCGAACCCGAGGACATCTGAGTAGAAGGCGACGGCCCTGTCCAGGTCGTCTGCGTGCTGCGCTACCTGGTGAAGTCCTGGCACGGCTCGTTCCCTTTCGTGTTCTCGGTCGCAAACTGTGTAGGTATGCTACCTAACTTTCGATAGGGATGCTATATATATTGAGTGGCTGTGAGCAAGCTAGTACCGCTGGAAGATGTAGCGGCCGCCCTGAACTCCGGGGCGATTCACCTGCTGCGCAGCCTGGCGGAAGTGGACAAGCTGGCCGGACTCACGCCCGCGCGGCTGTCCGCGCTGTCGGTGATCGTGTTCGGCGGACCGCGGTCCCTCGGGACGCTCGCCGCGGCCGAGGGCGTGGCCGGTCCGACGATGACGAGGATCGTCGACGGTCTGGTCAGTGCGGAGCTGGCGGAGCGGCGGCCAGATCCCAGCGACGGCCGGGCGGTCGAGATCGCGGCCACGCCGACTGGTGACGCGCTGATGCGCGCGGCCGCGCGGCGGCGGATCTCGGTGATCGCCGAAGCAATCGCCGCTCTGCCTAACGCCGACCGACGCCGGCTGGCAGCCGCCGCGGGATTGCTTGACCACCTGGCCACGGAGGTCCGATCGAGTCCCCCGGCTGAGTAGCCGCCGGTCTAGTGGCGTCAGGGCCGGTCGGCGTCGCCAGGCTTGCTTCGGTGCAGGCGCTGTTCGCGCACTAGCTGATCGAACTCGTGCTCCACCCGGACGTCGCCGTCGTCCGCGCTCATCGCGGCAAACACGCCCGTGACGTCGCGCATGCTCACAACCCCGAGCAGCCGGCCGTCCTGCACTACCGGCAGGTGGCGGATCCAGCGGGCCGCCATCTGCCTGGCCGCCTCGTGCAGCGGCATGTCCGGCGGGACCGTGACGACCTCGGTGGTCATGGCGTCGTCGACCGAGGTGCGGTCTGGATCGGCGCCGAGAGCGAGAGCGCGGAGGACATCGCGTTCGGTGATGATGCCGCTGATGTGGCCTTCGGCGGCGATGATCAAGGATCCCGTCTGCTGGCGCCACATCCGCTCGGCGGCTGACCGCAGGCTGCCTTGCGCCGATTCAGTCACCGACGGGTCCGTCATGACGTCGCGTACCTGCACGGCCATGCTCCTGTCTGGTGGTCGGGCGCCCTGGCGTCCGCTTGATCTCATAACGATAGGGCGGTGGCCTTGGCTGGACCGCGGCACCGTCTTCAATCGCGGCGGCTCGCTGCGGCTCGCGGCTGGAGGCACTTACGACTTGGAGGCGGCGAACTTGCCGATGCCAAGCAGGCGTGAGAGAGCTGTTGGGGAGCGACTCGACCGGTCGAGCTCACGGCGATGGTAGAGCGCCTGAGGTGAAGAAGGCAGGAACCGGCTACCCTTGTCCTTGCTGGTCCGGAGTCCTTCTCGGATTCAGCCACGATGCCCCGATAGCTCAGGCGGATAGAGCGACTGCCTCCTAAGCAGTAGGCCGCAGGTTCGAGTCCTGCTCGGGGCGC
>DASXMP010000010.1:0-10279 GCA_036495585.1 Streptosporangiaceae bacterium
GTCCGGCCGAGCGTCTTCGCGGACGCGATGTCCGCCGCCGTCACCTCGGTGATGCCCTCGCGGTGCACGTCCGCCGCGGTGACCTTCGTGTGGAAGGCGAGCCCGGCGAGGATGCACGCCTTCGCCGCGGCGTCGAAGCCCTCCACGTCCGCGGTCGGGTCGGGCTCGGCGTACCCGAGCGCCTGCGCCTCCTCGAGCGCCTCGCTCAAGTCCGCGCCGGAGGTGTCCATCCGGTCCAGGATGAAGTTCGTGGTGCCGTTGACGATGCCGAGCACCCGGTGGACGTCGTCGCCCGCCAGCGATTCGCGGAGCGCACGGAGCAGCGGGATGCCGCCTGCCACCGCCGCCTCGTAGTACAGGTCGGCGCCCGCCTGGCTGGCCGTCTTGTGCAGCACGGCCCTGTCGGCGGCGACCAGCGCCTTGTTGGCCGTGATCACCGACTTGCCAGCGCCGAGCGCCGCCAGCAGCATGGTCCTGGCGGGTTCGAGGCCGCCGATCAGCTCGATCACGATATCCACGTCCGGCCTGGTCACTAGGGCCAGGCCGTCGGTTGTCAGCAGTTGTCGCGCGACCGGCACGTCCCGGGGGCGGTCCGGCTCGCGGACCGCGACGCCGACGATCTCCAGCGGCGCACCTGCTCGCGCCTTGAGATCAGCGGACTGCTCGGTCAGCAGCCGATACACCTGGGAGCCGACGGAGCCGCACCCCAGCAGGGCGATCTTCAGCGGGGGACGATCCGGCTGACCACGGCCGGGCTGATCGAGCGCCACTGGATCCGCCGCCGCCTGAGCTGGCACGGCCTGATCTGGCGACGCTGTGCTCTGCATGCTCGGCCCGCTCCCCTCACCACCCCGGCCGGGGATAGCCGTCAGCGCCACGCTGACCACGCTGACTGCCAGGGCGTTACGTGCGTCTTAGGATAGCGAGCAGGTGCCACAGCGACACCAGAGGTGTCAGCAGCTGTTCGCATGCTGGTCCACGCCCCGACACCTTGCGCGAGCAGCCCAGGCTGAACGCCCGCCAGCGCCGTACACGGACACATATTCCCGTGGAGTCCTTGATATCCATACTGGATATCTTTGATATCCTGAGGCGGCGATGGGAGGAGGTAGCTATGGCAATGGTGAAGACACCGGTCGAGATTGACCAGGAAGCTCTCGCAGTGGCTGCTGAAGTCCTCGGCACTACCACGAAGAAGGACACGGTCAACGCAGCTCTACGTGAAGTTGGCCAGCGACTAGTCAGGCTCCGGGCACTCGCCAGGCTCGGCGAGATGGCCGACCAGGGCGACTTCGATGAATTCGTGGGCAACAGGCGGGCGTACCGGAAGTGAGCCCGGCGCTCTACCTGATCGACGCCTCAGGCCTGTTCCGAATTTTGCAGGACGAGCTACGGCGGGCTTGGTCAGACCAGCTGCTGGCGGGCGTCATTGCGA
This sequence comes from Streptosporangiaceae bacterium, assembly GCA_036495585.1. Classification (GTDB taxonomy): domain Bacteria; phylum Actinomycetota; class Actinomycetes; order Streptosporangiales; family Streptosporangiaceae; genus JAJYUU01. Next base: position 1,436 of record DASXMP010000010.1, read on the forward strand.
TTTGTCCAGCTGTCGAGCTGGAGTTCTTGTACTCGGCGCGCTCGCTGGCGGACAGGCTGGAGAAGCAGAAGCTCCTGAGTCAGATCTTCGGCTGGGTGCCCATGAGCGAGCGCATCTGGGACCGTGCGCAGGAAGTGCAACAACTCATGACGGAGGCGGGGACCCATCGCTCCGCTGGGCCCGTTGACCTGGTCATCGCAGCGACAGCCGAGCGGGAAAGACTCACTGTTCTCTGCGATGACCACGACTTCGAGACAGTAGCCCAGGTTACCGGCCAGGCAGTCAAGCTCGTCGTTGACGTCTGACCGGTGGACTCCGGCGACTCTGCCGGAGCGCCGGGATGACCGTCAGGCTGGGCCCGCTGGCAGGCGCCGCACCAGGGCGCGCAGCAGGCGCTCGGCCTCCGTGTCCGGGTCGCTGGTGAGGCCGGTATGAACCGGCCCAGCCTGGACCACGGTGCTGCGGGGCGCTGTCAGCCAGCCGAAGCGGCGGCCGATGTCCTGAAGACCGGCCTGGCCGGCCGCGGGCTCCTGGTCGCAGACCGCGATGACGCCGAAAAGAGCCCGCTCGATCGCCGGGATGTCCGCGGCCGGGTCGAGCGCCAGCAGCCGGTCGGAGTCCAGCTCGATCCACGCCTTCAGGTAGTGCAGCGGCCGGCAGTACAGCAGGACACCGGCGTTGATCAGCTCGCCACGGTCCACTCGCGGCACCACTCGGAGCACCGCGTACTCAAACGGAAGCTGGCCAGTCACTGCGCACTCTCCCCAGCCGGGCCGGCCGCCGTGCCACCAGCGCCCGTGCCGCCCGATGACTGATCACGGCGGCCGGCGGCCAGCCAGCCGGGGCGGCTAGTCCGCCGGCCGGCGCGATCGCGCGGCGTGACGCCAGCAAGGCCCGCGCGGGCGGCGGCGGCCAACGGCGCCAGCCAGGCCGGGCGGGCCGACAGCCGCGCCAGAACCTGGGCGACATAAGCCGTGCGCAGCTCGCCGAGCCCGGCGAAGTCCGGCTCGGGCTGCAGCCACTCGGCGGGCACCTCCTCGACCGCGGCGTTCAGGACCGCGGCCGTCACCAGCGGCGCGAGCGCGGCGTCGGCGTCCTCGACAAGCGCGCCGCAGCCGAGCAGTGCGTGCTCGGCGACGTCATAGGGCCGGGCGGCCGCCGCCGCGGCGCCCGACCACCGATGCTGGAAGGTCAGCGTGGCGCCGTGATCGATGACGTAGAGCGTGCCATGCCAGAACAGCATGTTCGGATTGCGCCACGACCTGTCCGCATTGCCGACCAGCGCGTCGAACCACAGGATCCGGCCAGCCAGGGCCGGGTCCACGCTGGCGGCTCCGGTCTCGAAGTCCAGCGCGCCCGGCAGAAAATCCACGCCCAGGTTCAGCCCGCCGCTAGCGCGCAGCAGGTCCTGGATTTCCTGATCCGGCTCCCCCGGCGCCATGGCCGGATCCACCTGGGCGGTGACCAGGTCCGGGACCGCGAGCCCGCAAGCACGCGCGATGCTGGCACAGATGACCTCCGCGACCAGGGCCTTCGGGCCCTGGCCGGCGCCGCGGAACTTGACCACGTAGGTGCCAAGGTCGCTGGCCTCCATCAGCGCGGGCAGCGAGCCGCCCTCGCGCAGCGGCGTCACATACCTGGTGGCCTGAACACGGGGCAGCACAACGCCGCAGCTTACGCCGCCGCCGGACACGGGGTTTCGATGGCAAGCTGATTACAAGCAGCTACGAAAGGGGCAGAACGCGATGCAGCCGATGGGCGAGGACTGGAGCCGCGCCGTGTGCGTGGTAGCGCATCCCGACGACCTGGAATATGGCGCAGCATCCGCCGTCGCGCGCTGGACCCGGCAAGGCAAGCAGGTCGCCTACGTCCTTGCCACTAGCGGCGAGGCCGGCATCGCCGGCCAGGATCCGGCCGAGGTCGGGCCGCTCCGCGAGGACGAGGAACGCAGCAGCGCCGCCCTCGTCGGCGTCACCGACGTGCTGTTCCTCGGCCACCGGGACGGCGAGGTCGAGTACGGGCTTGCACTTCGCCGGGATCTCGCGCGCGCATTCCGGCAGTTGCAGCCCGACGTCGTCCTCACCATGAGCTTCGACCTGACCTGGGGCGAGAACGGGCCAGTCAACCACGCTGACCACCGCGCCGTCGGCCTGGCTGCCCTGGATGCCTGCCGGGATGCCGCGAATGAGTGGGTCTTCCGCGACCTCGGGCTGCCTGCCGCGGCGATCAAAGATGCCTACGTCGCCTCCTCTGGCGATCCGAGCCACTTCGTCGACGTCACGCAGACGATCGACCTCGGCGTGGCGTCGCTTCGCGCTCACCGCGCTTATCTCGACGGGCTCGGCGGCGACTTCGACCCGGTCGAGTTCCTGCGCAACATGGGTGGCTACGTCGGGATGGCTGCCGGCTGCGACTATGCCGTCGGGCTGCGGCGCTACCCGATGGGCTAGGAGATCCGGCGCCGGATCCGGCCCATGCAGGCGGACCATGGCAGACCCTGCTATGCCCCTCCTAGCTATGTCATCGAGCGATATGTCATGAACCTCCGACATGACCGGAACAATCGCGGCGCTCAGCGCGCTATTACTCCCGCGTAGCAAGCGCGTAGTCGCTGGCCATGTCTGTGCCTGGTCCTTCTTCCTGCGCCTTTTGCTCAGCGCGAACGCTCTACCAGCTGAGGAACAAAAAACCTCCAACTTTGCTTGTAGCGTCGTAACCACGTAAGCCGATACGTGCCAAGCGTCGGAGGAAGTGACCTCTGTAATGCCCCAGACTGTCTCGCTCCCCGTGCTGCCGCTGGATGACAACATCGTCCTGCCCAGCATGGTGGTGCCGCTAGACCTGTCCGCTGCCGAGCCACGGGCCGCGGTCGAGGCTGCCCAGCTCGCGGCCGCGGCTGCAGGCGGCGAAGCCGAGGCCCGGGTGCTGCTGGTGCCGCGCCCGGGTGGCAGCTACTCGCCCGTCGGCACCCTGGCCACGATCGACCAGGTCGGTCGGCTGCCGAGCGGCGAGCGCGCCGCGGTGGTGCGCGGCGTCGCCCGTGTCAAGATCGGCACTGGAACCGTCGGCCCCGGCCAGGCGCTGTGGGTCGAGGGCACCGTGATGGACGAGCCCGAGCCCGGCCCGCAGGCCGGCGAGCTAAGCCGCGAGTACCGCGGCCTGGCCGCCACGATCCTGCAAAAGCGGGGTGCGTGGCAGTTCATTGACGTGATCCAGCGACTGACCGACCCGTCCGCGCTGTCGGACAGCGCGGGCTACGCCGGATATCTCAGTGTCGAGCAGAAGCGCCAGCTGCTGGAGACCATCGACCCAGTGGCGCGGCTAGAGCTGCTCATCGGCTGGGCCAAAGACCACCTGGCCGAGCTGGACGTCGCCGAGACGATCAGCAACGACGTCAAGGAGGGCATGGAGAAGCAGCAGCGCGAATTCCTGCTGCGCCAGCAGCTCGCCGCCATCCGCAAGGAACTGGCCGAGCTGGACGGCAAGCCCGCCTCCGAGGAGGAGGACTACCAGGCCCGGATCGAGAACGCCGACCTGCCCGAGAAGGTCCGCGAGGCGGCCCTGAAGGAGGCGGCCAAGCTGGAGCGCGGCTCCGACCAGTCCCCCGAGGCGGGCTGGATCCGCACCTGGCTCGACACCGTCCTCGAAGTGCCGTGGAACGAGCGAACGGAGGACGCCTACGACATCACCGGTGCGCGCACCGTACTGGATGCCGACCACGCAGGCCTGGACGACGTCAAGGACCGGATCATCGAGTACCTGGCCGTCCGCAAGCGGCGTGCCGACCGCGGCCTGCAGCTCGTCGGCGGACGGCGCAGCGGCGCCGTGCTTGCCCTCGGCGGCCCGCCCGGTGTCGGCAAGACCAGCCTGGGCGAATCGGTCGCGCGCGCCATGGGGCGGAAGTTCGCCAGGGTTGCCCTCGGCGGCGTCCGCGACGAGGCCGAGATCCGCGGTCACCGGCGTACCTATGTCGGTGCTCTTCCCGGCCGGATCGTCCGCGCGATCACCGAGGCAGGCTCGATGAACCCGGTGATCCTGCTGGACGAGGTGGACAAGCTCGGCGCTGACTACCGGGGCGACCCGACGGCCGCGCTGCTCGAGGTCCTGGACCCGGCGCAGAACCACACGTTCCGCGACCACTACCTCGAGGTCGAACTGGACCTGTCCGACGTCCTGTTCGTCGCGACGGCCAACGTGGTCGACGCCATCCCGGCGCCGCTGCTGGACCGGATGGAGCTGATCACGCTCGACGGCTACACCGAGGACGAGAAGGTCACGATCGCGCGCGGTCACCTGCTGCCCCGGCAGCTGGACCGGGCCGGGCTGCAGGCGGCCGACGTCACCCTGACCGACGCGGCGCTGCACACCATGGCTGCCGAGTACACCCGCGAGGCTGGCGTGCGGAACCTGGAGCGGACCATCGCCCAGGTCCTGCGGAAGGCCGCAGCTCAGGCGGAGTCCGGCACGGTGACACTCCCGGTCACCGTGGATGCGAGCGACCTGACCGGCTATCTCGGCCACCCGCGCCATACGCCGGAGTCGGCGGAGCGGACCGCGGTGCCCGGCGTGGCAACCGGCCTGGCGGTCACCGGGACCGGCGGAGACGTCCTGTTCATCGAGGCGTCGCTCGCTGATCCGGAGACCGGCTCGACCGGCGTGACACTGACCGGGCAGCTCGGTGACGTGATGAAGGAGTCGGCCCAGATCGCGTTGTCCTACCTGCGCTCGCACGGCGCGGAGCTGGAACTCCCCGTCGGCGATCTGAAGGAGCGGGGCGTGCACGTGCACGTGCCGGCGGGCGCGGTGCCGAAGGACGGCCCGAGCGCGGGCGTCACGATGACCACCGCGCTGGCGTCGCTGCTATCAGGCCGGCTAGTCCGTTCCGACGTGGCGATGACCGGTGAGGTCTCGCTCACGGGTCGGGTGCTGCCGATCGGCGGCGTCAAGCAGAAGCTGCTGGCGGCGCACCGGGCCGGGATCACCACCGTGCTCATCCCGAAGCGGAACGAGCCGGACCTGGAGGATGTGCCGGAGAACGTCCGCGCGGCCCTGTCCGTCCATCCGGTCAGCGACGTGCGCGAGGTCCTGGACCTGGCGCTCGAGCCGGCCAGCAACCACGCCGTCATCGCGGCGTAAGTTCAGCCGGCAAGGCCCCGGCCAGCATTGCTGGCCGGGGCCTTGTCGCGGCTGCGCAGCGTTATCGCCTAGCGGGGCGTGCGGCGCAGAGTGAACGGCATCATCGCCGACTCGAGCTGAACTTTGAGGCTCATCTTGCTCTCGCCCTCCCGCCGGTCCTCGAAGTGGATCGGCAGCTCGACGATCTTCAGCCCGTGCTGGACCGAGCGGTAGTTCATCTCGACCTGGAAGCTGTATCCGTTGCTGCGCACGCTGGCAACATCGATGGCCCCCAGCGCAGAGGCCCGCCAGAGCTTGAAGCCGGCCGTCACGTCGCGGACGCCAAGGTGCAGCAGGACGCGCACGTAGGAGTTGGCGAACCCGGAGAGCAGCTTGCGCCGCCAGGACCACTCGCTCGCCAGGCTGGCGCCGCACACGTAGCGCGACCCGATCACGACGTCCGCATCGGTAGCGAGCAGCGTCCCGAGCATCTGCGGCAGGTAGCCGGGAGAATGCGACAGGTCACTGTCCATTTGCACGACGAACTCAGCGCCTGCCTGCAGAGCGCGAGTCATCCCGTCCACGTAGGCCCGGCCGAGGCCTTCCTTGCCGGGTCGGTGCACCACAGCGATCCGGTCGCTGCCGTACTGGCGCGCCAGGTCCTCGGCTACCTGACCGGTACCGTCCGGAGAATTATCGTCCGCGACCAGGATCTTCAGTCCGGTCAGCGGCAGCGCGAACAGCTCGCCGACGATGACGGGCAGATTCGCGGCCTCGTTATAGGTCGGCAGCACGACTGTCAGGGCCGCCGACCGCCATGGCTCTGGCAGTTCGACGGCATCCCCGCCGAGAGCACGCTCCTGAAGCGCCATTCTTTAGTCAACCTCCGCTGCGCCGAACTGGAGCCGAGACCCCCGCTTCAGCCGCCGCCACGCTATCGCAGGCAGCTACCCGCGGTAGCCAGATCGCGACTCCAGATGCCCGCACGTCTTGTGCTTTTCGGGTCTCCGGCTGAAGACCCAATCCTAGTCATTCCGGGCCGCGCGGCCAGACAGCTAGCGCACGCCGCGTCCATGGCTGCCCGCTGGCCGGCTGGCGTTGCGGCCCTGCGCGGCACCGCTAGCCTCCGCCTGCATGTCGTGGCCGTGGCCGGAGTGATCCTGCTCGTGCACGTTCCCAGTTTCGTCATGCCCATGGCTGTGGCCGCTGAAGTCATGACCGTGGCTGTGGCCGGTATGGTCATGGCCGGCGTGGTCATCATCCGGCGACCCGCCCATCATCCGCAGCATCGGCAGACCGCCGGTCCGCGTGAATCGCACGAGCAAGATCACCGCGACCAGGAGGAACACCAGGTCGAGCCAGGTGGTGTAGTCCCAGGAGACTCCTGTTTGCGTGATCTTAACCGACGCACGGCTGGGGACCAGACCGAGCCCGCCGAAGATCGCCTCGGTCGCGTAGCCTGCCACGACCATGGCCGCGTAGAACGCCGCGAGGATCGCGAGCGTCATCCGGATGCCGTAGTACTTCCGGTAGATATTGAGGATCGGCAGGATCAGCAGGTCCGCAAAGATGAACGCGGTGACGCCGCCGAAACTGATGCCTGCCTTCCAGAGCACCGCGGCCAACGGGACGTTGCCGATCGAGCAGACGAAGGTCAGTATCGCCACGACGGGTCCGACGATGGGCCCCCAGACCGCCGACGCTACTGGGTGGCCGGACAGGAAGAAGCCGCGCCAGAACGTGTCCGGCACCCAGGCGCCCACGGCTCCGGCGATCAGCAGACCGATGACCAGATCGCGAATGATGGCGGCCCACTCCATCACGAAGATGTGCGACACGGCGGTGAACCCCGGCCCCGACATCAGCCTACGGCGCAGCGGCGCACCGCTGGAGACCGACATGTCCATCGCTGCGTGGCCTTCCATCGACCCGGCCAGGCCGCGGTCGGCGTGCTCGCGGGCGTCCCGCAGGAGCTTGTCACGCAGGATCAGGCGGAAGAGGACCGCCACGATGATGATCATGATAGGTCCGCCGATGAATTCCGCGGCAGTGAACTGCCAGCCCACCAGCAGCGCCAGCAGCACTCCTAGCTCGATGACCAGGTTGGTGGAAGCGATCTCGAAGGCCATCGCGGCCGTGAAGTTGGCGCCCTTGCGGAACAGCGACCTGGCCAGCGCCACCGCAGCATACGAGCAGGATGACGAGGCAGCACCAAGCCCGGCCGCGACGGCCAGCGTGCGGGGCCGGTCGTTGCCGAGCAAGCGAACGATCACCGACTTGGGCACGAGGGCCTGGACCACTGCTGACAGGGCGAAGCCGAGGATCAAGGCCCAGGCGATCTGCCAGGTCATGGTCGCGGACAGGGCAAGCGCGTGGCCGATCGCCTGCATACCGGCAGTGCCTCCCAGGACCTCGGCAACAACGACGCCTGGCACTATACCCCCACTGGGTATAGTGCCAGGATGGCGGGCGGTAGCGCGCCGTGACCCCGTTACCCAGGCCGCCCGATGCGCGGCGGCATCGCTGAACTCCGGCCCGAATCCGCTGGTGAGCATGGCGCAGGCGAACAGCGACGCTGACCACACCGCCGCGGGCGGGCTGACACCGGTCACGGTCACCCGCTGACCAGGATCACACCGCCTCGGCCAGCGCCGCGCTCCGGCCTCGATTTCATCTTTGCCTATTGACTTAATAGACATTATTCAAGACTATGTCGGTATGCAAAGACGAGAATTCCTGACCTCGCGATTGCACGCTGGCCTCTGCCGTCGGTCGAGCACGCTCTGCCCGCCACGCCGCAGCCATCCGCGCCGGTGCGGAGGCCGCCGTTCCCCCCTGCCCGACCCGGCGGCACGCTGACGCAGGTAGCGACCGGGGCACACCACAGCCGCCGGCCCGGCAGGCAGCCCGCTGAACGACGCTGCCGCTGGCCAGCCAGCAGAACAACCACACCACCGACCACAGGAGCGAACTAGCATGCCCGGAAACAGACCGGCCCTGGCCGAGGGCACCCTCTCGCCGGGCCGCCCGCCCAGTCTGGCGCCGGCGCCACCACCAGGACAGTCGCCAGCTTCGGCCGCGACCGCGGTGCCCTCGGCGGCTACGGGGGTCGCCGTACCCGGCCGCAGGGCGGCCGGCCGCTGGCACGGCAAGGGACTGCTGCGGCTGATCAGCCCCATCGTCGTGCTCGCGCTCTGGCAGCTCGTCAGCAGCCTCGGGCTGGTATCGCGGGACCGGCTGCCGCCGCCAACCGAGGTCTGGTCGACCGCCGTCTCGTTGGTCACCACGGACTCCGCGGCCTACGGCACGTTGCAGGACGCGATGGCGGTGTCCCTGGAGCGCGTCGCCGTCGGCTTCGCCATCGGCGGCGGCATCGGCCTGCTGCTGGCTCTGGTCGCCGGCCTGAGCCGCTTCGGCGAGACCGCGGTGGACCCGCTGATGCAGATGCTCCGGACGCTGCCTCTGTTCGGGCTGATCCCGGTGTTCATCGTCTGGTTCGGGATCGGCGAGCTCCCGAAGATCCTGCTGATCGCGATGGGCGTCGCGATCCCGCTCTACCTGAATACGTTCTCCGGCATCCGCAACGTGGACGCCAAGCTCGCCGAGCTCGGTCAGGTGCTGCACCTGAGCCGACGCGAGCTGATCACTCAGATAGTCCTGCCCGGCGCGCTGCCCCAGATGCTCGTGGGCCTGCGGCAGAGCCTGGGCGTGGCCTGGCTCGCGCTGGTG
>DASXMP010000011.1:0-24340 GCA_036495585.1 Streptosporangiaceae bacterium
CCGCCGAGCTACTCCAGGCCCTACTCGCTGCACACCCACGAGATCGACGCCGACGTCATGGCCGCGGCCAGTGCTCTTACCACAGCTGCCCGCAGCACCCCGTTCACGGTTATGCTCTCGGCCTTCTACGTCCTGGCGCACAAGCTCACCGGCGACACCGACCTGGCGATACGGGCATTCACCGCTGGCCGGAACGAGGAGCAGTTCCAGAACACCATGGGGCTGTTCTTCAACTGCGTGCCCTTCCGCACCGACATCGCCGACTGCACGAGCTTCCGCGATATCGTCCTGGCAACCAGGGAGACCTTCGTCGACGCCATAGCGCACGAGCTCCCGGTTGACGTGATCGAGCGGGCATTTCCCGGCTTCACTAAGCCACGCGACAACCTGCGCACGTCACAGTTCATTATCGCCAATATGCAGGGGCAGTTCAGCAACTATCTCTCTTTCCCCATCGCCGAGGGCGCCCGTCCGGCGATGGAGCGGCCGTCGCAGGGGGCAGACATCCCGAGCGGCATGGTGTGGAATCTGTACGCGGAACCGTCCGGCAAGCTATACGGAGGCGTGCTGTTCAACCTCGACGAGTTCGACGAGAGCACCGTGGCGGGCTTGGCCGCCACGCTGCGGCGAATCCTGACCGGCGCCGTTCGCGAGCCTGACCAGGACTGGCGGCTCGTTTAATCAAGCCAGATGAGAACGGAGGGTGACCGGGATATCCCGGTCACCCTCCGCTGGGTGCTGGAGGATTACCCGGCCAGGCGCGCTGCTGGCATCGTCTCGAACTGGCCCGGCTGCCGGCCATCCCCCGGCGACCCGCGGTAGGCCTGCGCGATGTCCATCCACCGGACGGCTTCGTCTCCGGTGGCGTGCAGCGCGAGGTCGGCCTGGTGCCGGCGCCTGGTGACCAGCAGGCAGAAGTCGAGCGCTGGGCCGGTTATCTTGTTGTCGGCATCGGCCGGGCCGAACTCCCACGTGATTCCCGAGGGAGCCGTCAGTTCGAACCTGAACGGCGCCTCGGGCGGAGTCAAGCCGCGCACCATATAACCGAAGTCACGGTTTCGCGTCGCGAACCAGGCCAGGTGCCCGATCCGGTCGGTGTACTCGCGGCGCACGCCAAGAGCGTCGGTGATGTCCTGGCCATGTGCGAACAGTTCCATCAGCCCGGCGCAGGCCAGCACCGACGCCGGAATCGACCTGGCCACCCAGGGAACCATCTGGTCGGGCGGCAGTGCGGTGAGCGCCTCGGCTGCGGCGTCTCGTTCCTTGCGCCAGCGGGCGAGCAGGTCCGCTGGTTCCATGACAAGGTACGGGGTCAGCAAAGCGTTGACGGCCCCGTCGAAATCCTTGTCAGCCCCGGCCGTCACCTTGACGAACAAATCCGGGTCGGTTGCCGCTATCGTGGCGACAACCGCGATCGATGACAGGTGAGCAACCTGGTGCTTGATCGTCCATCCTGCCGCTGCGGAAGGCTCATCCCATTGCGCGGCGCTCAGGCCCGCCACTATCTGGTCGAGGGCTTTGTTCTCTGCCTTCAGGTCTGCGTATACATCGGTCGGATTACTCACAGCTCTGCCTCCTGGCTAACTCGAACTAAATGAAGAACGTATTTGGCTCCAGGCCGCACAGGACCCGGCCGTAGAGCTCAAGGTTCTTGATCGGCATGTTCAGGGCGTGCAGGCTGATGGCCTGGATGTCGCGCTGAATCCGCTGGATAGGCATTGAACTGTAAATGCCGCCTGAGCCGCTGGCCATGTTGTAGACGTTGACGGCCTCATGGCAGAGCTGTGACACCCGGCCAACTGCCATCCGGCAGTACGCGCGCTCGCGGATCGTATACGGCTCGTTGCTGAAGTTCTTGTGGTCCACCAAGGCCGCGAGCCTGCGGGCGTGGTACTCAGCCTCGTCGATCTTCAGGTCGGCCTCGGCCACCTGAACGTGGGTGACCGGCCACTCGGCCTGTGTCTTGTAGCCGGTGTGCTGGATGGCGCGGTCGTAGATCCGCTCGAGGAACGCCTCCCGGGCGGCCTGCGCCAGCCCGACCTGCTTGCCGGTGTTGATGTTGGAGAGCACCCCGACGATCGGGCCGCGGTAGCAGGGCGAGTCCGCGTTCCGCTCGGAGTCGTATTTCTGCTGTATGACGTCGCTCATCCACTGGAAGCGCTCCCGTGGGATGAACACGTCCCTGGCGACTATGGTGACGCTGCCGGTGCCGCGCAGCCCCGCGACGTCCCAGTCGTCGATGACCTCAAGGTCGCTCATCGGCACGACTGCGGCGATCGGCTCGATCTCGCCGGCCTGGTTGGGCGCCAGCGTCGAGAGGACCTTCCACTGGCTGTGCCAGGCGCCGCTGTTGAACCCCCACTCGCCGGACACCACGACGCCGTCCTTGGTGATCTCGCCCTTGCCGTTCGGCACCAGGGTGCCGCAGATCGGCACGTCCGGGTTGGCGAAGACCTCGTCCTGCACCGAGTCGGGGAAGTGCGCGACCGCCCAGCACTGAGCCCACCAGGCGGTCGCGCAGAAGGCCGGCGATCCGTCCCCACGGCCGAGCTGGATCCCCACGTCGACGATGGTCTGCATGTCGCTTTCGTAGCCGCCGTAATACGTGGGAACCAGCATGCGCACGACGCCGGCGTCGACCATCGCGCCGAATACCTCGTCGGCCAGGCGCCGGTGCTGATCTCCCCACAGGGCATTCGCCCGCAGTACGGGCACTATGTCCGCCACGCGCTGAACAAGCTCGGCTCGCGACGGGATTTTCACGGCTCCCACATCGTCTCCTTGGTAAACCGGTCACCGGTGTAATCCAGCGAAATCTGCGATGGGGCGGCATCGCGGTGACGCCGGCCGATGCCGCCCGTTGCGCAGGAGCTCCTGGCTAGATGTAAGGCGTGTTCGAGTCCAGCCCGCAGATGATCCGGCCATACAGTTCGAGGTTGGTGGCCGGGTGCAAGATGGCGTGCAGGTTCAGCGTCCGCACGTCCCGCTCGATGCGCTGGATCGGCACGTCCCGGTAGACCGACGATCCGCCGCTTGCCGAGCTGAGCACGTCGATGGCTTCCTTGGCACGCTGGCAGGCGGCGCCCAGGTCCAGCCGGGCGCGGGCGCGCTCCTCCAGCGTCCACGGCTCGCCGGCCAGGCCCTTGCTGTCGATCAGCTGCGCGGCCCTGAAGGTGTGGAAGCTGGTCTCGTCGATCTTCGAGATCGCGTCGGCCGCCTCCATGTGGGTGACCGGTGCCTCGCTCTGGTTCTCGTAGCTGGTGTAGGTGATCTTCCGGCCGGGCAGCCGTTCGAAGAACGCGTCCCTGGCCGCCTTGGCCAGGCCCAGGGCCACCGCGCTGACGGTGGAGCAGGCGGTCGGCATGAACGGGGCCTTGAAGATCGTGGCGTTCGCGTTCAGCACGGAGCGGTGCTGGCCCTGGAGCACCGGGCCCATCGGCAGCACGCGCTCGGCGGGGAGGAACACGTCCTTGGCGATCGTGGTGATACTGCCGGATCCGCGCAGGCCCGAGGTGTGCCAGTCGTCGATGATCTGCAGGTCACTGATCGGGATCAGGGTCATGACCGGCTGGTGCCCGCCGTCAGGCGTGGGCGTGACGGCTGCGTTGGTGTTCCACGTGCTCTGCTGGGCGCCGGTGTTGAACGACCACTTGCCGTTGAGCAGATAGCCGCCATCGACCGGAACGGCCATGGCGCCGGGAGACAGGATTCCGCTGATGCGGACGTCGGGGGCCGAGAAGACCTCGTCCTGCACCTCGTCGGGGAACAACCCGACCATCCAGGTGCTGATCGCCCACACCGCGGCGGTCCACGACGTCGAGCCGTCACCGCGCCCCAGCTCGGCGAGGACGTCTACCAGGGTGGTCATGTCCGACTCGAATCCGCCGTACCTGACGGGAACCCGCATCCTCAGCAGGCCGGCATCGGTGATGGCTTCGATCACCTCATCGTGCATGCACCTGTTCTCGTCCATCCACACAGCCTTGTCCCTGATCAGCGGGACCAGCTGGGCGGCACGGTGGACGAGATCGTCCCTGGGCGGCGCTTGGCTGACGCTCATGGCATTCTCCCTGGCTTTAGGGCCGCGGATATCACTAAGGCCGCCGGAGGACACGACGGCAATGCTCGGGTCAAAGTGGCAGCCCGCTCGCGGCGAAAAGTCTGCGGTACCCTCACCCATTCACTTTGCGCCGGTGCCGCATAGCCGCGCACCTTCGAGGTTGCCAGCTCTGCGACCGCCATTAAATTTCTTTTAAAATGAAAAGTCGCCCCTGCGGCGAGCGGTTTCAGTAACCGCTCGCCGCAGAGGCAGCCCCCATCGGTGGTTAGCCGACCTTGTAGGTGTAGGGGATGTTGATGAGCTCGTCACCGCTGGAGGTGGCCTGGTTGTAGGTGTCCACGGCGATGAAGCCGCGGACCACGGTCCCCTTGGCCGCACCCGGCGTGATGGTGAGCGTGATGGTGCCGGACTGTCCCGGCGCCAGTGTCAGTGGCGTGTAGGGGGCGCCGACGCTGACGGTCTGCGCCCATGCGTCGCCGGTGCTGGAAGAAACAGCGCTGTCGAACGGGTTGGCGATGGCGACCGCGACCAGCTTCGACGTTCCGGTTATAGGGCCGGAGCAGGGACACAATGGCTCGGGAGCGTTCCATTCCTGCCCGAGGGAGAGCTCGGGCTCCGAATGTGTCGCGACCGAGTAGTCGCCGAACGAAACGCCTTGCTCCTCGGGGTCGTTGTCGTCGGCGTTCATGTCGAAGCTGAGTGGCGTTGTGCCGTGGGCCACCCCGATGAGCGTGCGGGTGTCGGTCGGGATCAGGAAGTGCGGGTTGACCGTCACTGGCATCGGCTCCGGCACGCTGACCTGCGGTTGCGTGTAGCTTGTGCCGCCGGGCACGTTGGTGCCGAGCAGTTGCAGCGGCGCCAGGTGGTTCAGGCGGGGGTCGGCGAAGTAGTCCTTGGCGATGTTGCCGGTGTTGGTGACGGAGACCGTCGCGGTAACCGGCTGGCCGGCTGGCAGCACCGTGCCCGCCGAGTCCGGTAGCCCGCTGCTGGTCACCGTTGGTGCGGTGAACGAGATCGCCCCGGTGAACGGCACCCTCAGGTGCTTCCCATCGAGCGGGGCGAAGGTTATCACCGACACGGTCCACAGGCCGGGCACCGGCGTGCGGCGGAAGAACTGCAGGGCCGTGCCGGGGGCGTTCGCGTTGTTGGCGGTGGACTGGAGATCAAGCGACTCGTCGAACGGCGAGATGATGGCTCCCTCGAGCACGTCGGGGTGGCGCAGGTTGATGCTGACGTTGAGGGATGGCTCTCCGGCTGGCACTTCGAACTGGTAGGTGAGTTCCTGGCCGCCGCCAGCGGTGCTGAACCCGGGGGTGTTGTCGCCGCTCACGGTGCCCTTGAACGAGCCGCCTGCGCTGCTGACCGGCACGAGTGCCCGCAGCACGATCGGAATGACCCCGTCGGTGCTGCTGCCGGTTCCCAGGTGCAGGCTGAGCGCCTGGTCGCCCGCCTGGCCGGCGGTGACCGTCACGTGGAAGGTGCCGGACTGGCCGGGCGCGAGCGTCCGCGACGCGGGCGAGACCGACCCGGCGGTGTGGAAGTTCTCGGTGGTGTAGGCGAACCGGACCGGGCCGAAGAACTGTTCCACGTTGATCGTGTAGATCACCGCGGTCCAGGTGCCCGCCATGGGATGGCTCACCTCCACGTGCCCGAACCCGCTCTGGAGCACGCCGAGTTCCGAGAGCGCGGCGAGGTTGCCATGGGGGTCGAACAGTTCCTCGATCACCGCCCCACCGGCCAGCTGGGAGTCCCAGGTGATGTTGCCGTTCAGGTAGCCGGTCCCGGCCGGCAGCGTGAACGTGTGGGTCTCGTAGGAGTCGGTGAAGCCGCTGCCATCGACGGTCGTCGGGCTGGACGAGCTGAGGGTGACGCTGCCAGCGTCACGGGACACCAGCGTCGGGTTGCCTGACGCCTTCGGGGTGACGGTCTTGGGTGCGCTGCCCTCGTTGGTGATCCCGATGCTGAACGTGTGGCTCTGGCCCGCGTTCACCGTCGCGTTCAGGCCGGTCTTGTTCGCCAGCAGCGTGCTGCCCTGCGGGCTGGCGGAGTTGATGGACTCGGCAAGCTGCACGGCCTTGAGCGCGTTGACCATCCCGGCGCCCTGGTGATCGGCCGGCGCGCCCAGGTCGGTGGCGGTGCTCATGATGATCCGCTCGACCAGCGGGGCCGGTGGCATGACGCCGTGGTGCGTCTTCGCGTATGCCTGCATCACCAGCGCGGCGACGCCGGCGACCTCGCCCGCCGCCGCAGCGGTGGAGCCCACCTGCACGATTCCCGGCGCGGTGTTGTTGTTGCCGGTATCGGTGCAGCCGAAGAACTCCGTGAGGTTGGTGCTGCACAGGGCGTCGGTGATGTCGCCGGGAGCGACCACGTCGAGGGTGCGCGGATCGAACTCGTTGATGCCGCTCGTGCTCACCGAGCTGATGTTGTTGTCTTCCCAGCCACCGCCTGACGCCAGGTTCGGGCCGTTCACGCCGGTCTGGAGGTAGCCCTGGAAGGCGGTAGACGAGCCGACGCCGATCACTCCTGGCGTCCCGCCGGGCGAGTCGATGTCGCTGACGGTGTCGCCGTTGTCGCCGGTGGACGAAACCACCACCACGCCCGCGGCCACCGCTGCCTGGTTGGCCAGCGTCGGCGGGTCGTTCTGGAAGTTCGGGACCGCGGTCCCGCCGAACGGCTCATCGATCACGTTGGCGTGGTCCACCATGACCGCGTACTGGATCGTCTGGATGATCTGGGAGTTGAAGACCGCGGCGTCGTTGCCGCCCCAGTTCAGCTCGGACATGCTCACGCCCGGGGAGATTCCCTCGAGCTTGATGTTGCAGCCAGCCGGGAGCGGGTGTGCCGGGTTGACGAACTTGGACAGGTCGTACACCACATTGCCCTGCCCGGCGATGAGGCCGGCGTTGAGGAAGGCATCCACGGCGGGGCCGGGCGCGGTGGGGCCCTGCCCGCTGAAGTCCTGGTAGTCGAAGATGACGTGCTGGCCGTTGGGCCGGATGAGGTCGGGGTTGCTGGGGTCGATGCCATCGGCGAGAACCGCGACCTTGATGCCTTTGCCGGTCACGATCTTCTGGGCGGCGTCCACGTTCATCAGCGAACGCGCCTCGGGCTCGACCAGTGGGTGGGCCGGGTTGGCCGGGCAGACCCGCTGCGCCAGATCGGTCACCGCATTGGCCGGCGCGGCGCCGCTGTGCCCGGCCGTGGCGGAGCTGTGCCCGGACTTGCCGTGGCCCAGCGGGGTCAGCATGCGGGTCAGCGGTGCCAGCCGCTGGAGTGAGTCGGGCACGACCGCCCGGACGGCCGGGTTCGCCCGCAGCCGCTGGGTCTCGGCCGGTGAGATCGTCGCCGCGATCGCGTTGATGATGTGGAAGCCCTGCACGTGTGCCGCGTGCAGCCTGGTGAGTTCGGCCAGCACCGGTGCCTGCGCGGCTTTGGCCGCGTTGACCCGCAGTTGTGCGCTAGCCCCCCGCACTGGCAAGCTGGAGAGCTGGTTCTTGAAGATGATGATCGAGCGGTCGGTCGCGTGCGCAGCCAGCCGGCTGACCTGGGCCGCTGTCAGCACCGGCCGTTCTCCCCGCAATACCCTGGCCGGGGAGTGAGCGGCCGCGGCGGGCCCGCTCAGCCCCAGGGGGAGGAGCCCGGCTGCCGCGATAAGCGCAGCCAGGCGAAAGCGAAAGTGCATGACAAGCTCCCTTCAGGAACCCCTCAGCCAGGATCGGCTTTGACCGGAACACATACCTCGAAAGCGAAGTTAGCAGCGAGGTGCATAAACGTACATATCTAGGATTGCCCGGATTGCCCGGATTATCGGTGCCGCCGCCGCGGCGCAATGCGGGAGATGCGCCGCCAGGGGCTGAGTGTCACCGTCAGGAATGGACAGCCGGCGAAAGGGACAGCGCCTGCCTCCAGGGTGAGCTTTGCGCCTGCCCGGCAGGGCCGGAATTATACCAGGTCACAATCCATATTTGTTAAAAAAGTAAAGGTCACTCCCGGGGCTTGTCAGAAATGTAGGGGAGCGAACAGGACATGAGCGGCGGCGGATTGTCGAAATCGCGGTTCACCCGCTTGCGCAATGTGATGGCGGGCTACGTCGAGCGCGGCGAGGTGCCCGGGCTCGTGCTGGCGGTGAGCCGCCGGGGCGAGGCGGTGATCGAGCCGATCGGCGCGGCCGACCCGGGCGGCACGCCAATCCGCACCGACACGATCTTCCGTATCTCGTCGCTGACCAAGCCGATCACGGCGGCGGCGACGATGATGTGCGTGGAGGAGTGCAAGCTGCGGCTGGACGAGCCGGTGGACCGGCTGCTGCCGGAACTGGCCGGCCGGGTGGTGCTGCGGGGCCTCGGCAGCCCGCTGACCGACACCGTTCCGGCCAGCCGGCCGATCACCGTGCGCGACCTGCTCACGTTCGTCTGGGGCTTCGGCATGATCATCGCGCCACCCGGCACCTACCCGATCCAGCAGGCGATAGACGAGCTGCAACTGGGCCAGGGCGCGCCAGACCCGCCGGTGCCACCCGCGCCGGATGAGTGGATCCGCCGCCTCGGCACGCTGCCGCTGATGCACCAGCCGGGCGCGGGCTGGATGTACCACACCGGATCTGACGTGCTTGGCGTGCTGGTCGCGCGCGCCGCCGGCCAGCCCTTCGGCACATTCCTGCGCGAGCGCGTGTTCGAACCGCTCAAGATGGCGGACACCGGCTTCAGCGTGCCGGCCGCGAGCCTGGCCCGGCTGGCCACCGGCTACCACGACAACGGGGTCGACGTCTACGACGCCGTCGCCGACAGCAAGTGGCGCCAGCCCCCGGCGTTCCCGTCCGGTGCGGGCGGACTGGTCTCGACGGTGGGGGACTACCTGGCCTTCGGCGAGATGATGCTGCGCCAGGGCAGGTATGACGGCGGGCGGCTGTTGTCCAGGGCGTCGGTCGAGGTCATGACCAGCGACTATCTCACCCAAGAGCAGAAGCAGGCATCCGGTCCGTTCGCCGGCTATTTCGCCAGCCACGGCTGGGGGCTCGGCATGTCGGTTGTGACCAAGCGGGACGGCCTCGGCGAGCCGGCCGGGCGGTTCGGCTGGAACGGCGGTCTCGGCTCGGTCTGGTACGCCGACCCCCGCGAGGACATGGTCACGATCCTGATGACCGGCTGCGCCAAGTTCTGCCTCAGCCCACCGGACATCTACCGCGACTTCTGGACCCTGGCCTATCAGGCGATCGACGACTGATCCCTGGCTGGGCCACGCAAAGGGGCCCGGACCGGTGCTCGCAAGCGCCGGCCCGGGCCTTTCGCTCAGCTGAGCTGGAGCGGCGCCTCGGGCGACGGCAGGACCTGGCGCAGCACCTGGCAGAACTCCTCCGCCATCGCGCCGATGGTCGCATCGCCGAAGATGTTGCGCTTGAACGTGATCGCCCCGATCATGTCGCCCGACGGGGTGTTGCTCAGCGTCCACAGCACCCCGTCTGGCACGGCACAGGTCCGCTCCTGGCCCCGTGGCTCCCGTGATACCTCGACGAACTTCAGGTCGCCGGGGGTGTTGTCGGCGAGCATGATCGGGTCGGGGAACACCTGGAACACAGCGGCGGACCCGCTGTCGGCCATGGCAGGCCCCATCAGCTCGGGCGCCAGCCCGAAGATGTGGAGGCTCGGGATGTCGTAAGAGTAGGCGTCCAGGCAGGTCCGGCGGGTCCGCTCGAGCACATCGAGGAACGTCGCGCATCCGGTGAGCTCGGTGCGCAGCGGGATGAAGTTGAAGAACGACCCGACCGTGTCCTGGAACAGCCGGCCGCCGCGGCCAGGGGTGAAGGTGGCGGTGATGATGTCCATGGACCTGAGCCTTCGCTGCACGACGATCTGATAGGCGGCGAGCAGCACGATGGCCGTCGTGCTCCTGCTGGCAGTGGCCAGCTTCGCGGCGGCCGAGACCAGGTCGGCGGGGATCGGGAAACGGTACGCACCGGTCGTCTGCGGCACGTCGGCCGACCGGGCGAAGTCGGTGGGCAGCGCGCTGATCAGGGCGCCCGACAGCTTCTTGCGCCAGTAGTCGATGGCGGCGGCCGGCTGGGCGCTGGGCGCCTCCCGGCTCCAGCTGGCGAACTCCCGGTACTGCGGCGCCTTCGGCAGCTCGGGCACGTCGAAGCCGCGCTGAGCCGCGTAGCGGTTGACCAGGTCGCGAATGATCACCCGCAGCGTCCAGCCGTCGGTGGCGATGTGGTGCGTCATCAAGGCGAGCACCGAGTCCTGGTCGTCGAACCGGCCAAGCACTGCCTTGAGAAGCGCTGGCTGCTCCGCGTCGATCGTGCCGTTTTCGAGTTCCCTGATCAGCTCCTCCGCCTGCTGATCGCGTGACTTCCCCGGCTCGGCGGCCAGGTCGCGCACCGACAGCTCAGGCGCCGAAGCAGGACGTACCACCTGGTACTTGTCGCCGTCGTCGCGCACGATCACGGTGCGCAGCGCCTCGTGCCGCTCCACTACATCGCGCAGCGCGCGCCGCATGGCGGCGACATCGACCTGCCCGCTGACGCGCCAGGCTTCGACGATGTGGTAATGCGGACCGAACGGCCCATCCTCACCGCCGTAATCGAAGAGACAGACGAACTCCTGGTTCAGCGACAACGGGATCCGCTCGGTCTCCGTCGCCGCTGCCTGCCCGGCACTGGTGGCGCTCATGGTTCACGCTCCTTATCTCACTGGCCTCAGGCCCGCGACTGCTGCAGGGCCTTCTCGACCTGCTGCTCGAGCTCGGCGACGGTGGGGGCATCGAAGACGTCGGAGACCAGCAGTTCGACGCCCAGGCAGTCCTGGATCGAGCTGACCAGCCGCATCGCCATGAGCGACTCTCCGTGCAGGTCGAAGAAGCTGTCGTCTACCCCGACCCTGGGCACCCCGAGCACCTCGGCGAACAGCGAGCACAGGAGCTCCTGCCGCACGGTCTCCGGCGCACGGTAGCCCGGCGAGCCTGCCGCGACGGGCTCGGGCAGCGCCTTGCGATCCACCTTCCCGTTCGGGGTCAGCGGCAGCGAGTCGAGCGTGACGAACGCCGACGGCACCATGTACTCGGGCAGCAGCTCCGCCGCGTGCGCCCGCAGCCCGGCGACGTCGGCCCGGCCCGCCTCGGCGACGACGTAAGCGATCAGGCGCTTCTCGCCATCCTCGACCTCGCGTGCGACCACGATCGCGTGCGCCAGCCCGTGGTATCTCGCGAGCACGCTTTCGATCTCAGCCAGCTCGACCCGGTAGCCGCGGATCTTGACCTGGTCCCCCGAACGCCCGACGAATTCGATCAGGCCGTCCTGCCGCATCCGCACCTGGTCCCCCGTGCGGTACATGCGCTGGCCAGCCCCGGCGAACGGATCGGCGGTGAACCGCTCGGCCGTGATGCCGGGCCGCCGGTAGTAGCCGCGGGCAAGGCGGTCCCCGGCGACGTACAGGTCGCCGGCCTCGCCCGCCGGCAGCGGCCTGAGCTGCTCGTCGAGCACGTGCAGCCGGCTGTTGTCCAGGCCGCGGCCGACCGGCACGGTCGGGCCCATGGAGTACGGCGCCCGCATCGGCGAGCTGGTGATGAACGACGACATCTCGCTCGCGCCGTAGGTCGCGCGCACCACGGTGCCGGGGCACGCCCCGAGCACCTGCTGCACCGCCTTGGCCGAGATCACGTCCCCGCCGGTCAGCACCTCGTGCACGCCGGCGAAGCAATCCGGCGCCTCGTCGGCCACCACCCGGAACAGGCCGGCCGTCACGTGCACGGCCGAGATCTGGTGCCCGGTGATCAGCCGCCGCAGGGTGCCGACGTCCAGCCGGCCCGGCGGCGCGAGCACCAGGTGGCCGCCGCGCAGCAGCGGCACCCACAGCTCGTAGGTGGACACGCCAAACGCGTACGGCGCCAGCATCAGAATGCGCTCCTGCCCACCCCCATCCCAGCAGGAGTCCAAGGCCAGCCCGAGCACGCCGCGGTGCGTGACGGCGACGCCCATCGGGTCGCCGGTCGAGCCCGAGGTGTACAGCACGTGCACCAGGTGATCAAGCCCGGTCCGCACGTTCGGGTCGGTGCCGGGCAGCCAGCACTGCTTCTCGTCCGAGTCGACGAAGACCGTCGTGGGCACCTCGGGCAGGCCGCGCTCGCGCATGATCGCGTCCGCCAGCAGCACGGGCCGGCCGACGCTGTCGGCGATCCACTGCAGGCGCTGCAGCGGGTACGCGCTGTGCAGCGGCAGGTACAGGGCGCCGGCCTTCACGATGGCCAGGATCGAGGCCACCATGTCGACTGAGCGCTCCTGCAGCACCATGACCGGGTCTTCTGGCCTGACGCCCAGGCCGAGCAGCCGGCGGGCAATTCGGTTGGCCCGCTCGTCGAGCTCGGCGTAGGTCAGCGCCTCGGCGGCCGACGACACCGCGATCGCGTCCGGCGTCCGGGCCATTACCTGAGCAAAGCGCTCCTGAACGGAATTGGAATCCACCATGTTGCCCCGATCGCGTATTCGTGACAGCCGCCGCACAGCCCGAGCTGAGCGGACCCGATCCAACCCGCACCGTGTACGTCCATGGCGACAATGCCAGCGTGCCGTCATTAGCCGCATCTCGCGGATTGCGCCGTGCCCCGTGTACCGAAGATCGGCCGGAGTGGCTGGGCTCGGCCTGGAACCGTTCGGGAAAATTAATCCTTATAAATTCCCAGCGCAATCAGGGAGATGCGTCGGCTGGGGCCGGGTGTCACCGTCGGGAATGCAGGAGAGCAATAGCCGGCACTAAAAGCCGTGCCCGAAACGGTCTCGCAGCGAGCTTCCGCGTACCCGCATGGCGCCCGCCGATGACCGGGCCACCAAGTGCTCAGCGATGAAAGAGGAGGCAACCGCAATGCCTGACCAAACTGGAGAGCGGGCGGTGGTGCTCGGCGGCGGCATGGCCGGCTTGCTCGCCGCCCGGGTTCTCTCCGACGCGTACGCCGACGTCGTCGTCGTGGACCGCGACGAGCTGACCGGCGAGACCGACTTTCGCAACGGCGTGCCGCACGGTCGCCACGCGCACTGCCTGGTCGCCAGGGGCCAGCAGATCTTCGAGGAGCTGCTCCCCGGGCTCACCAAGGGAATGAGCGAGGCCGGGGTAACGATCGGCGACTTCAACGGCGCGATTCAGTGGAACTTCAACGGCTACCGGCTGGCGGCGTCCGACTCGGGCCTGACGTGCGTATCGTCCGGCCGGCCGATACTCGAGCAGCACGTCCGCATGCATGTCCAGGCCATTGACAACGTGCGCTTCCTCGAGCGGCACGACATCGTGGGCCTGGAGACGACGCCGGACAAGCAGCGGGTCACCGGGGCGCGGATCCAGCGCCGCGACGAGGGCAGCGAGCCCGAGGTGCTGCTCGCCGACCTGGTCGTCGACATCACCGGCCGCGGCTCGCGGATGCCGGCCTGGCTGCGCGAACTCGGCTACGAGGCGCCGCCGGAAGACAAGATCAAGGTCGACCTGGCCTACACGACGCGGCACTACCGGTTCAAGACCAACCCGTTCACCAAGCATGTCGCGATCAACCAGGCCGGGACGCCGGTGTTCCCCCGCGGCGTGTTCTGCTACCTGCTGCCCGACGGCGAGACCGTCGAGCTGTCGCTCACCGGGGTGCTCGGGGACCATGCGCCCACCGACCCCGACGGCTTCCTCGAGTACGTCAAGTCGCTGCCGCTCCCCGATCACTACGAGTTCGTCCGCGACGCTGAGCCGCTTGACGACCCGGTGCGGTTCAAGTTCCCGGCCAGCGTCTGGCGGCACTACGAGCAGCTGGCCCGATTCCCCGACGGCCTGCTGGTGATGGGCGACGCCGTGTGCAGCTTCAACCCGGTCTACGCCCAGGGCATGACCGTCGCCGGGATGGAGGCGCTGACGCTGCGCAAGCACGTGGCGAACCCGGCGGGGGTGAACGCGATCGCGTTCTTCGGCGAGATCGCGGGCCAGATCGCCGGCCCGTGGCAGTTCTCCGCCATCGCCGACCTCGGCTACCCCGGCGTCGAGGGCGAGCGGACCGACCAGATCCGCCTGGTCAACCAGTACATCCCCGCGGTGCTGGCCGCCGCGACGCAGGACCCGGTCGTCACCGACGCCTTCCTGCGGGTCGCCGGGCTGGTCGATGACCCCATGTCGCTGATGCGCCCGGACATCGCCATCAGGGTGGGGCGGGCGATGCAGCAACGGGCGGCCGGACCGCCGCCGCTTACCCCCGCCTGAGACCGGCCACGGCCAGAGATCGGCGACGGCCTGAGACCTAAAGAGAGGTGCCCGATGCGCCCGTTCAAGATCGACATTCCCCAGTCGCAGCTCGATGACCTGAAGCAAAGGCTCGCGGCCACCCGCTGGCCCGATGAGATGCCCGGCGTCGGCTGGAGCCGCGGCGCTCCGCTGGACTACATCAAGGAACTCGCCGAGTACTGGCGGACCAGCTATGACTGGCGCGCGGCCGAAGCGCGGATGAACCAGTTCCCTCAGTTCGTCACCGAGATCGACGGCGTGCAGGTGCATTTCCTGCACGTCCGCTCGGCCGAGCCGAACGCGACGCCGCTGATCCTCACCCACGGCTGGCCCGGATCCTTCGTCGAGTTCCTCGACATCATCGATCCGCTGGTCAACCCGAGGGCGCACGGGGCCGGCCCGGAGGACGCGTTCCACGTGGTCATCCCGTCGATCCCCGGCTACGGCTTCTCCGGCCCGACGCGCCAGCTCGGCTGGGACACCGAGCGGGTGGCGGGCGCCTGGAAGGAGCTGATGCGCACCCTCGGGTACGACCGCTATATCGCGCAGGGCGGCGACTGGGGCTCGCCGATCTCGCTGCGGGTCGGCCTCGCCGATCCCGAGCACGTGGCCGGCGTTCACATCAACATGTGCGTGACGCTCCCGCCGCCCGACCCCGCCGCGATGGCCCAGCTCATGCCCGAGATGACCCCGTCCGACCTGGAGCGGCTGCAGTTCGCCGGTTACTTCTTCCAGGACGGCGTGGGCTGGCTGAAGATCCAGGCCAGCCGCCCGCAGACGCTCGCCTACGGCCTGACCGACTCGCCGGTCGGCCAGCTCGCCTGGATCGCGGAGAAGTTCAAGGAGTGGACGGACTCGACCGACAGGCCTGAGGACGCGGTGAGCCGCGACCGCATGCTGGACAACGTGTCGGTCTACTGGCTGACCGCGACCGCGGGGTCGAGCGCGCAGCTGTACTACGAATCCGAGCACCTCGACGAGGAGTTCGGCCGCACCTGGGGCGGCCCGTGGCCGCTGGCGATGCCGGTGGGCGCGGCGATCTTCCCCCGGGACGCGGCGCGGCCGATCCGCCGGTGGGCCGAGAAGATCCTGCCGACGCTGACCCAGTGGACCGAGTTCGACCAGGGCGGTCACTTCGCCGCCATGGAGCAGCCGAAGCTCCTGGTCGGCGACATCCGGACGTTCGCCCGCTCGCTGCGTTAGCGCTCACGACTCCGGCCGGGTGACGACATGTCACCCGGCCGGCGCGTCTGCGGTGTCGCGACTACACGGCAGTGCTTGGTGATCGCTCCGCCTGGGCCGCACCCGGCAGGCGTCGCCGCCCCGCCTTGCCCCACGGGGGGCCAGGCGAGGCGGCGATCGGATTGATGACCATCAGGTCAGCGGTCTGGTCAGATGTAGAGCGTGTCGGGCTCGAGCCCGCACAGGATCCGGCCGTAGAGCTCGGCGTTGGTGTCCGGGTGCATCAGGGCGTGCATGGTGACCGCGTTGACGTCGCGGGCGATCCGCTGGATCGGCTGGTCACTGTAGATGGACGAGCCGCCGCTGGCCGAGGCCAGGATGTCGACGGCTTCCTTGGCGAGCCCGCACACCGCGCCGAGGTCGGCGCGCGCCCTGATCCGCTCCTCCAGGGTCCACGGGGTGTTCTCAGCGCCCTTGGTGTCGACCAGCGTGGCCAGGCGGTGGGCGTGGAATTCCGCTTCGTCGATCTTCATGACCGCCGCGGCGGTCTGCAGGTGGGTCAGCGGCGCCTGGGCCTGCTTGTCGTAGCCCGTGTAGGTGATCTTGCGCTGGGGCAGCCGCGCGAAGAATGCCTCCTTCGCGGCCTTCGCCATGCCGAGGACGCAGCCCACCGAGGACGCGGAGGCGACCGGCAGCATGGGCGACCGGTAGATCGCGGCGGCGGCGTTCTGCGGCGAGGAGGACTGACCCTGCAGGATCTGGCCGATATGCAGCACGCGCTCCTGCGGGACGAACAGGTCCGCCGCGGCCGTGCTGACGCTGCCGCTGCCCTTCATGCCCGCCGTGTACCAGTCGTCGATGATCTGCAGGTCCGACATCGGCACCATCGCGACGACCGGATGCGGCTCGCCCCCGCCGCCGACGAGGATCGCGACGATCTCCTGCCAGTGACTGTGCAGCGCCCCGCTGACGAACCCCCACCGGCCGTTGACGACGATGCCGCCGTCGGTCGGGACGGCCATCGCGCTGGGGCTCAGCGTGCCGCACACCCGGACGTCCGGGGTCGAGAACACCTCGTCCTGGACCTGGTCGGGGAACATGCACGCCATCCAGGTGGGAATCCAGTACACCGACGTCGTCCAGGCGGTGGAACCGTCGGCGCGGCCGAGCTCGGCGGCCACGTCGACCAGGGTCCGCGTGTCGGACTCGTAACCGCCGTAGCGCGCGGGTACCCGCATGCGGAAGATGCCGGCGTCGGCCAGGGCCTCGATCGACTCCTCGTGAAGCCGCCGGTTCTCTTCCGACCAGGCCGCATGCTTCGCCAGCAGCGGCACAAGCTCGGACGCGCGCTGAACAAGCTGCTCCCGCGCCGGAGCTTTGGTCTTCTGCATCATGTCCTCCCAAGGAAACAGCCGAGTAAGCGCGTCATGCACCGCCCGAGTAAGCAGCCTTACGGCACCGCCACCGAGACTTACTGCCGACGATCGCAGCCGCTCGCCCGCTCCCGCATCTTGCGGGTTGCCGATAGGTGAACCTCAGTGGTGAATTAGGACCCGTTGCGGCGGTATTTCGGAAATTGAAGTATGCGAAAAAAGCCAGTCAGGCAGGCAACCTGAGAGATTTTGGGCGGGACAAAAGCTAGCATAATGGGCATATGTAACGGCTGCTTGCCCGCATGCCAGCAGTCCGTATCGTTGTCCGATTCGGAAGGATTGACATGTCACTTGGCATGAGAAAGGCCACAGCAGCCACAGAGGGGGTGCTGCGGAAAGTCATTCCCGCGCGCGGCTGGCGACGGTACGCCACCGCCGGCCTGGTGGTCGCGCTGGGACTATCCGGCACGGTCGCGACGGTCAGTGCGCTGCCCGCGCAGGCGGCGCACAGCAAGTCCGTGCAGAGCGCGCCTCCGCTGAGTCCCACACTGCCGGGATTCCGGCAGGGAATGGTCACGGTCACCGGCGACACTATTCATTACGTCATCGGCGGGTCAGGACCGGTCCTCGTGCTCCTACACGGCTGGCCCATGACCTGGTGGGAGTGGCACACGGTTATGCCGAGCCTGGCCAAGACGCACACGGTGATCGCATTCGACCTGCCGGGCCTGGGCGACTCGACCGTCCCCACCGGCACCGGATACACCACGGCCGACGCCGCGGTGCTCCTGCACCAGGCGGTCACGGCGCTGGGCTTCTCGCGCGTCTCGATCCTCTCGCATGACCTCGGGGTGGGGATCGCCTACGCGTACGCCGTGCTCTACCGGCACTCGGTGGCCCGGCTGGGCGTGCTCGAGTCGATGCTCAACGGGTTCGGCCTGGAGAGCATCTACGGCTTCAGCTTCCACTTCGACCTGAACATGGCGCCGCCGCCAACGCCGGAGGGCATCGTCAACAACCACGCTTCGGAGGTGGCGTACCTGAACTACCTGTACCACTTCGCTCACAAGCCGGGCGCTATCACCAGCCAGGACAGGAGCGTGTGGTACGCCGCCTACGCCAGCCCGGCGAACCGCGAGGCCGGCTACAACTACTACCGGGCGTTCCCGAAGGACGAGGCCTGGGACATCAAGCACGCCACCACGAAGCTGACCATCCCGGTACTGGCGATGGGCGGCGCGGACAGCTTCGGCACCGCGACGGCAACGTCCATGGACGGCGTGGCCACCGACGTGCACGCGGTCGTCGCGCCGGGCGCGGGTCACTACATTCCCGAGGAGGATCCCATCTTCCTGTCTGAGTGCGCGAACCTGTTCTTCAGCTCGTCCGCGAACCCGCACGTGCCGCCTGGCTTCACGCAGTGCCTTCCCTAGCACTGCCTGCACTGCAATGTTCCTCGGGCACCCGGCGCCGCCGGGTGCCCGATGGGCGTTACGAGGTATCAAGGCCCGCCGTGCAGACGGCGGCGATCAGCCTTCTGGCCTGAGGTCGGTAGCGACCATCCGCAGCTCGGCGGTGTACCTTCGGCCCTGCCCGTCGAACAGCCACGTCTGGTCGGGGCCGGGCAGCATCTCGGTGATCGTCACCTTCGCGCCCGGGCCGGCCTTACGGCAGGCCCGGCGCAGTCCACGGCAGAGAAGGTCAATCGACGCCAGGCTGGTCAGGTCCGCGTAGATCGGCTTGCGCTCGCCGCTGAACCGCAGGAACACGTGCCGCGGCAGCCCATGCCCGGCGGCCCAGGCCCGGGCCTGCAGGTAGCGGGTGCTCTCGTCGGCGTGGCCGGCGAAGGCGGGCTCCGCGGCGGGCAGCGACCATTTCTCCCGGCTCACCACGAGCTCGTCGATGGTGACGCGGGGCACGTGCGCGGCCGGCGGCATCAGGTCGAAACTGTTGGCGGTCAGCGTGCCGATCAGGTCGCCGAGCACTTCGAGCAGGCCGCGCTCCAGCGTCCCGTCCCTGCGTCGTACCCGCAGCCCGGACGGCGAGCTGACCAGGTCACAGTCGCCGATCATCAGCGTCGCAGCGGGGTCGTAACCGCACGAGTCAAGCGCGTACATCAGGCGCAGGTCGCCGGGCCTGGGCGAGACGGCGGCCAGCTGGATGCCGGTACCCGCGTGCTCGTCGGTGTCGGTCTCGGCCAGCCAGACCGCGGACCCGCGCAGGTCGTGCCGGATGGCGGCGTGCACCGTCTCTGGCGCGTCGTGAAACTCCAGCCAGGTGGCGTAGCGCGAGGTCAGGAGGCCAGGGTGAACCTCGCCGAGCACCCAGGTGAGCGGGCCGCCGGCGCCGGGGCCAGCTCCTGTGTCGGGGCCGGCTCCTGTGTCGGGGCCGGGGCTGGCTCCGGCTCCGGCGATCATCAGGTCGGGGCTGTGATGCACGGCCTGCGGCCAGGGCACCGGTCCGGCCGGGAACGCCGCCGTCACGCGCTCCCGCAGGTCCGCCGCGCAGAGCTGGACCCGCCGCGCGTCAGGCGGCAGCTCGAACACCGCCGCCCAGCGCTGCCACAGCTCGCGCAGCACCGGCTCGATGAACGGCGGCCGCTCGCGGGAAATCGCCTCGACCTCCAGCGCCCACCAGTCGGCGAACGGCACTACGTCCGTGCCGAGTTCGTCGGCGCGCTGCCGGTAGGCCGCCTCGAAATGCCGGGTGTACGCCGCACCGCAGGCGATGGTGAACCAGCGGGCGCTGTCCAGCACCAGCGCGAGCGCCGCACGGATGCCTTCTAGGGTGTCCGTGCCCAGCCGCACGGTGTCGCCGCGCAGGCACTCCTCGTAGACCAGAGTCCTGCCCGCGTACACCAGGCCGGCCCCGCGGGTGGCCGGAGCCCCGGACAGCCGGGTGAACGTCGCCTCAAGGTCGGCCATGGCCGCGGCGACCCGATCCGCGTCGCCCGCGGCGGCGGCCACCTCATCCCGGGCGGCGGTCAGTTCCTCCAGTGCCCGTTCGGCCGGCTCGCGGAGGGCGTCATCGGTGACCCGGGCCAGCAGTGCGCGCGCCGAGCGCTCAGGCCGGATGTCCTGCGGGGCGACGTCGATCTTCCAGACCAGCCGGCGGCTGGCGGCCAGCCGTCCCATCAGCGCGAAGACCTGCGCCGCGTCGTCCATCCCTGAGGCGGGATCGGCGAGAACCGCCGCGGCGGCCTCGGTCGCGTCCCTGATGCCGTCGCAGGCCCTCAGCACCGCCGCCTCGGCAGGCGTCAGCGGGCGAGGCCGCCCGAGCGGCAGCCTCAGCAGCATGCCATCGACGCCGATGAACGGCACCCGCCTCGGCACCAGCCAGGGGCGCAGCGCGGCCTCATGGCGGGCCAGTATCGCGCGCACAGCCCAGCCCTCAAGGTAGGCGACTCGGGCGGCGATCATCTTGCCGGGAACGGCCGTGGTGACCCGGACGCCGGCCTCGTCGTCGATCCAGGACCAGCCCATCGGCCCGAAGAATCCGATGGTGTCGTTCTTCGCGCAGTAGCGCTGCAGGTAGCTGGCGACGAGCGACTCGTGCCGCCTTCGCTGCGCGTTGCGCTTGCCCGTCCCCGGCCCGTGCCGCAGCAGTACGTCGATGCCGGTCTCCAGGGCGTGCCGGTTCTGCCAGGCGACGGCCTCCCGCAGCGGCGGCAGGCCGGCCGCCTGGTGCAGGACCGCCGATAGCCGCCGGACCTCGGCGTCGAACTCGGTGGCATAAGCGGCTCTGGCGGTGCCGGGGTCGGGGTTGACGGTCCCGGGGTCAGCGGTGCTGGAGTTGACGGTGTCGGCGGCGCTGGCCAGGGCCGGGGCGCCGAGATCGGCGAGCAGGCTGACAGGGAACCCCGCTCCGCGCAGGCAGACCGTGCGCCACAGCGCCCAGTCATCCGACAGCCGCGCCAGATGCGGCGCGAGCTGGCCCTGGTGGTCCCGCTGGACGGCAGGATCTGGTCCAGCAGGCATCAGGTTCTTCCCTTCCGTCAGCCGGCCGTACAAGATCAAAGACACCCCAGCCCAGGACGAGTATGCGGAGGGTCAGGGATTCGAACCCCGGAGGACGCTTTTCACGCCCTAGCGGTCTTCAAGGACCGCCGCCCTAGGCCACTAGGCGAACCCTCCTCGCCGCCAGGCGAGCGAGCCGACCCGGCGGACTTCCCGCGGTCAGCTAGCCGGGTCGCGCGGGCAGTTCTGGTAGACGGCCAGCCGCCACGTGTCATCGTCCTTGACGAGGATCCAGGACGCGCGGATGGCCTGCTTGGTCGACACTTCGGTCTCCCCGGGAGCGAGCACGCCCCCCACGGTCAGCAGCGCGAACGCGTCGGTGCCGAGCGGCTTGACGTCGAGCGGCGTCCCGGTGACGCTCGTTCCCTTGTAAGGTCCGGCGTATCCGGCTTCCATGAATTGCCGGATATCGTCGCGCCCCTTCTTGTATACACCCGGCAGGATTAGCGTCCCGTCCTGGGTGAATAGCTGGGAGAAAGCCTCTGCGTCGTTAGCGGCCCAGGCCGAGACCAAACGGCCAGGCACGGCGGCGATCTCCGCCATGAGCGCGTCGGGAATCTTGGATGCGACTGGCGCGGATGATTTGGTGCTCATGCTTCTTCTCACTTCCCGTGGAAGACCCGGGCTCACCCGAGGATTAATTGGGTCAGCGACTCGGTATGAAGGTATTTGCCGGGGAGCCCTTGTTCCTCTCTCACGATGCTGCATGTGAGCAGCGGGAGGCTGTCAGCCGCTCTCGGCCTCGATCAGGCTCTTGGGGCGCATGTCGGTCCAGTTCTTCTCGATGTACTCAAGGCAACTGGCACGAGAGTCTGTGTCATGCGCGACGGTCCAGCCGTGCGGCGTGGGCTGGGTGGCCGGCCACAGGCTGTGCTGACCCTCGTGGTTCACGAGCACCCGGTAGGAGGCGTCTGGGTCTTCGAAGGGATTCGCCATGTCGGCAGCCTCGCAGGCCCGGCCGCGCGCAGGCACCTTCGACATTGCGAACCGGCTCGAGCGCCGGACAACATGCGAACCGGCTCGAGCGCCGGCGACGCTGAGCACAGCAGGCCGCGCAACCGGGAAGGTGCGGTGGCCTTTCCGCCCTGCGACGGTGAGGCGTAGCCGGCAGCTAGCCAGTCCGGCAATTCGTGCCGCACCCGCAGATGGACGGTGAGCCGTTATGGATTCCGAAGGCATTGGAGAAGTCAGATCCACCCTGGCGGCCTTTCCCGGGCTGGCCGACGTCGTGGTCATCGAGCACGGCGCCGACCAGGCCGACCGGTGCCTGATCGCTTACGTCGCGCCGTCCGGCCCCGGCCTGGACGTGCCTGAGCTGCATGCGTACGCCAGGAAGACGCTGCGTAACGGCAGCATGCCGGCCGCGACCGTGGTCGTCGACGAGATGCCTGTGACGGCGGCGGGAGCGGTCGATGTCGCCGCGCTGCCGGTGCCTGACCTGAGCGGCCTGTTGCCCTACCGGGCGCCGACCACGTCCCGCCAGGAAGTCTTGTGCGAGTTGTTTGCCGAGGTACTGGGGGTGGCCAGGTGCGGTGTCGATAACGATTTCTTTGACCTCGGCGGCCGGTCGGTAGAGGCCATGGTGCTGGCCGGGCGCATCAGCATCGCCGTCGGGGTCAGGGTATCGATGGCCGACCTGTTCAAGGCGTCCAGCGCTGGTGACCTCGACCGCAGGCTCGACCTCATGGCCGACGCGCGGAAGTAACCCGGCCAGGGCTGCCCTTGCCGCCTTCCTGACCTCGCGGCAGCTCGCACCCCGTCTTAATCTTCGGCCGTGCTGTCTACTGCGACGAATCTCAGCTCGGAGCTGTAGTGGCGGCCTTCACGGTCGGTGAGCCAGAGATGGTCGGGGTCGGGGAGCATCTCGCTGACGGTGTAGTCGGCGTATCCGGCGGCCTTTGTCTGACGGACCTGCTTAGCGAAGAGGTTGACCAGGACGATGCTCCTGAAGTCGACGGCGATCGGCTTCGCCTCGACGGGGACGCGGATGAATACCCGCTCGGGCAGGTGGTGCTGCCGCCGCCAGCGCCGCGCGAGATAGTAGCGTTCCTTCTCGTCCTTGACCGAAGCCCAGCCCGAGTCCGCGACCTGGAAAGTCCACTGCTCCCGGCTCAGGACGAGCTTGTCGATCGTGATGCGCGGCCGGTGCGCGGCCGGAGCTACCGGCTGGAACGCGGTGGTGGCGACTCCGGTCATGATGTCCCCGATGACCTCGAAGAAGCTCAGTTCGTTACCCGACGGCATGACATGGACGACCAGATCGTCGCCGCGGCGGGCAACGGTCATCGCGGATATGGGCATTACCGTGGCCGGCTCGGGAGGGTAGACCGAGTCGATGACGTCGGAAGACCAGTACACCTGGCCTGGCCACAGCATGGCCGAGGGCGGGCTGGTGCGGGACGTGGCGCCCGCGAAGCCCTTCGCTCCGATGGACACGATCCGCCGCGAGCCGTGATCGGCCTGATGCGCGGCGATGAGCCTGGCCGGGTCGGGGTGCTGCTCGAGGAAGCACCGGCCGTCCAGCGTGTTGTTGGCCACGTGTATTTCGCCGAGGACCAGCAGGAAGTTGCCGCGCTGCACGTCGCCGGGCGATGCCGCCGCGATCATGATGTCCGGCGAGTGCTGCCGGGCGTGGCTCCAGACGACCGGGCTCCCGGGGAAGCACTCGGCGGCCCTCGCGCTGATCGCCGCCGCGCTGACCTGGTGCCTGCTGGCGGACTGCGGCGGGCCGAGCACCTTCTGCCAGCGCCGCTGTAGCTCGGCCGCGCTCGCCGCGCCGATCTCGCTCAGTTCCCGGCCCTGGGTAAAGATCAGGTGGGGTGACGCCGCTATAAGGAGTCGCTGGAGCGGGACGGGCGCGCCGCCGGCCCGGTCGATCTCGCGGTCGAGCAACTCCGCGAAGAGCACGCGGTATCCGGCCGCGATGTCGTTGACTAGCCAGCGGGCGCTGTCCAGCACCAAGCCGAGCGGTGCCGCCAGCGCGCCGGTCACCGCCTCGCCCAGCTCCACTCGCACGTCCCGGACGGCATCGGTGTAGACCAGGGTCCGGCCGGCGTAGATCGCGCCAGCCCTGCGGGTGGCAGCCGCCCCCGTGGTCTGCTCGAAGGTGTCGGCCAGGCTCGCCAGCGCCTGCTGGAGCCTGGCCGGGTCTCCATCCGTGGCGGCCACCGCGTCCCGCGCCTTGATGATCCGTTCGACCGGCTCGATCGCCGCCACCCTGGCCGCGGGATCGGCGATCTGGTCGAGCCGGTCCATGAGCAGTCTTTCCGGCCAGGCGTCCATCGGACCCTCAAGGTCGACGCGCAGCGCGCCGAACTCGGCGAGCCGGGGCATCAGGGCGCGAGCATCGGGCACGCCCGTGCTGGCCAGTACGTCGCTGATCGTCCGGTTGCCATCACACGCCAGCAGGACCCGCACCTCGGCATCGGTGAGGACGACCGGCTTGCGGCGCGTGCGGTGCAGCAGGTTCCC
>DASXMP010000012.1:0-50221 GCA_036495585.1 Streptosporangiaceae bacterium
CCAGGTCAACGGCCGGACCCGCTTCACGATCACGGTGCCGGTGGACGCGGGGACGGCCGAGATCGAGGCGATAGTGACGGCAGACCCGGCCTTCGCGCAGCACACGGCCGACCAGGCGGTCCACCGCCTGGTGATCGTGCCCGGCCGGATCGTTAACGTCGTACTGTCGGGCGGCGAGCGGTGACAGCCGCGCCAGCCACCGCGGGCGCAGTCACCACTGGCCTAAGCACCAGCTAGCAGTCACCACGAGACCAGCCACCACGGGCCCACTCAGTACGGGCGCAGTCACCAGGGGCGCTCGGTGAAGCTGAACCAGTTCCCCGAGTCGTCGCGCAGGATTGCCTCGACCCCATAGGGGCGCTCCGTCGGTGGCTGGAGGAACTCCACGCCGCGCTTGGTGAACTCCTCGTAGTCGCCGCGGCAGTCCGTGGTGCGCATCACCCCGGGCGACATGGCGCCCTTGGCGACTAGCGCGCGAACCTGCGCGGCGGTCTCGGCGTCCAGCATGGAGTGCGCCGGGTCCGTGAGCAGGAATTCCTGGCCGTCGCTGCCTGGGGGGCGCACTGTGAGCCAGCGCATCCCGTTGTCCATCTCGATGTCGTTGGTGGCCTTAAAGCCGAGCTTCTCCGTGTAGAACGCCTTGGCGGCGTCCTGGTCCAGTACCCAGACCGAGACGATGTCGATGCCCTTGATCATGGGCCCGAATCTATGCCGCTGGCCCGCACGATGGCTTATCCGGAAGTGATGTCTTCGGCCGGGCTGGCATCCCGGTCTCCCACATCAGCACGAAGCAGCCAGGGATCGGCGCCGGCCCGCCCCGGCGCGCTGCTTCCGCTCGGTACCGCGTCGGCGACATGCCAGTCTCTTCTGCGAAGCGGGCACTGAAGGTGCCGAGGCTGCTGAAACCGACCAGGAAGCAGATCTCGGTGACCGTCAGGTTGGCCGACCGCAGCAGTTCGCAGGCCCGCTCGATCCGCCGTCTCGTCCGGTACCGGCCCGGAGTCTCCCCATAGGCTGACCGGAAGGCGCGGATGAAGTGCTCACGCGAGTAACCGGCTCCAGCAGCCAGCGCCGGGATGGCGACCGGCTGCGCGTAGTCGCGGTCAATCCGGTCTCTTGCCTTGCGCAGCAAGGGGAGTGAGCCCACGTCGGCGGTCTTCATCACCGCCAGCGTAATCGGAACCTGCCCGCTCAGGGCCGGCGCTGAGTCTGGCCGTGCTCGAGCTGGCGGCCGTGCACGACGATGGCAGCGGCCGACAGGGAGCCGAGCGGTCTGGCGGGTGGGGTCAGCACGGTCAGGATCCCGGTCACCGCTAGGGCCGTGGCTAGCGAGCACAGCTCAATCCTGGTGACCAGCGCCGGACCGATGCCCGGCGCCGGGCGATACCGCAGCCACATCCGGCCGCCGACCGCCATGGCGGCAGCGACCAGCACGACCGCAGCCTTAGCGACCACGAACAGGCCGTACGCAGTCGTGAATAGCTTGCTCAGCGGCACCAGCAACAGCACCGAGATGATGCCGGTGATGATCACGACGCCGAACAGCCAGGCCGCGAGGCCGGCGTACATCTTGAAGAGGTCCTGAACCGCCGCCGAGTTGGCTCGCCATGACAGCGCCGCACGGAAGACATAGAAGAGCAGGCCGGCCCACAGCACCGCGGGCAGCAGGTGGCAGCAGGTAAGCAGCGCGCCCCCCACCGGGACAATGCCTTCGGGGTGTGCCCGGATCCCCTCCGCCAGCACGACGCCGGACAGCAAGAAGGCGGCCGGCTCGGCTCGGCGCACCTTCAGCAGGAGCGCGGCCAGCGCGAAGCAGGCCAGTTCGACGAGGGCGATCACCGCGGTCGCATGCCCGCGCAGGCCAGGAGCTGGCGGCTGCGCGAGGCGGGACGCCAGGCCGGGGCCCGCAACTGCGGTGATCAGCAGCGCAGCGCTGGCGGCCGCCCCGAGCAGTGAGCCACGGACGGCCCAGGGTGTCGGCAGCGGACCTGGCCGCGATCCTTTGTAGTGGCGCGCGACCGCGCGACCGGCTAGGCCGCCGAGCGCCACCGACAGGCCGGCCAGCATGACCGCGCGCTCAATACCGGTCAGCCAGAGGTCGGGTGATGACAGCGGCGCGCTGGCGAGCACGGCACGGGCCGCGACGAGAGTCACTGCCCGCCACGGCGATCAAGCAAGGATGTCACCGCATGACAGTAGCGCGCGTAGTTAGTGGCTTTACCGCAGGAATGCCGGAAACTTTACCCGCCGCAGTTGCCTGATTTAGAGCCCGATTCGTCGCAGAGTGCGCCGCGAGCATCGACTCGTCACGCTGCGCGACGCCGAACGACTGGCATTCTCAGCGTCGTGCTCGGCGAGGGGTCTTCCGGAGGCCGTCAGCCTTTGGCAGGCAGCGTGAATGTCCTGGCCACCGGCCCCGCTGGCTTCGACTTGCCGCCGCCGGTGAAGATCACTGTCAGCCGGGAGAAGTAACTCTTGCCGGGGTGGTGTGGCCAGGGCACGGCGCGCCAGAGGACAGCCAGCATCGGATACTTCGTGTACTGGGCCGGTCCGCAGCTCGAGCTTGGCGTGCAGTTGTTGACCGCGAACGTACCGTGGCCGAATGCGGTTGCCCGCCAACTGGTCCACGTCAGCTTGTTGATGATCTCGCTGGACGGCATGCAGCCGGGATCGTAGCTGCCTGGCCGGATCTGCCCGGCGCCAGAACAGGCGTTGACCAGGACCACCTGATTCACCGCCGCCGGAGCAGCGTCGGCCGTGCTAGCGCTCAGCACTGTCCATCCGCCGGCCACCATGACCGGCGCCAGCACGCTCGTGCACAGCACGAGCCGCATCCGAGTGAACCGCATCGGGATGCCCCCTCCTGGAATCGCGAAAGTCGCTTCCCAGCAGGCTGCCGCACACCTCTTACCAGTCCCTTACTGCGTTTCTTAGGGTCCGTTCGCGCCGCAGACTTGGATGCGTGGATGGCGGCGGATTGCGTTCTGGTCGGCGCTCGCGGCCCCGGGAGCAGCGCTGGAAGCCCTGCTCGTCACAAGGTTCCGCGTGCCGTCCGTGGCGGGGACCTAGTACGGCCCCGCGATCATCGGCTGGGTCTGGCTGGCCGAGTCCGGCTGCTTCCTCGCCATCGGTGCGGTGCTGGCCCGGCTCAGCCAGCCGGGCCAGCCGACGTCAGCTCTTGCCGAGCAGTGACCGTAGCACGTACTGCATGATGCCGCCGTGCCGGAAGTACTCGGCCTCTCCAGGCGTGTCAATGCGGACGATCGCTCGGAACTCCTTGTCGTCGGCCCGCACCGTGACCTCACGCGGCGTGTTCCCGCTATTCATCGCCTCGATACCGGTGACGTCGAAGACCTCGTGCCCGGTCAGGCCTAGCGAGGACGCGCTGTCGCCGGGCCTGAACTGCAGCGGCAGCACACCCATCCCGATCAGGTTGGACCGGTGGATCCGCTCGAACGACTCCACGAGCACCGCCCGGACGCCAAGCAGGGCCGTGCCCTTAGCCGCCCAGTCGCGGGACGAGCCGGAGCCGTACTCCTTGCCGCCAAGCACAACGAGCGGAGTGCCGGCCTCGATGTACTGCCGTGAAGCGTCGTAGATCGACATCTGCTCTTCGCCTGGCAGCGTGATCGTCACGCCGCCCTCAGTTCCGGGCGCGAGCAGGTTGCGCAGCCGGATGTTGGCGAAGGTGCCGCGGATCATCACCTCGTGGTTGCCCCGGCGCGACCCGTAGCTGTTGAAGTCGCCGCGCTCCACGCCATGCTCGCTCAGGTACCGCCCGGCCGGGCTGTCGGTCTTGATCGCCCCGGCGGGCGAAATGTGGTCGGTGGTGACTGAGTCGCCGAGTTCCGCTAGCACGCGGGCGCCGTGGATGTCGGACACCGGCTCCGGCGTCACCTGCATCCCCTCGAAGTACGGAGGGTGGCGCACGTAAGTCGACTCCGGGTCCCAGGAGAACGTCTGGCCCGGTGGCACGTCGAGGTCCTGCCACCGCTCGTCCCCGCTGAACACGTCCGCGTAGTCCCTGGTGAACATCTCGGCAGCCACCGCCGTGTCCACGACGGACTGGACCTCCGTCGGAGTGGGCCACAGGTCGCTGAGGTAGACCGCCTGGCCGGACGCCCCCGTTCCGATCGGTTCGGTGGTGAGGTCGATGTCCATCGTGCCGGCCAGCGCGTATGCGACCACCAGGGGCGGTGACGCCAGGTAGTTCATCTTGACGTCTGGGTTGATCCTGCCCTCGAAGTTGCGGTTGCCGGAGAGCACGGATACGACCGCGAGATCGTTGTCGGCGACCGCACCGCTGATTGCTTCCGGCAGCGGCCCCGAGTTGCCGATGCAGGTGGTGCAGCCGTAACCGACCAGGCTGAAGCCGAGCTTCTCCAGGTACGGGGTGAGCCCGGCCCGTTCGTAGTAGTCCATGACGACCTTGGAGCCGGGCGCGAGTGTGGTCTTCACCCACGGCTTGCGCTCCAGGCCGGCCTCGACGGCCTTCTTGGCCAGCAGGGCAGCGCCGACCATCACTGACGGGTTGGAGGTGTTGGTGCAGGAAGTGATCGCGGCGATCACGACCGAGCCGTGGTCGACCGTTGTCTTGGTGCCATCGTCTAGGGTGACGTCCGTCGGCTGCGACGGTCGGCCTGCCTGCCCGCGCTTCGCGGCCGGCTGCGGGCCGCCGCCGTTCTCCGACTCGGCCACGAATGGGTCGGACGCGGGGAACGTGCCGGCGATGTCGTCGTCCAGCTTGTCCAGCTTGACGAACGTGCCGAGGGCCTCGCGGAATGCGGGCTTGGCGTCGCTCAGCGCGACTCGGTCCTGCGGGCGCTTCGGGCCAGCCAGGGACGGGACCACGGTGGAGAGGTCAAGAGTCAGTTGCTCGGAGTAGCGGGCTGTCCTGGCCGTGTCGAGCCACAGGCCCTGCTCCTTGGCGTAGGCCTCGACCAGCGCAACGTGCTCGGCCGACCGGCCGGTGAGCCGGAGGTAGGCCAGCGTCTCGGCATCGAGCGGGAAGATCGCGCAGGTGGAGCCGAACTCCGGGCTCATGTTGCCGATGGTGGCGCGGTTAGCCACCGGCACGGCGGCCACTCCCTCGCCGTAGAACTCAACGAACTTGCCGACCACGCCATGGCGGCGCAGCAGCTCAGTGATGGTCAGCACGAGGTCAGTGGCGGTCGCACCGGACGGCAGCTCGCCGGTCAGACGGAAGCCGACCACCCGCGGGATCAGCATCGAAACGGGCTGGCCTAGCATCGCAGCCTCCGCTTCGATGCCGCCCACGCCCCAGCCGAGGATCCCGAGGCCGTTCTGCATGGTGGTGTGCGAGTCGGTGCCGACGCAGGTGTCGGGGTAAGCCGACAGGCCGCTCGCGCCCGGGCGCGACTCGGCACCGCCCGCATCGGCGGTCATCACGACGCGGGCCAGATGCTCGATATTCACCTGATGCACGATTCCGGTGCCGGGCGGTACCACCTTGAACTGGCGCAGCGCCTCCTGGCCCCAGCGCAGGAAGGCGAAGCGCTCACGGTTGCGCTGGAACTCAAGCTCAACGTTGCGCTCGAAGGCGTCCGGGCGGCCAAACACGTCCGCGATCACGGAGTGGTCGATGACCAGCTCCGCTGGCACCAGCGGGTTGATCTTTCCGGCGTCGCCGCCGAGCGCCTGCATGGCCTCGCGCATTGCAGCCAGGTCGACCACGGCCGGCACACCGGTCAGATCCTGCATGAGAACCCGCGCCGGGCTGAACTGGATCTCGGTGTCAGGCTCGGCGCTCGGGTCCCAGCCAGCGAGCGCACGGACGTGGTCGGCCGTCACGTTCAGCCCGTCTTCGTTGCGGAGCAGGTTTTCCAGCAGGACCTTCAGGCTGTAGGGGAGGTCACCGGCGCCGGGGACTGCGTCTAGCCGGTGTATCTGGTAGCTGGTCCCGCCGACAGCAAGCTCCCCCCGGCTGCCGAAGCTGTTCTCGGTCATGGTCTGCGACCTCCTGTGATCTGCTGCGATCCCCGGCTCGCCCGGGTTGTGCCCGCCGAGGAGCCCCGGCCCGTCACGGCTGCGTTCGCTCGGTTCAGCGCTACTTCCGGCCCTGCCCTGCGTTCAGTCCTGCATGCATCTTGCCGCTAACCGGCCAGGCGGCGCCGGCTGGCCCCGCAGATACGGTGGCGGACAAAGTATCTCGACGTCAAGCTATCTAGGACCAGGTTAGCGCCACAGATATCTCGACGTCAAGCTATCAGCGAAGGCGCCAGGAGTCCGTCGCAGCGTTGAAGTCGGCATGGTCCTCGCGATCACCGAACGCAGGCCGTCGGTGCCGCGTTACCCGCGGTCCTGACCCAGTAGATCGGCATCCACGCCAGTTACTGTTGGCGTGGTCTGCTAGCGGCAGGGCGGACCAGGCGACGGCGAAGGAGCAGCATGGCCCAGGCGGCAGCATGGCTCGGCATCCCGCCCGATCACCAGCTTGGGCTGGCCGCGCTCCCCTACGGCTCGTACACCGCGGCGCAGCATGCGGATGAATACCGCATCGGTGTCGCGATCGGAGATTCTGTCCTCGACCTGACCACCGCATGCGACCGGCTAATGCCAGCCCGCGCGCACCTGTTCCGCTCCGGGAGCCTGGACGACTTCCTGGCCGCGGGCGATGGCGCCTGGGCGCAGGTCCGCGCCGAGGTAACCAGATGGCTGTCGGACGAGGAATGCCGCACCGCAGTCGAGGACCTGCTCATCTCAGCCGCTAGCGCGGAGCTGCGGCTGCCCTTCACCGTCGCGGACTACGTGGACTTCTACGCTTCCGCCTATCACGCCAGCAACGTGGGCAGGATCCTCCGGCCCGAGTCCGAGCCACTGGCTCCGAACTGGCGTCACCTGCCAGTCGGCTACCACGGGCGCGCCGGCACGGTAGTGGTCACCGGCTCGCCGGTCCGCCGCCCCTGCGGTCAGTTCCTGCCACCTGGGTGGGACTCCCCGTCTTATGGCCCCTCCGGCCGACTGGACTTCGAGGCGGAGCTCGGCTTCGTCGTCGGCAACCCGAGTCACCTCGGTGAGCCCGTCACCGCGGACCGATTCGCCGAGCACGTCTTCGGCGTCTGTCTGGTCAACGACTGGTCCGCCCGGGACATCCAGGCCTGGGAATCACGGCCGCTCGGACCGTTCGCTGGCAAGTCCTTCGCTACCTCCGTGTCCGGCTGGGTGCTGCCCCTGGCGGCGCTGGAGCACGCTCGGATCCGCCCGCCGTCCCGGGATGCGCTTCAGCTCGGCTATCTCACCGAGTCAGTCGACTGGGGCCTCGACATCAACTTCGAGGTGCGCCTCAATGGGCACCTGCTATCCCGGCCGGTCTACGCGGCCATGTACTGGAGCCCGGCCCAGATGATGGCTCACTTGACCGGGAATGGCGCCAGTTTGCGCAGCGGCGATCTCTACGCCTCGGGCACGGTCAGCGGGTCAGAAGCCAGCCAGCTGGGCTGCCTGCTGGAACTGACCGAAAACGGCGCCAAGCCCGTCACGCTTCCGGACGGGTCGTCGCGCTCGTGGCTGCTGGACGGGGATGAGGTCGCGATCACCGCGAGCGCGCCCGGCCCTGGCGGCAAGCGGATCCGACTCGGCGCGGTGACCGGGAGCGTGTTGCCGGCTGTGCCGTGACTCAGGCCGACCATCTGCAGGAGCTATAACGCGATCGTGCTGTTTTGCATGAGCAAATCGGCCGAAGGCGGGAGAATGCAGCTGTGCTAGGGCCGACCGAGCCGTGGGACCAGTTGGGTGACCCGCGCGACAACACGGTCGACCTGCCGCGCGTCGATCCGGCTCGCCTCACCCGGCCCAGCCGATACAGCGAGCCATATCCGGCCGTGCCACCCATCCCGGCCGACCACTCCGACCGGTCCGACCGGCGGAGACGCCGCGCACCGAGCCCGGCGCCTGCGGCTCCAGCGCCTGCGGCTCCAGTGCCTCCGGCAGGGGGCCAGACCCCCGTTCCAAGACCACAATCCGTCGCAGCTAGCCCCGGTACCGGCAAGGAATCTCAATCCAGGCCCGGTCGGGGCGAGGCTGCCATAGCTCAACCCGGTCGGGCTGACGGCGCGCCCCGGTCTGGTCCGCACGACGCATTCCCGGCACGCTTCGGTGCGGACGAGGCAGCAGCGGTCGCACCATCCCCCGGGCCGACACGGGCAAGGCTTGGTCCGGACGATCCAGCCGTGGTCGCACCGTCCCCCCCGCCGACCCAGGCACGACTCGGTCCGGACGAGCCAGCCGCAGTACCGCCTTCGCTGCCGCCAGCGACCGGAGTACCGCCTCGGTCCTGGGCTTCGTCTCCTGCCGGACCCCAGCCGGCGGCCGGCCAGCCACCAGCGGTCGAGCAGGCGGACCTGCAGTCGGCGTCATCGCCTGGCCCGCAACCGCAGATCAGCACGGCAGACCCATCAGCACCGACAGGCCCAGACGCCACACGGTCGCTGCGAGTCCCAGCCATGGGAGCCGATGAGGTGTTGCTATCACGACACCAGATCGGCTCCCATGACGGCGATCCCGCGGACACAGGTGGGGCAACGCCGGCAGTAGCCGACTACCCGCCCGCCCAAGTCGCCGGGACCAGGCCGGCTCTGGTGCATCCCCCTGCAGGGCGGGGGACGGGTTCGCTGGCAGACCTGCGCTCGCGGCTAGCCGGCCTGCCAGACGGCCATCCGTCGTCGCCCTACGATGACGGCGGCCGGGCCAAGCCATCACCCATCCGGCTCAGACAGCTTGAACTGGGCTTGCCGGCACCTGGTCGCGAGCCGGCCGGGGCTCCGTCCCGGTTGCCCGAAGCTAAGGTCAGCGACGGCGCTGCCGCCATTACCGGGCCTGCGGATGCCCTGATGGCCAGGCCCTATCCACCAGCCGACACGCTTGCCGCCCCCGACTCAGCGGATATTGCAATTCCAACAGCGATCGCGGGCCCGCCGGACACCGCTAGTGACACGGCCACGACGCCGCCGACATTGACTCGTAGCTCAAGCGGAACAGAAGACCTGGCTGTCGTATCGGGCACCACCCGTAGGCCAAGCCCGGCCGCCACCGCGGATCCGACTCCCACGTCTGGACGGACGACGCCGGGCGCATCGGCCGCAGCAGATCCTGCTCAGTCCACGGACGTAGTCTCAGCATCAAGTGCGGCCGCGACGCCGGAGCCTGGCCCGACCCCGGGCCTCGCGGCGGGCGACTTGTCCGACGAGACAGGCTCACCGGCGTCCGGAGCACCTGCTGCTGACCCTGCCGCACCGACCGCATTCGGGGCGACGGCGGTAAAGGAGCCACGCAGCGACGGGCGGTCCCGCAGCGGGGACCGCGATGCGCCGGTTGCAGCCGACTCGAGCGGCCCTCAAGCCACCCGGGAGACGGAGCAAGCGTCCGCCGGGACGTCGCATCGCTCTCGTGCTGACGCCACCCGGCCCACCAACACCACCGGACGCACCGACAACACCACCAGTCGTACCGACACCAATGGGCAGGCCGGCGCCGTCTGGCCAAAGGGCACCACCGGGCCCGACGGCACGACCGGGCCCTCCGACTCCACTGGCGCCACCCGCCACGCTGACCCGCTCCGAGCCGGCGAGAACGCCGGACCTAAGCCGGTCGGTCCGCCGCGGTGGCAAGACCCTTACGCGCCGCCACCCACCCTGAACGGCGATCGGGCTCCCAGCAGCGAGCACCACCCAGACGGCGATGTGTTGCCGTCCCGGCCATGGCCGCTCGCCGATGACACGCAGAACCGACAGCCATGGCGCGCGGATTTGCCGAAGCCGAGCCAGCGCAATGGCACGCTGAGCCAGGACGGTCGTCGCACCCAGCCTGAGGACCGTCGCCGAAGCAGCAACGGCAACTCCTCGATGCGAGACTCGACCAGGCGGGGAGAGTCGGCCGCTGCCGATGCGGAAATGCGCGAGACCCACCCGTACGACGTTGCGAGGCACCACGGCGAGGCCGCCGACGGCGCTCACACCGGGTCTGAGCGAAAGAACGCGGACGAACGGGACATTGCTGAGAATGGCAAGGTCCCGCACGGCCAGCTCCGCCGGGACGAGGCTGGCCGCGACGAGCGGCGCCGACACGAAGCTGGCCAGGAGCAGCCACGCAGAGACGAGGCTGGCCAGGACGAGCCCCGCGGAGACGAGCACCGCCGGCACGATGCTGGCCGCGAGGAGCCCCGCGGAGACGAGCACCGCCGACACGAAGCTGGCCAGGAGCAGCCAGGAACAGCTGGTCGACCACGCCCGCTGACTGGAACTCCGCCGCTCAGTGGTGCTCTCCAAGACCTCGTCCAGCGCACCCTCGATGCGCACCGCGCCGCCGAGGGCCAGAACGTTTTCGGTGGCTACGGCGCGAGCGGACTGACGCCAGCCATCCAGCGGATCGCCGCACAGCTTCCGGCTGGCGGTCTGGCGCCGGGCAGCCACGCACACACGCTCAAGCAGGCCGATCGTTTCGCAGCCAAACTCGCTCGGCTCATCGCGCGCAATCCCGGTCGTTCCGCAGGTGACCTCGCACGATCCATCAGCGATGGCGTCAGGTACGCGTTCGCCTTCGATCCTGGCTATTACACCGACGGCACATGGCTGGTGCACCGGAAGCTCAAGGCGCAAGGCTTCGAGCTTGAGGTCAGGCGCAACCGCTGGGAGAGCTCGGAGTACAAGGGCATCTGGACGCGCTGGCGCGACCCGGCCCATGACCTCTGCTTCGAGGTCCAGTTCCACACTGCCATCAGCTGGGCGATCGTACAGCGGACCTACCCCGCCTATGTTCAGATCACCAGCCCAGAAACCTCCCCAGCCGACCGAGCACTGCTGCGCGCCCGGCAGGTGGCAGCGGCGGCCGAGGCCAAGTCGCCGCCCGGCAGCACGGAGATCGCTGACTTCCGGCTGGCGCCCAGGTGAGCCATGACGTGCAGTACTACGTGATCGTGTCCGGCCGCACTGCCGCTGGGCTGGCGCGCCGGACCTTTGCCGACCTCGGCCCGATTGACGAGACCTTGCGCCGTGACCTGAGCTGGAGTCCCGACTCGGCAATAGTCGAGTGGGAGTACGGCGACCTGGACACCGATCTCGTGACGATAAGCGAGCAGGAGGCCGAGAACCTCACTCAGGCGTTCCGGCTGCGCTGGAGCAGATCG
Source organism: Streptosporangiaceae bacterium (assembly GCA_036495585.1). Taxonomy (GTDB): domain Bacteria; phylum Actinomycetota; class Actinomycetes; order Streptosporangiales; family Streptosporangiaceae; genus JAJYUU01. Next base: position 11,141 of record DASXMP010000012.1, read on the forward strand.
CAGGCGTAGCGGTCCAGGTAGACGTCCTTGCCTGACAGCGGACACGACCACTGACGGGCCCGGGACGGCGGCCAGGATGCCGTCAGACATGCTGCCACTCACGACGAACCCGGCCGTGCAGACTGCGGCACTCTGCCGATTACGAGCTGCTTGCACACGGCGGGTCGGACACCGCTCGCGCACGGTCCAGTCAGACTCCGCCCGCGCACGGCTGGGTCAGACACCGCTTACCGACGCATGTCATATGCCGCTTGCGCCCGGTCCGGTCATAACCCGCACGAGACACCGGGTCGGACGCCGCTTGAGAGGCTAAGTCCCTGGAATTGTCGAGGCCGGGCCAGCCTCGGATGCACCATGTCCGGAGATGCCTTGCCGGGGCGCGTCTGGCCCGGATGCGTCTGGCCCGGATGCGCCGACCTCAGGCCCCGACCGCGCGAAGAACTCCTTGATCAGTTCGCGCTGCCGCTGGCTCACTTGCTCGAAGTGCCTGTCCAGATTCTCTTCGCCAATGGCCTCGGCGGTCAGGAGCAGATCCTTGATCTGATCGAGCTTGGCGAGTGCTTCTTCTGACATGTTGTGGTCGGGCTTGTCGTCGGGATCGTCGGGCCCTGGTGGCGCCACCGAACCCGTGATGCTGCTGCCACCGGTCGGCGATGCATCGTCGCCTGAGCCGACATCGGACGCTGGTGCGCCGTCCCTCGGGACACCCTGTGCGATGGCAAGCGCGCTCTGCACTGCAGCGAAGGCGTTCCGCAGCGCCTCCTCGCTCCCGAACAGGCCGCCGAGCGGACCCCTCGGCCCGGCGCCAGCTGGTGCGGCCTCCGAATCGGCGGCCGAAACTGGGCTGACCGCGTCGTCGCTCGCTGGCGTGGACGGGACCGGGTTCTGGGTCGCCTGCTCAGACCTGATGGGCTCAGCCGACCCGCCGCGCGACGCCGGTTCGAACGGACCGCGAGGCGACTCGACGGGCGCCGGCCGAGGCACCGCCGTGGCACCCGGAAGCGCAGTCGGCGTGCTGGAGAGCGTCGGCCGGGCCACTGGCGCGGGTGGTGCCGCGTCAACTGGTGACGAGTCCAGGGCGGCGGATTCAGGCAACGGAGGCAACGGACGCAGCGCAGGGAGGGCTGCCTCGGGCTTAGCTTCGGCCAAAGCTTGCGCCGGTGGGCCGTCGAGGATCACGGGCAGCGGGCTGGTGTCGATGGCGTCTTCGGTCGCTGCGACAGAAGGCTGCCGTCGGCTCGAACCGCGGGCGCGTTCGGCCGACCGCGGCTCAGCGCTTGGTGGCTGCACCACCTCGGGCGCAGCAAGGCGCGCCTGGTCCTCGGGCCCGGTGGAGGCGGACTCCGGCTGACGGCTGGAGGGACCAGCCGGCAGTTCGCGACGGACCGGTGCCCGATCCGGGATGCTCCGGGAGAGAGCAGGCGGGGGGGCGCCCCCGTGCTCCCCGCCGCGGCTCTGAATCTCCGGGCGGCCGAAGCGCCCATCTGGGTCCGCGTAGCCCGCTTCGAGATTTCTGTCCGGCATACGCGGGCCGCCAGCGAAGCCTGGGCCGCCGCGGAAGCTTGCCGGTGCCGTCACACCGTTAGTGTCGCGATAGCTGGGCGGCTCCTCGAACCCTCGGTGGTCAGGGTGGCCCCGGTAATCGGGGTTGCCGCCGCGGTAAGAGTGCCCGTCACGGTCGGGATAGCCGCCGCGGTCGACGTACCTGTCCCTCCCGGGATCACCCTCGCGGCCTGGATACCGACTGCGGTCTGCGTAGCCGTCGCGGTAGCCGCTACGACCCGGGTAGGCATTCTGGCCCGGTGTAGGCCCCTGGGCGGGATACCCGTCACGGTCTGGGTAACCACCGCGGTCCGGGCTACCGTTCCGGTCTGGGTAAGCGTTGCGACCGGGATAACCGTTGCGATCTGGGTAAGCGTTGCGGCCGGGGTAGCCATCGCGGCCACGACGTCCACTGCGATCGGCGTCATCCCGGCGGTCGTAGCCATCGCCAGGTCCGTCACGGCCGGTGTAATGTCCATCCGCCGTCCGACCGAGGTCAACGCGAGGGTCGCCGTCCGCCGGCCGGGCTCCCGGCCGTGCTGCCCGGGGCCCACGCTGGCCATAGGCAGGCTCGCCCTGGTCGGATGGACCGCCGCGGGAACCGCTGCCCCGCTGCGCTTGCGGCCCAAAGCCTTCTGGCTGGCCGCCCGGCCGCTGGCTGCCGTTGCCGGCGGGGCGTCCGCGCCCGCCTGTGCGTGGCGGCGCACCCTCTGGCCGGTCACCGCCCGGCTGGCTCTCTCGCCTAGGCAGGGCAGCGCCTGGCCCGTATCCGCCACCCCTGACCGGGTGTCCCGCCCCGTAGCGACGGTCATCCTGCGCGGGACCGTCTGCTGACTGGGGACGGTCCCAGCCGTTCGGGCCTTGACGGGGATCATCGCGGCGGCCATCCGGCCGACGGCCGCCGCCCACGCGCGGATCTGCGTCGACTGACTCGCTGGTGCTGTAGTAGGCCGCTGCGCCGCGGCCGGCTTCTGGCCGGTATCCGGCTGGGCCAGCCTGGCCCGACCCTGGATCAGTGCGATCGTCGCCACGCCGCGGCCGGGCGCGGCGCGAGCGGGGGTCGTCCGGGAAGTCATCGCTCTCGACCCGCCCTGCCAGGATGACCGGAGGCCAGGGGCGGTTCCGTCGCTGCGTGGGGCGCGCCGGCAGCGCGTCCCGTGATTCCTCAGGAGCAGCAGGCTCGGCCTGGGCGCGCTGCTGGCCGGCCTGTTCCTGGGGCTGTGCAGGGGGCCCAGCCACGTCCTGTCTCCGTGCCTGGGCCGCGTCACGGCGCTGCCGGGAGACGTCTCGGTCGGCGGCGGTCAGCGAATCGGGCCGGACAGGGCTGAAATCTCGTAGCCAGTCTTCGGCAGGAAGGTCCGTGCGATCGCCCTCGGTGCGGCGCTCGTCACGCTTCCGCCGCACAGCCACCTCCACACCGATCGCGCAACCCCACCATAAAACGATGGCATGGCCGTTAGCGACGCCGCAACCAAACTCGTCAGGGAGGCAACGCCGACCGCAGCCTGCGGATTCCGACGCAGGTGCGCCGCCGACGGCCAGACGGCGGGCGAACAGCACGTTAGCGGGTGGCTGCCAGCACTTTCCGGCCGCCGTGGCTGTAGCCGAAGCCCGGTGGACGCTGCCTGACCCGGGCCGGGAGGAGGGGAATCGGCCCGGGCCTCTGGCAACGCATCCGTGGCCGTCACAACGGACGCGCCTAGGCGCTGTATCGGTATAAACAACCGTTCATACAGCGATACAAGTCGTACGCTTGTTAACAGGTGTTTGTCAAGCGTCTCGTGACAACAGCCGCACCGCGGATATGACAACCATCCTCGGGAAGTAAACGTCTGAGAAAGAGATCTTCCATCTATTCATACCCGGATGGGCGAATTATGCCAACGGCCGAGCGACTACCCGCACTCGCCGACCGACTGCCGATAGGCGGCTCGGCCATCCAGACGCGACTGGCCGAGGCTGCTATTGAACTCTTCTACCAGCAGGGCGCGCTGGCGACCACGGTTCGGGATATCACCGCCGCCTGCGGCATGACACCCGGCGCGCTTTATAACCACTTCGCGTCGAAAGATCATCTGCTGTTCCTGCTCGTCAGGGACATTCACCTGCAAGCCGACGGAGGAATGGCCGCTGTCCTCGCGGCGGCCGGAGAGGACCCGATAGTCCAGCTGGGAGCGGCCGTCCGCTACCTGGTCTCACACACAGCCCGGTATAAGAAGCGCTCTCGCGTAGCCAATCGCGAGTTCACTCTGCTCACCGGTCCCCGGCGGCTGGAGGTCACGGGGCTGCGCCGGCAACTGCGGGACCGGTTCGCCCGCATCCTGCTGGCGGGAGCGCAGCAGGGTTCGTTCAGCCTGGTGGGCGGCAGTGACCCGGTGTCGGCGACCCTGACCGCGGCCACGATCAGCACGATGTGCGTGCGGATCAGTGAGTGGACCCTGGAGAACTATCCGCTCGCGCTCAGCGAGCTCGAAGATCACTATGCCGAGCTGGCACTCCGGATGGTCGGCGTCGGGGTCTTCCCTTCGGCGGGTGCCTGACAACCGCTGCGGTCCGCCTGACCTGCCCCATGTCCGGCCGGTCACCCGAGGGGGCGCGCCACCCGGCGGGCTTGCCACCCGGACGGCGATCACCTGGCTGGTGGTCGCCGCGACGTCAAGTAGCCATGATGGCGGCGAAGTCGGACGGATCGATGTTGCCGCCAGAGAGCACGACCGCGGTTCGCCCGGCAGCGCTGACCGCGCCCGACAGCAGGGCAGCGAGCGGCACGGCACCGCTCGGTTCGACCACGATCTTCAGCCGCGCGAAGCAGAAGCGCATGGCCTCGACGATGGCGTCTTCCGAGACGGTGACGACGTCCTTGAGCAGCCGCGAGTTGACCCCGAAGGTCAGTTCCCCCGGCTGCTGGGCGCGCAGGCCGTCGGCGCGGGTAACCGCCTCCGGGATGCTGACCCGGTGACCTGCCCGCATCGAGCGGCTCGTGTCGTCCGCCCCGGCGGGCTCGACCCCGATCACCGAGGTGCTCGGCGTCAGGCCGGTGACTGCGGTCGAGACTCCTGCCGCGAGGCCGCCGCCGCCAACTGGCACCAGCACCAGATCCAGCTCCCCAGCCTGCTCAGCCAGTTCCAGTCCAATGGTCCCCTGCCCGGCCATCACGTCATAGTCATCGAAGGGCCGGATCAGCGTCAGGCCGCGCTCGGCGGCGACGGTCGCTGCCACTTCCTCGCGGCTCTCGGTGGCTGGGTCGTACCGACGGAGCTGCGCACCGTAGCCTTCGATTGCGGCCAGCTTGGCGGGCGATCCGGTAGCAGGGACCACGACCACCGCGCTGATGCCGAGCAGCTTCGCCGCCAGCGCCACGGCCGCGCCGTGGTTGCCGGACGAAAAGGCAACCACGCCGGCCGCCCTTGCCGCCGGATCAAGAACGGACAGCCGGTTGTAGGCACCCCGGAATTTGAACGATCCGCTGCGCTGGAACGGCTCTGCTTTTAGCAGCACCTGGGCGCCAAGACGCTGGTCCAGCGTGGTCGAGCTCAGCAACGGCGTGCGGTGCACGACTCCATCCAGCCGTGACGCCGCCGCGAGCACACGATCCAGGGTGAGTCCGTCGTCCAGCATCCACAGCCCTCCTGCGCTTGCCTGAAACCCGCCATACCCGGCGGCATCCTGGCCAGCCTATGCAGGATTCTGCGGCTCAGTCATCGTCCGGCTGCTCGACGAGCTGCGTCAGGTAGTGTGCCTCGCCGATCTGGTCGAGCAGGCCGAGCTGGGTCTCGAGGTAGTCGATATGCGACTCTTCGTCGGCGAGGATCGCCTCGAAGATGTTCGCGCTCGTGACGTCGGACACACTGCGCATGTACTCGATGCCGCGCCGCAGCCGGTCCACCGCCTCGGTTTCGACCGCCAGGTCGGCCTGGAACATCTGCGGCGCCGTCTGCCCGATGCGCAATGGGAAGAGGCGCTGATAGTTCGGCAGCGCTTCCAGGAACAAGATCCGGTCGGTGAGCAGCTCCGCGTGCCGCATCTCGTCGATGGCCTCGGCGCGGGTATGCCTGGCCAGCTTCACCCAGCCGAAGTTCTGCTGCATCTTGCCGTGCAGGAAGTACTGATTGATCGCTGTGAGCTCAGCGGTGAGCTGCTCGTTCAGGAACTCGATGACCTGGCCATCGCCGCGCATTGCCCCACCATAGAGCGCCGGGACGGCTGAGTAAGCAATACGACACGCTGAGTGACCAAAACCGCCGGCCGACTGCCTGGCTAGTGCGTGACCTGGACCGGGCTACAGCTGCCGCGCCTCGGCGTTCAGGCAGCCCGCAGGCGAGACAGCGGGCAGGCCTGACAGCGCTCGAAGATCAGGTCCTCGAGGTGGTCCTGACAGCTGCCGCAGGTGGTGCCAGCCTTCGTCGCCTCGCCGACCGCCCCGACGGTGTCGGCCCCCGCGTCGATTGCCGCGTTGACCTGGTCGTTGGTGACGGCGTTGCAGATACAGGCGAACACGGCCGGCGCCAGCTCCTTCCTGCCTCTCGGCAGTGTTAACTCAGCCCGAAGGCAGCTTCGCCAGCCCGAACCTTGGTTAGGCTAACCTAAGTCGCAGTGTATCGGGCGAGACGCTCAGAACGGAATGCCCAGCTGCGTGATGCCCGTCACGAAGCGCCTCTGGCCGGCTAGCCGCCGGTCAGCCGACCATAGCGACGACCTTACCGCGGGCATGTCCTGCTCCTGTCCGGCCTTCGAGGAAAGGAAGTCACGTGCCCGAGCACCGCACTGACCCCTTCAGCCGTGACCGGCTGGCCAGCCTGATCGACACCGAACGCGCCACCTACTGCGAACTGCACCCCCGCTCGGCGCAGGCATACCGGCAGGCGGGCGACCACTTGCTCGGCGGCGTACCGATGACCTGGATGCGGATGTGGCCGGGCGGGTTCCCGCTCTACGGGGCGGGCGCGGCCGGCGCGCGGCTGACTGACATCGACGGGCGCGAGTACATCGACTTCTGCCTTGGCGACACCGGCGCCATGGCGGGCCACTCTCCGGCCCCCGTCCAGGCTGCGGTCGCTCGTCAGTATGGCGAGATCGGGGGCGCGACAACGATGCTGCCAACCCCGGACGCAGCCTGGGTCGCCGCTGAGCTGACGCGCCGCTTCGGTCCCTCGCACTGGAGCTTCACGCTCACCGCCACCGACGCGAACCGCTGGGCGATCCGGCTCGCCCGGCAGCTCACCGGCAGGCCCAAGGTCGGGGTCTTCAGCTACTGCTACCACGGCAGCGTCGACGAGACTTTCATCATCTCGGCGAGTGCCGGCCCCATGTCGCGAGAAGGGAACGTGGGTGCCCCGGTCGACCCGCAGCTCACGACGCGGGTCGTCGAGTTCAACGACATAACGGCCCTCGAACGCGAACTCAGCCACGGTGACGTCGCCGCCGTCCTGATGGAACCGGCCCTGACCAACATCGGCATTGTCCTGCCCGAACCCGGCTACCTGGCCGCGGTCCGGGCCCTCACCCGCCAGCACGGCAGCCTGCTGATCAACGACGAGACGCACACGTTCAGCGCCGGGCCGGGCGGGTGCACTCTAGCGTGGGGACTCGAGCCCGACATCGTGACGATCGGCAAGTCCATCGGCGGCGGCATCCCGGCCGGCGCCTACGGCCTGTCGGCCGAACTAGCCGACCGCATCCTCGCCGATAAGACGGCCGACATCGCCGACGTCGGCGGCGTCGGGGGCACGCTGGCCGGCAACGCGCTCTCGGTGGCGGCTATGCGTGCCACGCTCGAGCGGGTGCTAACCGAAGAGGCGTTCGCGCGGATGGTTGCCGTCGCTGACCGTTACACCGCCGGGGTGCGGGAGGTCATCGCGTCACACGAACTGCCGTGGCACATTACGCAACTCGGCGCACGGGCGGAGTACCGGTTCTGCCCGGCGCCGCCGCGCACCGGCGGCGAGTCTGCCGCCGCAGCGGACCCGGATCTTGACGAGTATCTGCACTTGTACCTGATCAACCGCGGAGTCATGCTGACGCCGTTCCACAACATGGCACTGATGTGTCCTGAATCTGTCCCCGCCGATTCGGACATGCACACCGAAATCTTCGCGGCGGCAACTCGCGAGCTCGTTTGCTGATCCCTTTTGCGGGCAAAGCCTGGCAAGCCTGTCATCCGCGGCCTCCAGCACCGCGTCCATAACTACAAAGCAGTAGTGCGGCCCGCCGCAACGGGCATCGCTCGCGCTCTCTTCTTCGCACGGCGTCGGCCGCCTCCCAAGGAGTCAGGATGCGCGATGTCGCGTACCACTGCCACCACTGCGGCAGTACCCATGAGGTAGAGGCGATCCGGCACAACCTGCACGTGGACCGGCGCCCGATCGCCACCTATGCCGCCAGCAGGCGAGGACGGATGGGCCGGTGGCTGCTACGCCGCCGCCTCGCCCGCGATCTGGCCGAGGCGCTGTGGCACGACTCCAGCGTGCGGTAACCCGTGGGCCTGGCTGCCGGGGCGATCGCCCGTCAGCCAGGCCTCCCCTCCACCCGGGCCCGACTCACGCTGCGTAACCCTTCCTACCGTGAACCGCTTACTAACTCCTTACCGGCGGTGCCGGCACTATCAAGCCTGCGTGCGTCCCTCAGGCGCTCGTGCTGCGCCGAGCGGCAAGACTGCTGCCGAACAGCTGGGCGATGTCGTCCAGCTCCGCGCGGCAGCGCTTCGCGGCGGCGCGCCGGTCGGCGGCGTCCCGCGCTGCGTGGACGCCAAGCTCGGCGCGGGCCGCCGCCTCGACCACGTCAGGGCCGGCGCGGCGCGTCCCGGACTCCCCGCCCGGGATGTTGACCGCGAACCGCCCGAGCAGCCTGAGCGCCTCTGGACTAGGGCTCGGGATCCGGCGGACGCTGCCGGCCACGGCGATGGCAGCCGACAAGAAATCGACGCGCGAGCTCAGCGGTCCGATGACGCGCTGCTCCAGGGGCCAGGTGGAGACCGCGAGCAGGCCCCGTGCGGGCGCGAGCAGGTCCGCGGTCAGGGCGGCGCACAAGTAATACGCGCGAGCGTGCGGTGCGGAGCGGAACGAGCGCTCCTCGTCCCGCCGCAGGCTCGTCAGCCTGGCAGCCACGAGCGAGCCAGCCGAGAACGCATCGTGCACCGCGGTGACCAGGCGCGGCGCGGCTGGCACACCGAGCAGTGTGAGCGCCTGGTGTACCTGCTCGCGAATCGGCAGCAGGGTGCCGCGCCCGGACTGGGGTGCGGAGTGCGCGTCCGCGCCCCTGCCGCGCTCGAGCTCGGCCAGTGCCGTATCCCAGGCCTGCTCGGCTTGCCGCAGCTCGGCCCGCAGCTGCCGCGCCCGGGACCGATCGCCGGCCGCGGCGGCCCGTCTGGTCTCGATGCGCAGTCCGGCTATCCGGCGCTCCAGCTTTTCCAGCTCGGCGCTCATGGAGTCAGGCTATGACATCTTCCAGTGTTTTACAGCAACTTCCAGCGCCTTCGCGCACCGTCCTGCGTAGTAAGAGAACGGTAAGAGCTCAGCGCTAAACAGGTCAGGCCGGAGGCTCCGACTGGCAGCACCGCGCGGCCCGCACTGCGCGGCCCGCACTCCGCAGCCCGCACTGCGCGGGGAGCACTGTGCCGCCAGCACCGGGCCGTCGGCAGCAGGTCACCACACGGCGAGTCTGCGTCCCAGCTCCAGCACTGGAGGTACACCACGATGAGAACAAAGGTCGTCGCGGTCGCGGCGATCCGGCTCGTCCGCCGCGCGATCGGATCTCTCAGCCCGGTCGCGCTGGTCGCGGTCGTGCTGGCACTGATCTTCGGCGGGGTCGGTGCCGCCAGCGCCGCGACCGGACGCGTGTTCATCCTCGGCCGCGCCAATACGGAGACCACCACGGCCAAGCTCTCCGACTCCCGCGGCACGCCGCTGTCGCTGGCCGCGCCCAGGGGCCGGGCCCCGCTCACGGTCAACCGAACCGCTCAGGTCAAGAACCTCAATGTCCAGTACGTCGGCGGCCTCAGCGAGGCGAGCGCACGGCCGACCGGCGGCGCGGGCAGCCAGTCGAATCTCACCATCGGCCCCGACAGCAGCCTGACGGTGGCAGCGACGGGGCCCCTCAGCGCGGGTACCTATTACGTCACGGCAACCGCGGACATCAACACCAACGCCTCGGGCGCCACTGGTGCCCTCTGCCACCTGATCGCCAACGACGACGCCGCTGACCCGCTGCAGTTCGGCGGCGGCAGCGGCCAGCAGGTCACGGCCGCTGAGACCATGGCCGTGACCGTGCGCAGCCACGGAGTGGTCAACGTGGTGTGCAGCCCGACCGGTACAGGCGGCATCGAGGTCGTCAGCGCGAGCATCATCGCGATCCGTGTCCTGTCCTCCAGCGGCACCGCAGCAGCGGTCCCGGGCTCCTGACCAGGCAACGGAGGAACCAGATGATACTCAAGCTCCCCACCCTCAGGCAGCCACGCACCGAGCGGCGCATTGCGAGATCTCTGCGGTCGCTACGCCCGATGCCCGTCATCGCCCTAACGCTCGCGATGGTGCTGGGCGGAGCCGGCATCGCCGGAGCCGCCACTGGCGGTGCCTTTATTCTCGGCCGTGCCAGCGCCGAGTCGACCAGGGCAACGCTGTCGGACTCCCGCGGCACGCCACTCTCCCTTGCGGCCGGAGCGGGCAAGGCGCCACTCGCGGTCAACCGCACGGCGATGGTCGGAGACCTCAACGCGAGCTATCTCGGCGGGTTGTCGTCGACAAGCCTCCGGATGACCGGCGGCGAAGGTTTCTTCTTCGACGAGGGCAGCACATTCGTCGTGGCAGCGCAGATCGTCGCGGGCACCGGGCCGCTGCCAGCCGGCACCTATTACGTCACTGCTACCGCGAACGCGCGGCTGAACGCTGGCGATGACGAGCTAGATTGCATCATCGCCCGCAACAACGACACCGGCAGCCCGCTCGCCACCGGCGACAATTCCGGCGGCCCAACGCTTCAGGTAGCCGAGAGCGCGCTGGTGTCCGTAGCCAACAACGGCACCATTCAGGAGGCTTGCCTCCCTGGCGCTCCCGGACAGCTGCTCTACGCCGGGATCACGGCGATGCGAGTGCTGTCGTCCAGCAACTTCCAGCCGGCGGTACGCCGGCAGGCAGCGGCGCGCCAGACATCCGCCGCGGACCGATCGCCTGCACTCGGCGCCTCCTCGAAGGAGTCATCATGATCTCCAGGGCTTCCGCGGCCAGGCCGCTGCAGCTGGTCGGTCGTGCCACCGTCGCCGCGAAGTCGGCCCGCCCGGCCTCACTCCTGGTCATCACGCTAGCGCTGATCTTCGGCGGCACCGGCCTGGCCAGCGCGACAACGGGCGGCAGCTTCATACTCGGCCGCGCGAACAGTGAGGCCACCACGGCCAAGCTCGCCAACTCCCGCGGCACTCCGCTCGCCTTGTCCGCGCCCAAGGGCAAGCCGCCGCTTGCTGTCAACCGGTCGGCCCTGGTAGGCAACCTCAACGCCAACTACGTCGGCGGGCTGTCGGCCGGCAGCCTCAAGGTGACCGGCGGCGACGGGTTCACTGACCCGAACGCGGACGTGGCGCTCGGTCATGACAACTTCACCGCCATCACTAGCACGGGCCGCTTGCCGGCAGGTACCTATTACGTCACCGCGACCGCGTTGATCAGCTTGACCTCTGGCGACACCGGTGCGAGCTGCCAGGTCATCAAGGACGGCCTCGGGCAGTTCGTCGCGAGTGGAGGTTCTAGCGGCAGCGGGTTCGTGCAAGCTGTCGAGACCGGCGTAGTCCAGCTCGGCGCCAGTGGCGTCCTCACGGAAGCGTGCATAGCCAGCGGCAGCGGCAGCAGCGGCACCGAGGTTATCGACGCCGGAATCACCGCGGTCAGGATCCTGTCTTCCAGCGGCGCCAAGCCGACACTCGGCGGCGGCGTCTGACCCGCGCGCGACCCGGACGGCTATCGTCAGGAGATGGCCGAGCGCAAGGAGATCCTCGAAGTGGCCGGCCGGGCGGTCACGATCTCCAACCCGGACAAGGTGTACTTCCCGGGCACCGGGCACACGAAGCTGGACCTGGTCCGCTACTACCTCAGCGTGGCCGACGGCGTCCTGCGCGGGATCCGCGACCGACCGATGATCCTCAAGCGCTTCGTGCACGGCGCGGAGGGCGAGGCGTTCTTCCAGAAGCGGGCGCCAGCCAACAGGCCGGCGTGGCTGGACAGTGTGGTCCTCAGCTTCCCGTCCGGGCGGACGGCCGAGGAGATCGTGGTCAGCGACCCGGCCGGGCTCGCCTGGGTAGTGAACCTCGGCTGTATCGACATGAACCCGCATCCGATCCGCGCGGACGACCTCGACCATCCCGATGAGCTGCGCGTCGACCTCGACCCCGTTCCCGGTATCGAGTGGTCGCAAATCGTCAGCGTCGCCATGGTCGCGCGGGAGGCGCTCGCCGCCAACGGGCTGACCGGCTGGCCGAAGACCTCGGGCTCGCGGGGCATGCACGTGTACGCCAGGATCGAGCCGCGCTGGACGTTCACGGAGGTCCGACGGGCAGCGGTGGCGCTGGCCCGGGAGATCGAGCGGCGTGCGCCGACAGAGGCGACAGCTCGGTGGTGGAAGGAAGAACGGCACGGCGTGTTCGTCGACTACAACCAGAACGCTAAGGACCGGACCGTTGCTTCCGCCTACTCGGTGCGGCCGACCCCGGATGCACGGGTATCCGCGCCGCTGCGCTGGGACGAGGTGCCGGGCTGCGACCCGGCGGCGTTCACGATCGACACGATGCCGGAGCGGTATGCCGCGATCGGCGACCCCGGCGACGGTATCGACGACGCGGTCGGCTCGCTTGACCAGTTGCTGGCGCTGGCCGACGCGGACGAGGCGGCCGGGCTACCGGACGCGCCATGGCCGCCCCACTTCGAGAAGCAGGCGGGCGAAGTGCCGCGGGTGCAGCCCTCCAAGCGGCGCGCGCCGGCCGCCGAACCCGGCGCTCCCGGCCGTGCCGTCCCGAGCCCGGCCGGGCGGCGGAAGTCGGTGATGCCACTGATCGAGATCGCCCGCGCGGCCGGCAAAGACGAGGCGCTCGCTGCCCTGGAACACTGGAAGCAGCGTCATCCAGACGCGGCGGCCCGGCTCGAGCCCGCCGACATACTGGTCGACTCGATGCGCGGCCGGTCCTCCACCTGGACCAGGATCCGGGTCAACCTTCGGCACGTGCCGGAGGCCGATCGCCCGCCACAGGAGCCGCTCGAGATCGACTACGACCCATGGCGAGCGACCGGCCGCTGATCCAGCTTGTGCTGCCGTGGATTGTGGCAACGGGGCGGGCGCTGCATGACCGCGTTGCCACCACGAGTTGCGCCGCCCGCCACGGCGGCACGTCGCGGCAGCTACGCCACCGCAGGAATCAGCTCGGCCAGCAACTCGAGGTGGTCGAGGTCATCCAGGTCGAGCACCTGCAGGTACGCCCGGCTGGCGCCGATCCCGGCGAACTCGGCGAGCTGAACTGCGATGTCCTGCGGCGTCCCCGCCAGCCCGTGCTCACGCAGTTCGTCCAGGTCCCGGCCGATCGCGGCAGCCCGCCTGCGCTGCTCATCCGGCGTCCGGCCGCAGCAGACGACGTGTGCGACCGAGTACGTCATGGAGTCCTCGGCGCGGCCTGCGGCCGCGCAGGCCGCCCGCACCCGATCGAACGCCGCCTGCGTGTCAGCAAGGCTGACGAACGCCACGTTGTACTCATCGGCGTAGCGGGCCGCGAGCCGGGGCGTCCGCTTGGGCCCGGAGCCGCCGATGAGCACCGGCGGTCGTGGTTGCTGCGCGCTCTTGGGCAGGCCAGGCGAGTCCGTCACCGTGTAGTGCTTGCCGCTGAAGCTGAACGTCTCCCCGACCGCCGTCTCCCACAGGCCGGTGATGATCGCGAGTTGCTCGGCGTACCGCTCGAAGCGCTCCCCCAGGTCGGGGAAGGGAATGGCGTAAGCGCTGTGCTCGGCGCCGTACCAGCCGGCCCCGAAGCCGAACTCCACCCGGCCGCCGCTCATCTGGTCGACCTGCGCGACCGAGATGGCCAGCGGACCTGGGAACCGGAATGTGGCCGGGCTCATGAGCGTCCCCAGCCGGATCCTGGATGTGTCGCGGGCGAGGCCTGCCAGCGTGATCCAGGCGTCGGTGGGACCCGGCAGGCCGGTGACGTTGCCCATCTTCAGGTAGTGGTCGGACCGGAAGAACGCGTCGAAGCCAAGGTCTTCGGCGGTCTTGGCGACGCGAAGCAGCGTCTCGTAGCTGGCACCCTGCTGCGGTTCGGTGAAGATTCTCAGTTGCATATGCCTATCTTCCGGCTTCGCCAGCCGGACACGATGTGAATCGGCCCCCTGCCTATCGGCGGGTGAGCGTAGCCAGGCATTCCACGTGGTGCGTCATCGGGAATGCGTCGTAGCCGCGCAGGCCGCCGAGCTCCCAGCCCCCGTCGGTGAGAAGTTTGAGATCCCGGGCCAGCGTGGCGGGGTCGCACGACACGTAGGCAATGCGCCGCGGCGCATCTGCGCCGGGGGAGGTGCCCGCGCAGAGCAGGTCAAGAACCGGCCTTGCCACTCCGGTCCGCGGCGGATCGAGCACCACGAGCGAAGCGCCACCGGTGCCGATGCGCCGCAGTACCTCGGCCACGTCGCCGCGGTGCACCCGCGCCCACGGCCATTCCCTCAGGTTGTGCCGAGCATCGCGGACGGCCGCCTGGTCCTGCTCGATGGCAACCACGCCGCCGCCCGGCCCGACCGCCTGGGCCAGCACGCCGGCGAAGAGCCCGGCCCCGCAGTACAGATCGAGCGCCGTCTCGCCGGCGCTTGGTTCAAGGGCCACCAGGACGTCAGCGGCCAGCGCGTCGGCGGCACCCGGATGGACCTGCCAGAAGCCGCCTATCGTCACCCGCCAGTCCCGGCCGGCCGCATGCTGCATCAGGTAGCCGTGGCCGCGCACCGGAGCAGGACCGCCGGAGCCGCCAGGGCGGCCGCCAGCCCGGCTGCGGCGACCGAGACCACCACCGGATCCGGCCGGCGGCGTAGCCCGGCGGGCCACCAGCAGCGAGTCGGCTGCCACGTCGGGCAGGGTATCCGCGGCAGGAGTGCCGCGGTCGGCCCGGGCGGCACCGGCGACGAGCACACCAGTTTCCCCGGAATGTGGCGAGACGCACACTTCGACCGAGGAGCCAGCGGGCCACCGCTGCCCCGTTACGCCCACCTCGGTGACCAGCGGATGCGCGATCGCGCAGCGGTCGACCTCGATGATCTCGTGGGATCTGTGCTTACGCAGCCCGGCCGCGCCGCGGTCGTTGACGGCGAACGACACCACAGTCCGCCAGTCCAGGCCCTCCTCGTCGCCGTCCAGGGCCTCGACCACGACCTCACGCTCGATCCCGGCGATCCGATTCAGCTGCTGGCGGATCACGGCGGCCTTGAACGCCCGCTGGGCGGGCCTGCTGGCATGCTGCCAGTCACAGCCGCCGCAACGGCCCGGGCCCGCGTAGGGGCAGGGCGGCGTCACCCGGTCCGGCGAAGCGGCCAGCACTTCGACCGCATCCGCCCTGGCAAATCTGGCCGTGGCCTGAGTGACGACGGCGCGCACAATTTCGCCGGGTAGGGCGTGGCGGACGAAGACCACCAAGCCCGTATCATTCTCCCGACACACGCACCAGCCGCCATGAACGACCTCGCCGACGGTCAACTGCAACAAGTCTCCGGTTTGGGGACCTGGTTCGGGGCCTCGGTCAGTTTTGGTAGTCACGGCCTACATGGTGCACTTGGCGGTGCACCCGCTGCCGCCTGGGTACCGTCTGGCTTAGCAGCATTTGCCGGAGGGGATTTACCTTGAGCGCAGGGCTCTGGCTGGAAGGACGCTTGTGCACATCGTGATCATGGGCTGCGGGCGGGTCGGGTCCAGTGTCGCCCATACCCTCGAAGATCGTGGCCACTCGGTCGCCATCATCGACCAGGACCCGGAAGCCTTCCGCAAGCTTCGCTCCGGTTTCCAGGGCAAGAAGATCACCGGAGTCGGCTTCGACCGGGACGTGCTGACCGAGGCCGGGATCCAGGAGGCCGCCGCCTTCGCGGCGGTGAGCAGCGGCGACAACTCCAATGTCATCGCCGCCCGGGTGGCCAGGGAGTCGTTCGGGGTCCAGCGGGTGGTCGCCAGGATCTACGACCCCCGCCGGGCCGAGGTCTACCAGCGCCTCGGCATCCCCACGGTGGCAACGGTTGCCTGGACCGCTGACCAGATGCTGCGCCGGCTGCTGCCCGAGGGCGCCGAGCCCCTGTGGCGCGACCCGACCGGCGCGATTGTGCTGGCCGAGGTGGCCTACTCCGAGGAGTGGCTCGGCCAGAAAGTGATGGAGCTGGAGAGCGCGGCTAGTGTCCGGGTTGCCTATATTGCCCGCCTCGGCGAGGCCCTGATCCCGAGTCCCAGCCTCGTGCTGCAGGAGGGTGACGTGGTGCACGTCATCGCCGAGGATGCCAGCCTCGGCCAGATCGCCGAGGTGTTCGCGCATCACGGCCAACAGAAGGCAGGCCGTTGATGCGGGTCGCGATCGCTGGCGCTGGCGCGGTCGGCCGCTCCATCGCCAAGGAGCTGCTCGAGCGCGGCCACGAGGTCCTGCTCATCGACAAGGACCCGAACTCGATCAAGGTGCACAGCGTGCCCAAGGCGGAGTGGCTGCTCGCCGACGCCTGCGAGATCAGTGCGCTGGACGATGCGGCACTGGAGCGGTGCAACGTGGTGATCGCGGCGACCGGCGACGACAAGGCCAATCTGGTCGTCTCGCTGCTGGCCAAGACCGAATACGGGGTGCCTCGCGTGGTGGCCAGGATCAACCATCCGAACAACGAGTGGCTGTTCAACGAGTCCTGGGGCATCGACGTTGCGGTGTCCACGCCTCGGCTGCTGTCTGCCCTGGTCGAGGAGGCGGTCAGCGTCGGCGATCTGGTCCAGCTGATGACGTTCCGGCAGAGCGAGGCCAACCTGGTCGAGATGACCATGCCGGCCGACGCGCCGCTGGCCGGCCAGCGGGTCGGCAGCATCGAGTGGCCGCCCGACACCGCGCTGGTCGCGATCCTGCGCGACGGCCGGGTGATCGTCCCGAGCGCAGATGACCCGGTCGAAGCCGGCGACGAGTTGCTGTTCGTCACCAGCGAGAACGTCGAGGAAGACCTAGCGCAGCTGCTGAACTGCGGGCATCCGCCAGCCAGCCAGGGAGGGTAACGAGCCCACCGGGCGACGCGGCCGCTAGCGCGTCTCGGTGATCTCCGGGCCCCGGTCAAACGGGTTGAACATGTTCGGGTCCTCCTGGACCTGTCCCTCCAGCGCCTGCCGCGCCTCCTCCGGGAGCCGGATGTCCAGCGGCTTGCGCGGCGGCTCGGCATGCTCGCCCCGCACGACCACGACGTCGGCAAAAATCTCCTCGAGCGGCTTGGCTTCCTCTTCGTCCATCGCGGCCGGGCCGCTGATCAGGCCACGCAGGAACCAGCGCGGGCCGTCGACGCCCAGGAAACGGAGCGGCTGAGGCGGCAGCGGCGGATTCGCGCCCTGCGGGCTCACCCGCGCGACCAGTTCTGGGCCGAATGGGCCTGCCTGCTCCCGGCTCTGGCCGCCGGCCTTGGCGACCTCCTGCGAGATCTCCGGCAGCACGTCCTCCCACAAGCCAGCGTTGCGCGGCGCGGCAAATGGCTGAAGCTGGAGCCCGCTCTCCCCCCTGACCACCGCGATCGAGATGCCTTCCTCGTCTGATATCAGCACCTGCACGTCAAAGCCGTCGCGCACCGGCACGAGCAGGCTGCCGAAGTCGAGCCGCTCCCGCTCCGGGTACGAAAAGCCGCTGTCCCATGGGCCGGCCGGAAACTCGGCCGGAGCAGCCGCGGCGGTGTCTCGCAGGCGGGTCCAGGTCGTCGGATCGCCGAGGTCCTCGCGCTCGACCCGTCGACGGCTACGGCGGCGTCCGCCCTCGGCCTCGTCCTCGAAGCCGTCTTCGCCAGCTTCATAGCCGCCGCCGCCGGCGTCCTCGGCGTACTCGCCGTCCTCGGCGTACTCGCCGTCCTCGGCGTACTCGCCGTCCTCGGCGTACTCGCCGTCCTCGACGTACTCGCCGTCCTCGGCTTGCTCGCCGCCCTCGAGGTCCTCGGCAGAGCCGGTGTCCGGCGCGTAAGCGGCGGTCGCGCCGGCGTAGCCGGTTACCTCATCCTGGCCGGGTTCGGAATCCTCCAGGTAGCCGTCTTCGCTGACATACTGGCCCTGCTGATCGGGGCCTGGCTCGTCGACCTCGGTTTGGCCGGGCGCCTGCTCTGCGTAACCGAACTCCTCGTCGGCGTACTCGTCGTCTGGGTCTGGCAAGGTCTGCTCGGTCGGCTCGGGCCTGGTCCGGTCCTCGCCTCCCCGGCGGCGTCGTCGGAACACCCCGCACGCTCCTTACCCTCTGCCGGCCTCAGGCCTGGCAGTGCTCTTGTCGCGGCCGCCTCAGGTGCTGGCAACCGCTCCGTCGTCGCCTTCGGCTTTGTCGCCACCGTGCTGGCGGCTCGCCGCCGCATGTCCACCGGTCGAGCCATGGCCGTCGTCGCCGCGG
The DNA here is from genome assembly GCA_036495585.1 of Streptosporangiaceae bacterium. Classification (GTDB taxonomy): domain Bacteria; phylum Actinomycetota; class Actinomycetes; order Streptosporangiales; family Streptosporangiaceae; genus JAJYUU01. The sequence continues at coordinate 29,262 of DASXMP010000012.1, forward strand.
TGTGAACCCGGCAAAGTCGTCACTTCCCGGAATACCGGGCGTTCTACTTTCTGTATAACAAGCTGCGCGATCCGGTCACCACGCTGAAAACGGATGGCTCGTTCGCTATCGGTGTTCAGCAGGATCACCTTGATCTCGCCACGGTACCCGGCGTCTACCGTCCCTGGCGCATTCACCACGGTGACTCCGTGGTGTGCGGCTAGGCCAGAGCGTGGATGCACGAACGCGGCGTACCCATCTGGCAGTGCTATGCACACGCCGGTGCCAACGATTGCCCGCTGACCTGGTGCAAGCTCGACATCGGAGGTGATGTACAGATCGCTGCCCGCATCGCCGGCGTGGGCTCGGTCTGGCAGCGGCAGGCCCGGATCGAGCCGCTTGATCAGGATCTCAACCGAACCCGGCTCGCCAGACGCGCTGGTCATCTCCGCCGCCCTCCGAAACGCGGCCGCCGCCGCAGTTGCCACCCTGGCGAAGGCTAGTCCTCCGGATCCTCAGCGCGCAGTGCAGACCAGGCATAGCTGACGACGGCGGCAAAGGGCACCGCGACGATCGCCCCTGGTATGCCAGCGATGATCCCGCCAACCGCCAGGACCAGGATGATCGCGAGCGGATGCAACCGGACGAGCCGGCCGATCAGCAACGGCTGCAGCAGGTGACTTTCGATCTGGTTCTCGACGATGAACACGATGAGCAAGATCACAGCGCCGACAACGCCCTTGGTCGCCAGCGTCACCAGGATGGCGAGGGCACCGACCACCAGGATGCCGACAATCGGCAGGAAAGCGGCGAGGAACACCAGCACGATGAAGGGAACGAGCAGAGGCGTGCCGAGCAGCCACATGGCCACCCCGATGAACAGCGCGTGGATGGCTGCGACCAGGGTCGTGCCGCGCACGTAGTTCACCAGCGCCTGCCAGGCGCTGTCACCGGCCCGCGCCGCCCGGCGGTTGGCCTTCTGGCCAAGTCCGCTGATCACCCACGCAAAGACGCGGGCGCCATCCTTCATCAGGAAGAACGTGATGAACAGCGTGAGCACGACGCCGGCCGAGAACTCGAGGGCGTACTTCCCGCCGGTCAGCACGGTGCCCGCGACCGCAGCCTTGTGCTGCGAGAGATACCGCTCGATGGTGTTTGTCGTGTTCTGCAAGCGGGTGGGGTTCAGGTGGAAGGGCGGCCCGGAGAGCGAGTGCTGTACTTCCCGGGCAGTCCGCTGCACCTGGTTGTAAAGGGTCGGAAAATCAGCGCTCAGTCGGTTAGCGAACAGGTAGATGGCGCCGGCGATCACGATGAGCGCGGCCAGGAACAAGAGCCATGTGGCCGGCAACGGCTGCATCCCACGCCGTTTCAGCCAGGAAACGCTGGGCTGCAGCAGCGCGGTGAGCAGCGTCGCCGCGACGAACGGCAGGACCACGAGCCGCAGTTCCACGGCGAGCCGGAAGGCCAGGTAGACGAGCACGCCGGTGAGCAGCAGGCACCAAGACCAGGCGGCGGCCTGCCGCAGCACCCGGGAGACCGACGCCTCCGGCGGTGGCGGGGACGAGGGGGTGGTTTCCCGCGAGCTGAATCCGGGCGGATCGGTTCCGGCGTAGCCGAGCCCGGGCGGTGCCGGCTGGGCGTCACCGACGTCCGGTTGCTTCGCCGCGGAGTTCGGCGGAGCGGGCTGCCCGGCGGATGCGGGCCCCGGCTGCGCTGGGTCGGTTCCGCCGATAGCTGTGGCGCCGCTCACAATCGCCGGACCACTGCCAGCGGCGGGGCGACCGTCAGCACCGGGACCGCTTGCTGCTGCCCGGCCGCCGGCCGCGGGTGCGTCACCTTTCCCGCTGGGCCGGCCGGCCTGGGCCGCAGATCCCGGACCCAGGCGCGAGCCAAGCCAGCGAATCAAGCGTGCCAGCGCCCGCGGCGCCGTCTGCTTCTCGCCTTCGGCCGCCGGTCGGGGGCCTTGCGGCCATCGGCCCATCATGCAGTACATGTAACCAACTACCGTGGTGCCATGCACTTGTACAGCGAGCGCCTCTTCGCGCCAGCGTGGTGGTGGGTGGCCGGGATGGCCACCATGTTCACTTTCGGCTGCATCGTCTGGACCGGATTCGATCTGGCGATCACCCTGGCGGTCTTCGCGGCCCTGGCGGCAGTCACGGCCGCTTTCCTTGTCAACTGGGGGCGGGCGACCATCGAGGTCCGTGACGGGCTGCTGCGGGTCGGCAAAGAGGTGCTGGTGCTTGCGCAGACCGGCGAGGTCATGCCCCTGGATGAGGCACAAACCAGGGCGCTGCGGGGCCCCCGGGCCGACCCGCGAGCCTTTGTGCTGATCCGGCCGTACTTGCGGTGCAGCGTCTATGTCGAGCACACAGCTCCGGATGCCGCAAACCCGTACTGGCTCCTCGCGACCAGACATCCGGCAGACCTTGCCGCCGCAATCGAGAGATCGCGCCCCGTGATCAATACCGGCGACCGGGCCGTGGGATGATCGCAACTGCCGGGCACGACGTGGCGCGACTGCTAGGAGGACGTGCGCATGGCAGGCAAGCAAGGCGGCGCTAACCGCGCAATCGGCGCGCTAGCCGGCGCCGCCGCCGCTTTCGCGGCGCGCAAGCTGATCAATGTGGTCTGGAAGAAGGTCACCGGCAAGGAGCCGCCCGAACACCCCGAGGACCCGCAGGTGGCCCTGTCGGAAGCACTGATCTGGGGTGTTCTGGTCGGAGCTGGCGTGCACGTGGCGAGGCTGCTAGCAACCCGTGCGACCAGCCGTCGTCAGGTCAGCGCGGACGAGACTGCCGGCGACGTCTAGGGGTGCACGGCAAGAACCGGGCCAGCCTGACGCACAAGGTCAGGTACGCGGCGCGGCATCCGGACCGGATCCTCAGCTATGCTCGCCGCCGCAGCCGGGACACCTTGCTCTGGCTCGGCACACAGGACCACATCAGCTACTACCGCGCGGTCATGGCTGCGGACATAGCCCGCAGCAGCGACGCGGCGATCGGCAGCAATAACCGAGAGTCGTGGCTGACCATCGGCCAGCTGCAGTTCGATTACCTGACTGCGCATGGGCTCAGGCGGGACATGCGGATGCTGGAGATCGGCTGCGGTAATTTGCGGGCCGGCCGGCTGTTCATCGACTACCTCCAGACCGGCAGCTATTACGGCACCGACATCTCGCCCGGTATCTTGCTGGCTGCGCAGCAGACTGTCACGGAGTACGGTCTGGCGGCCAAGCTGCCGCACCTGGCCCTGATCAGCGACCTCAAGCTGGCCTTCCTGCCTGCCCGCCACTTTGACGTCGTACACGCCCACAGCGTGTTCTCGCACTCACCGCTGGCGGTGATCGACGAGTGCCTGGCGCACGTCGGCCGGGTCATGACCCCCGGCGGGTTCTTCGACTTTACCTTTGACCGGACGCAGGGAGCCGAGCACCAGGTCCTGCGCGAAGACTTCTACTACCGCACCGAAACACTGCTGGACCTGGCGCGGCAACATGACTTCAAGGCCGAGTCCATGCCCGATTGGGAGCAGACCGGGCATGAGCAGTCCCGCATCCGGCTCACTCAGCCATCCTGAGTGCCCCCCGCCGTGTGCCGGGCTCCCGCGTCTGGGCTTGCGGGTTGCGGCCGACGTGACCAGCACGATGAGCGCTTGCGACAAGCCGTTAGTCCTGCACGTAGCGGGGCAGGACCCCGGCCGACACCGCTACCGGAGTTACATTTCTGCGCGCGAGCGGACCACACTTGGCGGTAGTGCGGCCCGTGTGGTGACAGTGCTAGGTGGCTGCTTCTGGTCCGGAGGTGGAGATTGGCTGCTGACTCCAGGGTCCTCGGCATGGTTCTGGCCGGCGGAGCGGGCAAGCGCCTGGCGCCGCTGACTGCCGACCGGGCGAAGCCCGCGGTGCCGTTCGGCGGGTTGTACCGTCTGATCGACTTCGCGCTGTCCAACCTGGTCAACGCCGGCATGCGGCGGATCTGCGTGCTGACCCAGTACAAGAGCCACAGCCTGGACCGCCACATCAGCACCACCTGGCGCCTCTCCACGCTGCTCGGCAACTACGTGACGCCTGTGCCAGCGCAGCAGCGGCTAGGCCCGCACTGGTTCACCGGCTCAGCCGATGCCATCTACCAGTCGCTGAACCTCATTTTTGATGACCAGCCGGACATCGTCGCGGTCTTCGGCGCGGACCACGTGTTCCGGATGGATCCACGGCAGATGATCGACCAGCACATCTCCTTTGGCGCCGGCGTAACGGTGGCCGCTATCCCCGTACCGCGCGCCGAGGCGACGGCATTCGGCGTCGTCAGCGTCGCCGACGACGGGCGGACGATCGACGCATTCCTGGAGAAGCCGGCTGACCCGCCGGGCATGCCAGGGCGGCCGGACATGGCATACGCCTCCATGGGCATCTACGTGTTCAGCACCGACGTCCTGGTCGAGTCGCTGCGGATCGACGCGGCTGACGATGCCAGCCGCCACGACATGGGCGGCGACATCGTCCCGATGCTGGTCCAGCAGGGCCTCGCGCACGTCTACGACTTCCAGGGCAACGCAGTACCAGGCGCCGAGCCTCGCGACGCCGGCTACTGGCGGGACGTCGGCACGCTCGACTCCTACTTCGATGCGCACATGGACCTGTGCGCTGTGCACCCAGTCTTCAACCTCTACAACGAGCGCTGGCCGATCCTGACACAGGTGCCGTCCCAGCCGCCGGCAAAGTTCGTGCACGACAGCGGTGACCGGGTTGGCCGGGCCATCGACAGCGTCGTCAGCAACGGCGTCATCGTGTCCGGTGGACTGGTCCGCCACGGTGTCCTGTCCCCCGGCGTTCGCGTGAACAGCTGGGCCCGAGTCGAGCGCGCCGTCATCTTGCACAACACCACGATCGGCCGTCACGCCGTGGTGCAGGACGCGATCATCGACAAGAACGTCGTGATCCCCGAGCACGCGGTCGTCGGCGTGGACAAGGACTACGACCGGGCCAGGGGGTTCGTCGTCTCCGAAGGCGGCATCACCGTGGTCGGCAAGGGCCAGGAAGTGCCGCTTTGAGTGACAGGCCCGGCGGTCGCGATCCGAACGACCGCGCGCCTTCGGACCCCGGTGAGCCCGACCGGCTGCAGGTCGCCATGCTGACCCGCGAGTACCCGCCCGAGATCTACGGCGGAGCCGGGGTTCACGTCGAGTACCTGACCAGGTCGCTGCGCAAGCTGCTCGACGTCACGGTGCACTGCCAGGGCGCCGACCGGCCGGACGCCGTAGCGCACCGGCCGTGGGAGCTGCTGGCGGACTGCAGCTCGGCGCTGCAGGTGATCTCCACCGACCTGTCCATGACCGCCGCAATCGCGGGCGCCGACCTGGTTCACTCGCACACCTGGTACGCCAACCTTGCCGGGCACCTCGGCGCGCTGCTGTATGGCGTACCGCATGTGATGACCGCGCATTCGCTCGAGCCGCTGCGGCCGTGGAAGGCCGAGCAGCTCGGCGGCGGCTACGCCTTGTCCAGCTGGTGTGAGGCAACCGCGATCCAGTCAGCCACAGCGGTGATCGCCGTATCGAACGGGATGAAGTCGGACATCGTCGTTTCCTATCCGCAGGTGCCGGCGGATCGCGTGCACGTGATTCGCAACGGAATTGACGCCGACCAGTACCGGCCCGACCCGGGCGAGGACGTCCTGGACCGTTACGGCATCGACCCGGCCCGGCCGTCGGTGGTGTTCGTCGGCCGGGTGACGCGGCAGAAGGGCCTGCCAGTCCTGCTGCGCGCGGCTGACCTGCTTGACCCGGCCGCGCAGCTCGTACTCTGCGCCGGGCAGGCGGACACGCCCGAGCTTGAGGCCGAGGTCATCAGCCAGGTGCAGCGGCTGCGCGCGAACCGGTCGGGGGTGGTCTGGCTCGCCGGGATGCTGGCGCGCCGAGAGGTGATCCAGATCCTCAGCCACGCCACGGTCTTCGCTTGCCCATCGGAGTACGAACCGCTCGGCATCGTGAACCTGGAGGCGATGGCGTGCGGCGCGGCCATTATCGCCTCCGCGGTCGGCGGGATCCCGGAGGTCGTCGCCGACGGGCGCACCGGGCTGCTGGTCCCGCCGGGCGATGCCGTGACGCTGGCGGCCGCGATCAACGCACTCATCCGCGACCCGGCCCGGGCGGCGCAATTCGGCGCTCTTGGCCGCGCCCGGGCGGTGGCCGAGTTCAGCTGGGACCGGATCGCCGCGCAGACCGCGGAGCTGTACCAAGCCCTCATCGCCGAGCAGGAGGCCGACGTGCCTGGCTCGTCGGCCGGCCGGACCGGCCGGTTGGGCTAGGGTCGTCTCGCTATGGACCTTGGACTACAAGGCAAGCGTGCCTTCATCACCGGCGGCAGTCACGGCATCGGCCTGGCAATCGGCAAGACTCTGGTGGCCGAGGGCGCGCAGGTAATGGTCTGCGGGCGCGATGCGCAGCGCCTGGCCGAGTGCGGACTGCCTGGCATGCAGGCCGATGTTACCGACCCGAGCCGGCTGGCCCAGGTAATCGATGACGCTGCCAGCCAGCTCGGCGGTCTGGACGTGCTGGTTGCGAACGCGGGCGGCTCGTTCGGCGGCGGACTGCTGGACTCCACGCCTGAGGACTGGGTTGCGACGTTCGGACTCAATGTGCTGCATGCGGCCAACGCGATCCGCGCAGCCGTGCCGCACTTCGACCGGCAAGGCAGCGGATCCGCGCTCATCATTGCCTCGATCACGGGCTGGAAGGCAGGACCTAAGTCGTCCTATGCAGCCGCCAAGGCAGCCGAGATCCACCTGGCCGCCGCGCTCGGCCAGGAACTCGGTCCGCGGAATATCCGAGTGAATGTGCTCAGCCCGGGTTCCGTGCTCTTCCCCGGCGGCGGCTGGCAGGGGTTCCGGGAGACGCATCCGGAGCGGTTCGCGGCCTACGCTGCCGAAGACTTCCCGCGCGGCCGGCTCGTCGAACTGCAGGAGGTAGCCGATGCCGCGTGCTTCGTGCTGTCCCAGCGGGCCAGCGGCATCAGCGGCGCGAACATCTGCGTCGATGCCGCGCAAGACCATCCAAGCGCTGGCCGGCTGTTCGGCCCGACTGGCTAGCCCACCAGCTGGCGACGGCTGGCGCTCAAAGCCTCGCCACCGCTGGCCATCACGCAACGCGAACTGAACATCGCGCTGCGCCAGGCGTATTCGGGTGACCTCCAGGTGCAGGCCTTGGGGCGTGCGGGATGCGATGGTTTCCGTTAAGATTTTGCGATACATCTTGAGTTACACATGGACCGCCGTTGCTCCGAGGAGGTCACCGCACGTGGTATTTGCCGATCAGCCTGGCGAGCCAGCCGTCATCCGGCTCAGCGATCGCGACCGCGACGCCATCGTGCACCGGCTGCAGACCGCCTTTGCCGAGGGCCGACTCGACGACGAAGAGTTCGACCAGCGCACCCGTGCCGCACTCACCGCCCGGCTGAGCACCGACCTGGAGCCGTTGACGCGCGACCTGCCGGCCGCGGCGGCCGCCGGAGCGCCGGTCCCGGCGACGCTGCAGGGGCGCAAGCCCGGCCGGTTTGCCATCGCCTATAAGAGCTCGATCCGCAGGGCTGGCCGCTGGCTGGTGCCAGAGCGGTTCACCACCGTCGTCTATAAGGGCAGCGGCCGGATTGACCTGCGCGCCGCCGAGCTCACCGCCGCCGCCACCACCGTCCTCGCCGTCGCTTACAAGTCCCATGTCGAGGTACTCGTGCCGGTCGGGGTCCGCGTAGAACTAGACGGCGTCGGGGTGAGCAAAGGCTGGTCAGCCGAGGAGGAACTGGAAGCCCGCCTGCCGGCCGACGCCCCAGTGGTACACGTGCGCGGCATCGGCTATAAGGGCACAATTGAGGTCAGCACCAAGCCGCAGGATGGCGGCGGCCAGCCACGCCAGTCATTGCCGGCCTAGCTTGCCGCTCCCATCACAGTAGAACGGTCTGCCGCCGCCGGGCTCGCCCTTGCTGTCGACCGGCCCGCGCCACGCCCTGCCAGCCCGCCACCTCCTGCCAGCCCGGCACGCTTGCTAGCCCGCCACTCCCCTGCCAGCCCCCGCCCTCTGCTGCCGTCCCGGCCCAGCTCCTGCCGCCACCCAGCCCCCGCTGGGCAGATGCGCCCTTGCGCCGCCGACCCGCCCACGCATGCGGCCAGCCCATGCCTGGGACCCCCCAAGCCGGATGAGGAGCCAGTCCGATGCCAAGCCAACTGACTGTCCTCGGCAGCTGCGGAGCCTGGCCGGAGCCGGGGCTCGCCTGCGCTGGGTTCCTGCTCGAGCATGAAGGCTTCCGGCTGGCACTAGACCTTGGCTACGGGACGCTTCCCCGCCTGCTGGCCGAGCTCGGCTCCCTGGCTGCGGACGGGCTCGATGCGGTCATCGTCACGCATCACCACCCCGACCATATGGTCGACTTGCACGGGCTGATGCGGGCCCGATGGTTCGGGCATCGCAAGCCCGCGGCGATCCCGCTCTTTGCCCCGGCCGGCGTCGTTGCCAGGCTGGTGGACCTGGAAGACGGCAGGCGGACCGTGGTCAGCAAGGTCTTCGACTGGCACCCGATCCCGGCGCCTCCGCAGCATGTGGGGCCGTTCCGGCTGGCGAGCATGGAGGTACCGCACTACGTGCCAAGCGCAGGAGTCCGGCTGTCAGCGGCCCGCCTGACCGTGAGCTATACCGGCGACACCGGCCGGGCGGCAGCACTTGCCGAGCTGGCCAGGGACGCAGATCTGCTGATCGCGGACGCCACCTATCAGGCGGCCCAGGTCGGAGACACTTGCACCGGCGATCCTGGTACCACGGCGACGGGCTCAGGCACCGGCGGAACTGCCGAGGCGTCCCTGCCGCCTGGCATCTCCCCGCCCTTGCTGAACCTCACCGCGCTGGATGCCGGGCGTGTCGCCGCCGCGGCGCGGGCAAGCCGACTGCTCCTGACGCACTTCTGGCCGGGAAGCGACCGGGAGGCAAGCCGGAAGGAGGCTGCGGGTGCGTTTGGCGGGCAGATCCTCCTGGCCACCGAAGGTACGTCGGTGCCAATCGGTTAGCACCGCGCTCGCTGAAGGCAGCGGCCAGCGCCAGGCGACGCTATCTGATCGGCACCGCGCGCCGCGGCACTCAACTTGGTCGCAGTTGGTCGGATTAAGCGGGGTGGAATATCCGATTCGTGTCCGGCAAAGTGCCACCAAGACCAGCGAATCCGACGAAACCGGGCACCTGCGCTGCTGGCCGGAAGGCCTCAGGTGACGGAGCCCGCCGCCGCGCCGGTGACGCGGTCGCCCCAGCGGGCGATCTCGCTCTCGAGGTCAAGCGGCGCGATCATGTCGCCGCTGGCCATCTCCTGCTCCCAGTTTTCTGCTGGTACTCGCCACATGACCTCGAACTCGATGCCGCTTGGGTCCTTCGCGTAGAGGGACTTGGACACCTTGTGGTCGCTGGCACCGACCAGGGCGCCGCGCTCGGCGAGGCGTCCGCGGACCTGTGCCAGGTCGGCCAGCGTGCCGACCTCCCAGGCCAGGTGATACAGGCCGAGGTAATGGCCGTCGGGGATCGCTCCCTCCGGTACCGCGAACATGCCGAGGTCGTGATCATTGGCACTGCCCGGCGCCCGGAGGAACGCGGCCCGCCCGGGCATCTGCATGCGCACCTCGAACCCGAGCGCGTAGGTATAGAAGTCGACGCTCGCCGCGAGGTCCTTCACGTACAGCACTGCGTGGTTCAGTCGGCGGACGGCCATGGCTCACTCCCGTTCATGCGCCCTATCCCGGATCATACGTGCCGATTTACAGGCCGGTGTAGACGGCGCGGGGGCGGATCGGCACGCGGCGCTCGTACTCCTCCATCGCGTGCGCGAGCCAGCCAGCCGAGCGGCCGGTCGCGAATATTGCTTCTCCGGCGCCGCGAACCATGCCCGCCACCCTGGCCAGGACCGCGAGGCCAAACTCGATGTTCGGCTCCGGCAGCGCCCGGCGCCGAACCTCGTCGGTAACGGCCTGGGCGACCGCCAGCTCCGGCGAGCCTGGCGCGTAAGCCGCGACAAGCTGGAGCAGCAGGTTCGCCCGCGGGTCGCCGCCCTTGTAGACAAAGTGCCCGAAGCCGGGCAGCCGCTCGCCGCGGCGCAACACCTCGCCGACCACCCTCGGCGCGTCAGAAGGCGAGTCCGCCGCGGCAAGCATGATCTCCGCGCCAAGCGCCGCGCCGCCATGCAGTGCGCCGCACATCGGACCAAGCGCGGTCGCGACCACCGCGTAGGGGTCGGCGCGCATGGACGCGGCCACCCGCGCAGCGAGGGTGGACGCGGCGAGTTCGTGATCGGCCACCAGGACCATGGCTGAGTTGAGCACGGCCGGCAGGCCGGCCGGGACCTGGCCGGGGCGCAGTTTCGCGGCGAGGGTAGCCGCGATCGATCCGGCCGCGGCCGAGCCTGGCACAGCTGCCGCCCCGCCCGCCGCACCTCCGGCGGCTTGATCGCCGCCGACCGAGCCCGCGGCCGCCGCACCGGTCGAGTCCGAGGCGGCCGCCGCACCGGTCGCGTCCGACCCCGCTATCAGCGACCCAGCGGAGTCCGAGTCCGCGGGGGCCGTGCCTTGCGAATCTGAACCGACCGTGGCTGGGAAGCCCGTGGCTGGGAAGCCCATGGCTGGGAAGCCCATGGCTGGGGAGCCCGGCCCGGCCGGGTCCGGGGCAGGACTGCCGGCCGAAGCCCTGGACGATAGGGGGCCAGGATTGGCCCAGGGCAGCGCGCCGACCATGCCGGCGATCATGGATTTGCCCGCGGCCACTACCGCAGGCGGATCCAGGTGCAGCCGGAACGGGTCCGTCGCCGCCAGCGCTGGCACGATGACCTGCAGCCTTTCCAGCGGCAAGGTCCCCGGCGGCAACGCGGCCTGGGCGGCCCGCCCGGCCGCAAGCGCGGTCGGGGTCGCCCGCCAGCCCGACTCCGGCTGTCCCGGCAGCGACCCGGTCCACAGCAGCACGGCCACGTCCTCGAAGCCGTGCGTAGTCGCCAGAGCCACCGCGTCCAGGCCGCGGAACCGCAGCGAACTGCCGTCGATCTCTGTGACCTGTGTCTCGATCACAAGCTCTGATGTGCCCAACTGACGGCGCGGCCGGCCGCGGCGGGCCAGCTCCTCCACCTCGTCGGCGTCGAACATGCTGACCCGGCCAGCCACATCCCGGCGCCTGCTGAGCACCCCGCGGCTGACGTAGGCATAGAGGCTAGCCTGCTTGATGCCGAGGCGATCAGCCGCCTCGGCGGCGCCTATCCACTCAGTCACTGGCCGTGTCCTCCGCTCTCGCCACGCGGCCCGGCTCGGCGAGTAGACCACCGCGAGCTGATCCGCGCTCGTTCCTTTATATTGATTTTAGTCAACATTGACAAGAGCGCATCGTGGCGATTGATAATAGCGTTGAAGCCACAGACTTGAGGGAGAAGCCATGACCGTCGCTGCAGACGGCGCCACGGGACCGTACGAGGCGCAAGCTGGGCTGGGAGACGTCTCCGTATCCCGTACGCAGGTCTCAGACGTGCTCGGACGCAAGGGGTTCTACCACTACCGCGGCTACAACGCGGTGGACATCGCGCGCCGGGGCCAGGTGGAGGATGCCTGGCACTTGATGCTGCGCGGCGAGCTGCCGTCGGCCGAGGAGCGGGAGGCCTTCGCCCGTGAGACGGCTGAGCTGCGGGTCCTGCCCACCGGAGTAGGCGAGCTGCTGCCCGCGATCGCCAGGCTGAACCCGCCCGGATCGCTGGAATCGCTGCGCACCGCCGTGTCGCTGACTGGCCAGGCGATGGGCTGCAAGCCCTGGCTGGACCAGACCGACGAGGAGAACCAGGCCCAAGCCGAGCGGTTCGCCGCCGTCATGCCCACGCTGGCCGCGCACCTCTTCCGGCTGGCCCAGGGGCTTGAGCCGGTCCAGCCACGGGCTGACCTGGGCTATGCCGCCAATTACCTGTACATGATCACCGGCGAGGAGCCGGACGACCGGGCCAGGTATGCGGTCGAGCGGTACCTGATGCTGACCATCGACCACGGATTCAATAACTCGACGTTCACCGCCCGGGTGATCGCCTCGTCCGGTCCTGACCTCGGAGCCGTCGTCACCGGAGCCCTAGCCGCGCTGTCCGGGCCGCTGCACGGCGGCGCGCCAGCCCGCGTGTTTGACATGCTGGACGCGATCGGCACGCCCGAGAACGCCGAGCCGTGGCTGCGCAATGCGATCAACCATGGTGACAAGCTGATGGGCTTCGGCCACCGGATCTACAAGACCATCGACCCGCGCAGCCAGCTCCTGCACGAGGTAGCCAGGGAGCTCCACAGCGACCGGGTGGCCCTGTCTGAGCTGGTAGAGAAGACCGCGGTCGAGTTGCTCGCCGAGCTCAAGCCGGGCCGGGAGCTCTATGCGAACGTCGAGTTCTACGCTGGCGTCGTGCTCGAGGCGGCAGGCCTGCCGCGGGAAATGTTCACCCCGTCGTTTGCCTGCAGCCGGGTCATCGGCTGGATGGCCAACGTACTGGAGCAGATCGGCGATAACCGGATCTTCCGGCCGGTAGCTCAGTACGTCGGCCCGGAGGCGCCGCGGGAGTTCCCTGAGTTCTGGCAGCCCGGCAAGCCGTAGGCAAGCATCCGGGTCTGAGCTCCAAGAAACGACATAGTGGCCTCGGTCGCGTGTATCTCCACGACCGAGGCCATTATGCAGTTCAGCGCGGTAAAGGGTCGCAACTATCTAGGCACTAGCTCGGGGGTCGGCAGGTCAGGCAAGGCGCGGGCCGCGCTCGGGCTTAGCCGCCTATCTGCTTGCGGCCCCGCGTCCGGCGCAGCCTGGCGCGCTGGGCAGGCGAGAGCATGGCGTAGGCCACCGCGGGGATCGCGATCGCGGCCACGATCACGGCGATAGCAAGCCACGGGTTGATGATGAACAGGATCAGCCCAATGACGATTCCGGCTATACCCAACTTCGCGTGCGGTGTCATTCAGGGCTCCCTCCGGGGACTTGTTCCCCTACCTTGTCAACAATCCCGGGCGGCTGCTAGTTCCCCGCCCAAGGCGGCAGTTCCCATGCCGGGCCCGCCAGCATCCCCGGCCGGGCTGAGCCTGCTACGAGCTCGTCGGCTGGCCGACAGATCCGAGCCGACTCACCCGGACACGGCGTCATGGTAGATGATGGGCAAGCGCGACGAAGGAAGGCTCCCCCGATGACAACGCTCTGCCTGCCAGTTTCGGCTGAGGCCAACGAACTGCTCTCCCGTAACCCGCTGGCCCTGCTCATTGGCATGCTGCTTGACCAGCAGGTGCCGCTGGAGAAGGCCTTCAGCTCCCCCTACGAGCTTGTCCAGCGGCTCGGTCACGAGCCCACCGCGGCCGAGCTGGCTGAGTACGACCCCGAGGCGCTGGCGGCCGTGTTCGGCGCGCGGCCGGCGCTGCACCGCTTCCCCAAGGCGATGGCCGCCAGGACGCAGGAGCTCGGCAAGCTGCTGGTCGACCGCTACGACGGCAAGGCGGCGGCAGTCTGGGAGACGGCCTCCAGCGGCGAGGAACTCGTCGCCAGGCTGGCCGAGCTGCCCGGGTTCGGCAAGCCCAAGGCCAAGATCTTTACCGCCATGCTGGGCAAGCAACTCGGCGTCCGGCCCGACGGCTGGCGGGAAGCCGCCGGGCAGTTCGGCCAGGAAGGCTCGCACTACTCCGTTGCCGACATCGTCGATGACACCTCCCTCGCGGCGGTGCGCGCGTACAAGAAGGACCTGAAGGCCGCGGCCAAGGCAGCGAGCGCCGGCTAGCGCTCGCTGCCTGGCCCGGCCTGACAGCTGCTGTCGTCTCCGGCGGGGCGCCGCGCGGTATCAGGCGTGGCGGGCAAACCCTCCCCCGGAGCTGAGACATCGTGGCGAGAGGCCGCGTAATTTGCGTAAGATGCCGGAAGTGGGGACCGCGTTCCAGGCGAGAGAGCATCGTTAGTGACCAGCGAAAGCACCCGGGGGCTCATCGGTCCTGGGCAGCAATCCGAGTCGACCTCTCCCCAGCATCCCCAGACCGAGTCAACCCCTCGCCGATCGGGCAGAGCTGACGACGCCGCTCGGCCCGCCCGCCGGACCGCCGCTGGTTATGCGAGACCTATTGTCGTCGGCCTCCTCCTGCTGGCGGCATTCGCTGGCCTCAGCGCGTTCAGTGGCAGCTCCGTCACCCGCGGGCCACTGCACCAGCGCGGATACGCCGTCGCCATCGGCTTCGAGGTTGTGCTGGCCGCCGTCGAGGTGGCGCTCTTCATCGTCGGGCGCCGGCGGCCGAATGCGCCCTACCCGGCGGTCCCGCTCCGCAGGCTCCTCGCCCGCGTGACGGCCCTGTTGATGGTCGCGGTCGTGGTCATCATGGCAGCCAACCTGGCCGCGGGCCGGGGCAAAAACCGCATCCTGCTGCCCACGACCAGGTCGAAGCCGACGCCGACGCCGACCAAAAGCGGCGGTGCCCACCCGGCCTTCGCGACCTCCTCGGGCCCTGATCTGCGTTACCTGCTGTACGGGCTGCTCGGCCTGGTGCTGCTCGGCGCCATCGTGGCGAGCGCGGTTTACCTGACGCGCCGGCTACCCACCGCACCCGCCGGCTACGAGGACGATCCCCTTGAGGACGAGGACACGGCCCTGCGCCGGGTCGTGCAGTCCGGCCGGGCTGCTCTCGCGACCACCGACGACGCCAGGCGCGCGATCATCGCGTGTTACCTCGCCATGGAGGCGAGCCTGGCCCGGGCCGGCGCGACTCGTGCAAGCACCGAGACGCCGGACGAGCTGCTCGCCCGCGCGGCTAGCAATGGCCTGCTCCACGGCGCCGCCTCGGCTCGCCTCACCGAACTGTTCTACGAGGCGAGGTTCTCCTCCCATCCGCTGCCGCCCGCAGCGATAGCCGAGGCCCGCCAGGCCCTCGACGCCATCTCGGCTGGTCTCGACCGGCCGAACGCTGCCGAGGCCACCCAGTGAACAATCAACGGCATCAGAACGGGAACGAGCCAGCCCGCCAGCGCGGCCGTTCGCATCTGAGCGGCTGGCGGGCTATGGTCCCCGAGCTCACCATGGCGGTCATCCTGGCGCTGGTCACGAGCGTCACGGTGTACCTCCTGACCGGCCTGCCCTACGCCGTCCTCACGCTCGGCGGCTGGACGGTTGGCGCACTGGCCGCGCTGCGCGTGCTGGTCCCGGCCACCGAGCAGCCGATCGCCGATCTGCCTGAGTGGCATGCCCGGGGCCGGACCAGCTTCACCGGGTTCTGGCGCCAGCGCGCCGCGCTGACCGACGCGATGGCTAGCAGCACCAGCTACGACCTTGAGCTGCGGGCGACGCTTCAACACCTGCTGGCGGCACGCCTGGCCGAACGCCACGGCATCAGCCTCTACGCCGACCCCACTGCGGCTAAGCGAGCGTTCTTGGGCGGCGCGGGCTCGGACTCAGCAGGCCGACAACGGCGTGAGGAAGGGCTGTGGCGCTGGGTCGACCCGCTGCGCGTGCCGGATGACCGACACGGCCCAGGCATACCGCCG
This sequence comes from Streptosporangiaceae bacterium, assembly GCA_036495585.1. Lineage (GTDB taxonomy): Bacteria > Actinomycetota > Actinomycetes > Streptosporangiales > Streptosporangiaceae > JAJYUU01. Next base: position 44,766 of record DASXMP010000012.1, read on the forward strand.
CGTACCCTGACGGCGATCATCAACCGACTGGAGCGATTGTGACCGAACCGACCAGCACGCCCGCACAGACTGCTGAGCGCTGCTCGGCTGTCCTTGCTGAGATAGCCAAGGCGGTGGTCGGACACCGCCGCAGCCTGGAACTCGTGCTGACTGGCATCCTCGCGGGCGGACACGTGCTGCTGGAGGACTTGCCTGGTCTTGGCAAGACGCTGATTGCCAGGTCATTCGCGACGGCGCTCGGACTGGACTTCGCGCGTATCCAGTTCACGCCCGACCTGCTGCCGTCCGACGTGGTTGGCGCTCCCCTGTATGACCAGCGAACAGGTCAGATGGTCTTCCGGCCCGGACCTGTGTTCACCCAGCTGCTGCTGGCGGACGAGATCAACCGGACACCGCCAAAGACCCAGGCAGCGCTGCTAGAGGCCATGGGCGAGGGCCAGGTCAGCATGGACGGGGTGACGCGGCCGTTGCCGCAGCCATTCGTGGTGCTGGCGACCGACAACCCGATCGAGTACGAAGGCACCTACGAGCTGCCAGAGGCTCAGCTCGACCGGTTCCTGCTGCGGCTGCGGCTCGGGTACCTGGACAGCGACGACGAGACGGCGATGCTGCAACGCCGGATCGACCGGCATCAGGATGCCGCTTCGCTGATGCCGGTCACCAGCGCAGCCGAGCTGCTCGCCATGCGCCAGTCGCTGGAACACGTCGAGGTGGCGCCGGACCTGCTGGACTACGTGGTGGCGATCATCCGGGCTACCCGCGAGCACCCGCAGATCCAGGTGGGCGCGAGCCCGCGCGGCGGGCTAGCGCTCATCCAGCTCGCGCGGGCTGAGGCGGTGCTACGGAATCGCGACTACGTCATCACCGACGACATCAAGAGCGTGACGGTCCCCGCCCTCGCGCACCGCATCACGCTGCGGCCTGAGTTGTGGGTACGACAGGTCAAGTCCGACGATGTCGTCGCTCAGGTCCTCGGCACCGTACCGACTCCGCAGACCGACCCGGCCGCCCGGAGCAGCGCGGCCGCCAGACCTCGGCTCCCCGCCGACCCGGCGGCGGTCATTGGCTGAGTTCGGCAGTCCGCGCGCAGCGCGAGAGCTGCCCATCCGGTGGACGATGACCGCGCACGCGCGGCGGCTGCTGACGCTGGCTCTGGCCGGCCTGGTCGCAGCCGTAATCACCAGGCGGCCAGAGTTCGCTGGCCTGGCCGCTCCCGCTGTGCTGCTGCTCGCTGCGGCCCACGTACAGCGGCCGACTGGCGCCAGCCTCCGGGTCAGCCTGCCCGAAGTTGTACTCGTCGAGGGCACGACCGGCGAGGTTGCCGTCACCGTGAGCGCGCCCCGCGCCTTCGAAGTGGAAATGCGCATTGAGCCGGCCGATGACATCGCCGTCGGCCTCCCGCTGACCTTGCCAGCACATCGAGCAACGGGCGCCGACGGGACGCCAACGCGCATTGCTGACGCCGAGACCCAGACCGGCGTGGCAGCGCTGCGCGGCGCCCGCCTGCCGTTCACGCCGCTGCGCTGGGGCTACCGGCCGGTCGGTGCCGTGGTGATCACGCTCCGGGACCGGTACCGGCTGACCGAAGGCAGGCTGCTGACGCAGGCGCCCTTCATCAACTGCCGCCCGCAGCCAGCCCAGATGAACAGCAGCATTGTGCTCAGCCGGCTCCCGAGCCGGCTCGGCGAGCATGCATCGCGCGCGGCCGGCGAGGGCGGCGAGTTCGCCGGGGTCCGCGAGTTCGTGCCCGGTGACCGCCAGCGCCGGATCAACTGGCCAGCCACGACCCGGCTTGGCACCTTGCACCTGAGCACGTTCGCCGCCGAGCGCACGCAGAACGTTGTCGTCATCGCGGACGCGACAGCTGACGTTGGCGAGCCGGGTACTACGTCGCTGGACCTGGTACTGCGCGCCGCTTGCGGCGCAATCACGCACTACCTGGCCCGCCGGGACCGGGTCGGCGTGATCGTCTACGCATCGAGGCTGAACTGGATCGGACCCGGCCAGGGCCAGCGGCATTTCCAGCGGCTGGCTGACCTGCTGGTGTCCAGCCCGGCTGGCTGGGAGCGGGCCGCCGGACTGACCAGGCTGCCGCGCGCCGCGCTGCCGCCAGGCTCGCTGATCCTGGCCTTTACCCCGCTGCTCGATCCGCGCCTGGTCGAAGCCATCAGGGACCTGCGCGAGCGCGGCTTCCCGGTGGTCGTCGTCGATGTGCTCAACGCCGAGCCCGGGCACGACCGGCGGCGCCTGACGGAGCTGACAACCCGGGTCTGGCGACTGGAACAGCAGGCCATCAGATTCTCGCTGACCCAGATCGGCGTGCCGGTGGCGCACTGGGACGGCAAGAGCAGCCTCGATGAGCCCCTCGCGCCCTACAGCAAGCGGACGATGGTGGTGCATAGATGACGGCGCCGGTCACGAGCACGGTGCGCGGCCCGCGCCTGCCGGTGCTTGCCCTGGTGACTGCAGCCGCGCTGGCCGCAGGTCTCATCACGTGGTCAGCGGTCCCCTTGGCGGGCGGTCAGGGCGGACTGCGCGCGGCGCTGATCGTCGCCGTCATCGGCGGCGTGCTGAGCCTGGCGCAACTGGCGACCAACGCGATCCAGCCGCGCGAGCGGCCCATCTTCGAATCGGTCGCCGATCGCATCGGCGGTCTGCTGGTCACCGGCGTCCGCGCGCTGCCGTGGGCCGAAGTGATGATGATCGCCGTCATCGTGGCAGAGGCGCTGCACCGCTCCCGGCCCTGGCACACCGCGCTACTCGCGGCCGGTTTGCTGGCTTACCTCTTCTCGGTGCATTTGACGGAGACCTTGGCCTCGATCGGGGTGCTGCGCGCGCAGGTGCCGCTGATCGTGGCTGGGCTGTGCCTGACCGCATTGTCGGTCGGCGCTGCGGAGCTGCCCGGCCTGTCGTCGGGTCCCCTCGCCGCTGTCCTTGCCGCAGTGGCCATGGTCGCCTGCCTGGTCGCAGCCGCCCTGGTGGTGCCGGCCTGGATCGGCCGCGACAGCTAGCTGCGCGCACCAGGCAGCTGTACCGACCAGGTAGCCGCACCGGTCGCATAGCCGCGCCGGTCGGATAGCTCGGCCAGCCAGGCAGCCGCGCCGACCACGGCTACCGGCCGGCTGCGTAGCCTTGCATGCCGCGCGGGTTCGCCGCCGCGTACAGGAAGCCGCCGGAGCTCGCCACGGCGCTAATCCGGCCCAGCGACCATGGTGGCCGCACGTCCACGTCATGTCCCCGGTCCCGCAGACCGGCGATGACCTGCTCCCCTGATCTGGACTCGATGGCCAGCAACCCGGGCCTGGACTGCCGCGGGTAGAAGGAGGACGGGAAGTGCTCAGTGTGGAAGGCCGGAGCGTCGATCGCTTCTTGCAAGTTCATGCCGTAGACCGCGTGGTTGAGGAAGAATCCCAGCGTCCACTGGTCCTGCTGGTCGCCGCCCGGAGTCCCGAAGGCCAGGTAAGGCTTGCCGTCACGCAGCGCAAGGCTCGGACTCAGCGTGGTGCGCGGCCGCCGGCCGGGCGCGATGGTGGTCGGCAGGCCCGCCGTGAGGGAGAACATCTGCGCCCGGGTGCCCAGGCAGAAGCCCAGGCCGGGAATGACTGGGGAGCTCTGCAGCCAGCCACCGCTCGGAGTTGCCGACACCATATTGCCGAACCGGTCGGCCACGTCGAGATGGCAGGTATCGCCCGGGCCGAGTTCGGGCGCGGCGACACCAGCCAGGCTCGAGGAAACCGCCGTCGGCTCGCCGCTGCCACCAGCTAGGCCGGCCATACCGGCGGCACCCGCAGTGGCGCCTGCGAATGCGGCAATAGCGAAGTCCGGCAGCCGCGGCACCAGGGCGTCAGGCGAACCCGGCCGCAGCTCGTAGGAGGCCTCCGGGCCGACAAGACCACGCCGGGAGGCGGCATACTCCGCCGACAGCAGCTGTGGGAGCGGAATCTGCGACTGCCGCGGATCGCCGTACCAGGCTTCCCGGTCGGCGAAGGCCAGCTTCGCTGCCTCAATGACGGTGTGGATCTGCTCCGCGCTGCCCGGCGTCATCTTGCCGAGACCGAGCCCATCCAGCAGCGCGAGCTGCTGCAGGAACACCGGGCCCTGGCCCCACGGTCCGGTCTTGCACACGGTGAGGCCGGCGAACTCGAGCGTCACCGGCGCATCCGCCGAGGCCCGCCAGGACGCGAGATCCGTTCCGGTGAGCAGGCCGCGGTGCGGCTCACCGCTGACATCCATCACCTCGGCACGGTCGAGGTAACTGACGATGGCCTCGGCGACGAAGCCCTCGTAGTAGGCGCGCCTGGCAGCCTCGATCTGTACCTCGCGGTCAGTCCCGGCACTCTCGGCCTCGTCGAGGATGCGGCGGTAGGTAGCGGCCAGCGCCGGATTGGCGAATCGCGCGCCTGGCGCGGGCACGCCGTGGCCGAGGTACACCTCGGCCGAGGTCGGCCAGTGATCGCGGAAGGTCTGCTCGACCGCGCCTATCGCCGCGCTGGCGGTCGGCAGCATCGGGTAGCCGTCCTCGGCATAGCCGATCGCATACTGCATCACCTGACGCAGCGGCAGCGTGCCGTGCCGTGCCAGCAGCAGCATCCACGTACCGAACGCCGCAGGCACGCAGGCAGCCAGCAGGCCGGTGCCGGGCACGAGCTTCAGGCCGAGACGCTCGTAGGCAGCCAGGGTTGCCGCGGCGGGGGCTGGTCCCTGACCGTCCAGCACGAATGGCTCGCCGGTTGCGGCAGCAAAGCCGATCACCGGCACCTCGCCGCCCGGGCCGTTCAGGTGCGGCTCGACGACCTGGAGCGTGAGGCCGGTCGCGACGGCAGCGTCGAAGGCATTGCCGCCGGCTTCGAGCACCGCCATGCCCGCCGCAGTCGCTAGCCAGTGCGTCGACGCAACCATGCCGAATGTGCCAGCCAGCTGCGGCCTGGTCGTGAATTGCCCGCTACCCTGCACCAGTACCTCCGCCCGGGCCCGCCCGGGCGGCGGGTCATCCGATGTCATTCTCCGCCGCTATGCGTCAGAATGTCGACCGGCGGCCCGCCGCTGGGCGTTACGAAACGGAGGTCTCGCTCGTCGTGCTGGCGCCCTGCGTTGCCGCCGCCGCGTTGGCCGTGGCCGGCGCTCCCACCGCGATCTCCAGCGGGAAGTGGCAGGCGGCGAAGTGCTGGGTGCCGGCGAACGGTGTCATCGGCGGCTCGACATCGGCGCAGATCGCCTGCGCCCTGGGGCAGCGGGTGCGGAACCGGCAGCCGGATGGCGGGTGGATGGCGCTGGGCAGTTCGCCGGTGACGCCCTCGCTGACCTTGGCCTTCTCAGCTTCGGGGTCGGCTACCGGCGCGGAGTCCAGCAAGCCCCTGGTGTAGGGGTGTGCTGGCCGCAGGTAGACCTCTTCGGCCGGGCCGACCTCGACGAGCTTGCCCAGGTACATGACGCCGATCCGGTCGGACAGGTACCGC
>DASXMP010000013.1:0-10210 GCA_036495585.1 Streptosporangiaceae bacterium
CGTATCAAGCTGCACCATCGTGCAGGCGGAAGTCGGCGAAGTCGAAGCCCGGTGCCACGATGCAGCTGACCAGAACCGGTTCCTGGCCGGCCGGCTCGGCCGACTGCCAGGTGCCCGCGGGCACAAGCGCCTGCGGCTGCTGGCAAGCGGCGATGTCGCGGCCGAGCAGGACCGCAGTGCCGCCCGCTGGAGCCGAGCCGGTCCCGCCCAGAGTCAGCGTCAGCGGAGCACCGAGATGCCATAGCCACAGCTCGTCCGAGCGCACGACGTGCCAGCCGGACCGCTCGCCCGGGCAGAGCAGGTAGTAAATCCCGGTCGCGGCGCTGCGCGGTCCCGGATAGCCGGGCGGGTCGAACGTCAATGCCGACCGCCACGTCTCGCGGAACCAGCCTCCCTCGGGGTGCGGCGCCAGATCCAGCATCTCGGCAGTGGCCGGGCGCCTCATTGCCTAGCCCGGCTGGATGAGCTGAAGGACACAGAACTCGTTCCCGTCCGGATCGGCGAAGATGTGCCAGCGCAGGCCGTCCTCGAGGAGCGGGTCCGCGGTCAGCTGCGACGCGCCGAGCCCGCGGACACGTCCAGCCTCGGCGACAAGGTCCGGCGTGCGCAAGTCGAGGTGCACTCTGTTCTTGCCCAGCTTGGCATCGTCGACACGCTGCAGGAGCACCTCGATGCCCTGGCCGTCGGCCGGGAGCAGCGTGCGGTAATGACCGCCCTCGGACGAGCTACGCGCGACGTAGCCGAGCACGTCACACCAGAAGCGCGCCGAGCGGCCCAGGTCGGAGCAGTCGATGACGACAACGAGCTCGCCATTGCGGTAAGGCGTCGCCTGCCGGGGCATGGCCCTAGCTCGCCGCCGCGTCGCCTGCCGACCGGTCCGCCGCGGCGATGCCGGTGTTCAGGGCCGCCACTAGGGCGAAGGCGATGGCCAGGACGTGCTGCCCGATGGAGTAGACGGCGACGACCCCGGCGCCGAAGACGACCACCTTGACCGCGAGCACCCCCGGCAAGGGCACGCGGATTCGCGCCCGCGGCGCGGCCAGCAAGCCCCATGCGATCATGGCGGCGGCGGGCGCGACGACGGCGAGGAAGACCCGGATGGCAACGGCATCGTGCTGGGCCGCGCCCCACCAGCACAGGCCGGCCAGCAGCAGCAGTTCGAGCAGGAACGCGCCCGCCTCGTTGACGGCATGCAACGCAGGCCGGAGCAGGCGCCCAGCTGGGGCGGTCACGCGCCCGCCCACAAGCGCGCCAGCTGGTCGGGGCTGATGTTGCCGCCGCTGCATACGATCGCTACCTGCCGCCCGGCGAACCGCTCCGGGTCCGCGAGCACAGCGGCGAGCGCAGCGGCCCCGGCGGGCTCCACCAGGTTGCGGACTTTCTCGATCATCAGCCGCGTCGCGTCAAGCAGGGCGTCCTCGGATACCAGGACGAAGTCGTCGAGCAGTTCCCACAGGATGGACTGCGTCAGCTCGAACGCCGTCCGCGTGGCCAGCCCCTCGGCCAGCGTGGTCGTGGTGCCCTCGATCAGCGCACGAGCCCGCCACGACTGGTAGGCCGCTGGCGCCGCCTCGGCCTGTACCCCGATGACCTCGATGTCCGGTCGCACGGCCTTCGCCACGATGCAGGACCCGGCCGCGCCGCTGCCGCCGCCGACCGGCACCACGATGACATCGGTGCCGGGCTGGTCCGCCAGGATTTCCAGCGTGCTCGTGGCCACCCCGGCGATGAGGGCGGGCTCGTTCGCCGAGTGGACGTAGCGGTAGCCGTGCTCGGCGGCGAGCTTCTCGCAGTGCTCGCGCGCGTCGTCGAAGTCGCGCCCGTGAAAAACGACCTCAGCGCCGAGCGCGCGCATCGAGTCGACCTTGACCGGATTCGCCCCTTGCGGCACGCAGATGACCGCCCGCACCCCGAACAAGCTCGCGGCGTAGGCGATCGACTGGCCGTGGTTGCCGGTCGAGGCGGAGACGACACCCCGGGCACGCTCGGCCTCGCCGAGCTGGCTGATCAGGTTGATGCCGCCGCGGACCTTGAACGCCCCGACTGGCTGGTGGTTCTCGTGCTTGACCCACAGCGCGGCACCGGTCAGCGCGTCCAGCGCCGGATACCGGTACAGCGGTGTAGGCCGCAGGTACGGGGCGATGCGCAGGCGCGCGGCCAGCACGTCGGTAAGGCCAGGGCTGGCCAATTCGGTCATGGCAGCCACTGTCTCATATACCGGGCCAGGTCGCCCGGCAGCAACCGACCTGCCGCTCGGTGCGGCCCTGCCCGCTCGGATGGCCCGGCAGAGGGTAGTTATCCCTGCCGGGAGGTAACACATGACTGCCGGAGAAGACAGTGCCGCAGGCGACGGCCAGCGGGTTGCCGTGCTTGGCACCGGGATCATGGGCTCGGCGATGGCGAGGAACCTGATCGACGCCGGGCTGCACACGACCGTGTGGGACCGGAGTGAATCGGTGGTCACCGGGCTGGCTCATGCCGGAGCGGTGGCGGCCGCATCACCGCAGGACGCTGTCCGGTATGCACATATCGTGATCACCATGCTGCCGACGGCGGACGTGGTCGAATCGGTGATGTTCGGCGACGGAGTGGCGGAGGCCCTGGCGAAGGACGCGGCCTGGGCACAGATGGGCACGATCGGTGTCGGTGCGACCGAGGAGATCGCGGGACGCCTCGGCCGGCAGCGGCCGGACGTGCAGTTCGTCGACGCGCCCGTCTCGGGCAGCAAGGCTCCGGCGGAGACTGGGCAGTTGCTGATCCTCGCGTCCGGCCCGGCCAGCGCCCACGATGCGGTGCGCCCGGCGTTCGACGCGGTCGGCCGCAAAACCGTCTGGCTCGGGCCGGCCGGGCAGGGCAGCCGGATGAAGCTGGTCGTGAACTCCTACATGTCCACGCTGATCCAGGGCATGGCTGAGGCGCTGGAACTCGCGGACCGCGTCGGCGTCGACGCCGCGAAGCTCTCCGAGGCGATCGAGGGCGGTCCGCTGGACGCGCCGATCGCGGACGCGAAACTGAACAAGATGCAGACCGGCGACTTTGCCCCGGAGTTCCCGCTTGAGTGGGCGCTGAAGGACGTGGACCTGGCCCTTGCCGCAGCCGGCGGCCAGAACGGATTCCCGCTGCTCGCGGCGGTGTCGCGGCTGTGGCATGACGCTGTGGATGCCGGTCATGGCCGGGAAGACATCAGCGCGGGGTACCTGGCGCTCCCGTGCGGCCAGTAGCAAGCGGCATCAGCGCATCAGCGTGCCGAGCGCGTCAAGGTGGCGGCGCATCCGGTTCCGCGCCAGATCGCGGCCCCCGCGGCCGATCGCCGCGGCGATGCCCTCGTGGCTGCGCCGGACCTCGGCGCTGATCTCATTGCGCGCGCTCGCGGCCAGCCGCTCGATCTGGTAGATGCGGGAGAAGCGGATGAACACCTGCGCTATGAGTTCCAGCACGCGGCTCCCCGCCGCTGCGGCCACCGCGGCGTGCAGGTCGTAGGAGACATCAGCCTGCTCTTCCTCCGGGCTCTTGGCCTCACGGTCGAGCGCCTCGCGCAGGCGGGCGACTCCGGGGCCGGTGATCCGCTCGGCGGCCAGGCCCGCGATCTCGATCTCAACCGGGGTGCGCAGCTCAGCCAGGTCTGCCAGCCGCATGCCCTTGCGCACCAGACAGATGGCTGCCACGTCAGCAACCGCGACGGCGTTCGGCTCAAAAACAAACAAGCCACCGCCGGGCCCGCGCCGCATCCGGGCCACCTGGTGGTGTTCCAGCAGGCGGACGGCCTCGCGGAGCACGGCGCGGCTGACGCCCTCGCGCTCGATCAGTTCCGGCTCGCTGCCGATAAGCTCACCCGGCCGGAGCCCGTCGGCGATGACAACCTGGGTGAGGTGCCGGGCTACCGCTTCGGCCCGCTTGCCGCGACCGGCCTGGCTCGGCACGGCGGCACTGTCTGGCAGGAGCTGCCGGGTGGACCGGAGATTGCCCAGGTAATCCGCCTCGGCCTGCAGGTGCTTGTGCATCCGGCGGCGCGCGGTAGTGACATCGCCGGCGATCAGGGCCTCGGCGATGCGGGCATGCGCGCGGGCGGTGTCGGCGGCAACTGCCGGGCCGGAGTTCTGCCAGCCGGTGGAGTACATCAGCGAGACCCGGTTGAGCACATCGACGAACAGGCTCACCGCCGGGTTGCGGCTCAGCGAGGCCACGACCGAGTGCAGCGCGCGCGGATCGGGCCGCAGCTGTGCGGCGGCGTCCGCGGCGAACATGCCGAGCCTGGCCCGGCCGTCGGCATCCAGCCGGGGGGCGGCCAGCTCACACGCGATCTCCTCCAGCACGATGCGTGCCTCGAAGACCTCATCGAGCGTTGCCTCGACCCGGTACAGGTACAGCACCACCGCATCGATCACAGCATCGACGGTGGGTTCGGTCACGACGAGGCCGCCGCCAGGCCCGCGACGCATCCTGGCTACCTGCTGGTGCTCGACGAGCCGGACGGCCTCCCGGAAGACAGCGCGGCTCACCCGATAGCGATCCAGCAGGCCGGTCTCCGAGCCCAGGATCTGCCCGACGGGCCAGCCTGCCGCTATCACGTCCTCGACCATCCGGTCAGCGACCCGCGCGGCGCGCTTGCTCTGGGCGCTCGCTCCTGCCCTCGCCAGCAAGTCGCCGCGCGACTCCGCCAGCGTTATGGCCACTAGCTAAGCGTAACTCCGGCAGGCCGGGTGGCGCCGAACTCAGTGCCCGCGCTGGCTATGACATGAGTCACCCGAGTGACTGGCATCGCCTGGACGCTACTGTTGCCCGCGTGACCGACACGCCCGGCTACGACGAGCCGCAAGTGCCTGCCTTCCTGTTCGACTTGGACGGGACGCTCATCGACAGCGTGTACCAGAACGTGATTGCCTGGCGGAACGCGCTGGCCAAGCTCGACATCGATCTGTCGGTGTGGCGGATCCACCGCCGCATCGGCATGAGCGGCGGGCTGTTCGTGGCCGCGTTGCTGCGCGAGACTGGCCGGTCGCTGACTGAGGAAGAGGTCGAGCTGCTGCAGCTGGATCACGCGGCGGAGTACCTGGCGCAGGTGGACTCGGTGCGGGCGCTGCCTGGTGCACGCGAGCTGCTGGCAGCGCTCACCGAGCACGGTGTGCGGTGGGCCATCGCCACCAGCGGGCGCAGGGTCATGGCCGGTGCCGCGCTGGCGATGCTCGGCCTCGGCGAGGATGCGCCGATGGTAACCCGGGACATGGTCCGGCACGCCAAGCCGGACCCGGACCTGTTCCTCGCGGCGGCCGCCCTGATCGGCGTCGACCCCCGGCACGCCTGGGTCGTCGGTGACAGTGTCTGGGACCTGCTGGCCGCCCGCAGGGCCGGTGCGCTCGGCATCGGGCTGCTGTCTGGCGGGTACGGCCGGGAGGAACTGGAGCGGGCTGGCGCCTACCGCGTCTACGCTGACCCCGCCGAGCTGCTTGCCCGCGCCGACGAGGTCGGGGTCCGTCATCTGCTCAGCGGACCGCCCGATCTGTGACCAGGCGATGCGCCGCTTACTGGCCCGGCTGCTCAGCCGCGCATGTTGACCGCGTTGATGCGGGTCGGCTTGATCCGGACCACGAGCCGCCGCTCGCCTGGGCCGTCGTGGATGCTCAGATCGGCCGAGTACTTGGCGCCGACCTTGCCAGCGAACTCAGAGCTGTCGTCGTAGGACACCTCTGCGTCGCCGCGCAGCTCCAGGTACCGGTACGGATTGACCAGATCCAGGATGAACAGATTGCACTGCGGCCTGGCCAGCAGGTTCTTGGACTTCTGCCGCGAGTCGTTGAGCGACAGCGCGACCGTGTCGCCGTCTTGCAGGAACCAGACCTCGGAGAGCTGCGGGCGGCCGTCCTCGCCGATGGTGGCGAGCGTGGCGACGCTGGCATCGAGCAGGTCGCGGTGCGACTCGGGAACAGTTGGCATGCTCTAGCTATACACCCGGGCGGCTAGCCTGAGCCGGTGAGCCAGCGATCCGCGGATGTACGCCTGGACGCCGGCGTGGTGACGGCCGTGCTGGCAGCTCAGTTCCCCGAGGTGGCGGTCGGCCCGGTGCGCCGGCTAGGCGCCGGCTGGGACAACGAGCTCTTTGCGGCGGACGCCGGCTGGATCTTCCGGTTCCCGAAGAGAAGGGAACGGGTGCCGTGGCTGACGCGGGAGATCCAGATCATGGCGGCCGTGGGTGAGGCGCTTGGGCCACGGGTGCCGCGCTTCGAGCACGTCGGCGTGCCGTCCGATGTGTTTCCGTACCCGTTCGTCGGCTACCGGTGGCTGCACGGCGTCGGTGCCAACGAGTTCCCGGTGCCGGATCGGCCTGACCTGGCCGCCGACATTGGCGACCTCCTGAGCCGGCTGCATCGCGTGGACGGCAGCGTCATTCCGCCGACGCCGGACGGCTGGGAGCGCGAGCCATGGGGGGTGCTGCGCGAGGAGCTGGCAGCCGACGCCGACGTGGTCCGGACGTTGCTGCCAGACACGCTGCTCGCCCGGGCAGAGCCGTACCTTCGCGGTGAGGTGGCTGAGCCGGTGCAGGACGGACCGTGCCGGTTCGTGCACAACGACATCTGTGCCGACCATCTCCTTGTCGACCCGGTGACAGGTCGCCTGACCGGCCTGATTGACTTCAGTGACGCGATGGTCGGCGAGATCGTGCTCGACTTCGCCGGCCTGATCTCCGTCGGCGGGTACGACTTCATCCGCCAGGTCGCCGCGAGTTACGACCTGACGCTCGGTGACGCCTTCTGGCTGAAGCTTGAGTGGCTCGTCCGCACCCTCACCCTGCGCTGGCTCGCCGAGGCGGCAGCGCAAAATCCTGATGACGTACCCAAGCACCTGACGTGGGTCGAGCGCGCCTTCGCGGCGGCCGGTCAGGTGGCAGGGCCGGCGGTGGTCGTCGACTACGACCGGGCCTGGCCCGCGCGGTTCGACCTGCTTCGGGCCGCCGCGGACGCTGCTCTCGGTGAGATCCCGCACGTCACCGAGCATGTCGGTAGCACGGCGGTGCCTGGGCTCGCGGCCAAGCCGATCATCGACATCGACGTGGTGGTGCCGGAAGCTGCGGCAGTCGGCCCGGCCGTCCAGGCGCTGGCCCGAGGCGGCTGGCAGCCGGAAGGCGAGCAGGGCATTGCCGGGCGCGAGGCCTTCCTGCCCCGCGTCGGCCTGCCCTACCACCACCTGTACCTGGTGGTGGCCGGCAGCCCGGCCCACCGCGACCACGTAGACCTGCGCGACTTCCTGCGGCTGCACCCGGAGCAGGCAGCCGCATACGCCAGCCGCAAGCGCGAACTGGCACCGCTGCTGCGGACCAACCGCGAGGCCTATGTTGATGGCAAGGCTGGCCTCGTCACCGATCTGCTGCGCCGCGCGCGTCAGCGAGGATCTGGCTGATCGTCCGCTGCGCATCCGCCGCGAACCGCGGGTTGGTGTGCTCGTAGTACGGGATGATTCCGGCCGCCTGATGCAGCGCGACGCCGAGCGCCCGTAGCCACATGCCGTCGTCCACGCTGAGCGCGTCCCGGTATGCCGCCCGCCCCGCCGGGCCGAACACGCTCCACGCGGCGATGACGTCCGCGGCCGGATCGCCGACGCCGGCCGCCCCGAAGTCGATGACGGCATGCAGCCGTCCGTCGGCCACGAGCAGGTTCGGCCGGAGCAGGTCGGCGTGGATCCAGACGGGCGTCCCGGTCCACGCTGGCGCCGTCAGCGCGAGGTCCCACACTGCCAGTGCGGCGTCGGCGTCGATGAGATCGCCAGCGGCCTGGATGGTCGCGCGAGTCTCTGCGTCCAGTTTGCGCAGCGGCCGTCGGCCGCCCCGCGGTGCGCCGGGTAGCGGCGGGACCTGGCGCAGCTCAAGCACGAACCGCGCGAGGTCGGTGGCCGCCAGCCGCTCGTCCGCGATGAGCCCATCGGCATACGGCTCGCCATCCAGCCAGCGGTGGATCGCCCATCGCAGCGGATAGTCCGCGCTTGGCACGCCGAGTGCTATCGGTTCGGGCACCCGCAGCGACAGATGTGGTGCCAGTTGCGTGAGCCACCGCTGTTCCTTTTCCAGGTCGGCTGCGAAGCGGGCCAGGAGTGGCAGGCGCACGGACAAGCCCGTGCCGAGCCGGTAGATGGCGTTCACCGTGCCCGTCGAGTCGACCCGCCGCACCGGCATGCTCGCGTATTGCGGGAACTGTGCCGCGAGCAGCCGGCGGACTAGCCCGGTGTCGATGTCGACTTCGCCGTCGTGCAGCCTGGCCGGGCTGCGTGAGCCGGCGGTCATCCGGCGCTCCGGACACCGCGCTGCACGGCGAGCAGGTACTCGCGGCGATTGAGCGGGTTGTTATCGGTGCGGTGCCGGGACGGCGGCTCGCCGCGCACCGGCTGGTAGCGGGCGAATTCGGTTTCCAACAGTCCTTCTCCTCTGGTCAGTGACGGCAGCTGGAGTTGCACGGTGTGGACCTGGCCAGCCGGGATCTCGCCCTCGATCACGTCCGCCGCACCGTGCCGCTGCGGCCCGAGCGGCGTGCCGCCGAGCTTGGCGACCGCCGTGAGCACGGCGGCTGTGCAGTCTGCGGGTACTTCCAGCCGGAAACTGGCGACCGGCTCGCAGACCTTCGTGCCGGCCTGCCGGAGCGCGTCCATCAGCACCAGCGGCGTCAGCCCGCGAAAGTCTTCGCCCGTGCTGGACACGGCCTTGCTGAACCCCTGGTGGGCAGCGCTTTGCCGGGGCCAGTAACCGGATCTGGTCATGGTCACGACACAATCAGGCACCTCCCAGCCGCGCAGACCTTGACGCAGGGTCTGCCGCACGGTGTCCTCAACCGCCCGGAAGAACGCTGGCGGCATCGCGCCAGGCTCGACGCCGAGCCGGAACTGGATGCCGGTTCCGGGTTCGGCTGGCTGGATGCGCAGGCCGATGGTGGCCAGGAACGGGTTGCCCGGGCCTTTGATGGCCTCTGCCGCTTCGCCCGGGCCGGCCAGTCGCTCGATGCAGATGACGGTGGTGTCGCGGAAGCTCACCGCCAGGCCGAAGTCGGCGGCCAGGGTGGCGGCGATGACTTCTTTCTGCACCTCGCCGTAGAGCGAGACCAGCAGCTCACCGCGGACGTCGTCCTGACGCAGGTTGATCAGCGGGTCCTGCTCGGCCAGCGTGGCTAGGCCAGCTTGCAGCGCGCCCTTGTCCGCCAGATGCGCCGGCATGACGACGGTCTCCAGCGTCGGCGGCGCGAAGTAATGCCCCGTCGTCTCGGCGTGCGGTATGCCGAGCGGGTCGCCGACCTGCACGTCCGCCAGGCCCTGCAGCCGGGCAATCTGGCCCGCGCGCGCACCCGGGCGACTGACTGCGCCGCCGTTGGCGAAGACGCTGATGCCGGTGATCCGGCCCTCGTGCGCATTGCCACCCTGGCTGCTGCCGTATCGAATGGTGTCGCGGGTGCGGAGCGTGCCATCGAAGATCCGGGCGTACGCCAGCCGCTCCCCCGCCGCGCCGCGGTCAATCTTGAACACCGACCCCGACAACACACCATCCGGATCGCCCGCCGCCCCCGGCAGCAGCCCCGCGATCCCAGCCGCCAGGTCAGCCGTGCCCGCCCCAGTCATCGCCGAGCCGAAGAACACCGGATGCACCTGGCACCGGCCGGCCTGCACCGCCAGCTCCTTCCGCAAGACCGCGTAAGGCACGCCAGCCGCGCCAGTGACGTACTCCGCCAGCACCGCGTCGCTGCGCACCGCCAGCAGATCCGCCAGCCGCTCGGCAAAACCGGCATCAGCGTCGCCGAACGGCACATACGCGGCCAGTTTCGTGCCCAGATCACAAACCGAGCCCATCGCCACGACAGACGGCATCAGGCGACCCGCGATACCGGCCAGGATCTGCTCATAACCCGCCCCGGCCCGATCGATCTTGTTCACGAAAATCAGCGTCGGGATCCCCAGCCGCCGCAACGCCCGCAGCAAAATCCGCGTCTGCGCCTGCACGCCCTCCACCGCCGACACCACCAGCACCGCGCCGTCCAGCACTGACAGCACCCGCTCCACCTCGGCGATGAAATCCGGGTGGCCGGGAGTGTCAATCAGATTGACCGCGACATCACCGATGGCGAAAGCCACGACCGCCGACCGGATTGTGATCCCTCGCTGCCGCTCCAGCGCCAGCGTGTCGGTCTGCGTACTGCCCGCATCAACGCTGCCGACCTCGCCGATCACCCCGGCATCAAACAGC
>DASXMP010000014.1:0-2866 GCA_036495585.1 Streptosporangiaceae bacterium
TTACTGATCGGCGACAACGAGCACGTCCAGCGCTTCTACCCGATCACCGCACACCCAAAGCGGATTGCATTCCAGCGCCTGCATGCCGCTGAGCGAGGCGGCCAGCTCGCCGATGCCGGCGATGACCCTGGCCAGGACGTCGAGGTCGGCGGGAACGCCGCCGCGAGCGCCCTGCAGCAATGGCAGCGCGCGCAGCTCGCCGAGCATACGCCGCACCTGCAGCGGATCGGCCGGGAGTATGCGCAGGCTGGTATCGCCCAGAAGCTCGACCCAGATACCGCCAAGCCCGACAGCTAGCACTGGGCCGAAGCCGGCATCCATGGTCACTCCCGCCAGGACCTCAGTGCCTGACGTACGCATCGACGTGACAAGTACGTCGTTCCCGCCTTGATGGTCTTTGGCGGCTGCCACGACCTGCTCGTAGCCGGCCCGGACGGCCGCGTCCCCGGACAGGTTCAGCAGTACCGCGCCGATGTCGGACTTGTGGGTGACGTGCGCCGAACTGATTTTGAGCGCGACTGCCGTGCCGAGCTCGCGGGCAATCTGCGCCGCCTCGTCGGCAGAGCGGGCGACGCGACCGGGGACCACCGGAATGCCCGCGGCAACGAGCAGGTCGCGGGCATCTGCCTCAGCCCACGCGCTCGCGGTGCCGGCAGGCGCCGCGGGACGGGCAGGCAGCAGCCGGATGTCACCGCGACCGTCCTGCCAGCGCAATGCGTGGCTGATCGCCTGAATGCCGAGCTCCATTCCGCCGAGTACGTGGATGCCATGGCCGCCAAGCAACTCGCGTGCATATCCAGTGGCGTCCGTGCATGTCATGCCCATCGGCAGCACCGGGATCGGGGCCGTGCGCACCCGCTCGGCAAGCCAGTTCACCCGATTCTCGAGCAGCGTCGCCGCGGGTTCGGGCGGCCTGACTTCCGGCACGGTGAATCCGGTAAAGATGGCGAAGTCCAGCCCCGGATCATCGACCGCGGCGTCAAGCGCGTAGTCGATTGCGGTCAGGGTAGACGTACGTGCGTTGGCCAGCACGTAACCGGTGACGTCCAGCGGGTTGCGGGCGCTGGCGAACGACGGCAGATGCGACGCGATCGCCTCGGTGGTGGACGGGCCGAACGGCGGGATCTCGATGCCGTCTGCGCTAGCGCGGTCGGCGATGATGTCGCAAGCGCCGCCGGACGCCGTCAGCACGCCCATCCGCCGGCCCCGCGGCCAGCGGTGGTAACCGAGCAGCGACGCTGTTGTCAGCAAATCCTCGATGCTGGTCACCCGGATGATGTTGAGCTGCCGTAGGGCCGCGTCGACGATCGCGTCGTCACCCGCCACCGCGCCGGTGTGAGCGAGCGCCGCTTGCTGGCCGGCCTGGCTCGCGCCGACCTTCATCGCAACGATCGGCTTGCCCGCCTCGTCAGCCCGCTGAGCGGCCGCGCTGAACGCGGCCGGGTCACCGATCTCCTCCAGGAACATGCAGATGACCTTGGTCTGCTCGTCGGCGACCAGGTAGTCAAGCACGTCGGCAGTTGTGATCATCGCTTCGTTGCCGAGGCTGGCTACGGTGCTCACGCCGATTGCCTGCGACCGGGCGAAGGCGAGCAAGGCGCTGGACAGGGCGCCGCTCTGCAGCGCGATCCCGACCGGGCCGGGGGTCAGCGGCAGCGGCACGGTCAGCGCGAACGGAGCAGCCTTGGCGCTGGTGTTCAGGAAGCCCAGGGTGTTCGGCCCGAGCAGGACGATGCCGTGGCCTGCTGCGGCGGCCACGAGCTCGTCTTCAAGTTCCTTGCCACCCGTTCCGGCCTCGCGGTAGCCGGAGGCAAGTACGACCACATTTCGCACTCCGGCCGCGGCCGCATCCTCGATGACTGTCGCCACAGCTTCAGTGGGCGCCAGGATGAACGCCAGGTCAGCTGGCTGTGACAGTTGCCTGAGGGTGGGCACGGCCGGGCGGCCGAAGACCTCTTTGTGCCGCGGATGCACTGGCAGCAGCGGCCCCTGGTAACCGACGGCGCCGCTCGCGGCGACGATGAACCGCGACCAGCCCGATGTCTCTGAGGCGCCGACCATCGCGATACTGCGCGGCGCGAAGAACTCGGTCAGCCGCTGCGGCGTGATCAGCTGGCGCGCCGCGGCCCGCGCGTCACCAGCCGCCGTGGTCGTGGGGGTCGTAGGGCTCACGCGCGCACCCGCGGCTCCTTGGGCAGCCCGAGTGCGCGTTCGGCGATGATGTTGCGCTGGATCTCGTTGGTACCCGAGTAGATCGAGCCGGCCCGGCTGGCCAGGAACACGTTCTGCCAGCTAGTCGTCGGGTAACCGGCGCCCTCCGGCCTGATAAGGCCATCGGTGCCTTCGATATCCATCGCGATCTCGCCGAGCCGCTTGTGATACTCGCTCCAGAACAGCTTGTTGATAGACGCCTCCGGTCCCGGCTGGCGGCCCTGAGCGAGGCCGGCCAGTGCCCGCAGGCCGGAGAACCGCATGAGCTCGACCTGGCTGTAGGCCCAGGCCAGCTTCTGCCGGGTCAGCGCGTCGGTGTTACTGCCGCGCTTGCGCGCCGTCTCCACCAGTTCCCAGAACTCGCGCTGGTAGGCAAGGTGCAGGATCGACGCGCTGCCGCCGCGCTCGTACCCGAGCGTGGTCATGGCCACCCGCCAGCCGTTGTTGAGGCCGCCGATCACGTTGAACATCGGCGCACGGACGCCGTCGAGGAAGTCCTCGCAGAATTCTGCGGCGCCGGTCATTTGCCGAACTGGCCGGTAGCTGACTTTGGGGTCGGTGAAGTCAATGAGCACGTACGAGATGCCGGCGTGCTTTTCAGCGTCCGGGTCGGTTCGGCACAGGACGAACATCTTGTTCGCCCGCGCCGCGCCGG
>DASXMP010000015.1:0-24824 GCA_036495585.1 Streptosporangiaceae bacterium
CTCCAGCGCCCCGGCGGTGATCTTCTTGCCCTTGGCCGAGTTGCACTCCTGGTGCAGCAACTGGAGATTCCAGCGGCGATGCGGCCCGCCGTAAACCCGGGGGATGATGTGATCGATCGCGGTTCCGTGCGGAGAGTCAGGCAAGTAATCCCCGCACCACGGGCAGCGCCAGTGCTGCGCCTCCACCAGTTCGGTCATGAATGCCAGGCTGTGCGATGTCCACGGCACCTCGCCGTCATGCTTGCCATCACCAGCCCCGGCGCCAAACGGCCAGCGGCACAACGTCTCCCCGGCCGGCACCGGCAACCCGCACACACCGCACCAGCCAGGCTCCGCAGACATCAGGTCAGGCTATCCGGGCGGTCGGACATCGCGGCGGTTGCCGATCGACACCTGTTCAGCGTCGATGAGTGTCACGGTGTGCCGATGACACCGTCGAGGTCGTCTCCGAGGGGCACTGGAGAATCTTGCCTAGCCATCGACGCCCACCGCGAGTGAGCCCGGCGGCATCTCATACTGCCGGCTGGATGCAGGATCGGCCTAGCACGGGACGATGACGGCTCGGGTCCCGGCTGCTTCGGCCAGCCGGGATAGGTCGGCTGGGTCGCTGGTGAGAATCCTGTCGCCTGCCGCGGCCAGCAGGACCACCGTAGCGTCGATCGCGTCCGCTGTTCCGGCGTCGCCGAGCAGGGCGCCTGCGTCTCGGCCATCGCCTGGGCTCACTGCGCGGACATCGACGGCTCGCAGCAGCCGGGCAAGGCTCACCTGGCGGCCACGGCGATCGCGCCACACCTGGGCCACGACCATGGTGTTGCTACGGAGGTCAAGTCCAGCGCCCTGCGCTACTTGCAGCCGTGCCATCATGGCCCGGTCGCCGCGGTCGACGGCCAGCAGCGCACCGGCGTCCAGGATCAGGGCACTCACGCCGCGGTGTCACCTGCTGCCAGGCCGAGCTCCCGCTCGGCGCGCCCGATTTCTTCAGGGGTAAGGACGCCATGCTCGGTTTGCCAATCGGCCAGGAACTCAGCTAGCGCTTCGGCCCGCAGCTTGCTCGCCGCGGCCTCGGCCAGCCAGGATGACACCGGCTTCCCGGCCTGGGCTGCCGCGGACCGGACCGCATCACCCAGCTCGGGCTCGAACGAGATACTCAGCTTGTCGACCTTCACGCAATGAATGCTACCATGGTCGTTCCTACCGTGGTAGGAAGACGTCCGCAGGGCGATAAAGCCGCGTCAGCCAGGCCGTCCAGGAACACCCGCAAATCTGCACGCCTGAGAACGCCACTGCCTATAGTGCTACTCGTGCGGCTCGTGATTGCCAGGTGCAGCGTGGACTATGCGGGCCGACTGAGCGCGCACCTTCCCCTCGCCACCCGGTTGCTCATCGTCAAGGCCGACTCGTCCGTACTGGTGCACAGCGACGGCGGCTCCTACAAGCCGCTCAACTGGATGTCGCCGCCGTGCAAGCTCGCCGAGGAGCCTGGCCGCTGGATCGTCACCGGTAAGTCCGGCGAGACACTGACCATTCAGCTCGAAGAGGTCATCAGCGACACATCAGTGGAGCTCGGTGCGGACCCCGGCCTAGTCAAGGACGGCGTCGATTCGCATCTGCAGGAACTGCTCGCGGCGCAGGTCGAGGTTCTCGGCACCGGCTGGCGGCTGGTGCGGCGCGAGTACCCGACCGCGATCGGCCCCGTCGACCTGATGTGCCGCGACGCCGACGGCGTCAGCGTCGCCGTGGAGATCAAGCGGCGGGGTGAGATCGACGGCGTCGAGCAGCTCACCCGCTACCTCGAACTGCTCAACCGGGATCCGCTGCTGGCTCCGGTGCAGGGTGTCTTCGCCGCCCAGGACATCCGGCCGCAGGCGCGAGTGCTCGCCGAGGACCGGGGCATCCGGTGCGTGATCCTCGACTACGCCCTGATGCGCGGCCTGCCAACCAGCGAGCTAACGCTCTTCTGAGTGTCAGCCCCCGGCCGGCGGGCGGTACACACGGATGTAGTCCACGACCAGTAGCTGAGGGAAGGTGACCGTGCTGTCCGGCTGCACGGATGGCACGCCGCCCACGGCCACGTTCACGAGCAGGAAGAAATCGTGGTCGAACACCCAGCGCTGGCCATGCAGATCCGCTGGCGTGACGCAGTGGAACTGGCGGTCGTCCACGTACCACCGGATCCGGTCCGGCTCCCAGCTGACCGAGTAGACGTGGAAGTCGTCAGACAACGGCGCCGCGGTGTCGAGCGAGGCAGCCACTCCCTCGGGGCCCGAGTAACCTGGCCCGTGCACCGCACCAAGTGCCTGCATCTTGTTGATGCCGAAGTTCTCCAGCACGTCGATCTCGCCGCAGTCGGGCCAGCTCACCTCGTCGAAGTCGGCGCCGAGCAGCCAGAACGCCGGCCATATGCCGAGCCCCGGCGGCAGCTTCATCCGCGCCTGAATCAGTCCGTATCGGAACGCCACGAGCTGGTTGCTGATCAGCCGCGCCGAGGTGAACTCGCAGCCGTCGTAGTCCCGTGCCGCCACCTTCGGGTCGGACCTGCGAACCGCGATGGTCAGGTTGCCCGCGCCGTCGATGGCGGCGTTCTGCGTGCCGTCGGTGTAGTACTGGAGTTCCTCGTTGCCCCAGCCGTCCCCGCCAACGTCCGCACGCCAGGTCTGCGGATCAGCCGGGGCACCGGCTGGCCCATCGAACTCGTCCGACCAGGCCAGCTCATATCCCCCGAAGCCAGCCGGAACCGTGCAGGTCATTCACACTCCCCCTGTGCGCGACGACGACGCTGCGCAGCCACGCCGCCATGCAGGCGCACCGCCCGTCAAACCACACTACGATCCACCGAGAACGGGGGTTAATCCAGCACCATCCGCCTCGAGGACACCGCTGATGTTAGCTACCGTGTTATTGGCAAGTTCGTATTTGCCGCAAACCTGAGTAACAATGGAGTCAGGCAATGGCGGGCGAGTGCAGACCGCCGGCGCGAGATAAGGCATGGGACCGCGACCCCCTGCGCGGCCGGGCAGGGTCGGGAGGCAAGCGTTGCTACAGCGTACACTCGGCATTGCCGTGGTGATCCTGGTCATCGTATGGATCGTCTCCGACCCAGCTTCGGCTGGTGATACGGTCCATAGCTGGATTAGCGGCATCATCACGTTCTTCCACCACATCGCCTGAGCACCGGCAGGTCCAGCGCAGCCTGCGGGCTCGCCAGCGCGCACCAGGCGCCAGCGCAGACTGCGAGGAGCCAGGCTCGTGCCCGCTCGGTTCGACACCATCCGCACCGACCGGCTGCTGCTGCGCCGATGGCAGGAATCCGATCGCGCGCCCTTCGCGGCACTGAACGCGGACCCGCACACGTTGCGGTTCTTCCCGCAGACACTGGACCGGACAGCTAGCGACGCCCTGGTGGACCGCATCGAGTCTCGATTCGAGGAGCAGGGCTTCGGCCTGTGGGCACTGGAACTGCTCGACGGCGGCGAGTTTATTGGCTTCACCGGGCTCAACCCGATGCCGGACGACGTCCCCGGCGCTGGCGGGATGGAAGTTGGCTGGCGACTGGCCAGCCATGCCTGGCATCACGGTTATGCCACCGAAGCTGCGCAGGCCGCGATCGACGTCGCGTTCAACGGCGTCGGCCTTGATGCCATCTGGTCCATGACCGCCGTGCTGAACGAGCCATCGCAGGCGGTCATGCGCCGCCTTGGCCTGACCGAGTACATCAGGTGGGAGCACCCGCGACTGCCCGAGGGACATCACCTGCGGCCGCACGTGACGTACCGCCGCGCTCGGACCGCGGGCGGCGCCGGGCTGGGTGCCTAATCCAGCAGCAGGTGGGCGTTGACGGCACGGGCGGCGGGCGCAAGCTCGGGCAGCACGAGCACCCGGATCCCGGCGGCGTGCATGCGCGCCACGCCACCGCCCGGCACGAAGATCGGCGGCTCCCGCCAGGCGATCACGACACGGCCGATGCCGCTGGCGATGATGAGGTCCGCG
Organism: Streptosporangiaceae bacterium; assembly: GCA_036495585.1. Lineage (GTDB taxonomy): Bacteria > Actinomycetota > Actinomycetes > Streptosporangiales > Streptosporangiaceae > JAJYUU01. The sequence goes on from DASXMP010000015.1 coordinate 3,988, forward strand.
CACGGGACTGGGCGCGACGCCCGGGCCGCGCAGGGCTCGAGCGAGCTGTAGAGGGTCGCGCTCGCCAGCTCGGGCGCGCCGGTCGCGGCGGCGGGCAGCCCGGCCTTCACCAGGGCCACCTCCTCGGCGTGATCAGCCGGCGCCAGCTCGCGGGAGTACCCGGCGGAGAGCACCGAGCCGTCCCCGCCGACGAGGACGGCGCCGACCGAGAACGCGGTCGACGACGGCGGGCAGCGGCGGGACAGCTCAATCGCCTGAAGCAGCAGGTAGTGGTCGGCCTCCGCGTCGGCCAGGTATGTCACGGGCGCTCCCGTTGTGGGCAAGGACTAACGACGATACTGGCAGGTCAGCGGCCCGCCCGGGCCGCAGGCCGACTCCGGCCCAGGTCCGCGGTCGCGCCCGCGCCCGCTGGCTACCCGGGAGTAGAATCCATCGAAGTCGTTCAGAATGGCGGTGCGTTCGATGACAGCCACGCTCGGCAGTCCACGATTCCTCCGGTCGGCCGAGACCTTCGACTCGCTGAATCCGGCGACGTCCGAGGTGATCGGCACCTACGGCGTCTACGGCGAGCAGGATGTCGCCGACACGGTCGAGCGGGCCCGGGCCGCCGCGCAGTGGTGGGCGGGCCTCGGGTGGGCGGGCCGCCGACAGCGACTGCTGGCCTGGAAGTCCTACCTGACGCGTTACCTCAGCAGGCTCGCTGAGCTCGTGCACACCGAGACCGGCAAGCCGGTAGCCGACGCCCAGCTGGAGATCCTGCTGGCGATCATCCACATCGACTGGGCGGCGCGGAACGCGCGGAAAGTGCTCGGTCCGCGGCGGGTCCGCAGCGGCCTGGTGGCCATCAACCAGACTGCCATCCTGGAGTACCAGCCGCTCGGCGTGGTCGGGGTGATCGGCCCATGGAACTATCCGGTATTTACCCCGATGGGGTCGATTGCGTACGCGCTTGCGGCTGGTAACGGCGTCGTCTTCAAGCCCAGCGAGCTGACTCCGGCGGTCGGCTCGTGGCTGGTCAGCTCCTTTGCCGAGGTGGTGCCTGAGCAGCCGGTCTTCCAGCTCGTGACCGGCCGGGGCGAGACGGGCGCGCACCTGGCGCGTAGCGGGGTCAGCAAGATCGCCTTCACCGGCTCGGCCGCGACCGCGCGGAAGGTGATGGCCGCGTGCGCGGAGAACCTGACCCCGCTGGTGGCTGAGTGCGGCGGCAAGGATGCGCTGATCGTCGGTGCGGACGCCGACCTGGATGCCGCTGCGGACGCCTGCGCCTGGGGCGCGATGTCCAACGCCGGCCAGACCTGCATCGGGATCGAGCGGGTCTACGTGGTCCAGGACGTGTACCACACCTTCCTGGAGAAACTGACTGACCGCGTCACGCGGGTCCGGCCCGGCGAAGACCGCGAGGCCCAGTACGGCCCCATGACCATGCCCGGCCAGTCGGAAACGATCGAGTCTCACATCGCCGATGCGCTCGCCCGTGGTGGCAGGCCGGTCGTCGGCGGCATCAGCAGCATTCGCCGACCGTACATCGGACCGGTCATCCTCGCCGACGTGCCGGAGGAGAGCAAGGCGGTCACGGACGAGACGTTCGGCCCGACGATCACCGTGGCCAAGGTCGCGAACCTGACCGAGGCCGTCGAGCGCGCGAACGCGAGCCGGTACGGGCTCGGCGGCAGCGTGTTCACCAGGAACCGGAAGGCCGCCATGGCCGCCGCGCGTGCCTTGCGCAGCGGGATGACCGCGATCAATTCGGTTATCGCGTTCGCCACCGTCCCATCGCTGCCCTTCGGCGGCTCCGGCGACTCCGGTTTCGGCCGGATACACGGCGCGGACGGGCTGCGGGAATTCGCCCGGGCCAAGGCCATCACCCGGCAGCGGATGAAGGCACGGCCCAACCTGACCTCGTTCGGCCGGACCGACGAGGACATGAAGAAGATCCTCAACCTGGCGACGCTGCTGCACGGCCGCCGGTACAAGTAACGCGAGCCTGGCCGAGATAGCCTCGGCGGCGGCCGGGCGCACGGCCGTGAGCAATGCGGCGACGTTTCCGGCCTGACATCGGCAGCCGTGCGCTACTGCCCGGATGCGGTCGACAGCATCGCATCCGCTGGGTCCTGCGCCTCGAGCGGTGCGCGGCCCTGGATGAGGTCGGAGGCCCGCTCGGCGATCGCGATCGTCGGGGCGTTGGTGTTGCCGCGTGGCACGGTCGGCATCACGGACGCGTCGACGACCCGCAGCCGCTCGACGCCGCGGACCCGCAGCTCGGTGTCCACCACGCTGGTCAGCTTGCTGGCGGCGACCCGCGAGTCCCCGCCCATGGCGCAGGTGCCGACCGGGTGGTAAATCGTCGACAGGTTGCCGCGGATCCACTCGCGCAGGTCGGCGTCGGTCTGAACGTCAGGACCCGGCGCCAGCTCCGCTGCCAGCTGCCGGCTCAGCGGCCGCTGCCCGGCGAATCCCCTGGCCATGCGGACCGCCCTGACCAGGGGCTCGATGTCGCCGTCGTCGGACAGGTAGGCGGGGTCGATGAGCGGCTTGTGCCGCGGATCCGCGCCGCGCAGCCGAATGCGCCCCCGGCTGCCGACGCTGACCAGCGTGATCAGTACCGAAAGGGCCCGGCTGGCCGGGTCTATCAGGCCGCCATTGACGTAGGGCACCGGCAGCACGTGCCACTGGATGTCGGGCGCGGCAAGGTCCGGATCGGTCCGGACGAACCCGCCTGCCTCGGCAATGTTGCTCGTCATCGGGCCGGAGTGGGTGAGCTGCCAGCGGACCAGATTGCGGCGGCCCGCCTCCTCCCACAGGCTGCGGGTCTTCGGCGCACTCCACATTGCCGTCACCATCGGGTGATCGGACAGGTTGGCGCCAACGCCAGGGCTGTCGGCCATCACCGGGATGTTGAACTCATGCAGATGGTCGGCCGGCCCGACACCCGACAGCATGAGCAGCTGAGGGCTGCCGATCGCCCCGGCCGCTACGATCACCTCGGCGCCGGCCGTGGCAAGTTCCTCCACGCCCCGGTGCAGGTAGCGCACTCCGGTTGCCCGGCCAGCCTCGATCTCGATCCCGGTGGCCAGGGCATCGGTGCGAACCGTGAGGTTGGGCCGGGAAGCGGCCGGGTGCAGATAGGCGTCGGCGGCTGACCAGCGGCGGCCGCCCTTCTGGGTGACCTGGTAGTAGCCGACGCCATCCTGGACCGCGCCGTTGAAATCGGCGTTCGCTGGCTGACCGCCGTGGCCGGCCGCGGCAACGAATGCACCGGTCAGGGGGCTTTTGAAGCCCAGGTCCTGGACGGCGAGCGGCCCGTCGGCGCCGTGGTAGGGCGAGGCGCCGCGCGAGTTGCCCTCGGCCCGCAAGAAGTAGGGCAGCAGGTCCGCATACCCCCAGCCGGTGCAGCCGTAGTCATCGCGCCACTCGTCATAGTCGTGCCGGTTGCCGCGAATGTAAATCATCGCGTTGATCGAGGACGACCCGCCCAGTACCCGGCCGCGGGGCCAGTAGACCGACCGGCCGGCGGCGCTGTTCTGCGGGACCGTCTCATAGTTCCAGTCGTAGGCGGTCTGGAACAGCAGGTTGATGGCCGCCGGAATGTGGATCTCGTCAGCGATGTCCGGCGGTCCGGCCTCCAGCAGCAGCACCTGGCAGTCCGGGTTCTCGCTCAGCCGGGAGGCCAGCACGCAGCCCGCACTGCCGGCACCGACTATCACGTAGTCGTACACGGCTTATCCTCCCAGCTCGGCTGAATCCGGTGTTTACCCTACTCAGCTAGGAGGCGCCGTGGGGCTTGGCAGGCTGCAGTGATGTCTCGGCTATGTCGCCGCTAAGTAACGCATCAAGCTATTTGTCGGATACAGCGTGCGATTCCGGCACGCATTCTGGTGGCCGGGGAGGGCGCGGCAGGCAAGAGTGGCCAGACACGCAGGCGCGCTCCCGGCCTTTCGGCCGGGCGCGCGCGTCCCCCCACCCGTGCGGCCCTCGCGTTCCGGCGGGCCCCCGAGAACCGCCGGCTTGCAGAGAGCGGGCCGCGAGCCGCCCAGAAAGGCGGCTCAGTCAGGTCCATTACGGACCCAGGCTTGGTTGCTGGGCTGCGATGTCCGAAACCCGTCCGCCGACGGGTACGAACCCGAACCTCCATCACTCTCAGTATCCAAACGATGTCACATCGTGCTCGGCATGTGAATACCCCATGGTCAGGACACCTAACACCAAGATTGCTGAGAGTTACCGAACGCCAGGTAGAGGCCGTCCCAAACCCGGTCACAGGCCACTGAGCTGGGCTCGCTGGGCGGTTCTGCGAGCTGCGAGCCTCCCCACTACGGTGGAGCCATGCCCAAAGACCGTGCCACCCCTGTGGTCTTGTCCAGCATCTATACCCGCACCGGCGACGATGGTACGACTGCCCTCGGCGACATGAGCCGCGCACCAAAGACGGACCCGCGGCTCGCCGCCTACGCCGACACCGACGAGGCGAACTGCGCCATCGGGGTCGCGGTCACCATGGGCGAGCTGCCAGCGGAGATCGGCACGCTGCTCATCCGGATCCAGAATGAGCTCTTCGATGTGGGCGCCGACCTGGCCAACCCGGTGACGCCTGATCCGGCCTACCCCCCGCTGCGGGTCGAGCCGGATTACATCACGGGGCTGGAGCAGGCCTGCGACCAGTTCAACGAGGGCCTGCCTGTGCTCCGCAGCTTTGTCCTGCCTGGCGGCAGCCCGGCATCGGCGCTGTTGCATGTGGCCCGGACCGTCGTCCGGCGCGCCGAGCGGAGCACCTGGGCCGCGCTGGAGGTGTATGGCGACACGATGAACCCGCTGACGGCCACGTACCTGAACCGGCTCTCGGACCTGCTGTTCATCTTGGCCCGCCGGGTCAACGAGCCAGACGGCGACCTGCTCTGGAAGCCTGGCAGCGAGCGCGACCGCTAGCCCAGCCCGAGCGATGGCCAGGGCGCGGCACAGCTACATGGTTGCCCTCCTTGCGGCAGGCAGCGCAGTAGCCAGGATTCGACCCGGCTAGCCTGACTCCTCGGCGGCCTCGAGCAGCGCCCGGTAGTAGCGCACGTCGGCGGGCTCGTCCGGCCCGCCCGCTGCGGGGCCAGCCGCCGCCAGTGCCTGGTCCAGGGCGGCCTTCGTAGCGGTCACGTTCACCTGCTGGCCGAGCAGCGCCTGCTTGGCCAGGATGGATACCCGGTCGTCGGCCACGGACAGGAACCCGCCGGACACCGCAGCGAATACGTCCGGATCCGCGGGCTGGCTGGCCCGGATCGTCACCGTGCTGCCCTCGGCCAGGATGCCGATCACGGGTGCGTGCCCGGTCAGGATGCCGATCTCGCCGTCCAGCGTCCTGGCGATGACCAGCTCAGCCTGCCCGGACCAGATCTCGCCTTCCGGGTTGACGAGCTCCACGCTCAGCGCCATCAGGAGCGCTCCAGGTCCTTGGCCTTGCGCTCGACGTCCTCGATGCCGCCGACCATGAAGAACGCCTGCTCCGGCAGGTGGTCGTACTGGCCCTCGCAGATGGCCTTGAACGAGGCGATCGTGTCCTTGAGGGGCACGAAGATTCCGGGCTGGCCGGTGAACTGCTGCGCCACGAACATTGGGTGGGACAAGAACCGCTCGATCCGCCGCGCCCGCTGGACGGTGACCTTGTCCTCCTCGGACAGCTCGTCGATGCCCAGGATCGCGATGATGTCCTGGAGCTCGGTGTAGCGCTGCAGGATCCGCTGCGTCTCGCGGGCCACGCCGTAGTGCTCCTGGCCGACGTAGGCCGGGGCCAGGATCCGGGAGGTGGAGGCGAGCGGGTCGACCGCCGGGAAGATGCCCTTCTGGGTGATCTCCCGGGACAGCGCGGTGGTGGCGTCCAGGTGGGCGAACACCGCCGAGGGCGCCGGGTCGGTGTAGTCATCGGCAGGCACATAGATCGCCTGCATCGAGGTGATGGAGTGACCGCGGGTCGAGGTGATGCGCTCCTGCAGCTGACCCATCTCGTCAGCCAGCGTCGGCTGGTAACCGACCGCCGAGGGCATCCGGCCGAGCAGGGTGGATACCTCCGACCCCGCCTGCGTGAACCGGAAGATGTTGTCGATGAACAGCAGCACGTCCTGCTGCTGCTCGTCGCGGAAGTACTCGGCCATGGTCAGCGCCGACAGCGCGACCCGGAGCCGGGTACCCGGCGGCTCGTCCATCTGGCCGAAGACCAGGGCGGTGTCGTTGATGACGCCGGACTCGGTCATCTCCAGGAACAGGTCGTTGCCCTCACGGGTCCGCTCGCCCACGCCGGCGAAGCAGGACACACCACCGAAGTTCTTCGCGACGCGGGTGATCATCTCCTGGATGAGCACGGTCTTGCCAACGCCAGCGCCACCGAACAGGCCGATCTTGCCGCCCTTCACATACGGCGTCAGCAGGTCGAGGACCTTGATCCCGGTTTCCAGGATCTCGGTGCGCGGCTCAAGCTGGTCGAACGGCGGCGGGTCGCGGTGGATCGACCAGCGCTCCTTGACCTGCAGCGAGGAAGCCGGCACGTCCAGCGGCTCGCCGAGCACGTTGAAGACGTGGCCCTTGGTGACATCGCCCACCGGAACGGTGATCGGGCCACCGGTGTCGGTCACGACGGCGCCGCGGATCAGGCCGTCGGTCGGCTCCATCGAGATGGCCCGGACAGTGTCGTCGCCAAGGTGCTGCGCGATCTCCAGGGTCAGGGTCCTCGTGCGGTCGCCGAGCGTCACATCCACGTGCAGCGCGTTGTAGATCTCGGGCATCTCCTCGGTCGCGAACTCGACGTCCACGACTGGGCCGATCACCCGGACCACGCGACCCGTGGCCGAACCGGCCGGGGCACTGGCGGCGGTGGTGTCTGCGGTTGCGGTCATGTTGCTGCTCACTTACTCCCTGCTCGCGTCGGCCAGCGCGTTCGCGCCACCCACGATTTCGCTGATTTCCTGGGTGATCTCAGCCTGCCGTGCCTTGTTCGCTTCCCTGCTGAGCTGCTCGATCAGCTCGTGGGCGTTGTCTGTCGCAGACTTCATTGCCCGCCGCCGCGCCGCGATCTCGGAGGCAGCCGAGTCAAGCAGCGCGTGGAATAGCCTGCTTTCCACATACCACGGCAGCAGCGCGTTGAGAACATCTTCGGGCGACGGCTCGAACTCATAGATCGGCATCGGGCCGCTGGCCGACTCCTCGGTGGTGTCCACGATCTCCAGTGGCAGCAGCCGGCGGACCACCGGCTGCTGCGTGAGCATGGACACGAACTCGGTGTAGACGACATGGATCTCGTCCACGCCGCCCTCCTCGGCCGGCCGCCCGTACGCCTCTAGCAGCGTCCTGGTGATCTCGGCGGCGTTGTCCTGGCGCGGCGTGTCGGAGAAGCCGGCCCACTCCGCGGTCATTTCCCGGGAGCGGAACCGGTGCCAGCCGATGCCCTTCCGGCCGGCCACGTAGGTGGAAACGGCGACGCGCTGGCCCTCCAGCAGCCCGCGCAGCCCCTGTGCCTCACGCAGCACGTTGGCGTTGTAGCCGCCGCAGAAGCCGCGGTCGCTGGTGAGGACGAGCACCGCTGCTCGCGTTGGGTTCTCCACTGGGCGGGTCAGCGGATGGTCGACGTTTCCCGACCTGCTGACGACGGCCTCCACTGCGTTGGTGATCTCCCTGGCGTACGGCGCGGCGTCGTGCAGCCGCTGCTGCGCCCGGATGATCCGCGAGGACGCGATCAGCTCCTGGGCGCGGGTGATCTTGGCGGTGGACTGGACGCTCCTAATCCGCCGCCGTACCGCGCGAAGCTGGGCTCCCATGGCTTAAGTTCCTGTCCCTTTGTCTCGGCCGGCTTCCCTTAGGCCTTCTCGGCGGGCGGCGGCGGCGGACGGCGCTTGATCGTCTCGGGCTCGACGTCACCCTCGCCGATCGGCTCGACCGGTTCCTCCCTCACCAGCAGCTCGCCGCCGGTCTTCTCGAACCGGGCGCGGAACTGGTCGATAGCGTCCCGGAGGGCGACCACGGTGTCGTCGTTGAGGTCGCCGGTCTCCCGGATGGTGTCGTAGATGCCCGAGTGGGACCGGCCGATCTCGTCCAGGAACTCCGTCTCGAACCGGCGGACGTCCTCCACCGGGACGTCGTCGAGGTAGCCCTCGTTGCCGGCCCAGACCGAGACCACCTGGCGCTCGACCGGGTACGGGCTGTACTGCGGCTGCTTGAGCAATTCGACCAGGCGCGCGCCCCGGTCCAGCTGGGCCCGCGATGCCGGGTCGAGGTCGGACGAGAATGACGCGAACGCCTCTAGGTCCCGGTACTGCGACAGTGCCAGCTTCAGACCGCCGGCCACCTTCCGCATGGCGCGGATCTGAGCTGAGCCGCCGACGCGGGAGACCGACTGGCCGACGTTGATGGCCGGCCGGACGCCGGAGTTGAACAGGTCGGTCTCCAGGAAGATCTGGCCGTCGGTGATCGAGATGACGTTGGTCGGGATGTAGGCCGAGATGTCGTTGGCCTTGGTCTCCACGATCGGCAGCCCCGTGAGGGAGCCGGCGCCCATCTCGTCCGACAGCTTGGCGCAGCGCTCCAGCAGCCGGGAGTGCAGGTAGAAGACATCTCCCGGATAGGCCTCGCGGCCCGGCGGGCGGCGCAGCAGCAGCGAGATGGCGCGGTAGGCCTCAGCCTGCTTGGTCAGGTCGTCGAACACGATCAGCACGTGCTTGCCCTGGTACATCCAGTGCTGGCCGATGGCCGAGCCGGTATAGGGGGCGATGTACTTGAACCCGGCCGGGTCGGAGGCCTCGGCCATGACAATCGTTGTGTACTCCAGCGCCCCGGCGTCCTCCAGCGTGGCCCGCACCGCGGAGACCGTCGAGCCCTTCTGGCCGATGGCCACGTAGACGCAGCGCACCTGCCTGGCCGGATCGCCGGAGTCCCAGTTCTGCTTCTGGTTGATGATGGTGTCGATGGCGATCGTGGTCTTGCCGGTCTGCCGGTCGCCGATGATCAGCTCGCGCTGGCCCCGGCCGATCGGGGTGATGGAGTCGATGGCCTTGATGCCGGTTTGCAGCGGCTCCTTCACCGGCTGGCGCTGCACCACGCTCGGCGCCTGCACTTCGAGCTCGCGCTGCTCGGTCACGCCCTCGATCCGGCCGAGGCCGTCCAGCGGCTCGCCCAGCGGATCGACCACCCGGCCGAGGAAGCCGTCGCCGACGGGTACCGACAGCACCTCGCCGGTGCGCTTGACCCGCTGGCCCTCCCTGATCTGGCTGAACTCGCCGAGGATCACCACGCCGATCTCGCGCACGTCCAGGTTCTGAGCGATGCCCCTGGTGCCGTCCTCGAACTCCAGCAGCTCGTTGGCCATGACCGAGGGCAGGCCAGCCACGCGGGCGATGCCGTCGCCGCACTCGACGACGGCGCCGACCTCCTCGGTCGCCGCGGCCGATGGCTCGTAGGCCTCGACGAAACGCTCGAGCGCGTCCCGGATCTCTTCGGGCCGGATTGTCAGTTCCGCCATGTTCGCTCTGTCCTTCTCGTCCTGGTCTATTACCGGCTCTGGTGCTGGCGGCTGTCCGCCAGTCCCGGCCGCGATCGTCCGCCGATGTGTGCTGGGAACGGCCTTGTCCGCTCCCCCGGCCGCGTTTGGCTCGCTGGCCAGCTCATGCCACCAGCCCGCGTCCCGCGGCACCGAGCCTGGTGGCCACGCTGCCGTCGATGAGCTCGTCGCCCACCCGGATTGTCATCCCGCCTGCCACCCGCGGGTCGAGCACCACGTTCAAGTGCACCTGATGTCCGTACGCAGCGGCTAGCGCGGCCGCCAGCCGGCTGCGCTGCGCCTCGGTCAGGGCCACGGCCACGTGTACCTCGGCGACCAGCCGCTCACGCCGCTGCGCAGCGATCTGGGCGTATTCCTGCAAGCTCACGTCCAGGCTGCGCCCAAGCGGGCTGACCGCGGCTTCGGTGATCAGCCGCAGCGCCTCCGGGGTGACCTTGCCGGACAGCAGGCTGGACAGCAGCTGGCGCTTGCCATCCGCGCTGGCGAACGGGTTCGTCAGCGCGATCCGGAGCTCTGGGGTACTGGCGACGATCCGGCCGAACCGGAACAGCTCGTCTTCCAGGTTATCCAGCCGGCCCTCCTGCTCCGCGGCAGCGACGATCGCCTGCACCGCGAGCCGCTCGACGGCGTCGGTGAGATCGCCTGGAGCCGACCAGCGGGCAGCTGCCACCGCCGCGACCAGGCTCGCTGCCCCATCGCCAACCTTGCCGGACAGGAGCGAGGTGGCGAGGCCGCTGCGTGCGGCCGGCGCCCGCGACGGGTCGGCCAGCGCGCGCCGCAAGGCCGGCTGACTGGCCAGCACGCCAGCCACCGCCAGCAGTTCGTTGCCGAGCGTCGCGGCAGCCTGCGCCCTGGTGGTCAGCGGCGCGAGCTGCTCTTCGACCTCGGCGAGCGAGGCCCTGCTGATGCCCCTCATGCCCCGTCCTTCGTGCCATGTCTCATGACTGTGCCGTTCACGACTGAGCCTGCGCCCCCGACGGCGCGTTCTGGCTTCCCTCGAGGTCGGCCAGGAACCTGTCCACGACCCGGCTCTGCCTGGCCTCGTCTTCCAGCGACTCACCGACGATCTTGCTGGCCAGCTGGACTGCCAGCGTGCCCACCTCGGCGCGCAGCGAGGCGAATGCCTGCTGCCGGTCAGCCTCGATCTGAACCCTGGCGGCCTGAGCGATCCGGGCTGCCTCGGCCTGGGCTTCCTCGCGCATCTCGGCGATGATCCGAGCGCCCTCTTCCCTTGCCTCCTCGCGATGCCTGGCCGCCTCGTGCCTGGCGTCATCGAGCTGGGCCTTGTACTGGGCGACCATCTGGTTGGCGTCGGTCTGCGCCTTCTCAGCGCGCTGCAGGCCGCCCTCGATCGCGTCGGTCCGCTCCTCCAAGGTCTTGCTGATCCGGGGCAGCAGCACCTTCCAGAGCATGCCGAAGACAATGAAGAAGCCGATTGCCCCGATGATGACCTCGGTCCAGTCCGGAACGAGGGGGTTCGGGTTCGCCGGGATCGTGGACGCTAGGTGGTGCAACATGAGCGGCTACCTCTCAGCCGGGTCGTGATCAAGCACAGTCCTGATGACGCTGATCCTGATCAGGTCAGGAAGTAGGTAACGGCGATGCCGATGAGGGCCAGGGACTCCGTCAGCGCGAAGCCGATCCACATCAGGCCGGTAACCCTGCTCTGCGCCTCGGGCTGGCGGGCGATGGCCTCGATCGTCTTGCCGAAGATCAGGCCGATGCCGATGCCAGGGCCGATGGCGGCGAGACCGAAGGTGAGCGACGCCAGCTTCTGGATGTGAATCGTCGTGACCGGCGCTGCCGCCGCCACGTAGAGCAGGTGATGCAGGTGCACCGCGAGCTGCATGGTCGTGTTTCCTTTTTTCCGTAGGCCGGCGGGTGACCGCCGGGTTTCCTCTTGTGGGGCTTAGTGCGCGGTTTCGTACGCGCCGGCTATGTAGGTGGCAGTCAAGATCGTGAAGATGAACGCCTGCAGGACCTGGATCAGCACCTCGAGCGCGGTCAGGATGATGACCAGCAGGAACGAGGCCAGTGAGTACACGGGGGGGACGATCCCGCGGAACCCCAGGCTGACGTTGACGGTGAGCAGGTACCAGGTTCCGAGAGTGAAGACGAGCAGCAGCACGTGCCCGGCCAGCATGTTGGCGAACAATCGGACCGACAGGGTGAACGGCCGGACCAGGATGTTGCTGAACAGCTCGATCGGCACCAGCAGCGGCAGGATCCACCACGGTGCGCCGGCCGGCGCTGACATGTTCTTGAAGTAGCCGAAAGCGCCCTGATGCTTCATCCCGAGGAACATGTAGATCAGCCACACCATGACCGTCAGGACCAGCGGGTACGCGTACTTCGAGGTGGCCGGGAAGTAGAGGATCGGGATGATGCCGAAGATGTTGTTGACCCAGATGAAGAAGAACAGCGACATCAGGAACGGCAGCCACTTGTCGCCTTGCTTGCCAAGCTGTGGGCGCAGGATCTGATCACGGACGAACAGCAGGCCCAGCTCGCCGATGTTCTGCACGCCGCGAGGCACCAGCTTGGGCTTGCGGAACGCGAACCAGAAGAACGTGATCACGATGAGCGAGCTGACCAGGACCAGCAGCATCGACTTGTCGAAGTGGAACCGGCCGATGCTGAACAACGGAGTGAAGTAGAAGTCCTGGATCGACGGGGCCGGGTAAGGGCAACCGGAATACAGGTGGCTCGAGGCAACCGAGCAGTTATTTGCCACCACGATCGCGTGCAGGTCACTCACCGGGGTACCCCTCCGGGCGGTCGCGCGCAGCCCGGCGCCGCGGCAGCGCGCCCACCGGCGCGCTGCTCCGCGGCGTACTGCTGCGGGTTCGTCTTTCCGTCAGACTGTGCTTCAAAGTTCGGGTCAGGGTCAGACATCATGGCGCAAGTTGTCAGCTGGCTCGCAGGCGGGTCAGCGACAAGCGGTCCCCGCATCCCATCTGCCCAGGTCAGGTCCGCGTGAACCGGAAGATGATCATGGCGACGGACAGGCCGATGCCGAGGATCATGCCAAGCGGGAACAGGAGCGCGATGTGCGTCCAGTGCGCGATCAGCCAGCCGATCCCGCCATAGAGGATCATCCCGCCAAGCATGTAGCTGAGGATGAGCCAGCCGTCGGCCTCGCGCGGCGGCTGCGGCTCCGGGCCGCCCGCCCCTCCCGGCTGGCCCTTGACGCTCATGGCCACGGCCATGCTCGCTGGCTGGACCCAGGCAGCAAGCCGACAGCCGCACACGGCGCGAATCGCACGCAGAAACCGCGGGCCGCGGGCTGCCGTCCGGTGCGTGTGTCGAGGCCACGGGTCATCGTTCTCCGTCCGGCTCGACGTACAGCATCTTCGTGCGCGTCCACCAGAGGATCAGCGACCCGTCGTAAGCGAAAACCAGGACCAGGGCAGTCAGGCCGAATGCCAGCGCACTGAATGCCGAAGTGCCAGAGAACTCGCCGAACAAGATCACCATTACGAGGATCTTGAAGATATAGCTGCCCGCGGCCGCGCCCATGATGGCCTGCGTGCCAAACCTCGCGGCCACTCCCACCGCGGCCAGGCTGATGCCGAAGAAGACGGCAACAAGCGCGGTAGCAATGGCGGCGCCGATCAGTGACTTGGTACCGCCGACAATGGCACAGATCCCTACCATGACCGCTGCCGCAGCAGCCGTCATGGTTGCGGATCGCCGCGCCATCGAGGCGAAGTGCGCCAGCATTCTCTGGGATACTCCGGGGTCATGTCTTCATTACAGCTGGATCAACTTGGGTGACCCGGCTTCGCGCGGGCTGTACAACAGGTGTATTGGCAGTGCCCCCGTCGAGACCCGGCCACAGCCTGGTTCAGCCATGTGAGCGAAACGTATCACGTAGCCTGCACTCGCCTGGTAGCGGGTGCTCGTGAAAGATATCACAAGCTGTCCCATCTTGTGCTGGGCAGGGTCACCTACCGTGACCGATGCGGCTTGCATGCCATAGCTAAGCGCAGATCAGATGGCTAATGGAGAGTCATTGGCCTTGGTCAAGGGACGGTCGAGAGAAGGCCACCGGCGCACAACGAAGCCGCCCCCGCACGCCCTGATCTAGCCGTCGTCAGGCCGCTGGCCGGTCGGCTCACCGGATTCAGCGCCGGGTCCTGGTGGCGCTGTCACCCACCATGGCAGGGCGTCCGTCCGGCGCGCCCCGGCGAGCCCGTCGGCGGAGTCACCCGTACCGTCATAACCCGAGAATGCAGGCGGGACTGTACCCACGACCGATCGCGGCGCGTCCGGCTGCACATCGTCGCGCGGACGCGAATCGCGCGACCAGCCAGGCCGTGGCCGCTGCGGCACCTGCTCTGCGTCCGGCCAGCCACTGGCATCTGGGGCGCGACTGGGCCGAACCTGGTCTGGCTCCGCATGTCCGTTGCCCTCGGCGTGATCGGGCGTGGCGGGCTCGAACAGGCCGCGCTGATGCGCCGGCCGCTGCTGCGGCCCCTCGGCTCTGCTGGCCTGCCAGTCCCCCGCTGCCGGGACCAGTTCGGGGGCAGCGGGACTGTCCATGAGCCCCGCAGGCGCGCGGGGCACGGGCCGGGCCCGGCCGCCCGCCGACACTGTGTCCCCAGCCGACACTGTGTCCCCAGCCTGCACTGTGTCCCCGGCCGACACTGTGTCCCCGGCCGGTGACGTGTCCCCGGCTGGGTCGGCTCGACCCGGTAGACCGGCCGTAGCTGCCGACCCGGCTGCCTGCCGCGACCGGCGCTCCCACCAGCGCAGCGAGGGCATCGACATCAGCAGCAGCGCGATGGCAGCGGCACCGGTGATGACCACGAACACGAAGACCGGCGAGCCGTGGTGGTTCGCCGCGCCCGGCTGAGGCGTGAGCTCGATCGACAGCCAGACGACGCTGCCGGAGAACAAGATCGCCCACAGGTACATGATCAGCACGCTGGCGCGGTCCGAGTGACCGATGTCCAGAAGCCGGTGATGCAGGTGCTTGCGATCCGGCGCGAAGGGTGACATCCCGGCTCTGGTCCTGCGGACGACCGCGAGCAGCATGTCCCCGTAAGGGATGACGAGCAGCACAGCCGGCAGCAGCAGAGGCATGATCTCGGGGTACCGGTTGATCCGGTTCGCCAGCACCGCCGGGTCGAGCGAGGTGATGCTGGAGATCGGCGCGTAGGCCAGCAGCAGCCCGAGCAGCATGGCCCCGGTATCGCCCATCATGATGCTGGCCGGCGAGAAGTTATGCGGCAGGAAGCCGATACACATGCCGATCAGCACCGCCGAGGCCAGCGCCGGGGCGGCTAGCGACGAGATGTCGATGACCTTGGTCATCGAGTAGTAGTAGATGAAGAAGGACACCGCGGCGATGCAGACGATTCCAGCCGCGAGACCGTCCAGGCCGTCGATGAAGTTGACGGCGTTGATCGTGGCCACCACCACGAAGATCGTGATAAAGGTCGCCTGGTCGGTGGTCGGCACGAACGTCCCGTTGCCGGGTTCGGGCAGCCAGTCCAGCTGTGTTCCGGTCGCCACCAGGATGCCGGCGGCGGCGATCTGGCCAGCCAGCTTGGTGAGGGCGTTCATCCCCCACATGTCGTCGATGAAGCCGATCAGGACCAGCAGCCCGCCAGCCAGCAGCAAACCGTTGACCATCCCGGTGTTGGCGAACCCATCCTGCAGCTGCGGTATCCGCTCGGCCACCAGCAGGGCGGCAACCAGGCCGCCATACATGGCCAGGCCGCCGAATTCGGGCACGGGCACGACATGCACGTCCCGCTCACGCGGCGCCTTGACCGCGCCAAGCCGGATAGCGCCCCGCCGCACCAGTGGCGTGAGCAGGTAGGTGACGGCGGCCGCCACCAGCAATGTCAGGATGTAGTCCTTCACCGAGCCCGCGCAGGAGTAAGGAGCATCAGGGCCACTGTAGAGCACTCAGCCGGCTGCCACGGCTCAGCCCGACCCGATCGCAGGCCTGCCAGGCCAGTGTGTTCAGCCAACCTGCGCCGGGTCCGTGCCTCCCGGCAAGCCCGCGGCATAGCGACCGATTCCCGCCGTTATGCCGCCGGACCTGGGGCGCTTTCGGCACCGGCGAGCACCGGAGCCACCTCCCGCAGCTTGCCGACGGAGATCGCGCCGCGCCGGAGCAGCCGCGGTTGCTCCCCGGTCAGGTCGACGATCGTCGAGGCCACGCCGCCCCGGCACTCGCCGCCGTCCAGGTAGATGGCAACCTCGTCGCCCAGCTGATCGCGGGCCGCTGCGGCGGTGGCAGGCGAGGCCGTGCCCATCCGGCTGGCGCTGCTGACCACCATCGGCCCGGTCTCGGCGAGCAGATCGAGGGCAATCTTCTCTTCCGGCATCCGGACCGCGACCGTGCCCTTGGCTTCGCCAATATCCCAGCTCAGCGATCGGGTAGCAGTGCAGACGACGGTCAGGCCGCCGGGCCAGAACTCCTCGATCAGCCGATTCCCGTCCGAGCTAATGTCCTGGATCAGTGCCATGGCCGCGCGGACGGTGGCGACCAGCACCGACTTGGGCGCTGAGCCGGGCTCTCCCCTGGCCGCGTTCAGCCGCCGGACCGCCGTCGGGCTGAAGGCATCCGCCCCCACCCCGTACAAGGTGTCCGTGGGCAGCACGACGAGCTCCCCGTTCAGCACCGCGGTCACCGCGGCGGCAAGTCCCTCGGCGCGCTGGGTGTCGTCAGCGCAGTCGAACCAGGCGCTCATAAGTCGTCATCCTGTCATGGACCGAACTGTCCGGCATCACCGGTCACGGCTCCGACCGCGCCGTGACGAAACGGTCGCGCCCGGCCAGGTCCACGTGGTTACGCGTATCTCGCCAGCCGCGATCCTCGGCAAAGATCCAGTACACCGCGGCTCCCTGCGGCGCGCCATGTTCCACTGCGACCAGGCCGCCTGGCCGTAGCAGCCTTGCCGCCGTGACTTCCACCACCCGCATGGCGTCCAGGCCATCTGAGCCGCCGCCCCACAGCGCGGTCGCCGGATCGTACTCACCGACCTCTGGTGGCACCCAGGAACCCGAGGGGATGTAGGGCGGATTGCTGATGACCAGGTCAACCTGGCCGGCCAGCTCGGCCAGCATTGACGGGGCGCCGAAGTCATCCGCATGCAGGGTGACCCGGCCGACGGTATGCGGCGATGCGGCGGCGACGCTGGCGATGTTCTGCTCAGCCCAGTGCCTGGCGAGCGGATCCGCCTCGACGGCGTGCACCCGGGCGCGCGGCACTTCCTGGGCGATGGCCAGGGCGATCGCGCCCGATCCTGTGCCCAGGTCGGTGACCACCGGCTCGGCCACGTCCATCGCCGCGAGCTGCTCGATCGCCCAGCCGGTCATCACCTCGGTCTCCTGCCGGGGCACGAACACTCCCGGCCCGACGGCGAGCTCCAGGTAGCGGAAGTAGGCGCGGCCGGTGATGTGCTGAAGCGGTTCCCGCGCCTCTCGCCGCGCGATGTCGTCCCAGAACCGCGGGTCGAACTGGGCGTCGGGCACCAAGTGCAGTTCACTCCGGCGGACGTCATGCAGGCTGGCCGCGATGACCTCGGCGTCCGTGCGCGGCGACTCAACCCCCGCTGCTGCCAGCCGGGCCGTTGCGATCGCGATCTCGTCCAGCAGCAGGCTCACGTTCGACCCGCCGGCTCAGCCCCGGCCGGATCCGGCCGCGATCTTCTCGGCCCGGTCTGCGTCCACCAGCGCCGTGATCACCGCATCCAGGTCGCCGTCAATCACCTGGTCCAGGTTGTAGGCCTTGAACCCAACCCGGTGATCGGAGATCCGGTTCTCTGGGAAGTTGTACGTCCGCACGCGCTGCGACCGGTCAACCGTGGCCACTTGGCTGCGCCGCTCGGCCGAAGCCTGCGCGTCAGCCTCCTCCTGAGCCACGGCGAGCAGCCGGGCCCGCAGTACCCGCATGGCCTGCTCCTTGTTCTGGAGCTGGCTCTTTTCGTTCTGGCAGGAAACGACGACGCCCGTAGGCAGGTGGGTGATCCGGACGGCTGAGTCCGTCGTGTTCACGCTCTGACCGCCCGGCCCGGAGGACCGGAACACGTCGACCTTCAGGTCGGCCGGGTCGATCGTGACGTCTATTGGATCCGCCTCGGGCA
The DNA here is from genome assembly GCA_036495585.1 of Streptosporangiaceae bacterium. GTDB lineage: Bacteria > Actinomycetota > Actinomycetes > Streptosporangiales > Streptosporangiaceae > JAJYUU01. The sequence goes on from DASXMP010000015.1 coordinate 21,616, forward strand.
TGACCAGCACGCCTGCCGCCGAGGTATGGATGCGGCCCTGCGACTCGGTAGCGGGCACCCGCTGCACTCGGTGCACACCGCCCTCGTACTTCAGCTTCGACCAGGCACCCTCATCGCCGCGCGCCTTGACGGCGACGGTCACGTCCTTGTAGCCGCCGAGGCCGGTCATGGTGGAGTCGAGCAGCTCGGTCTTCCAGCCGTGCCGCTCGGCGTACCGCAGGTACATGCGCAGCAGGTCCCCGGCGAACAGGGCCGACTCCTCGCCGCCCTCCCCCGCCTTGACCTCCAGGATCACGTCCCTGTCATCGCTTGGGTCGCGCGGGACGAGCAGCTCGGCAATCCGCAGCTCGAGCTCGGCGCGACGCTCGGCCAGCTCCACGGCCTCGGCCTCGAAGGAGGCGTCCTCGGCGGACAGTTCCCGCGCGGTCGCCTCGTCAGCGCGGATCTGCTGCCACTGGTCGTAAGCCGCGACGATCGGGGTGAGCTGGCCATACCGGCGGCTCAGCGTCCTAGCCCTGTCCTGGTCGGTGTGAATTGTCGGGTCGGCCAGGTCCTTCTCGAGCTGTGCATGCTCGGCGGCGAGGTCGGCAAGCCGCTCAAACACCGCTTACCTCCTCAGGGTGATGCTGTCGCTGGCAGAGTGCAGGCAAGACGGCACGTTCCCTTCCAAAGACCTTCAGGAAGGGAACGTCGTCGCCGGCGCTACTTGCCGCTAGCAGCCTTCTTGCCGAACCGGCGCTCGAACCTGGCGACGCGGCCGCCGGTGTCGAGGATCTTCTGCTTGCCGGTGTAGAACGGGTGGCAGTTTGAGCACACGTCGGCGTGGATGACGCCGTCCTTGGCGGTGCTCCGAGTCTTGAACGTGCTGCCACAGCTACAAATCACTGTGGTTTCTACGTAATCCGGGTGAATTCCCGCCTTCATCACATCTCCCTGGTTCCCCGCGGCCGCCGGGTCGCCTCGAGGGCGTGAACCGGGACCGCATCAGTGTTAACCACAAGCGTGGGTTGGCTACCAGTTTGCCAGACGCTGGAACGCCTGCTGCCAGCCGTTCATTCCCGCCCGGCGCTAGCGCTTCTCGATCTTCAGCCGGGGCTCGGGCAGCGGTGGCGGGAATAGTCCCGACCGCACGTTGTCCCAGCCGGCCAGCGCGATCATCGCACCGTTATCGGTCGACCAGCGTAGCGGTGGCAGGCAGAGCGCGACGCCCATCTCCGTACAGAGCTCCTGCGCCGCGGCGCGCAGCTGCGGGCTGGCCGCCACCCCGCCGACCACGACCAGGGACTCCGCCGGGTACCGCCTCAGCGCCACCCGGCACTTGGTGATCAGCACCTCCAGGCAGGCGGCCACGAACGAGGCGGCGACGTCGGCGTGCAGGTCCTCCGGGTTGTGCGCAAGATGCACACTGACGGCGGTCTTCAGCCCGGCGAACGAGAAGTCCATGCCCCGGCCCAGCATCGGCCGCGGGAAGGGAATCGAGGCAGCGCCGGTCTTGGCCAGCCTGTCGATGACCGGGCCCCCCGGGTAGCCGAGGCCGAGCATCCGCGCGACCTTGTCGTAAGCCTCCCCGGCCGAGTCATCCAGGGTGTTGCCGATGAGAACGACGTCGGTGGCCGTCTCCATCCGGGCGAGCAGCGTGTGACCGCCCGAGACCAGCAGCAGGATCGCCGGGTAGGTAACCCTGGCTTCCTCGAGGTCGGCACTGCGCAGATGGCCCCGCAGGTGATTCACCCCGGTCAGCGGGACCCCCCAGCCCTGGCTCAGACCACTTGCCGCGTTCAGCCCAACCATCAGCGAGCCGATCAAGCCCGGGCCCCTAGTCACCGCCACGGCTGCCAGGTCCTGGCCGCGCACGCCCGCCTGCGACAACGTGACCTGCACCGTGGGGATGATCTTCTCGATGTGGGCGCGGCTGGCGATCTCGGGGTATACCCCGCCGTAGCCGCTGTGGATCTCTGCCTGGGACGCCGTGCACGCGGAGATGACCTGCCCCTGCGGATCGACGAGTGCCACCGCCGTGTCGTCGCAGGACGTTTCGATGCCCAGCACGAGGTCCCCGGCCCCGGCGTTGACCAGCGCCGTCATGCCAGCACCGCCTCGATCTCAGCGGCCGGTACGACGCCGACGCGCTCGATCACGGCCGGCTCGACGTTGCAATTGACCAGCGTGGAGGCAATGGTGGCCCGGACGCCGCCGTCGATGGCGAGGTCGGGCTGGCCGGTCAGGTCGGGCAGGATGTCAGCCACCGCCTCCTTGGGCTGGCCGGCATGGATGTTAGCGCTGGTGGCATAAACCGGACCCACGGCCCGGATGACGCTGAGCAGCCAGGCTTCGGCCGGCAGCCGGAACGCGGCCTCCACCCGCCCGGCCAGCCAGGCTGGGGCTCGGGCCGAGTCGATACCGACCGCAAGGGTCAGCGGCCCTGGCACGAATCGGGACGCAAGGAGCCGCGCTGCGGCGGGGCTGATGACTCCGCCGAGTCGGGCGATGTCACCGGGATCGGCGACCAGGATGGGCAGGTTGACCGAGCTCGGCCGGCCCTTGAGCGCGAAGATCCGGGCGGCCGCGTCAGGGTGCTCGGGCAGCGCCGCGAGCCCGTAGACAGTGTCGGTCGGCAGCAGCACCACGCCGCCGTCTCGCAGGCACTCCTCGATCGCGCCGGCCGCGCCATCGAGCTGACGCACGTCAACTGCTGTCACTCCGGCAAGGCTAGCAGCTAGCCACGGCTCAGCTGGTCGCCCTGAACAGCGTGCTCATGGAAGACCAGCGACCCCTCGTTCAGCGGATGCGCGAGGTCGACGATCCGTCCCCGGTCACGATCCGGATCACGGGCCAGCTCATAAAGGACATCCACATCCGGGTGCTCGATACCTGAATCTTCGACCTGAGTCTCGGGCAGCAGCTTGGCCACTACATCGGCTGGCCCGCCAGCCACCGCGAGCACAGGCAGGTGCGCGCAGAGCGCGGGCACGCAGGTCTCCAGCGGGCCAAAGGTGAGGCGCGGATCCGAGCCCGGCTGGTACAAGCCAAGGTAGGCATTGCCGCCGCCCGCCTTGCGCTGGCACAGCACCGGCAGCCGACCCTGCATGCGGTAGGCCGCCGCCATCAGCTCCAGCGAGTTCGCACAGAACGTCCTGCGGCCAAGGCTGAATGCCAGACCGTTTATATAGGCGACCGCAGCCCGTACCGAGCTGAGGTTGCCGGGGCCG
>DASXMP010000016.1:0-19426 GCA_036495585.1 Streptosporangiaceae bacterium
CGTCGTGGGCAGGTCGTCCGCATACGGCGCGCACAGCAGCCAGACCGTGCGGGGTGCGGGTTCCTCGATCGCCTTGAGCAGGGCGTTCGCGGCCTGTTCCGTGGCCCGGTCGGCGTCCTCGAAGAGCACGATCCGCCACCGTCCATAGATCGGCGCGGCCGCGGCTCGGAGCACCAGATCCCTGGTCTGCCGGACGCCGTAGGACAGCCCGTCGGGCCGGACTCGGAGCAAGTCCGCATGCGTCCCGGCAGCGACCTGATGGCAAGACGGGCACTGACCACAACCGCCACGGTCGCACAGCAGCGCCGCGGCAAATGCCGCTGCAGCCACTGATCGGCCCGATCCCGGCGGGCCGGTGAAAAGCCAGGCGTGCGTCATTCCGGAGGCACCGCCGGCAAAGCCAACACTGGCGCCACCGGTGATTGCGGCGGCTGCCGCCACGGCGCGCTCAAGCTGGGCGACCACTGCCTCCTGGCCGACCAAGTGCTCGAAGACGGCCCCGGCCGGGCCGGACCCGCCGACCGACAAAGAACCGCTAGGCGGCACCGGGCCGCCAGCCGACCCGGACCCGCCGGCCGACACTGTGCCGCCAGCTGTCACTCGCCGACCGCCGGGAAACTGCCGGTGTTTTCTTCGGTCGTCGCTGGCACCGGATCCGGCAGCAGGATGCGAACGCGCGCCTGGATCTCGCGGCTGAGATCAGCCTCCGGCCTGGCCGCATCCAGCACCGCGTAGCGATCCGGCGATCCTTCGGCCAGCGATAGAAACCCCGACCTGACCCGCTGGTGGAAGTCCACCGGCTCCGCCTCCAGCCGGTCGGCCGAACTGCGTCGCCGGCCAAGGCCGGTCAGCGGCGGCAGATCGAGCAGCACCGTCAGGTCCGGCGTCAGGCCGGTGGTCGCCCACTGGTTCAGTTCCGAGATCTCGGCCATCGGCAGCCGACGTCCGGCTCCCTGGTAGGCCAGGGAGGAATCGACATACCGGTCGGTGACGACGACGGCCCCGCGATCCAGCGCGGGTCGGATCACGGCGTCGACGTGTTCGGCGCGATCGGCCGCGTACATGAGGGCTTCGGCCTTGGGCGACAGGCCGGTGTGCGCGGTGTCGAGCAGCAGCGCCCGCAGCCGCATGCCTATCTTCGTGGCTCCCGGCTCGTGCGTGGACACCACGTCGAAGCCCAGCTCGCGCAGCCAGATGGCGAGCAGGCGGGCCTGGGTTGACTTGCCCGCTCCCTCCCCGCCTTCCAGCGCGACGAAGAGGCCGGGTCGTCGGTGCTCGGCGGTGCCCGGCCGCGACCCGTTGCTCATCATCTTCGTGACGCTGGTCGCGGAGTGGTTGCCACCGCCCCGGCGCGCGGCCAGTCGGTCAAGACGGAATACGGAACTGAGATCGGCCATCAGCGGCACGCCCTTGCGGTCGTCCATCTGCTTATATGCCAGTCTGCCGAGCAGCAGCGCGAACACCGCCGCCACCAGCAGCACCAGGTTATAACCAACATTGCGATACACCGCGACACCAACATGCAGGCTGGTCCCGCCGGCAATCGCACGGGACAGCGCATTAAATCCCCCGGCTAGTGATGGAGCGATCGCGATCACCGCGAACAGGATGACCCGCACCATCGACTGCAAGAAGGCGAATACCCGGCCTCTGGTGGCGTCATCCACCTCAAGGCCGATGACCGTGTATCCGGTGACATACGCGGCTCCGGCCAAGCTGCCGAGGATGATGGTCAGCAGGATGGTCAGCGCGAGGTCAGGGATCAGCGCAGCCGCCGCGAGCGGGATCGCCGCGACCATGATCGTCAGCCCGAACAGTCGCCGCCGCGACAACCCGCGGAGCAACCGCAGGCCGAGGAACATGCCGAGCGCCAGTCCGAAGAAGATCGACGCGAACGTGGCGCCCCAGCCTGCGTTGCCTCCTTGCAGGGTGTTCTTGATGTAGGAGGGCCCGATGCCGACGACCGCCCCGCCAGCCGCGAACGCGCCAGTCATGCCATAGACGATGCCGCGCACCACCTGCGAGCTGCCCAGGTAGCGCCAGCCGTCAAAAATCGACTTGAGCACGGAGGGCGTGGAGATCGCCCCGCGAGGCCGCCGGCGCAGTTCCCGCAGCATGTACACGGTGATGGCGGACACAACGAAGGTGACCGCGTTGATGTACAGGGCCGTGTCGACCTGGGCGGTGCCGGACGGGACAACCAGCGCGAGCCCGGAGAAAATCAGGGCGGCGAACGGGGCGGTGCCGTACGTCGTCAGCAGGCTGAGCTGGTTGGCCTGCTCCAGGCGCTCCGGCCTCACCAGGTTCGGCACCGACGCGTCCTTCGCCGGGGTCCAGAACAGCGACGCGCACGACGCCAGGAACTGGGCCACGTACATCCACGTGAGCTCGTTAGCGAAGTGGACGGCCAGGTTGAACGGGATAGAGATGTAGAGCACAGCCCTGATCACGTCGCCGATGATCATGTTGAGCCGACGGTCGAACTTGTCCGCGACGGCGCCTGCCAGCGGGCCGAAGAGCAGCGCGGGCAGCAGCGAGGTGAGCCAGACGCCGCTGACCGCGAAGGCGCCGTTGCTCTTGCCGCCCAGCGTGTTGGCCAGGGTCGACAACGCGACCAGGCTCAGCCAGTCCCCCAGGCTGGACAGCGAAAGAGCGATCCACAGGCGCCGGAACGGCGTGACCGAGAGCACGCCAGCTCTACGAGCGCCCAAACGGGATCTAAGGTTCACTGCGCCAGGGTATAGGTATGTTTAGGGGGCAGTTGGCTACAGCTTGAAGCCGCCTGATCCCGGGCTTGACAAATGGGAAAGGGAACGAGACCGCTTCAGGCCGCGGCCTATCTCACCATCCTCGCACGTCCGGCTCCACTGGCCGCCCGCGGCCGGTCAAGTCCGACTACTGATCGGTCGCAGGAGCCGCGGACCAGCCCTGTTACTTCCCCTGCCCATCGCTGGCCGCTGCTTTCTTACTCGTGCGCGTACTGCGACCGGTGCCCTTGGCAGCCGAGCCGCCGTTCGCCGCTGAGGCACCCTTCGCGGCCGACCTGCCCTTGGCGGCTGACCCGCTCTTGCCGGTCGTCGGAGCCTTGCGCGGGCCGGCCGACTTGGTCGTGGCCCGGCGCCGCGGCGCGGGAGCGGCGGCGCGGCGATCGGCCAGCAGTTCAATGGCGCGCTGCGGCGTGATCGCTTCCACAGTGTCGCCCTTGCGCAGCGAGGCGTTGGTCTCGCCGTCGGTCACATAAGGCCCGAACCTGCCCTCGCGCAGCACGATCGGCTTGCTAGTGACCGGGTCATCGCCGAGCTCCTTGAGTGGCGGAGTTGCTGCTGCCCGCGCCTGCCTGCCCCGCGGCTTGGGCTGGTCGAGCAGGGCCTTGGCCTCGTCCAGGGAGATGGTGAACATCTGCTCCTCGGACTCCAGCGACCGGCTTTCCGCGCCCTTCTTCACATATGGCCCATACCGCCCGTTCTGCGCCGTGACTGGCTCACCGTCGAGTTCGCCGAGCATGCGCGGCAGCGTCAGCAGCCGCAGCGCCTCGTCCAGCGTCACGCTGTCCAGGTCCATGGACTTGAGCAGCGATGCGGTGCGCGGCTTCGCCCCGCTGGACGCAGTCCCGGCAGCCGCCCCGTCCTCGGTCGCCTCTGTGACGTACGGGCCGAACCGCCCCGCCTTGGCGACAATCGTCTTGCCCGTCTCGGGATCGGTGCCAAGGATCTTGTCGCCGCTTGGCCGGTCCAGGAGTTCCTTGGCGAACTCGGGAGTCAGCTCATCCGGGGCCGTTCCCTCCGGAATGTTCACTCGCTGACCGTCGCGCTCCAGGTACGGGCCGTATCGGCCGACGCGCACGACAATGTCCGTGCCCGCCAGCGGGAACGAGCTCACGTCGCGCGCGTCGATCTCGCTGAGGTCGCTGACCATTTCCTTCAGGCCTTCTTCGCCTGGCGCCCCGAAGTAGAACCGGCGCAGCCAGGGCACCCGCTGTGCCTCTCCGGTGGCGATGTCGTCGAGCGCGTCCTCCATCTGCGCGGTGAACTCGTAGTCCACCAGGTGCGGGAAATGCCGCTCGAGCAGCGTGACGACCGCGAACGCGACGAACGAGGGCACCAGCGCGGTGCCCTTCTTGAACACGTAGCCGCGGTCCAGGATCGTGCCCATGATCGAGGCGTACGTGGACGGCCTGCCGATGGCCCGGTCCTCCAGCTCTTTGATCAAGGTGGCTTCGGTGTAGCGGGCTGGCGGGCGCGTCGCGTGCTCGGCCGGCTCGAGCCCGAGCGCGCGCAGCGGCTCGGACTCCACCAGCGGCGGAAGCCGGCGCTGGTTGTCATCCCGCTCGGCGTCGTCGTCGGCGTCCTCGACATAAGCCTTGAGGAAGCCGTAGAAGCTGATGATCTTGCCGGACGCGCCGAACTCGGCCTCTCGCCCTGGGGTGCTGTCCGGCGTCATGACCGCCGTAGTTCCGCCAGCGCCGTTGCTCGTGCCTGCGCCGTTGGTCGCGCCTGCGGATGCGGCAGCGCCGGTCGCCTCGGGCCGACCGCCTGGGGCGCCGACCGCGATCGGCTCACCAGCCGCGGCCTGGCCGAGGACCCGGACCGAGACCGATTCGCCGGTCGCGTCCTTCATTTGCGAGGCGACTGTGCGCTTCCAGATGAGCTCGTACAGCCGGAACTCAGCACCGGACAGGCCGGACTGGACAGGCGTCCTGAACTCGTCACCGGCCGGGCGGATTGCCTCGTGCGCCTCCTGGGCGTTCTTCACCTTGCTGGCGTAGGTCCGCGGTGCGTCCGGCACGTACTCGGCCCCATACAGCTCCCGTGCCTGGGTCCGCGCCGCATTCAGTGCGGTCTGCGACAGCGTGACCGAGTCGGTCCGCATATAGGTGATGTGGCCGTTCTCGTAGAGGCGTTGCGCCATTTGCATCGTGTACTTAGCCGAGAAGCCCAGCTTCCTGGACGCCTCCTGCTGCAGGGTGGTGGTGCGGAATGGCGCGTAAGGAGATCGCCGGTACGGCTTGCGCTCGACGGACTTGACCTGGAACGAAGCATCAGCAAGCCGGTCCCGGAGCGCCACGGCCGCGCCATTGTCGAGATGCAGGACGCGCCCGTGGCCATCCCCGTCGGCCTCGCGCAGCTTGCCGATGGAGGTGAAGTCGCGACCCTGAGCAACGCGGCGGCCGTCAACCGTGACCAGCGTCGCGGTGAACGACGAGACATCAGACTCGGCCTGTCCGTTCGCCGCTATCTTCGCGAACTCGGCTTCCAGGTCCCAGTACTGCGCGGGCCGGAACGCGATCCGCTCCCGCTCCCGGTCCACCACCAGGCGGATGGCGACTGACTGGACCCGGCCAGCCGATAGCTGCGGCATGACCTTCTTCCACAGCACCGGAGAGACTTCGTAGCCGTAGAGGCGGTCCAGCACACGCCTGGTCTGATAGGCCTCGACCAGGCCCTGGTCGACATCTCGAGGGGACGCGATCGCCTGGCTGATCGCTTCCGGCGTGATCTCGTGGAAGACCATTCGCCGGGTGGGGACGCGGGGCCTGAGCTCCTCCTTGAGGTGCCAGGCGATTGCCTCCCCCTCGCGGTCCTCGTCTGTCGCCAGGTACAGCTCGTCGGCATCCTTCAGCAGTTGCTTGAGCTTCGCGACCTGCTGCTTCTTGTCGGAATGGACGACGTAGAGCGGCTGGAAGTCATGGTCGACGTCCACGCCGAGCCTGGCCCATGCTTCGCTGCGGTACTTTGACGGTATTTCCGCAGCCTTATCCGGCATATCCCGAATATGGCCGATACTGGACTCGACGACGTAGCCCTTTCCGAGGAACCCAGCGATCGTCCTGGCCTTGTTCGGCGACTCGACGATGACCAGCTTGTTACGGCCCCTGGCGCCGTTAGCGCCAGCGGCACCACCGCCAGTGGTTTCCTCGGTCCCTGCTGCCACTTCTCCCACCCTTTGACAACCCTGCAATCGCCTGGAGGCTACCGCAGGCAAGACTTCACTTACCCGGCGCTCCGGCCTTTGGTTGGACGGATACAGCATCTTCTATGCGCCCGGCCCGCTCGCGGGCCACCCCGTTACTTCCCAAAGAAGGTAACTTGCGACCGGGGCCCGCGTGTTCCCTGGACCCCTACTGGAGAATCGCTCAAGGTGATTGAACCACTTGCGTATGCGCGCACAATGAGTTGATGACGGAGTACTCCTACCTGGTGCTCTACTTGCCGCGAGGCATGTCTAGAGACGCGGCGCGCCGTATCCTGACCGATCACGCCGAATACGGCAACTGGGAGCTCTCCAGGTTGCGGCTATACCCGGACGGAAGCCGCAAAGCGACGCTGCGACGCCGGATCATCCGGCAAGCCCGCGGTCCGCAATTCCGGCGTGACCTGCCGACCGGTCTGCTGCCGCACTTAACTCCCACGACCTCTTCGACTGGGCTTGCGCCTTCTTACTGGTGCGCCTCGCCTGCTCGCAGTCCGCGCCACGACCGCCCCGCTCCCGAGTTACCGAGCTAACGGCCTGCTGCGTGGTCGGCCGGGCCGGTCTCACCGCGGCGGGCGGGCGCGCGCAGCCGGCCGGCAGCAGGTAAGTCCCGGACCGGGCCCGCGCGCCGCTGGCCGCGGCGCCGTGCCGCCGCGAACTGCGCTGCTGCGGACGGCCTGCCCGAGCTTTGGCCCTGTTCCGGCAACACAGGCGATCCTCCTTGTCGACCGGCTGGCGCTGGCCATGCAGAGCAGATTCCCCGATGGCCGCCACGGTGCGGACGCATCAGGCGGAACGCCGGGTGTGGGAAGGGGAGCGTGCCGACTAGTACCCCCGCACAATGAGTCACGCTAGCACTACTCAACGTGCATGCGCCGATAAACGGAACGAGACCCTCGTCCTATCTCATCCGCTGGTAAGCGGATGGATCGGCATTGTGCTGCTGACCTCGGAAAATGGCTAACAGAGATCAAGAAAAGTGTCGAGCACCCGGACCCCGAAGCGCAGTGCCTCCACCGGAACCCGCTCGTCCACGCCGTGGAACATGCCAGCAAAGTCCAGCTCGGGCGGCAGGCGCAGCGGCGTGAACCCGAAGCACCGAATGCCGAGCCGGGAGAACGACTTGGCGTCAGTGCCACCGGACAGGCAATACGGCACCATCCGGCCGTCCGGGTCCTCGGCCGCCAGAGACTGCGCCATCGCCGCTACCAGGTCACCGTCGAAGCTGGTCTCGACGGCGATGTCATGATGCACGGGTTCGCGGCGAACCGCGGGCCCGATCAGCGAGTCGATCTCACGGAAGAACTCTTCCTCATGGCCGGGCAGGAACCGGCCGTCCACCTGGCCGGAGGCCGCCTGGGGCACGACGTTGACCTTGTAGCCAGCCGACAGCATCGTGGGATTGGTGGTGTTGCTGAGCGTCGCGCCGACCATCTTGGCGATCGGCCCGAGCTTGTCCATAAGCGCGGCCGGGTTGGCCGGGTCAAACTCGATGCCCAGCGCGCCGGCCGCCTCCCGGGCAAACGCGAACGCCGCTTCGGTCTGCCGGACCGGCCATTCGTAGCGGCCAATGCGGGCGATTGCATCCGCGACCTCCGTGACGGCGTTGGCCGAGTTGATCATCGATCCGTGCCCGGCCGTACCCTCCGCCACAAGGCGCATCCAGGCCATGCCCTTCTCGGCAGTCTGGAGCAGGTAGAGGCGCTGGCCGCCGATGGTCACACTGAACCCGCCGACCTCGCCGATGGCCTCGGTGACCCCGTCGAACAACTGGGGATGGTTGTCCACCAGCCAGCGGGCACCCCAGTTCCCGCCCGCTTCCTCATCGGCCAGGAACGCGACGACGACATCGCGCGGCGGTCGGCGGCCCTCGGCCAGACGCTGCCGGAGCACCGCCAGGACGATGGCGTCCATGTCCTTCATATCGACCGCGCCCCGTCCCCAGACGCACCCGTCGGAGATTTCGCCAGCGAACGGGTGCACCCGCCAGTCGGCCGCGTCGGCTGGCACGACGTCCAGGTGACCATGGATCAGCAGGGCCGGCCTGGACGAGTCGGTGCCCTCGATCCTGGCTACGACGCTGGCGCGCTTCGGGTGGGACTCGAAGATCTCGGGCTTGAGGCCGGCGTCGGACAGCAGCCCGGCTACGTGCTCGGCGGCGGCACGCTCGCCGGGCCCTGAGTGGTCGCCCTGGTTGCTGGTGTCGATCTTGATCAGGTCGCTGGCCAGAGCCGCGACCTCGTCCTGCGCCGAGGTGCCGCGACGGGCCTCGGCCGAGGGGGTGTCGGTCATCTAGCCATGGTCGCACCTTCTATCCCGTGCCGCTTCCCTGCCCTTGGCGGTCGGAGGCGCACCTCGGGCCCGCCCTGGTCGTGGCTCTCAGTCGCCGCAACCTGCCGGATTTGCTATCGTGAGGCCGGCTCGGCAACAGCCGATGCCGCTCGTCCGGGTGGCGGAATAGGCAGACGCGCTAGCTTGAGGTGCTAGTGCCCCAAAAGGGCATGGGGGTTCAAGTCCCCCCTCGGACACGCACTTTATCCCAAAACGGGCACTCGCCTAGCTGGGCTTCAGCCCGGATGTGCAGGTAGGAGACCGTCCCGGCAATCACCGCGAGCATCCCGACGCGCCCGATCGTGGTCCGCTGGATCCAACGATCCCCCCCGGCCGGTCAACGCGAGCCGCCGATCGCGAACTCACCTGTCATCACGCATTGGCTTATGGGTGCGCTCCCTCCTCACACCCGACACTCCCATCAGGGCCGCAAGCGCGAGCCTGACCTGGGCAACCGCCTTGCTCTCCTGTGAAGGCAGCGGTTGTCGGCATCGGGCGGCCGGCGGGCCGCAGTCCGCGCGGCGCAGAACGTTATGACGCCCGCGGACGCGGCGTTCAGATCAGCGCTAACCTCGATCGCCCCAGCACCAGCTCACCGGTGATAGCGGACACGTACATGACTGCCATTTCCCGCCTCCTGCCGCCGCGATGAGGTCGGGACCTAACGCTGCTCCAGCTTCGCGAGCTGCTGGGCGTCTTTCTTCAGCCGCTCGGTCCGGTAGTTCTCGTACTCGGACTTGATCTGTGCGTTCACGTTGCGGCCGTACTGGTCGTCAGCGTGATCGTAGGCTTCTTGCGCGATCCGGATCTTCTCGTCGATCTCGGCGATCGTTAGTGTGCTCATGCCCTGAACCGTAGCCGTAATCGAGCAGGCGTTACTTTCGCGTCGCCACGCCGGAGTTGTGGCGCGTTCTCTGGGGCTCGGTCATTCGCAGACAAAATTACGCTGACTCGCTGGCCTGATGCGGGGCGGGTACACGCGGCCAACGCGCCGGGGCGTGCCCAGTAGAATGGGCTTGTGACGCACCAGCGATGTCGCGCTGCGCGCGACCTGGCTGCTGTCAGAAGCCGCAACCCATCGTCGTATACACTGCGATTGTCGCACTGTCGGTGCGCCTGGCTAGGCCTGAATCTGCTTCGTTGCGGGTGGCTAGCTCTTCTAAGTCCAGCGTTCCGAACGTAGGCGTGCCGTGGCGGTTGGCCGGCGCATGTATGCAGCCTGCGAGCCGGGGCGTTGTGCTGCGCGCGGCTTCGATCTCCATTCTCTCGGGGCCATCCGATCGGAAGGCACTGAACCATGAGCACGCGATTCGGCTTCGTCAGCACCTTCCCGCCTACCCAGTGCGGACTGGCCACGTTCACGGCCGCGCTGCGGGGCGCCATGCTGCGCTCAGCCACTGACGAGGGCCGGGTCGTCCGCCTGGTCGATGCGCCCGCAGCGCGACCGGGAGACGAGGTCGTCGCGCAGCTCATTGCGGGCGACTCAGCCTCGCTCCGGCACGCAGCCGCGCAGCTGAACCTGTGCGACGTCGCCATCGTTCAGCACGAGTATGGCGTCTATGGCGGCGCCGACGGCAGCGAGATCCTGCACCTGCTCGACCAGGTCAAGGTGCCGTGCATCGTAGTCCTGCACACCGTACTGAGCGATCCGACGCCACACCAGCGGCAGGTGCTCGAGTCCGTTGTCGCAAGGGCGTCCGCTGTCGTCACGATGACGAGGACCGCGCGCGAGCGGCTCGCGGCAGGATATGCCGCAGACATGGGCAAGGTCTGCATCATCGCGCACGGCGCACCAGTCCTGCAGACGACCATGGCGGAGCCGACATTTCGCACGGGTCAGTTCACCGTCTTGACGTGGGGCCTGCTCGGCCCCGGCAAGGGCGTCGAATGGGGCATCGGGGCGATGGGGCTGCTGCGCGATCTTCGGCCCATGCCGCGGTACATGGTCGCCGGGCAGACGCATCCCAAGGTGCTGCTCCGCGAAGGTGAGGCCTACCGCGACCGCCTGCGCGAGCAGGTGCAGCGGGCCGAGCTGGAATTCTGTATTTCCTTCGACGCCAGCTACCGCAACACCGGCGCGCTGGCCTCCCTGATCCGCTCCACCGACGTCGTCCTGCTGCCATACGACTCTACCGACCAGGTCACATCCGGCGTCCTCATCGAGGCAGTGGCCGCCGGCAAGCCGGTGGTGGCGACGCAGTTCCCGCACGCCAAGGAGCTGCTCGCGGCCGGAGCGGGCCTGCTTGTGCCGCACCGTGATCCGGCCGCGATCGCGACTGCGCTTCGGTCTGTGATTACGCGCAGGGACGTGATGACCAGGATGGCAGCCGCCGCCACGGCCTCAGCGCCGCAGCTGCTGTGGCCGGCGATCGCGGACCAGTACCGCGAGCTGGCCGACCGGCTGATCACGGCAAGCGTGGCCGCATGACCGCCCGCCGGGTGATTCCTGCGGGGGACGTGTACCAGCCGGTGTTTGATCACCTCGAACGGCTCACTGACGATCGCGGGCTCTTCGAGCACGCTCTTCTCACCGTGCCCCGGCGCGAGCACGGCTATTGCGTCGACGATGTCGCCCGCGGCCTAGTCGTCTTGTGCCGCGAACCGGATCCCACGCCAGCCGTCCGTCGCATGACGCGCTGCTACCTCGCTTTCGTCCTCGACGCGCTTGATTCCACCGGCGCCTGCCACAACAGGATGGCTGCCGACGGGCAGTGGCGCGACGAGGCCGGGGTGGGTGACTGGTGGGGACGCGCACTGTGGGGCCTCGGGTTCGCGGCCACGAGTGCGCAGACGCCGGGGATGCGGGCGCGGGCGCTCGGCGGGTTCCGAATCGCCGCGCAGCGTCGTTCCCCGCACGTCCGGTCGGTGGCGTTCGCAGCGCTGGGCGCCGCTGAGCTGCTCAGAAGACGCCCGGGCGAAGTGGCCGCAAGGCGGCTGCTCACCGACCTACTGGCCGCGGTCGGCGAGCCGACCGGCGATTCCTCCTGGCCGTGGCCGGAAGAGCGCCTGAGCTACGCAAACGCCGCGATCGCCGAGGCGCTGATCGTCGCGGGTAACGCGATCCCCGATGCGCCGGCCGTCAGCCATGGCCTGAGTCTGCTGGAGTTCCTGCTGCGCGCTGAGACTCGCGATGGCCACCTGTCGGTGACCCCGGTGGGCGGCCGTGGCCGGGACGACAGCAGCCCCGCCTACGATCAGCAGCCCATCGAGGTGTCCGCGCTCGCCGATGCCTGTGCGACCGCGTTCCGGATCACGCAGCACTCATCCTGGCTCACGGGCGTCCGCCAGGCCTGGGACTGGTTCCTCGGTGACAACGACAGCGCCACGCCGATGTTCGATCCGCATACTGGCGGCGGCTACGACGGCCTGGAACGCCGCGGCCGCAACCTCAACCAGGGCGCCGAGTCCACACTGGCGATGCTCGCTACCGCGCAGCAGGCACGTCAGATCAGCGTACTGGAATGACCGCGCACCGCATTCAGGCCGGCTTGCACCCCGATCCGGCCCGTGTCATCGCGCGGCTCTTCCTGCCTGGCGAGGAACTGCACCGTGCCCGTTCGCGGGCCAGCAAGGTGATTGACCGTGTCATGAACCTTGCAGAAGACGAGGTCGAGCGACTGGCAGCGAGCCTGCTCCGCGATTTCGGCGGGCGCCATCACAACTATCAGGCGGTCCTGCAGCGGCATGCGTCGATTGTCGCCGCACATATTAAAGACGCGAGTGCGCTGACGGCCGCACGCACATTGCTGCTGGGCGCGGCTTTCACCGCGGAATACGCGACGGAGGGCGCGGCCCTGTGCAATCCGAGCGCCGTCCTGGCCCCTGACCAGCACGGCCTGCGCGCCGGCCAGGCCCGGGTCGCACTCAGCCTGCGCGGCATCGGCGAGGGCCACATCTCCTCGATCGGCTTCTGCACAGCCGTCGCCGGCCCTGGCGCGCAATGGACCTTCGAGCCGCGTCTCCTGCCGGTCTCCGTGGCCGACACAACACCCGCCACGTGGCGCCGGACGCACCTGCGTGCCGTTCTCGCCGACCAGGGCCATCTCAATGAACTCACCGAAGCCATCGTGCACGCGCTGCCGGCCGAGTTCACTGGCGGTGATCTCGAACTTGCGCTCGCGGAGGCGCACCGCGACCTACTTACCAGGGCTGGCTCGGCCGCTACTGTCGACCTGCTGCGCACGGTGGTGTCGTCTGCCTACGACGCCTCCTTCTCGCCCGACGCCAGCCTCGGGCAGCGGATCCTGACCCCGTCCGCTGACGAGGAAAGCAACGGCATGGAAGACGCCCGCTTCACCCGTTTCACCGGTGATGACGGAACCGTCGATTACCGCGCTACCTACACGGCCTACGACGGCCATCGGATCGCCCCGCGGCTGCTCGTCAGCCCGGACCTGCGGACGTTCCGTGCTCACCGTCTGGCCGGCCCGGCGGCCCGGAACAAGGGAATGGCTCTGTTCCCCCGGAAGGTGGGCGGCCAGTATCTGGCTCTGTGCCGCTCCGACGGCGAGAGCACGAGTTTGGCCAGCTCCGCGGACGGCTACGTCTGGAACCAGCGAGCATTGCTGCAGGAGCCGTCCGCGCCGTGGGAGATGCTGCAGGTAGGGAACTGCGGGCCGCCCATCGAGACCGACCAGGGCTGGCTCGTGCTCACCCACGGGGTCGGACCGATGCGGGTCTACGTCATCGGCACGATGCTGCTCGGCCTCGATGACCCGGCCCGCGTCGTGGGCTGTTCAACAACTCCGCTGCTGTCACCGTCCCCAGCTGAGCAGGACGGCTATGTCCCCAGCGTCGTCTACTCCTGCGGCGCCTTCCTGCACGACGGCCTGATCTGGATTCCCTACGGCATAGGTGACAGCCGTATCGGCGTTGCCTACGCGCCGCTCGGCGAGGTACTGGCAGACCTGAGCAGGCCCTCGTAGGTGCGCAGGTAATCCTCGACCATGCGGTCTGCGCCAAACCGTACGGCGGCGCGGGAATGGACCACTGCGCGGTCCAAGTGCACCGCGGCACGGACGGCCTCCGCCGCTGACTCGACGTCGTGGGCCAGGTACCCGGTCACACCCTCGTCCACGATCTCGGACATAGAGCCGCGGCGATAAGCCACGACGGGTGTGCCGCACGCCATCGCCTCGACGACAGACAAGCCAAACGGCTCATCGAAATGGATCGGATGCAGCAGCGCTGCCGCAGCACCCAGGACAGCCGCCCGGCGATGCGGGCCGACCGAGCCGAGAAATACGACCTGGTCCCCGTCGATATGCGGCTGCACAGCGTCCGCGAAATACTGCTCGTCTTGGATGATGCCGCATATCACCAGCCGTCGTCCTGCCCGACGGGCGATCTCGATCGCGTCGGCAGTCCCCTTGTCCCGATGGATACGGCCGAACGAGACAAGCTGCTCGCCGGAGCTGGCGCAGTACGGAAGCGCTGCGAGGTCGGTACCGTGATGGATCGTCGCGGCGTAGTCGAGCCCGGCGTTGCGGTCAGAATCTGAGATCGCCACAAAGGCCGAGCGTGACCGAGCGTAAGCAGGAAGGATGCCCGTACCCGAGAACCCGTGGATGGTCGTGACCATCGGCGCGCGCGCATGCTCGTCAAATGCCAGCGGCAGCCAGTCGAGGTGGTTGTGCACAAGCTCGAACTCCCCAGATCGAGCCAGGGCATGCGAGACGTGCAATGCCTCCCAGACCCGGCCGTCCAACTGGGCGTCCTCCGCGTAGCCATGCGGGCAGACGCCATCGAGGACTGCCGCCGTCACCGAGTCAAGCGTCGCGAAGAGAGTGACGTCGACTCCCCGCGCGACAAGCCCCTCAGTGAGCAGGCTGGCGACCGACTCCCACGGCCCGTAATGCCTGGGCGGCGTCCGCCACGCGATCGGCGCCAGCATCGCGACCTTCATCGCTTGGCGTGACCAGGTTCTCGCGAGATCATCACGGGGCATCACACTGCCACCCGCAGCACCCTCGCCCAACGCCGCCCCACAGCTGGCGGCTTCTCGAAAGAGCCTGAACGACACAGCAAAACCGGCATGCTCAGGCGAACGCGGCCGCTCGCAGCTGCCGCCTGATGCCCGCAACATCAAGCCTGGCGGCGACGGACAGCGGCGTCAGCGCCCACGATCCTCGGAGTTCAACCCAAGCCAAGGCAGTCCCTTCAGCCGCCGGAAGCCGAAAGCTCGCCAAAAGCAGGCTGAGGAACGCCGGAAGGAAGAGCACGAAAGCGTTTCCGGGCTTGTGCTGCGCGAAATGGCCAGATCTGTGCCCTATCCGGATGCGAGGCACTGACTGGAGGCTAAGCCGCTGGGTCCAGCTCGCCTGCCAGTCCTGAGCGCTTGACGAGCCTGCCCCACCGCTCGTGCCGGCCATGCACGCGGCCAATGTCCCTGTCGGAGGGCAGTGAGCCGTCACCGGACCTGGTCGCCAGCGCCCACTGCCACGCCTGCGCCTGCGCTTCCCGGCCGCGCCCCGCGGGCTCCACCCCAGCAGGTCGCCGAACAGGGGTTCGGTCACCAGATGACGCACCCGCCGGCCGACTGCGGACCACGCCGGATCGCTGCCGCGGTGCGCCGGCCTCGGCGGCACGGCGGACTTGGCGCATCAACAACTCATAGGGGGCGATCAGCGCAAACGACGGCCACGCCGCGATCACCCGGCCCGTCGCCGTCGGCTCGGCGACGGCCACGTTCGCGGCCAGGCTCGCTGCGCTGCCCGCCACCAGCAGCGCCCACGGAAGAAACCCGCCGCGGCCGCCGGTACGGGACTCGGCCAGCAGCGTCGTTGAGGCCGCGACGACCATCCCGTCCACCGACAGCGGCGTCAGCGCCGCAACCCAGCCCGGGTGCCCGTGCAACACGACCAGCAAGTGCATGTGCAGGTAGGAGACCGTCCCGGCGATCAGCGCCAGCATCCCGACGCACCCGAGCGTGGTCCGCCGGATCCACTGATCTGCCCGCCCGGTCACCGCGTGTCTGCCAGCGCGAATTCACCTGTCAGCACGCATTGGCTTATGGGTGCGCTACCCCCTCTGCCAATAACCCCCAGTGTCCGGCCGGAAAACCCGCCTGACCAGGTACTACTGAAACGGTCCACGCATGGCCATGGATCCTTATCGGACGAGACACGGCGGCAGGCAAGGAGAGGGTCGAGGTCTCGGAGGCCCAGACTGTCATGGCTGATTCCTCATCTGAGGGGCGGCCATCGGAAGATGTCCCGACGGGGCGATCCTGTGCCGGAACGCCGCGGTTGGCCTCGCGGCGGTGAGCATTTCCCGCCGGGGCGAGGCCTGACCTGAAGGTCCTGAGTATGCACTTCGGGCCGCCGGTTGCCCGGCATCAGTGCCGTTCAGGCCGCGGGTACCGCCTCCCGTGACTCAGCGCGCCCCGCGCGGCGGCCTCAAGGTCAATCTTGGCCATGGCAGTGCGCGTGACCGAGTAAATGTATGGGCCGTCCTCCCGGGCGGCCACCTCGAACTGCTCCCACCGTTCGACAACGATGGTGAGAAGATCCCAGGTCTGGAGCTGATCGTTGCTGGTAATCGCGAACATGCGAGCGCTCGATCGGATGACCTCGTTGATCTCGGCGGTGCGCATGGCGATGTGCTTGTCTCGGGTGATGATCGCCATGCCGGCCTGCGCGGTGGCCGGGATCCAGATGTTGTCGTGTGTCGCCGGGTCGCTGATGATGCAGGGATCCATACGCCACGCTTTTCTGTGGCGGTTTCCGTCATCGCCGGGAAATGTTACGTCGGGGCGTGCCCGGATCAGGACGTGAGCTAAGCCAATGGTGTCCGCGTCCACGTACCAGACGGGCTTCACTCCATGCTCACGCCGCGGCCGCGGTCTCAGCCGACCACTCGTAGGCCAGCGCGGCCTTGACCAGTTCGACCGGCATCCCGAAGTCATCGGCGATCTCGTCGACGGGAGTGCCTGCGCTGGCCTGTTCCGCGAGGATCTCTGTCCTGGTCCCGCGGACTGTCGACGCGCCCGAGGAGATCAGTGGGTCGATTACGACCGGCGAACCCTTCCCGGCCGGCCTGATCCGGACGGCCTCCTCGTCCTCGGTTTCCGCGAACTCCACGCGATCGAGGAACCCGGTCACGCGCGGGTCCAGGATGAGCTGCCCAGTGCTGACTTCGTAGATTGCCCGCAGGTTCTCGGGCAGGCGCAGATGCTCCTGGACTTCCAGCAGCAACCGGCGGCCGCCCGCGAACGGCTTGAAGTGGGCGAGGGGATACGGCACGCCGAATTGCTGCCGCATGTCCGAGATGAAGGGCCGCAGTCGCTGCATCGGCACGTTCTTGGCGCGGTAAGCGCGCAGGTAGCGTGCCTCGACGATCTCGCCCCAGCTCATGTCTCCGGCGCCGGTGGGCTCCTCTCGCAGCACGGGCGCATACCACTTGCCGCCGCGTTGCTCGCCCTCAAGCCAGCGAATGAGAGTCGTCGCCGGGATGCCAAGCTGACGCGCGGCCTCCGACGCCGTCATCACACGTCGATCTAGGAGCTCAACGGACCCCATAGCACTCCTCGCGCGTTGTGTGACCCCAGCTTAGGAAGCAGGCCGCATGGTGCAAGGACCACGGCTCGCAAAGCCTCGTTCCAATCTCTTTGTACCCGAATCGAGACGCTCAGCCACCGCGCTTAGTTAACCGCATCCGCACTGGATCCCGTTGAGCCTGCCAGCGTGCCAGAGCTTTGTCGACGACGCCTGAAGAATGCGCGACCATGGCTCACCGAGGGGTCGTGCATCGGGCGGCTCGGCTTCAGCTCGGCGCCGATGTCAGACTTGGCTCTACGAGCAGGATTGTCGACGAGATTCGCCGTGTATTGGCTCGCGGAGACCTTCCAGAGCGCTTCCGCCCCAACGATGTGCGGCGGGCTTGTCCCGGCTGGGCGAATCACACGTACGGCGTCTTCCTGCCGAAGCATCGGCGCGGCAATCCCGGCGGCTACACCGAGTACTTCGTGCAGAATCCTGGCGGCTCTTACAGCCTCATCCGCTGAGCCGAGGGTACGCGCTCTTGCCGCGATGACTTCGTTTAGTGCTTTTGCGGAGTGAGGGGCCGTCGGCTGCTCGCTCTAAGTGCCGAGCTCGCCGGCCAGCCCTGCTCGCTTGACCAGCCGACCCCAGCGCTCATGCCTGCCGTACTGCCGGGCGATGTCCTTGCCTGATGGCAGGGAGCCGTCGCGGGCCCGGTTGTCTTGCGCCCATCGCCACGCATGCAGCTGCATCTGGCCAGCCGCCCCGCGCCGACCGCTGGGTGCTGACGCGACGGGATGGCTGCTGCATTGCCCACCGCAGCTGTGGCTGGTGGGCTGGGATCGTGCCCTGACCGCTGCCGCGACGGACTGGCTTCCGCAGCGCGCCGGACCTGGCGCATCAGTAATTCGTAAGCCGCGATCATCGAGAACGACGGCCACGCTGCGATCGCCCGGCCCGTGACGGTCGGTTCAGCCACCGCGACGTTGGCAGCCAGGCTCGCCACGCTCCCTATCGCTAGCAGTGCCCACGGCAGAAATCCGCCTTTGCGGCCGGATCGAGAGTCGGCGAGCAGCGTCGCAGACGCCGCGACGATCATCCCGTCTACCGACAGCGGGGTTAGCGCCGCCACCCAGCCCGGCTGGCCATGGAGCTCCACCAGCAGGCGCATGTGCAGGTAGGACACCGTCCCGGCGATCAGCGCCAGCATCCCAACGCAGCCGATCGTCGTCCGCCGGATCCACCGATCCGCTTGCCCTCTCACCGCGCGCCTGCCAGCGCGCACTCACCCGTTAGCACGCATTGGCTTATGGGTGCGCTCCCCCTCGGACACCAACCATAAGCCCATCTGCGTCAGCTGTTAACTGGGCGTTTCCGTAAATCGTCCGGCTTGTGGGCTGGTACGTAAGAACGAGGTTCAGTCCCCGGTATACGGCCGCCTTGTCCTGCGGATCGGCATCCTGAATGATCCTGGTCGCTCTTGCCGCCCGCAGCACCATCGCCTTGACCTGGTTCCTGGTCATCTGCGCTGGAGCGGCTACAGTCCTCAGACTCGCTTCGGCCTGCAGTCGGTCGGCCCTGGCCTCGTTGATCCACTGAGGGTTACGGCGATGTCGCCACCGGCATCGATGGCAGCCCGATACCGGACGATCTTGACGTCGCTGCGGCGGATCGTCTCGCGGGCCTCCGCAACTGCCTGGTCCAGTCTGGCATGAGCAAAACGGACACGACACGGATACCGCCGAGGCCCTGGAGGTCGCTGTACTCCTCTGCCGTAACCGCCGGCCTGGCCCTCGCAGACGGTGAAGGTGCCGGATGTGGCCTGCGCTCGTTCAGGTGACCCGCGCGGCCACCAGGGTCTCGAAGGTATAGGGCCGCAGGCCATCGGTACGGCCGGCGAAGTACCGCTGCTGGAGGTCTGCACGTGCGGGGTGGTCCACGACCTTTAGCCCGCACCGGCTGATCAGCCTCTCGATCTCGGATACCGGCCAGCCAGGCTGAAGAGGCTCGCCGACCGAAGCCGCGATCGGCGTGTAGATCCGGGCGTATTCCGTCCCCACGTCGTCGAGCGCACAGTCCTCGGCCAGGTAGGAGAACACAACCTCAGACCCGGGAGCAGCCGCCGCGATCGTACGCAACGTCGACTCGATCGCCTGTGCCGTCAGATAGGGGGCGACGCCCGTCCAGCAGAACATCGCGGGCTGCGACCAGTCGAACCCGGCCGCGCCCAAAACATCCGGAAGTGGTTCGGCCTCGAATTCAACCGGCACGAAGACCTGCGAGTCGCTGAGCGGCAGGCCGAGCTCCCTGACCCGCTCGAGCTTCCAGGCCTGGGAGGCAGGGTGATCAACCTCGAACACCGTCAGCGAACCGAGCAGATCCGGCCGCCGCCACGCGAAGGAGTCAAGTCCCGCGCCAAGAATCACGTACTGCGCGAAGGCATCAGCAGCCAGCCGGTCCTCGGCGTACCGGCTGCGGGTGCAGACAGCCGCGCGGGCCTCGCGAAGGACCGGGCCGGGGAACAGCGGATCGAACTGGTCTCGCAGCTGCTGCCATACCGGGCCGACAAGCACCAGGGCCAGCACATCGTCCAGTACCCACGGCGACGCCGTCTCCAGGCGAAACAATCCACGCGACACGGCCGC
>DASXMP010000017.1:0-3744 GCA_036495585.1 Streptosporangiaceae bacterium
GTGACTCGCGGCTGCACCGGGCGAGAAAGCACCGCCCGGATGCAGGATCAGCGCGGACGCCAGGCTGGCTACTACGCCGAGCGCGACCGCAGCCCACAGGCCGGCGCGCACGTGCCGCCGACCGCTGCGCACTACTGCGCCGGCGCGAGCCCGGCGGCTCACCCCCTCACTGCTGCGCTCGGCGGGCGCGGTCGCGCTGTCTTCGCGACGCTGGTCCCCACCGAGCGCGGTCACATCTCCACCGCGCTGCCGACGCCACCGAGGGAACACGGGGACACTCGTGAGCAGGCGGCGCTGACCGTCGCGCACCAGGACCCTCTCCCCTCAAACGGCAGTTACTGCGGTGCCTTTCCTACGATGCACGTTCTCGCCCGCACGCGTCTATACCCTCAACGCAGCCTGAAACTGCCAGGAACATTTTCCGGCCAGCTGCGGCTTGCTGCCCCGCGCCTGCCAGCCGAGAGAGGTTCCGGCGTCGAAGCACGCATATGCGGCTTACGCGCTGACCGCAAAACGCCGCATTGCGGATGAATAGCGCCTCCAACTCAGGCGAGGGCTGCGCGCAACTGCGCGGGGTCGGTGACCGGGAGCTGGCAGACGAAATCCCGGCAGACGTAGGCGGCCGGGCTG
Organism: Streptosporangiaceae bacterium; assembly: GCA_036495585.1. GTDB lineage: Bacteria > Actinomycetota > Actinomycetes > Streptosporangiales > Streptosporangiaceae > JAJYUU01. The sequence goes on from DASXMP010000017.1 coordinate 631, forward strand.
CCGCCCACAGCACCGCGACCCGCCAGCAGCGGGATCTGCCCGTCGCTGCCAGCGCCCCCTGCCGGGCCGGGATCGTGCGAGCCTGGCTCGCTGGCACCGACGCCGCAGGCAATCACCGCACCCGGCGGGGCCGCGACCAGCGCCGCCCGATGCAGCTCGGCCCGCGCCGGGGTCGGCGGCCCGGCCACTGCGATCTCGACCGGTCCGGACAGCACAGCCTCGGCTACCGCCAGGCCCCAGCCGACGGCTCGCGGGAATCGGCCGGCCAGGTCCGGCAGGCCGCCCAGAGCGGCCTGCGCCGCTTCCCGATGCCGCGCCGAGCCGGTCAGCGCCGCGTACCGCAACATCGCGCCGGCGACCGCGAAGGTGCCCGATGGACTCGGCCCATCGGCAATGTCCGCGGGCCGATAGATCAGCTGCTCACTGTCATCGGCCGTGTCGTAGAACCCGCCCGTGCCCGCGCCGAACCTGGTCAGGACGACATCCAGCAGGTCACCGGCCAGGCCCAGCCAGCGGGCGGGGCCGGCTGACCCGGCCGCCGGCTGCTCGTCGGCAGGGCTGACGCTCGCCAGCGCCAGCAGACCTTCGGCGACGCAGCCGTAGTCGTCCAGCACGCCTGCGGTGCCAGAGGACCGGCCGTCCCTGGAGGTGCGGGTGAGTCGGCCGTCGGCGAGGTGCACGCGGACTAGCAGGTCGGCCGCGGTGCCAGCGGCGGCGATGAAGTCCGGCCGGCCGGCCAGCAGGCCAGTCTCCGCGAGCGCCGCGATGGCCAGGCCGTTCCACGCGGCCACCACCTTGTCGTCGCGGCCCGGCCGGATCCGCTCGGCCCGGGCTGCCAGCAGCCTGGCCCGTACTCCTGCCAGCCAGTCCTCGTCCGCTGAATCGCGGCGCAACTGCAGCACCGACGCGCCGTGCTCGAAGGTGCCGCCCGGCGTCACGCCAAATAGATCAGCTGCCCTGGCGCCGTCATCTGGGCCGAGGACGGCAGCTAGTTGATCCGGAGTCCAGACGTAGAACGCGCCCTCCACCCCGCCGCTGTCGGCGTCCAGGGCGGCCGCGAACCCGCCTTGGTCCGTGCGCATCTCGGCGAGCAGGAAGTCGCAGGTCTCCACCGCTATGCGGCGGGCCAGCCCGCTGCCGGTCCGACGCCACCAGTGCGCGTAGCACCTGGCGAGCAGAGCGTTGTCGTACAGCATCTTCTCGAAGTGCGGGATCACCCAGCCGGCGTCCACGCTGTACCGCGCGAAGCCCCCGCCGAGCTGGTCGTACATCCCGCCGCGGGCCATCGCCTCGGCCGTGACCTCGGCCATCGTCGCGGCCTGACCGCGGCTCACCGCTTCTGGCGACGGCTCCGACCGCTGGCCAGCGCCTCGCTCGGCGTGCCGGAGCAGGAATTCAAGCACCATCGACGGGGGGAATTTGGGCGCGCCGCCGAATCCGCCCTGCGCAGCGTCGAACTCCCGGGATAGCGTCGCGACGGCCGCGTCGCAGGCCGCCGCCAGCACGTCCTTGGCAGCGTCGCCTGCCTGATCAGCTGTCGCCCCGCCGAACGCTGCCAGCCCTTGATCCGCGCCGGCGAGGGGGCCGCCGACTGGCTGGCCCGCCCGCTCGCTCAGCGCCGCGGCGATCTGCCCGGCCTGGGCTGCCACCTGAGCGCGGTCCTCCTGCCAGGCCCGGGTGACGCCGAGCACCAGGCGCTCGAACTGCTCGCGGGGGAAGTAGGTGCCGCAGAAGAAGGGCTCCCGGTCCGGGGTCATGAACACCGTCATCGGCCAGCCGCCCTGGCCGGTCATGGCCTGCGTCGCGGTCATATAGACGCTGTCGACGTCGGGCCGTTCCTCCCGGTCCACCTTGATGGCCACCAGGTGCTCGTTCATCAGGGCGGCGGTGTGCTCATTCTCGAACGACTCGTGCGCCATGACATGGCACCAGTGACATGCCGAGTAGCCCACCGAGAGCAGGACCGGAACGTCCCGCTCGGCCGCCGCCGCGAAGGCCGCGTCCGACCACGGCCACCAGTCGACTGGGTTGTCCGCGTGCTGCAGCAGGTATGGGCTGGTCTCGCCGCGAAGCCGCTCTGCCATCCAGCCATTGTCTCGCGCCGGTGACATTCAGCTCCCGCGGCGCCTACTAGACCGGCCAGCCTGCCTCCTGGCCGCCTGTATGTGCGCCTTGTTAGCTGACTTGCCACTGGAGGTTTGCTGAGCAGTCTCTGCCAATCCGCCAGTGTGCCTGGCCGGCCGCCCGGAGCCGGTCCATGCTTGACGCAAGCAGATGCTGGCAAGCGGGCCACTCTGGGGATAGAAAGAACGTGAAGAAGGAGTGCGGCTGTCGGCCCGCTCACAGCTGGGACGAACAGGCCATCGCGGCGAAAATCGCTTGCTAAACTGCCTCGGAAACTCCTCCTGGGGCCTTTCTGGGCCTCAGCGGCCGTGGCTAGTGGCGCGGGCGCCATTCGAGCGGTAGAGCACAGTTTGGAGCACGTATGCGCGTACTGGTCCTTGGTGGTGACGGCTTCTGCGGCTGGCCGACATCGCTTTACCTGTCGGATCGTGGCCACGACATCACGATTGTGGACAACCTCAGCCGCCGGAAGATCGACATTGAGCTTGAGGTCGAGTCGCTGACTCCGATCCGCCCGCTGAGTGAGCGCATCAACGCCTGGAAAGAAGTGTCCGGCCGCGAGATCGGGTTCGTGAACCTGGACCTCGCCGCTGAGTATGACAAGCTCGTCGCCGTCCTGCGGGAGATCCGGCCGGACGCGATTGTGCACTTCGCCGAGCAGCGTGCCGCGCCTTACTCCATGCGGACCCAGCAGACCAAGCGGTACACCGTTGACAACAACGTCCGCGGTACGCACAACCTGCTGACCGCCCTCGTCGAGACCGGCCTGGATGTCTCGCTGGTGCACCTCGGCACCATGGGTGTCTACGGGTACGGCTGGTCCGGCAGCGCGCCGATTCCCGAGGGCTACCTGGCGGTCAAGGTCTCGACGCCGGACGGCGAGCTGGAGCGCGAGATCCTGCACCCGGCCAACCCGGGCTCGGTCTACCACCTGACCAAGACGCTGGACCAGCTGCTGTTCTCGTTCTACGCCAAGAACGACGGGCTGCG
>DASXMP010000018.1:0-25795 GCA_036495585.1 Streptosporangiaceae bacterium
CCGCCAGCACAGCGCCGACACGCCGCTGAGCAAGCTTGCACCACACATGTCGCGCTCGGTAACCTCACAGAGACAGCCGCTGACCTGCAGAAACACGGAAATGATGCGGCCCGCACCGGCCGGACCCCCAGAGAAGCGGCCCCATTCCGCACTGGACTATCAGACACCCGTAGAGTTCGAAAACACCGTCCATCACCGGGTACCCGCTCCTCACGACCTTGTCCGGACAACCGGGGCATGATCACGATGTCCGTCAAAGCGGAGGAAGCCCACAGCGAGCGCGGTGGATTAGCGCCGCGGCTCGGTGAATATCAGCTGAAGGGCGGCGAAGCGAGGCGCTCTGAAGCCGACCGAGCGGTACATGGCGATGCCGTCCGGCGTGGCGTTCAGGTTGATCACCCGGGCTTCGGTCTCGTCCCGGAACCACGCCAGCAGGGCCTCCAGACACGCCCGGGAGTAGCCGCGTCTGCGGTGGGCCGGAAGGGTGCTCATGTTGAACACGTGGCCGCGCACGCCAGTGGGGTTTCCCGGCCCGGGCGCGTGAAAGTCGCAGATGCCCGCCGAGCAAGCGACGACGCCGTCGTCTGGGTCGTCGACCACGAAAGAGGCGAACTCACGCTCACGCACCAGATGCTGCGCGAACCACTCTTCAGCGCTAGCCCGCCACGGATCGGCGTCATTGTCGACGGAGCGTCCCATGTCCGCCAACATCTGTGCCCGCAGCCCCACGAGGTCGGCCGCGTCGGCCGCACCTGCGCGGCGCACCTTGTGCCCCTTCAGCCCGTCTAGCCCCATAGCTCCCATCGTCCCACTCGCAATGCCGAGAATCTGGTCGCGGTGGTCGGGGCGCAATGCGCAGCAGCAGTGAAACGACTGAAGATCATCGGCCCAGCGGTCCGTCCCACGCCGCCAGCCACTGGCCAGCCTCCGGGTGGACCTGCCCGCCGAGCACGTCGGCGAGCCGCCCATCCGTCATGGCGAACGCATCCCAGAGGCGTCGGAGCATGGCAGGACCCGCTGCGTCGACGACACCCTTGGCCATCATCGTGAAGCGGAACTGGTACCAGACATAGGTCAGCGGCTCGATGGACGGATAGAACGCCTCGAAGTAGCGCAGGTCCTTGGCGACCGGCTTGAGCAAACCGTTCTCCAGCGTGACCCGCGGAAGCGTCTCGGCATGCGGGCGCCTTTCGGGTTCTTCGGCAACCGCGAACGCGTAGAGCGCCATGTCAGCGAAGAGCTCCATCAGCCATGAACGCGGGAAAACAAAGGGAACACCGTCGTGGAAGGCGTGCGCCAGCTCGTGGACGATCAGCGTGTCCACGAAGGCCTCCAGGCGGTCGGGCCCAGTCCCGTAGACCTGATCGAGTTCCCGGGCGGCTGCCGGAGGCGCCGAACTGACCACTTCCTCGAGCCGGGCGCTGAGGTCTGAGGGCTCGCCCGTAAGGAAGAGATTTCCTTTGTCGTAGTACGGCAGGACGTAGGAAGGGTTCGATGCCCGCTCCGACCAGTCAGCTCGGTCGAGTATGACGAGCGCGCACCGGGGACGGAAGTCGAGCATGTCGCCCAGGTAGGCGTAGGCCCGAGCACAGCGGTCGGCCAGCCGCCCGGCCTGCTCCCGCGTCGAGGCACTGGTGCGGACCTCAAACAGGTAGCCGGACAGCGACGCGAGCCCCTGGTGCTTCGTCGTGTCGATTATCGCTGGCTCTTCCCTGCCTGAGCGAGGACCGCGGCTCCGTCGGGGCTGTCTTCCCGATGCATAGCAGCGTCTCCCTCTAGCGGTCACGACACCTCAGGCTGAGGCTCGGCGGCCGGCCGTGCGCTGCGCTTTTGCCCGAGCCGCGTCGTGCCGTCGACTAGCTCTCTGCCAATGTCCAGATGACCGCAATGCCGGGCGATCTCCTCGATCACATGCAGTACAACCCATCGAACATCTGTCGGCTCGGCAACCTCGGGGTCCCCATGCTTGCCGCGCGGGGCGGCCGAGAGCGGCGTGACCGCCAGGACGGCGTCCGAGCGCGCGCTGATCTCCTGGAACTCGGCGATGATGTCCGCAGTGGACCAGTCCGTGACAAACGGCGCCATCGGGTCATACGGCTCGATGTCCGCGTCAGCTGGCGGCGAGGTGTCCTCGCCCGCTACGACTCCGATGAACCAGTGAAACTGTGCACCGCTGAGGTGCTCGACCATCCCCGCCGGTGTCCAGCCCGATGGCACGACCGACCGGTGCCACGCCTCCTCATCGAGGCCCACGACAATATCCAGGGCCGCCGCGCGCTGCGCTGTCAAAAAGTCCAGCAGCAGCTGATCCTCGGCGGGGTGGCTCACCGTCGTGGGGTCTTGAGCTGCGGCGTCGGTCATGTCAGTTCCTCCTGGATGCGGCCGGTCGGCTCGGTGCCGCCTCACCTGGCGAAAAGATGGCGACGCCAGCAGGACACGGCCCGGTGCGTCAGCCAACTCGGTGGAGGATATCGGCGGCCGCCCGCTGCTGCCAGGCTCAGCAAGTGCTGCGAAGACAAGTGCCACGAAGACAAGTGCAACGAAGTCGTCAGGTGGGCGGTCGCCGGCTGCCCAGGTGCCGCATGAGGTACTCGCCAGCCAGGACACAGGCGCCGACACCGCCGAGGAAAAGAATCAGCAGCCCGACCGCGTACAGGTCGTCTTCGACGAGGCCAAGGAAGCCCACGATCAGCCCGAGCAGGATGATCAGGCCCACCGATCCGACATTTCTGGTGCTCATCTAGCCGATGTACCTCTGCGAGAGCGTCATGAGTGCTGCGACGTGTACCCGGAGGGCGCTCGCGGTACACCTAAGCGCGTCGGTCTTGCAGCCACGATGCAGCCGCGAACGGGGGGCGCGATGGGTGCGATGGTGCACGTTCTGGCGGCGAGTCCGGTGCCGGCCCGCTCCCAGATGGGGTCGTCGCTCGGGTTCCACATCATCCTGGCGTGCTTCGGTGTCGCATTCGCCGCTGTCACGATGACGGCCGAGTGGATCGGCATCAAGCGCGGCGATGCCGCCGCGCTGCTGCTTGCCCGCCGCTGGTCGAAGGTGATGGCAGTACTGGTCGCAGTCGGCGCGGTTTCGGGGACCGTGCTCTCCTACGAAATGGGCCTGCTGTGGCCTGGCCTGATGGGCCGGTTCGGTGCGGTGATCGGCTTGCCCTTCTCGGTCGAGGGAATCTTCTTCTTTCTCGAAGCGATCTTCGTGGGCGTCTACCTGTACGGGTGGCAGCGGCTGCCGCCCTGGGTGCACTGGTGGAGCGGGATGCCGATCGTGGTGGCCGGCATCCTCGGTGCCATTTCCGTGGTCGCCGCGAACTCATGGATGAACTCACCAGCTGGCTACACCCTGAGCCACGGCAAGATCACGCAAGTCAATCCCGTCGCGGTCTACTTCAACACCTCGACGCCGTACGAGACCACGCACATGCTGCTCGCGGCGTACATGGTGACTGGCTTCCTCGTGGCGGGCGTGTACGCGGCGGGCCTGCTGCGCGGTCGCCGGGACCGGTACCACCGGCTGGGATTCGCCATCCCGTTCACCATCGCCGGGATTGCGGCACCGCTGCAGGTCATGATGGGGGACGTCGTCGCGCGGTTCATCTCGCAGAACCAGCCGGTCAAATTCGCCGCCATGGAGTACATCCCGAGGACAAGGCGGGACGCGCCCGAGTGGCTCGGGGGCATCCTGATCCACGGCCACGTCTACTTCGGCGCTGCCATCCCGGCGTTTGACTCGATGCTGGTAGGTTTCTCGCCTCGTACCCGGGTCATCGGCTGGGACAGCGTGCCTGCCGATCAGCGACCGCCGCTGCCGACGCTGATCCACCTGAGCTTCGACCTGATGGTAGGCATGGGCCTGTTCCTGTTCGCGCTGGCAGCATGGCAAGGCTGGTGGTGGTGGTTCCACCGCCGGCTGCTGGTGACGCCCTGGTTCCTGGTGCCCGCGGCGTTGGGCGGCGTGGCGGCAGTGACCGCCATGGAGGCGGGCTGGGTCGTCACCGAGGTCGGCCGCCAGCCGTGGATCGTTTACCACGTCCTGCTCGTGAGCAATGCCGTCACTCCGGCCGGTGGCGTTTCCGTCACCCTCTGGGTCGTTCTCGTCCTGTACGGAGTCCTGACCGTCGTCTCGATCGGCGTCCCGATGATCATGTCGAGGCGATGGCGACGCGGCGTGGCCGCCGAGGAGCAGGCCGAGCAGGTTCCTTACGGTCCCTCGCCGGCAGACGCCGGACCCGCCCAGGGCGTGCCCAGGGCATCAGCTGGTGGGCCTGCTGCATGAGCCCGTCGCCGGAGGCCATCGCGGTCGGTGTGATCCTTTTCGTCGTCATCGCCGCCTACGCGCTGTTCGGCGGGGCGGACTTCGGCGGCGGGATCTGGGACCTGCTGGCCGGCAGCGTCGAGCATGGTGCGAAGCCGCGGTGGCTCATCGATGAGGCAATCACGCCGGTCTGGGAAGCGAACCACGTCTGGCTCATCTTTGTCCTGGTGCTCCTGTGGACCGCGTTTCCGACAGCCTTCGCGGCCATCATGACGGCGCTGTTCGTCCCGCTGAGCCTGTCCCTGCTCGGGATCGTCCTGCGCGGGGTGGGATTCGCCTTCCGGCATACCGCGCAGCGGCTGCGGATGGAGCAGCTGACAGGGGCGCTCTTCGCTGCCTCCTCGCTGATCACGCCATTCTTCATGGGCACGGTGGTGGGGGCAGTCGTCACCGGGCAGGTCCCCGTGCATCCGGCCGGGAACGTGCTAGCGGCCTGGACCTCGCCTACCGCCATCCTCACCGGTTTCCTGTTCGTTGCCGCCTGCGCATACGTCAGCGCTGTATTCCTCGTCCCCGAGGCGCTCCAGCGGGGACACCAGGACCTGACGCACTATTTCGCAGTGCGCGCCACCGCGGCCGGACTGGTCACCGGTGCGCTCGCAGGCGGCACGTTTGCCGAGTTGTCGACCAGCGCACCGCATGTCTTCACCCGGCTGACGGGTATCGCGCTGCCGTTGGTGGCGGTCTCCATCGCCGCCGGGATCGCCGTGCTGTGCATGATCTGGCTGCGCTGGTATCACCCGCTGGGCCTGCGGGTTGTGGCAGCCATCGCGGTGGCGGCCGTCGTGTGGGGCTGGGGACTGGCTCAGTACCCTTACCTGTTCCCGACGTCGCTGTTGCTGGCAGCTGGCAGCGCGCCGACTGCTTCTCTGGTCACCGAATTCGTCGTGACCGGGCTGGCGATCTTGCTCGTGGCGCCCGGATTTGTCCTGCTGTACCTGCTGCAGCAACGTCGCGTTCTGACGGCGGCCGAGACGGACGCCGATCTGCGGATGGCGGCTGACCTCGAGCCGGCCGGCGTCGGCCAGGTCGCAGTTGCGCCGCCACCATTCGGAGCGCGGATGACGACGGCCCTGGTGCTGACCATGCTGGCCATCAGGGCGATCAGGGACCTGTTCTCGGCCCGGGGGCGCCGGTAAGGCCGGACGCGACGGCGCAGCCAGGCTAGCGCTCAGCCCGGCAGGTCTTCCGGCCGCTTTGCGGCGAGCTTGCCCTGCAGCACGCCGGTGGCCTGCCCGACCTCGATGAGGTAGCCATCCGGGTCGCGCATGTAGCACCGGATCTCCGCGCCCCGATCGATCGGCGGCGTCACGAATTCTGCGCCCCTAGCTTTCCAGTCCTCGTAGCAGGCCTGGATGTCGGCTACCCGCAGGTTGAGGAAGATCGAGGTGGTATTGCCCGGCTCGTAGTCGACCACTGAGATGCCGGGCTTGTCGGGCGTCGGTGGGCCGCCAGGGTTCATGAGGATCCACGAGTTGGACAGCCTGACAATGCACGGGTTCTCCGCCAGGACGACGGTGCCGCCGAGGACGCGGGAGTAGAAGTCCCGCGACCGCGCGACCTGGCGGACGGTGATGAACAAGGTCACCTGGAAGCCCTCGCTGGGCGCAGGGAGGTTGGCGACGTCGATGTGGGGTGCTGGGTCTGTCATGGCTGTGGTCTTCCCCAGTGCGGCGGGCGCGTCACGTCGGCAGCTGTCCGGGTGTCAAGGTTGGTGAGACGCAGCTCTAAGGGAGCAGGATTGATGGCCGACAATGACGTGCTCGCGGCGGCGTTCGAGGAGCATCGTGATCACCTGCGGGCGGTTGCCTATCGGCTCCTCGGCTCGGTTTCCGATGCTGAGGACGCCGTTCAGGACACCTGGCTGCGGCTGACGGGTGCCAACGCCAGCGAGGTCGAGAACCTGGGCGGCTGGCTGACGACCGTGGTGGCACGCGTGTCGCTGAACATGCTGAGATCTCGCAGGCACCGCCAGGAAGAGCCGGTCGGGGATTCCTGGCCGGTGGCGGCTGAGGTGATCGCCAGGACCGAGGCAGCTGCAGGAGCCGACGCTGCCGTCACGGCCAGTCAGGTCGCCGACCCCGAAGACGAGGCCGTGCTCGCCGACTCCGTCGGGCTCGCCTTGCTGGTCGTACTCGATACGCTGACGCCCGCCGAGCGGCTGGCGTTTGTGCTGCATGACCTGTTCGCCATGCCGTTTACCGAGGTCGCCGACGTGCTAGGACGCACGCCCGACGCTGCCCGGCAGCTTGCCAGCCGGGCTCGCCGACGCGTGCGCGGCGGCGAGCTCAGCGCAGACCACGCCGCCGATCTCGGCCGCCAGCGGAAAGCCGCCACCGCTTTCCTCGCCGCCGCCCGTGGCGGCGACCCTGCTGCCCTGCTCGGCTTGCTGGACGCCGATGTTGTGCTCGAAGGGGATTCGTTCGTCATGGCGTCGCACCGGCCGACCACGCTGCGGGGGGCGGAGATCGTCGCCAAGGGCGCGAGCCTGGCGTCCGCCCGGGCCGAGCAGTCTCAGCTCGCGGTCATCGATGGATCCGTGGGAGTCGTCTGGGCGCCGGCCGGCAAGCTGCAGCTCGTCCTGACCTTCGAAGTGAGCCCAGCCGGCCTGATCACGCACATCGGAGTGATCGCCGATCCGGCGCGGCTGCGGCGCCTGAATCTTGCGCTCCTGCCCGGCCAGTTACCCGGCTGAATCCCGGATTCATGCGGCCATCCAGTGCCTGGTCAGTCGCGGCCGCAGATCATCAGGGGCTCCCGCTCATGGCTGCGAAACCGGCGTCGCGCGAACCGGGGCGTCTGCTCGCCACACGGAAGCGGTCACCAGTTCGGCGTTCTCCAGTTCCGGATTGGCCGGGACCTCATAACTGGCTATCAGCCGGAATTGTGCCCGGGGAAAGTAGGTGCGGCCGATGTCGCCGGCGAACACATCCGCGCCGCCGTCTGCAGCCCGGGCCGCGATGCCCATGATCAGGTCGGCCAGCTCCTTCTCGTACCAGACGTCGCCCGCCACCACGACGTCTGGTGTGGCGCCAAGCGAGATGGCTGCTGCGGCATCCGGGCAGACCGTCACCGTCACGCCGTTCGCGGCAGCGTTGACTGCAATCGCGGCAGCCGCGAAACCATCTGGCTCCGCCGCGATGACCGCAGCCGCTCCGGCCTTGACTGCGGCGATGGCGACCAGGCCGGAGCCGGACCCGAAATCAAGCACTCGCCGGCCTGCCACCAGATCCGGATGGTCGAGCAGGTAGCGGGCAAGTGCCTGCCCGCCGGGCCAGGGGACTCCCCAGAACGGCGGCGGCAGGCCATTGTGGCCGGACTCCGCCTCTGTCAGCGGCCACAGGTCGTACAGGTCCGCAGTCTGGTGAAGCCTGATCTCGGGCACGAATGCGACCGGAGCCAGCTTGGTGGTAGTCCTGACGAACTCATCCGGTGTCATGCAGCCATCCTCCTGGATCACGAGCTAGTCCGGACAAAGTTCCAGGTCTTCACTACCTTTCGAGTACGTGTTTGAATACTGGGCATGGCCCAGGGGATGTCGCCGATCTGCTCCAGGTTTCCGGCGGAGTGCCGTCTCCATCACCCGTGGCGCCCGGGAACGGTCACGATCAGCTGGGATCCCTGCGACTGCGCGTCGGCCCAGGCGGCGCGCGGCGGCCACATCAAGGTCGCCTGCGGAGCGTCAGGATGCGCCGAGACGTGGTTGTCACCTCGGCACCGCCCGATCGGCATCATTGGGCACCATCGGCCCGGCTACCGCTGAGCGGCGGAGCCCCGACCCTCACCGGGGAGCCACGTAGGCGAACAGCCGGAGCAGCCGGCTGTGCACGCCAGGCAGGTCGTGCCTGGTCCAGCCCCGTGCGTACCGCGGGGGACGGTCTCCGGGCCGGACGAGTACGACAGCGCCGCCACTACCGTCGGCCACCTTGCGGGGATCATCGCCACGCGGGGCGCTCGCCACCCTGGGCGCCGACGCGCAGCCCGCGTAGAAGGCAACCGGGATGTCCTGCTCACCCTTCACCAGACACGGTGGCCGGACACCGTGGCGGTGCAGATCAGCAGCGATGCGCTGGTACCCGGTGAAGAACCCGGTCTTCTCGGCCACCTGGTGCGCCAGCACGACATGCTGCACGGCGAGCTGCGCCAGCAGGAAGGTAACGAGTGCCGCGGTCGTGATCGGCTGCACGCGGTACCGGACGCCCGTGACAAGCCAGCCGAGGGCGTCCGCTGCCGGGATGGCGAGCAGCGCATAGGCAGGCAGCAGGAACCGGGGCGCGGCATATCCGATCAGGAACAGGTACTGGAAGGCCAGCGCCAGTCCGCAGCCGGCGGCCAGCAGCGACGAGCGGAACTGGCCGTTGCGGCGGGCGGCCAGCACGCCGAACCCGGCGAGCAGAGGCAGGGCCAGCCACCAGGCGCTGATGCCCGGGTAGCGGAGTCCGACGGTGCACGGCCGGCAGAGCGTCGGTCCGTTGACAGCCTTGAACTCGTCCCAGAAGGCCAGGTGCCAGCCGAACCCGCCCTGCTCGGCGCCCGCCAGCCGGAGCCGCGCCAGCGGGCCGCCGAACCTGGCAGAGGCCTCGCCTACCCACTGGGCGGCACCGGCGCCGAACCCGGCGCCGATGGCGGCGAGTGCGGACCAGGGCCGCCACCCGGGCACCACGATGACGGCGGTCGTCAGGGCGGCGCAGAGATACACGGCGTCGCCTGGCCGGACCAGGGCGGCGACGGCCACACTGGCCGCGAGTCCGGCCAGCGACCACCGCTGCTCGCGCGGACTCGCCTGGCCGGACATCGCTCGTGCCAGCAGCCCCGCCGCCGCCAGTGCGCTGAACGCGACCCACTCATCCGGCATCGCCTGCGGCCCGTAGTACTGCGCCACCCACAGGCCGCCGAATACCAGTCCGGCGAGCGCCAGCAGCCAGGCGGGCCGCAGTCCCCGCCAGGCGAGCAAGGCGAGGAGCAACCCGGCAGCCGACGCCAGCGACAAGTAGATCCGCAGTGCGAGGACCGATGAGGTGATCAGCGTGACCGGTGCGACGAGCAGTGGTACGCCGCGGGCCCTGGCCGGGTCAAAGTAGGCCGCCGGGGCGTGCATGCTGACCTGGCTGATGTAAACGATCTCGTCCCAGCTCAGCTGGAGCCGGCCCGCCACGAACGCCAGTTGGGCAAGGAGGAACGCGGCCGCGACGCCTGCCAGCCACCAGAGGGTGCCACCGCGCGCGCCGCCAGGCGCCGCCCCAGGCCGATCGCCTGGCCGGGTCGCTTGCCCCGCGGTCGGCGTTCGCGAGCGAGCGTCAGTCACCCGTCCAAGCATGCGCGCCACCTGGGCGGCAGCCTCCCTCGCCCCGGCGGCTCGCCGGCATCATCCTGCTGCGCCAGCAACCCAGCGCCTCACCGCTTGGGCCACCGCCATGGCGGCTCGTCCAGCGGCTCGCGGCCCGCCACCCGCGTCTCGCCGTAGTCCTTGACCAGCTCGATGTCGGAGAGCTCGGTTCCGGTTCCAGCCGCCTCCTGGGCGATCACCTCGAGCAGCGCGCTGGCGTGCGAGACCACCACGACCTGGGTCTTGGCGGCCGCCCGCGTGATCAGCCGGCCAAGTGGCGCCAGCAGGTCCGGATGCAGGCTGGTTTCAGGCTCGTTCAGGACCAGCAGGCCGGCAGGCCGCGGGCTGAGCAGCGCCGCAATCCACAGCAGGTACCGCAGCGTGCCGTCGGAGAGCTCGGCGGCGGACAGTGGCCGCAGCAGCCCGTGCTGTCGCAGTTGCAGGGTCAGCGTGCTGTCCGCGGCGGCGGCGATGCTGAGGCTGCTGCCCGGGAATGCCTCCTCAACCGCCATGTCCGCCCCGGCGCCGTCGCCGTTCTCATAGATGGTCTGCAGCGCCGCGGCCACATCCGCCCCGTCGTGGCCGAGCACGAACGTGCGGGTGCCGATCTGGGCGGCACGAGCCGGCGCCGCGGCATCTGTGCGGAAGTGGTCATAGAACCGCCAGGACCGGATCCGCTCCCGGAGGCCCAGCAACTCCGGTGCCCGCTGCGGATCGGCGAACTCGCTCAGCATGCTGTCGTAGGCCCGGATCGGGAAGGGGTCGGACCAGCCCTGGCGATCGTCCCGGATTTTGACGAATCCGCCGATGCGATCGCACAGCACGCCGGACGGCCGAGGCAGCGGTGCGATCCACACGGATTCCCGCTTGATCTCCGGGTCCCGGGCGAACGCGGTCTGCGTGTGCACCGGCAGGCCCAGGTCGATCGCGTAGCCAAAATCATCGTCGGCGAAGCCCAGCCGCAGTGCTACCGGCGCGGTCCGCCTGGTGCCCTGGACCGGTGCCCGGCCTTCACGGACGGTGCGGCCGATGCTCTCTGGCCCGGCCCAGAGCGTGGACTGGAGGCCGCCCTCCCGGGCGAGCGCCGCGAGCATGCCGCCCCGGGCACCGTCGGCCAGCAGGCGCAGCGCCCGGTACAGGTTGGACTTGCCAGTGCCATTGGCGCCGGTGACCACATTCAGCGAGGTGAGTGGCACGACCAGGCTGCGCAGTGACCGGTAGCCCTCGATCGCAAGCGTCCTCATCACGGGTCGAGCGTAAGTCGGTTGCCCGCACCGGCGGAGGTCCTTACGATCGCAGCCGTGCACGAGCGCCCGTCCGGCTTCTCCGACAATGCCCTGATCGCGGTGCTGACCGAGGCGTGGGACGTCGGCGTGAGCGGGGTCGACTACCTGCCCGTCGGCTTCGGCGGCTACCACTGGGCCGCCAGGACAGGCGACGGCGAACGCTGGTTCGTCACGCTTAGTCAGGTCGCCAGCGACGACGCGTTCGCCGATCTGGCCGCGACCATGGCTGCCGCGGCCATCCTTGCCGACCGCCCGGGCCTGGATTTCGTCATCGGGCCGCTGCTGACCCCAGCTAAGGAAGCGACCGTCCGCGCCCAGCGCGGCTGGGCGGTCACCGTGACGCCCTTTGCCGACGGTACGCCCGGCCACTTTGGGGACAACCTGACCGCGGCCGACCAGGCAGAGCTGACTGCCATGCTCGCCGCCCTGCATCGCGCCGACCCGCCTGCTGGCACGCCGTTCCGAAGCCCGCATCTGGACAGCCGCCCGATCCTCGAGCTTTTGATCGGGGAACGAGCCGGGTCCTGGTCGGCCGCCGGACCATATAGCGCGCCCGCACGGGAGCTAGTGGCCGGCCACGCGGCTGATCTGCGCCGGGCGCTCGCAGTGTTCGATGACCTGGTCGCACAGGTAGACCGGACTGATGTGCCCGTGCTGACGCACGGTGAGCCGCATCCGGGCAACCTGATCCGCCGCGATGGCCGGTACCTGCTGATCGACTGGGATACGGCTGGGCTGGCGCCGCGAGAGCGGGACCTGTGGCGGGTGCTGCCGGATCCAGAGACCGACCCGGCGGGCTTCGCCGAGGCGGCCGGCCGGTACGCGGCGCTGGCCGGACACGAGGTCAGTACGGCTGCGCTGGCCCTCTACCGGCTGCGCTGGGACCTGGATGACATCAGCCTGTTCCTGGCTGACTTCCGGGCGCCACACGAGCAGACCGCGGACACCCGCGTCGCCTGGGCCGGGCTGCAGGACGCGGTCCGCCGGATCGCTGGGGACGGCTAGGAGCCGATCAGCTGCGGGACGGCCCAGTGCCGGGCCGGGAAGTCGAACAGCCAGTTGGCACAGGAGATCGGCGGCACGCCAAGGGTCGCGTCCATCGAGCCGGAACCAGTACTTCCGGCCGGAGATCGAGCCCGGCACCATCACATCGGCGCTGTTCTGGTCCTCCGGGTCGGACCGCACGAGCATCGGGATCTGCGTCACGAATCAGAGCGTATCGGGCAGGCTACCCTGTGGCCTGCGACATAAGGCGGCAAAAGTTCTCGTAAAGAATGTCCGAAGTAGTCGTGCGGGCATGCCATCCTGGCGGGCGTGAGCAGCGGGGAAGTCGCGGCACGTTACCGCACACAAGGCTGGGTGCTCGGCACCAAGGTGCCGGAGATCACGGCCTGGTTCTGGATCGCCAAGGTCGCGTCGACAGGGATGGGCGAGGCTTTTGCCGACTTCCTGTACGCCAGGTACGGCACCGTCCCGACCGGCGCCGTAGGCGCCGTGCTGCTCGTCGGCGCGCTGGCAGTGCAGCTGCGGACCCGCCGGTACAACACCTGGGCCTACTGGCTGGCAGTCTGTGCGGTCAGTGTCACCGGCACGATGGCCGCGGACGGCCTGCACATCGTCGTCGGCCTGCCGTACTGGCAGACCACCACCCTGTACGCCGTCGTGCTCGGAGTGATCTTCCTGACGTGGTACCGGACCGAGGGCACACTGTCGATCCACAGCATCACCACGGTCCGCCGGGAGACCTTCTACTGGCTGACGGTCATCTTCACCTTCGCGCTCGGTACTGCCCTGGGCGACCTGACCGCGGTGCCGCTGAAGCTCGGGTTCTTCTCCTCCGCGATCGTGTTCGCGGTGCTCATCGCGATCCCGGCCGTGGCCAACTGGCGGCTGCACATGAACCCGGTACTCGCCTTCTGGTTCGCTTATACCGTCACGCGGCCGCTCGGAGCGTCGATCGCGGACTGGCTCGGTGTGCCAGCCAAGCTCGGCGGCCTGGCCTGGGGGCGCGGCAACGTGGCCATGATCCTCCTGGTCCCGGTGCTCGTGGCGGTCACCTACATGGCTATCTCGCGCACCGACCGGCCCGGCCGCGGCGATCGCGGTGGCCCGCCACCGGTGCCGCCAGCGAGGGCGAGGGCCAGGCACCGGGCCGCCTGACCGGGCTGCCCGACCCTCTTCGACCACACCGGAAGCACTCGGCCGAGTCGGCTGACCTGCTCAGTTTCGGGTGGACAGGGAGCGGGCGACGCCAGAGAGATGTGCGATTTGATCGCCGGCCCTGGTGCTCGCAGGTGTACTTGAGCATGACCAGGCCATCGGCCAGCAACCATCCGCGCATATTCTCCACCGCGATCGGCGGATCGGCGGAGTCTGTCCACGCCGCTACCCGCTCGGCGGTTCCCGCGTAGACCAGCTCGCCTCCTGAGGCGCCGAACTCGTGAAAGTCGGGCGCGGGCAGCCGCTCAAACCGCGCCGGGTCAGCGCGGCACTCCGGGCTCAATGACTCTCGCTCAGCGGCTTCGGGGGGTACGACATTGTCCCGCCATTCGACACGCCGGACGGACGGCGCACTCCACTGTGGTCTGACTACCCGTATTCCGTACCAATCCAGTCGACTAGCGCCGAATATTCTCCATTATCCGCGCTCAGCCAGGATGCGCCGCTAGGTCCAGTAGTAAACGCATTTACGCCGCAGGTCCCGTGGCAGTTCCATAACGTTTCTAATTCGCTGGGACAAAGGTTCCGGGGTCCATTTCCCGCGAGCTAGTATAGTCAACTTGTCATTGACCTAACGTTTACAAGAATCGGCCTGGAAAAAAGCCGTGCTGCGGATAAAAGCTATGCTCCCGGACACAGCGCCCCGGAGTAGGTCCATACGGCCGCGACCTACCCACGCGGGCAGGCTCCGCCCATGGGAGCGCTTGTCGTTTACTGTCGTGCTCGCCGTCATGGCCGCGCTCGTGGTCGGCCTTGCCATTTCGGATCCGGCAGCCGTGCCGGGGGGCCGCCACGCTAATCGGGTGGCGGCGGAGGTTCCGGCGCAGCATCTCGGCCAGCCTCCGATCAGCCGGCCGACGAGCCTGGATGCCCAGCTCGCTGCCGCGGTGAGCAAGATCGCTGGCCACGGTCACGCCCGTCTCGCGGTCGGCATCATCGACACCAACACCGGCGCCGAGGCGACGTACCGCCCATCGGCTCGGTTGCCTGGTGGCGGCGTGGTGACCGCCGATCTGCTGGCTGCTGTGCTCCTGCAGCATCAGCAGCACCAGAGTTCGCTCAGCGACGTCGATGACGAACTGGCGAAACAAATGGTCGAGACCAGCAACACGCTGGCAACCGGCGAGTTGTGGGATGCGATCGACGGATCCAGCGGCTTCGGCAGTGCCAACGCGGCGCTGCAACTGCGCGGCACCACTGCATTCGCGGCCGGCCTGCCCGGCCTGAGCCGGACCACCGTTGCCGACCAGTTGCAGTTGCTGACTGATCTGGTCTCGGCGGGATCTCCGCTGGCGCCGGCCGACCGTGCCTACGAGCTCAGCCTGATGCAGGCCGCGTCACCCAGCGAGCGCTGGGGGGTTGGCGCCGTGGCTAGCCCAGGTACCGGCTGCGCCCTGGTCGGAGCCCGACTAGCAAGCCGCGGAGAATGGGTGATCAACAGCGTTGGCATGGTCCGGCATGACGGGCACATGCTGCTGATCGCGGTGCTTTCGGTGGGTAGCCGGACACAGGCCGCAGGCACGTCGCGGGTGACGGCAGCAGCCCTCGCAGCAGCCGGCCTCATCACGGCAGCCGGTTCCTGAGCCAGCGGTTAATCCGTGGGTCGCTGCCGCGCGGTGCGCTAGCCTGACGCCCTGACCCCCAGCGCAGAGGCTGCTGGGCCCGTGGACTGGGTGTGGGGCGTGCTGCTGACGATCACGACATCGCACGAGCCGGCCACCGATCTCGGTTACCTGCTGCACAAGAACCCGGCGGGCCACCATGTGGCACAGCTCGGCTTTGGCACGGCGCACGTCATCTACCCGGAGGCGCACGAGCGCCGCTGCCAGGCGGCCGTCATCCTCGAGGTCGACACGGTCGGGCTGGTCCGTGGCGGGCGGCCAGCCGGCCAGGCCACGCTCGCGCGGTATATCAACGACCGCCCGTACACGGCGTCGTCCTTCTTGTCCGTGGCACTGGGCCGGCTCTTCGGCACGGCGCTCGCCGGCCGTAGCCGGGAGCGGCCTGAACTGGCGAGTACGCCGATCCCGCTTGAGCTCGGCCTGCCGGTACTGCCGAGCCGGGGCGGAGAGGATGTCGTGCGCCGGCTGTTCGAGCCACTCGGCTACGCGGTGACGGCACGGCCGCTGCCCCTCGATTCGACGTTCCCCGACTGGGGCGATAGTGCCTACCTGGCGGTGACGCTGTCGGCGACGGCCACCGTCGCCGACGCGCTTTCGCACCTGTATGTGCTGCTGCCGGTGCTGGATGACGACAAGCACTACTACGTCGGCGCCGATGAGGTCGACAAGCTGCTGCGGCGGGCCGGCCAGTGGCTGGCGGACCATCCCGAGCGTGAGCTGATCACTGCGCGGTACCTGCGCCACGACCGGAAGCTCGCCAGCGCCGCGCTGACCCGGCTGCTCGCTGATGAGGTCGGCGACCCGGACGGCCCCGAGTCCGCAGAGTCCGCGGAGGCAGTGGCCGAGCATCGCCCCGGGCTGCAGGAGCAGCGGATCGCGGCCGTCGTGGCGCTCATCGCTGAGGCAGGCGCGCAACGCGTGCTCGACCTTGGCTGCGGATCCGGGAAGCTGATGGCTGAGCTGCTCAAGCTCGCCTACGTGGAGCAGGTAACCGGACTCGACGTGGCACACCGCGCGCTGGCGGCCGCCGCTGGCCGGCTGCATCTTGACCAGCTATCGCCGCGCGCTCGCGAGCGCGTCGAACTCCTGCACGGATCGCTCACCTACACCGACTCGCGGCTGGCCGGGTTCGATGCGGCCGCCCTGGTCGAGGTCATCGAGCACCTGGACCCGCCCAGGCTGGCGGCGCTCGAGCAGACCGTGTTCGGTCACGCCCGGCCCGCTCTGGTGGTGCTGACCACGCCGAACGCGGAGTACAACGCCCTGTTCCCGACCATGCCTCGCGGCCAGTTCCGGCATTCGGACCACCGGTTCGAGTGGAGCAGAGCTCAGCTGCGCGAGTGGGCGGAGGGCGTGGCCGCCCGGCACGGCTACCGGCTGGAGATCAGCGGCATCGGAAGCGGCGATGCGGCCCTGGGCCACCCGACGCAGCTGGCGGTGTTCCGGCGATGACAGGGTCCGGCCCGGACGGGCTCCCTTCGGCGGCTGGGGAAGGCATTGCGCTGTCCCTGCCGGAGCTGTGCCTGGTCACCCTGATTGGCATCTCCGGCTCGGGCAAATCCACCTTTGCCGCCGGGCACTTCCGGCCCACCGAGGTCATCTCATCCGACTTCTGCCGCGGGCTGGTCAGTGACGATGAGAACGACCAGTCCGCCACCGCGGCGGCCTTCGAGGTGCTGCACTTCATCGCGGGCAAGCGCCTGGCGGTCGGCAAGCTGACGGTGGTCGACGCGACCAGCGTGCAGCCGCAGGCGCGCGCGTCCCTGCTCGCGCTCGCCAGGCAGCACCACGTGCTGTCGGTGGCGATCGTCCTGGACCTGCCCGAACAGATCTGCGCTGAGCGCAACGCTGCCCGCGCCGACCGGCCCTTCGGCGCCCGCGTGCTCCGCCAGCAGCACGACCAGCTCCGCAGGAGCCTGCGCGGGCTGCGCCGGGAGGGCTATCACCGGGTATATGTACTCGGCAGCGCCGCCGAAGCGCAGGCCGCGACGATCGCGCGCGAGCCGCTGTGGAACGACATGCGCACCCGGCACGGGCCGTTCGACATCATCGGCGATGTGCACGGCTGCTACGAGGAGTTGGTCGCGCTGCTGCACCGGCTCGGCTATGTGGTGGCGGCGGACGGCACCGGCGCCCGGCATCCGGGCGGTCGCACCGCCGTTTTCGCCGGCGACCTCGTCGATCGCGGCCCGGCCATCCCGGCGGTGCTGCGCCTGGTGATGGGTATGACCGCGGCCGGCGACGCGCTCGCGGTAGCCGGCAATCATGAGGTCAAGCTCGTCCGGGCACTGCGGGGCCGGGACGTGACGGTGTCGCACGGCCTGGCCGAGAGCATCGCACAGCTTGCCACCGAGCCGGACGGGTTCGCCGCCGAGGCCGCGCAGTTCATGGACGGGCTACTGGCCCACGTGGTCCTGGATGACGGGCGGCTTGTCGTGGCGCACGCCGGGCTGCCAGAGGTCATGCACGGCCGGGCATCCGCCGCCGTGCGCTCGTTCGCCCTCTACGGGGACACCACCGGGGAGACGGACGAGTATGGGCTGCCGGTCCGGTATCCGTGGGCGCAGGAGTACCGCGGCCGGGCGATGGTCGTGTACGGGCACACGCCGGTGCCCGAGCCCGAGTGGGTCAACGGCACGATCTGCGTAGACACCGGCTGCGTGTTCGGCGGCGCGCTGACCGCCCTGCGGTACCCGGAGCGGGAACTGGTGAGCGAGCCGGCCCGCCGCGTTTACTACGAGCCGGTCCGGCCACTCAGCTCGGCGGCGACCGCCGGCAGGGCAGACGTTGATCGCGCCAGTGGCGCGGACGGTCGTGGCGGTGGCGGTGGCGGCGCGGACGGTCGCGGCCGGGATGGCCGGGATGCGGGCGAGCTCAACATCAGCGACGTACTGGGGAAGCGGATCGTGGCGGCGCGCCTGGCCGGCTCGGTTACGGTGCGCGAGGAGAACGCGCTGGCCGCGCTGGAGGTCATGAGCAGGTTCGCCATCGATCCGCGCTGGCTGGTCTACCTCCCGCCGACCATGTCGCCGACCGCCACGTCCGCCGAGCCTGGGCTGCTCGAGCATCCGGCCGAAGCACTCGGCGCATACCGGTCGGCAGGCGTGGCGGAGGTGATCTGCCAGGAGAAGCACATGGGCTCGCGGGCGGTGCTCGTCGCCTGCCGTGACGACGCCGCCGCGCTGCGGCGATTCGGTTTGCCCGGGCCCGGCGTGATCTTCACGCGGACCGGACGGGCATTCTTCGCTGACCCGCGGGTCGAGCGCGAACTGCTCGGTGCGGTGATCGAGGCTTGCGAGACAGCCGGGCTCTGGCAGGAACTGGCGACCGACTGGCTGGTACTGGACTGCGAGCTGCTGCCCTGGTCAGCGAAGGCAGGTGACCTGCTCCGCACCCAGTACGCCCCGGTCGCAGTGGCTGCCGAAGCCGCACTGAGTGAGGCAGCCGAACTCGCGAGGGCTGCGGTCGCGCGCGGCGTGGATGCGGCTGGCCTGCTGGCCGGGTTGATCGAGCGCCAGGCGAGCAGCAGCGGTTTCGCCGCTGCCTACCGGCGCTACTGCTGGCCAGTCTCCTCGATCGCCGACCTGCGGCTGGCGCCGTTCCAGATCCTCGCGGGCGAGGGTGCAGTACACGCCCTGCGGCCGCACGCCTGGCACCTGGAGCGCCTGGGCCGCCTGTGCGACAGCCAGCCCGGGACATTCCGCCGTACCGCCGCTGTGACGGCCCGCCCGGGCGAAGCGGAGAGCGAGGCGGCGACGATCGCCTGGTGGGAGGAGCTGACCGCAGTTGGCGGCGAGGGCATGGTGGTCAAGCCAGCGAGCGTGGTGCACCGCGGTAGCCGCGGGCTGGCGCAGCCGGGGATCAAGTGCCGCGGCCCGGAGTACTTGCGGCTCGTCTATGGCCCGGAGTACCTGCTTCCGGCAAACCTGACCCGGCTTCGGTCGCGCAATGTCGGCCACAAGCGGTCGCTGGCTGTGCGCGAGTTCGCGCTCGGCATCGAGGCGCTGGAGCGGTTCGTGGCGGGCGAGCCGCTCTATCGCGTGCACGAGTGCGTGTTCGGGGTGCTCGCGCTGGAAAGCGAGGCCGTCGACCCGCGCCTGTAGCTGGCGGGGGGCTGCGGCGCGGCGCGCTCGGGCGCGGTGTCGCGTCAGGTCGGGAACCCCAGTACATGCGCGGTCGTGTTGATCGCGTCCACCAGGCTGTCGGTTGCTGAGATCAGGCCGGCCTCCTCATCCCCGGGAGGCCGGTGCGGGCTGGCGTCCGCCGTGGCACCGCGGTACGCCCAGATCTCCCGCTGCAGTGTCCGTAGCGCGGGCAGCGCTGGCCGCCGCGCCGGCTCAGCGTCCTCCCCGAGCTCACGGAGCGCCGCAGCGATCTGACCAGTCGCCTGCTCGATCCCCGCGGCCAGGCGGTCCAGCCGCGACTCCAGCGCGGCGTCCGACTCCTCTGGCTCATGCGCGGTCGCCGCGGCCGTGAGCGTAAGGCAAGCCGCCGCGGTTTCGTGGGTTGCCGCGACCAGCGCGCTCGCCAGGGCGGCGGTCATGGGCGGATGGTCGGGCTCGCCGGCCAGCCGGTCCGCTGCCGCATCCGCGTCGATACGCGTCCGCCTGGCCGCGACCTGCAGCGGGCCGAGGCGCGGCCGGGCGGCGCCGGGCGGTGCGGCATAGCTGCGCAGCACCGCGGCGGCGTATCGGCCCTGTGCGCTGATCAGCTCGGCAAACTTCTCGCTGGCGGAGGTGCCGCCCCAGCTTGGCCAGGCGACGTAGGCCAGCAGCGCAAGGCCCGCGCCAACGCCGGTACCGGCTAGCCGGGCTAGCGCGGTCGGCACCGGCGGCAGCCCGAGCAGGGCCAGCAGCACGACGACGAAGTCGGTCAGGAAGACCCCGTAGAGCAGGTAGTTCACGGTGAAGACCGCGTAGGCGGCCAGCAGCGATACGCCGATGCCAGCGAGCAGCACACTCCTGCCCACGTGGTCAAGCAGCACCGTGGCGACGCCGAGGCCGGCGCCCACGATGGTGCCGACGGCGCGCTGCATCCCCCGGTAGACGGTCGAGCTGTAATCGGGGCGCAGCACAATAAAGACGGTGAGCACCGCCCAGTAGCCATGCGAGAGCCCGCTGGCCAGCGCGATCAGCTCCGCGGTGGCGGCGACAACGGCTAGCCTGATCGCGTGCCGTCCCGCCTCGGAGGAGGCGCCCAGGCTGGCGCGGAGGGTCAGCGCTATATCGGTCTGAGTCGTGGCCTGATGGCGCCAGCGGCCCGTGCCGCGGCCTTTGCGACGGCCAGGCTCGCCGCCGATGAGCCGCCCGGCGATACGGCACGCCGCGCGCAGCTGACCGAGCAATGCCTCGCCTGACCACTGCCAGCTGGTACCCGTCTCAGCGGACAGGCCCGCCAGCACGTGCCGCGCCGCGGCCAGCTCAATTGTGCGCTGTCGCGGCCTGCCCGTCATGGTGCCGGCCACGTGGTCCAGCACCTCGGCGGCACCGGTCAGGAACCGGCGGCCAGCCAGGCTGGGCACGCCGTCCGGCCGATAGGCGCCGAGTGCGGTCAGCGTGGCGCGAATGCGCTCGGCTTCGGTCACCAGGTCGAGCAGGTGCTGGCGCGCCACGGTGCGCAGCAGCGGGTTCGGGTCGGTCAGCGCCTGCGTCCCCGGCATGTCGGCGGGCGCTGGCGGGCCCTGTCGGCCAGCGGCCAGGTCGGCGGCGTACTTGGACAGGGAACGGAACGACTCGGCCATCGCGGCGCGCTCGGCACCGCCGCGGCCGGTGACCCAGGAACTGACCACCAGCAAGCACTGCCACAGGCCGCCGGCCAGCACGAGTCCGGCCCGGATGGCGGCCGGCCCCGGCTCCAGGGGAATGGCGCTGGCGACTAGCAGGGCCACTGGCCACTGCAGCGTCACCACCAGCGCAGTTGGGCCGATAGCGGCCAGCAGACCGGTCGCATATCCCCAGATGAGCACGATAGGAATGAGAGCCCAGGGCAGGCCTTCTGCCGCCGTACCGCCGACGAACGTGGACACCGCCATTCCGGCGGCCGCGGCCAAAACGGCCGCTACCCGCGTGCGGTTCACGCCGCGGAAGGAAACGAAACCGGCGGGCAGCGCACCGAGCGCGGCATAGCTGCCGTACTCGACGTGGTTCGTGGCGACGCCTGCCACCAGGGGCACGAGGACTCCGATGGCCGCCCGCACGGCCTGCGCGCCGGCCATGTCTCGCCAGCGGAAGGCGCCGAAGTCGTGCCAGCTCGACTGGGTGAGCTCGCTGGCCAGGAACGCGCGCCCGCCGCGCAGGTCGGACAGCAGCCGCCGGCCGGCCCGGCGGGCCGGCCGCGGCACCGGGACCCGAGCGTCGCCGGGCACCAGCGAGGCCAGCTAGGCGGCCGGCCGGCCGGAGCCGGCCGGCCGCACGGGCCGGTAGGCGGGTTGCCACATCAGGGCCCGCACCTGCGCGTCGCCATCGTCGCCAACCTCATGCTCTGCCACCCCGTCGGCGACCGCAGCCCGCGCCACGGCCACCGCGACGGCCTGCGATGTACTCCGCAGTTCCTCGACCCGCGGCAGCAAGGGCGCGCCTGGTGCGCTCAGATCGACGAGGTCTGCCACGGCATGCGCGGCCGCGCTGAGCATGCTGTCGGTGATCCGGGCGGCCCGCGCGACGATCGCGCCTAGCCCGAGCCCGGGGAAGACCAGCGCGTTGTTGGCCTGGCCGATCACATAGCGGGTGCCGGCATAGTCGACCGGCGGGAAGGGACTGCCGCAGGCCACCAGGGCACGGCCATCCGTCCAGGTGATCAGCTCGGCCGGCCGAGCCTCTGCCAGCTCGGTGGGGTTGGACATCGGCAGGATCACCGGCCTCGCCGCATGTGCCGCCATGTCCCGCACAATGTCCTCGGTGAATGCGCCAGGGCGCGCGGACGTGCCGATCAGCACGGTGGGATGTACCCGCCTGACCACTTCGGCCAAGCCGATGCCGTCAAGCTGGGGATCGCGCTGCCACTCCGCCACCTCGGCCGCCGTCCGGGCGTATCGGCGCTGGCTGTCGGTACACCTGGTATCGCCCGCGAGCACCAGGCCATGCCGGTCGACTGTCCAGAACCTGGCCGCGGCCTGCTCAGGCGAGAGGCCGTCGGCGATCAGGGCAGCCGCCAGCTGGTCAGCGATCCCTGTGCCGGCCGCCCCGGCGCCGAAGATCACGACCCGGTGGCCGGTCAGCGGGACTCCGGTGGCGCGGACGGCGGTGAGCACAGCAGCCAGGTTCACCGCGCCCGTGCCCTGGATGTCGTCGTTGAAGCTCGGCAGCTGGTCGCGGTAGGTGGCCAGCAGTCGCCGGGCATGAGCCGGGTCCATGTCCTCCCAGTGCAGCAGCGCACGCGGGAACAGCGAGCGGACCGCGGCGACGAAGGCGGCCAGGAAGGCGTCGTACTGGGCCGCCGGTACCCGCGGGTGCCGGTTGCCGATGTACAGCGGATCGTCGAGCAGGCGCTGCCGGTCCGTGCCGACATCGAGCATGACCGGGATGGCCCGGCCCGGATTTATCCCGGCGGCGGCGGTATAGACGGCGAGCTTGCCCACGGCGATGCTCATGCCGCCGACGCCCCAGTCGCCGATGCCAAGGATCGAGCCGGCGTCGGTGGCGACGATCAGGTCGACATCGTCGGCGCCAAGGCCGAAGGCCTGCAGCGACTGCTCGATGAGCTCGGGCTGGTCCACCGACAGGTAGACGCCGCGGGGGCGCCGGTATTCCTGGCTGTAGTTCTCGATGGCCTGGCCCACTGTCGGCGTGTACACGACGGGCAGCATCTCGCTGAGGTGGTCGGCCAGCAGCCGGTAATACAGGACCTCGTTGCGGTCGTGCACCTCGTTCAGCAGCACGTTCCTGGCCAGGTCAGAAGACTGCCGCTGATACTGCGAGTAGACTCGCTCGGCCTGCTGATCCAAGGTCATGTGCCCGGCCGGGATGAGCCCGATCAGGCCGAGGTCGGCGCGTTCTGCGTCGCTGAATGCCGTGCCCTTGTTGATGCGCGAGTCGCCAAGTACCTGACGGCCGCGCAGTGTCGTGCGCCAGGCGCCGTCCCCGTCCAGCCACAGCGTGCGCACCCGCAGATCCCTTCAGCCGTTCCCGCGCGGCGGCGCGCGGCCGCCCGCCATAGTGTCACCCATGGCAGGCTCGCCTGGCAGGCAGGACGGCCCGGGTTACTGGCCAGCCGCTAGCGAGGCGCGGAAATAGTCGATGGTTCGTACCAGCCCGTCGTCTAGTGGCACCTTCGGCTCCCAGCCGAGGATCTCCCGTGCCCTGGTGATGTCAGGCTGCCGGCGCACCGGGTCGTCGGCCGGCAGGGGCCGGTATTCCACCGGGCGGTCGCTGCCGGTCACTGCCTGAATCTTGGTGGCCAGCTCGAGCATGGTGAACTCGCCGGGATTGCCGAGGTTGATCGGGCCGGTCACCTCTGGCGCCGAGTTCATCAGCGCGATCAGGCCGTCGACCATGTCGTCGATATAGCAGAAGGACCTCGTCTGCGACCCGTCACCGAAGACCATGAGTGGCTCGCCCGTCAGGGCGGCGACGACGAAGCTGGAAACCACCCTGCCGTCGTTGGCCAGCATGTTCGGGCCGTAGGTATTGAAGATCCGGGCAACCTTGATTGGCAGCCGATGCTGCCGGTAGTAGTCGAAGAACAATGTCTCGGCGCACCGCTTGCCCTCGTCGTAGCACGACCTGATGCCGATTGGATTGACGTTGCCCCAGTAGGCCTCGGTCTGCGGATGCGTGGCCGGGTCTCCGTACACTTCCGAGGTTGAGCTGAGCAGGATGCGGGCGCGCAGCCGTTTGGCCAGCCCAAGCATATTAATCGAGCCGTGCACGCAGGTCTTCGTGGTTTGCACCGGGTCGCGCTGATAGAAGACCGGCGATGCCGGACAGGCCAGGTGGTAGATCTGATCGACCTCAACATAGAGCGGGAAGGTAACGTCGTGCCGGATCAGCTCGAACCTCGGGCTGTCCAGCAGGTCGAGCAAATTTGAGCGCGAGCTGGAATAGAAGTTGTCGACGACGAGGACCTCGTGACCCTGCTCAAGCAGCCGCCTGGACAGGTGCGAGCCGATGAAGCCCGAGCCTCCGGTGACCAGGATCCGCTGCGGCCGGGCGTCGACCCGAGCTGGGCCGTTGCTGGCAGCGCCATTGCCGGCAGGGACGCCTGCGGCCTGGCTGGCTGAGTTCCCGGCTGAGTCCACTGTCGGTCTCCTTGGGCTAAGCTAGAACGAACACGTAATTTAAAGCGTGGATATTGCGGGGGAGTTACTTCTGATGCCGAATCTAGCTCTTGATTACGTGTGTTGCGAAGCGCTAGTTACTAGTTTGCCTTATCGTTTCGATTTGGTTTTGAACTAGTAAAATGTCTTCATCCAAAGTTCCAGAGTACCGTAAGGTTCCGCTCATGAAGCTGTCGATTCTGATGCCGGTCTATAACGAATACACGACCCTGGCGTCAGCCGTTAAGGAGGTTCTCGGCGTCGACTTCCCGTGCGAGATGGAGCTTGTGATCGTCGACGACGGGAGCACCGACGGCACCAGGGAACTGTACCCGGCGCTGTCTGACGATCCCCGGGTCACTGTGCACATGCACGAGCGCAACCGGGGCAAGGGTGCGGCCATCCGCACCGCCGCTACGGTCGCCACCGGCGACTATGTCATCATGTGCGACGCTGACCTGGAGTACTCGCCAGCCGAGATCCCGTCCCTGCTGACCCCGGTGCTGACCGGGGACGCGGAAGTGGTCTATGGCACCCGGCAGTTCGGCAGCCACAACTCTTATTCCTACCTGTACGTCCTCGGCAACAAGGGCGTGACAACAGTTGCGAATGTCCTGTTCAACTGCTACATCAGCGACCTGGAGACCTGCTTCAAATTGATGCCCGCCACTTTGTACCGGGGCCTGGGCGTCCGCGCGACCGGATTCGGCATGGAAGCCGAAGTGACCGGAAAGCTCCTGCGCCGCGGCATCCGCCCCTACGAGGTCCCGATCAGCTACAAGGCGCGCAGCCGCGAGGCCGGAAAGAAGCTCACCTGGCGCGACGGCGCCGAGGCGGTGTGGATCTTGCTCAAGGAGCGATTCATCGCGCGCCCCGTCCGACACTGACCTACGGCCATCTAATCCATCAATCTAGGTTGATGTAGTATCGCGGCGTGCCCGTGTCGCTGTGGACGGTGCTGCGGGAGTGGGGCCGGCTTGGTTGCATCGGGTTCGGCGGCCCGCCCTCGCATATCAAGCTGCTGCGGCAGCTGGTCGTTGACCGGCGAGGCTGGCTGGACGCCCGCGAATTCGAGGACGCGGTCGCCGTCTGCAACTTGCTGCCGGGGCCGGCGTCCACGCAGCTGACGATCTTCTGCGCCTGGCGGGTGCGCGGCCGGCTCGGCGCGCTGGTCGGGGGCGCGGCGTTCATCGTCCCCGGGCTGATCGTCATCCTCGCGCTGTCCGTGCTGTTCGTGTCGTCGACGCCGCCGCTGGCCGTACTCGGCGCGGGGGCCGGCGCGGGCGGCGCGGTGCCCGCCGTCGCGGTCAGCGCCGCGGCCGCGCTGGTGGCCCCGAGCTGGCGGAACCGCCGGGCGACCTGGCGGTGGGTGCTCTACCTGGCCGCCGGCCTCGCGGCCGCCGCCACGGTCGGCGAGTGGCTGGTGCTGGTGCTGCTGGCCTGCGGCGCCACGGAACTCGCGATCCGCTCCGCGCGCGGCGAGGACTCAGCCGGCGGAGCCATCGGGACAGGTGCAGCCACCGAGTCCGGCGGCGGCACAGCGGACGGCGGCACAGCGAACGGCGGCGGTGATAAGCTGCGCGGGTTCGCCGCCGTGCCGGTCGCCATGACCTGGCTGGTCGGCGGCGGGGTGCTGGCCGCCGTCGCGTGGGAGGCGTTCAAGGTCGGTGGGCTCTCGTTCGGCGGCGGCTTCGTCATCATCCCGCTCATGCAGACCGACGCGGTGAGCCACTACCACTGGATGACCAGCGCGGAGTTCCTCAA
>DASXMP010000019.1:0-52084 GCA_036495585.1 Streptosporangiaceae bacterium
CGTACGCGCCTCGCGGTCGCGTTGGCGAGTTCAGCCTTGCTGGCCAGTGGCTTCGGCGCAGCCGCAGTAGCGGCTACCTCAAGCGCCCCGGCAGTCGTGTCAGCAGGGTCAGCGGCCGCGACATCAGCCTGCCCGAATACCGGTGTGGTCGAATATGGAGTTTGCAACCCTACTGGCCAGTAGGCTACGCAGGTACTAGCAGTAACACTGCAGAACAGTGGCCCGAGATCTTGCGGTCGTCCAAGGTAACCTGCCTTGACGTAGGTACTAATCCCGAGGTGCCAAGGTACGCTTGGCTCCCATGGAGCGAGGGTTGCCGGGATTGGGTCGATGCGTCGTAACGATGTAGTTCGTGCAGACGGCCGACGGGCTGCCTCAGATTACTTGCAGCAACTACTGCTTAAGCCGGGCGAGTATCGGCGTTCATGGGAGCAATATGTATCTCGAGAACGCCCAGGTACGATCAATCAGCTAGCGGTAGCCGAGGTTCTGGCTAGGCGTTTGTGGGTTGCGCCTCGCAGCCCAGCGGACGCAGACGTCTCTCCCCATCAGCTTAAAGACACAGTGTCCCGTGCCTTGACTGGCAGGTTGTTGAGCCGCCCAGCTCTCGCAATGTTTATCGATGCCTTCGGCTTCTCCGAGCATGAGGCAGATCGCCTGTGGCGGCTATGGAATGGCTCTGGCACGATCGGTGTGCTATCAGGCAGCCATGCTGTGCCTGTGAAGGCAGAAGAGGACCTGGTCGCAGCACTCGGCCCACGCCGACATCAGACCTTGACGATGCATGATCATGTGTACGTTGGCGCGGATGGCCGCATTGATCGCGCTCGCATGATCCAGGTGCTGGAGGCAATCGCTCCTGGCGTTGACCGGATACCTTTTATCTGCGACACCAATGTGTTGACGATCGAAGTCGATCAGGGCGGCAAGGAACTCTCTGGCGAGGTGCGTCAGATAAGTCCTGAAGTCTTCACAACCGACATCCTCCTTGCGCGAACGCTAGGCCTCGGAGAGACGATCACACTGGAGTACTGGCTCACATATCGATTTCCTGGTGATCTAGAAAACCCGACTGAGCGTGAGTTTCGCCGGGCAATGATGCGGCGAGTTGAGAACTTTGATATGCGCGTAGAGTTCGACCGTGCCCGGCTGCCGACCAAGTTGTGGTGGACGCACTGGGACGGGCTGGAAGGCGAAGTGCTCGAGCAGGAGGAAGTGGCACTTGATAGCCAGCACTCCGCACACCGTTATATGCGGTCGCTTGAGAAGACGGCGGTTGGCTTCTGCTGGCAGTGGGATTGATCCACTGGCCGTGGCCCGCCCGGCACTCCCGAGACGACCCGGCCCTTGTAGCGGTGCCGTCGCGCGTCGCCGCTCTGTCGCAGCGCTGGGTTGAGGTTCTCGGCGGCTAGGGGTCGTTGGATCCTGTAGGCGGCTCGGCTGACAACCTTCGGGCGTCGTCGCCGGGTAGCCGGTGCCTTCGGGGTGGTCGGCGCTGCAGGCCCCTAGTGGATCGGCAAATTTGAGGACACTCACGTTGTAGAGATAGCTCACGACGTGCGGAGCGATGCGTCTACCATTATGTGCGATATATAGCAACCATTGTGAGGGATCCGTCCGTGAATGGTGTGGCTATCGTGGAGCGTCCGCGCATGTCCTTGCTTTTGCGTCGGCTGCTATTGCAGCTGGCTCCCTTCCGGAAGGCCTGGCACGCGGGCTTAGCCCCTGGCCTAGTTGTCCGCATGCCGAGAGCGGTGACCCGAGGCGAAACGAGCATGCCATGAGCGAAGCGGTGTCTCCGGAGCGTCAGCGCCTGGCCGCACAGTACCTACGTGAACTTCTCTTGAAGCCTGGACCTTGTCGAGATGCCTGGCAAGGGCGGGTCAACCGGCCACGCGCTGGGGTGGTCAATCAGCTTGCCGTCGCCGAAACGTTAGCCGAGCGGTTGCAGCTTTCTGAAGGGGCACCACCGATGCCGCTCCATCAGCTCCGAGATATTGTCTCCGGCGCGCTGTCGGGCTCGCAACTGACCAGCGAGTCCCTGCAACTGTTCGTGGACGGCTTTGGATTTGCCGACCAGGAGGCAGATCGTCTGCGTCGACTCTGGGCGGGGTCCGCGCGCATTGGCGTGGCTTCCGGAACCAATACATTCTCGCGAAGCACGGAGCAAGATGTGGTCGAGGCTCTAGGACCTCGTCGCCACCAAACGCTCTCATTACATGACCACGTATATATCGCGGCCGACGGAAGAATCGATCAGGCCCGCATGATCCAGGTGCTGGAAGCTATCGCACCAGAAATCGACCGGATCCCGTTCCTGTGTGACACAAACGTGCTAACCATCGAGGTGGGCCAAGGTGCGAAAGAGGTCTCAGGCGCGGTCCGCCAGA
The DNA here is from genome assembly GCA_036495585.1 of Streptosporangiaceae bacterium. GTDB lineage: Bacteria > Actinomycetota > Actinomycetes > Streptosporangiales > Streptosporangiaceae > JAJYUU01. The sequence goes on from DASXMP010000019.1 coordinate 2,391, forward strand.
TTGCAAAGGACCTGTACACGACGGACATCGTGCTGGCCCGCACGCTGGACGTAGGTGAGACGATCACACTGGAGTACTGGCTTACGTATCGGTTCCCAGGTGACCTCGAGAACCCTGCCGAGCGTGAATTCCGCCGCGGTGTGTTCAGACATACCGAGAACTACAACATGAGAGTTGAGTTCAGTCCCGGCCGGCTGCCCGCACGCCTGTGGTGGGGGCAATGGGATGGAATAGACGGCGATGTATTGAATCAGGAAGACGTCGCGCTGGACAGCCAGCACTCCGCGCATTGCTATGTCCGGTCATTCGAGAAGACCGTAGTCGGATTCCGCTGGGAGTGGTGAGCCGCCGTTGCGGCTGGGCAACTGGTCCGTAACAGCAGACGGCCTAGGGTCGGCTCCATGGAAAAGCCCGTGCCCATCTCACTGACTGTTCGTCTCGATGGTCAGAGTGCGGCTGCCGCCGGCGATGAACCCACGGCGATACTGAGCATGAGGCGTGGGAGCGATGCGGAACTGCCACTCCGCGTCGTTCACAGTCGTGCCAACGCTCCTAGACTTCGTCAGCTGAAGGATCCCGAGATTCTGGCTCGCGTGCTGTCAGGCCTGCTTAACCTGCCCTGACCTAGCTGCTGGCCAGCTCGGACGGCGAGAGAGACGGCTCGATCGCGAACCCATCATCGCCGTCGCGTCGCTTGAATCTGAATCTGTTGCTGAGTCCGACGCACAGGCCGACTCGGCGGCGCTGGGAGCGGCGCGCGGACTGGGCGCTCGCCGATGGAGTAGTCGAGGGCCTGCTGAATCAGGCTGCGTCTGCGCAGGAGCCGGATGCGATAGCCATGGAGCGCATGCAGTTCACGGAGTGCTTCGCTCCATGCCGGAGTCTTTGAGCCCTGGCTCTCGCAGTCGTCGATGTACTGCCCGAGTACTGTGCAACGAGCTTCCGCCCGCCGCAACTCCTGGCCGATCAGTGCAACAGCCTGGCCTAGGGCCGCATCCTCCGGCGTCGTCTCAGTCATGAGCGTGCACCTCCTCGCAAGTGCAGCTTATGCGCGTGGGGGCCAGCCGGCTCGGCCAGTGACGCTCGGATCGAGCCTTAAAGAGCCTGCCGAACTTGTCGAGGGTCGCGACGCCCGGCGCGGCCGAGCAGTGAGCTAAACCTGGCCGCCATGAAGTCACTGCCGTAGCTGCGCGCCACGTCGGCTCCCTCGCGGCACCAGTCGGAGGCGGCGTCAGGCTGGCCACTGAGAGTCAGGGCCTCAGCGAGCGCCAAGATGGCCTGGGCCGTGTAAGCGGGCTCGCGCAGCTTCTCGGCTTCCCGCAGGGCTTCGCGGCAGCGAGCGGCGCCAGTCGCGGTCATGCCGACTCGTGCGAACGTCAAAGCGAGGACCATGTGGGCCGCGCAAGCCACCCTGTCGCCGCCGGCCGTCATTTCCAGGGCTCGCCTGGCAGCTTTAATCGCGGCGGCATGCCGTCTGTTCTCGCTCGCGCAGTGAGCCATGAGCGCATACCCGTAGGCCGCGGTCACGTCGTCACCAGCCCGCTCCAGGATCGGCACGCACTCAGTGAGGACTTCGGCCGCTTCACGCAGCCCATCCAGGCGCTGGGCGAGCAGGCAGGCGAGAAAGTATTCAGCTCTAGCACTCGCCACGTCACCGCCTCCCGCGGCAGCGCTGACGGCAATGCCGCGCCAGAGCGCGATCGGCTCGTCCATCGGTCCCCGAATGCAGTGATGGGTCGCGAGTCGGCTGGCCAGTTCGATGGCGCTGTCGTAGTCGCCGTCGGCGCATGCCTGTACCGCCACCCCGCTGAGGTTGCGTTGCTCAGATGCGAGCCAGCTTGCTGTGTCGGGGCAAGCCCAGGAGAGGTCTCCCCGAGCCGGATCGTTGTCGGTAGCGTCCGCGGAACCGGTCGCGGGCGCAGGCGGCGACAAGCGCGGCGGATCCATCAGGAACGGCAGCGACGGCATCTCGGCAGCAACTTTGTCGGTACGCCAGATCCAGCCGGCCCGCAGCTGAGCCAGCGCCGTCGTCCGCGATCGGCCCGCCTCCTGCCGCTGCTCGGCCGCGTACGCCCGGATCAGCGGATGCAGGCCGTATCGCGGACCGGCCAGCTCGTCCGCGGAGTGGCTGATGAGCCCGGCTCCAGCTAGCTGACCGATGACAGCATCGCTACCGCCAAGGTCGCGGAGCGCCCACGCGGGTATCTCGGCTGGCATCGTGATTGCCGCCAGAGACAGCGCCTGCCGCGCCTGACTCGGCACTGCGCGGTAACTGTCGGCGATTGCTGAGCTGACCGACACGTCCTCCGCGGTGAGTACGTGCAAGGCCCGGTCACTGGTCAGTTCGGCAGCCAGTCGCGCGAGCGTCAGACCGGGGCGGGCCGCGAGGGCAGTGCCGGCCAGGCGCAGCGCAAGGGGGAGCCCGGCACATGCCGCGACGATGGCGCTGGCCGCCTCCGGCTCGGCGTGGACGCGCTCAGCTCCGGCGGCGGCGCCGAGCAGCGCCAGCGCGTCCGGCTCTGCCAGTCCGTCGAGATCGACGATCCTTGCCCCGGACAGTCCGCTCAGGCGACCGCGGCTTGTCACCAGCACCGCTGGCCCGGTGCCGCCGGGAAGCAGCGGGCGAACAAGCGATGCCCTGGCCGCATGGTCGAGCACCACCAGGATCTTCCGGTCAGCCAGCAGCGACCGGTACAGCGCGCCGCGCGCGGCTCCCGCCGCCGGCACTGCCCGGGCTGGAATTCCGAGGCTCTGCAAGATGTCGGAGAGGACGTCCTGCGGATTGCGCGGCTGCGCGATGCCGCCGAGATCTGCGTAGAGCTGTCCGTCGGGATACCTGTCGCGCAGCGCCAGTGCTACCGCTGCGGCCAGCGCGCTCTTGCCGACACCGGGGCCGCCGGAGATCACCGCAACCGGCAGTCCGGGCCGCGATAGATGGCTCACCGTCCTTGCCAGCGTTCCGGCGCGGCCGGTGAAATCGGCAGGCGGAGCCGGTACCTGGTACCTCGGGATGTCGGGCAACGTCACCGAAAGCTGCGGCGGCGGATCCGCGGCCAGTTCCTCGGCCAGTATCTTGCCGTAGAGGTGCGTGAGTCGCGGGCCTGGCTCGGTGCCGTGCTCTTCACGCGCGGCCTGGCGCGAGAGCTGATAGACCTCGAGCGCTTCGTTGCGCATCCCGAGCGCCTGGTACGCCTGCATGAGCTGGCCGCAGGCACGCTCGCGGCCAGGGTCGGCGAGGACGACCGGCCGGAGCTGGCGGGCCACCTCCTCGTATCTGGCCATCGCCAGGTGCGCGTCGATCAGGGCATCGCCGACGGCCCGGCGTTGTGCCTGCAGCCACGCCACATCACCGGCGATGGCCGGTGCGTCTGGCACGTCGGGCATCGGCGGATCACCCCACAGCGCTAGTGCCTGCGCGAGCGACGAGGCCGCAGTGCTGGCGTTGCCGCTATCCAGCTCGGCGTGGCCCTGGTCAGCCAGATCCTTGAACTCGTCGACGTCCAGCTCACCCGGCCGCACCGTCATCCGGTAGCCGCGCTGGATCCGGTGATCCGGCGCACGTCCTCCCAGCGGTCCGACGGTGGTCAGCCGGCCGGCGCAGGCACCGAGACACAGCCGGAGTCGGCTGATGCAGACCCGTAATGCCGCCTCCGGCGAGCCGGGCGGCTCGCTGCCCCACAGCGCCTCGATGAGCAGGCTCCTCGGACAGTCCAGATTGGCGCGCAGAAGCAGGACGCCAAGGGCGGCCTGGAGCAGCGGCTGCCGTATCTCCACAGGCCCGCTGCCATTGCCCGCGTCGGCGTAGAGCGGGCCGAGTATCCGGAATTCCATTGGCGGCCTACGCAGCTAGAGGGGTGGTTGATCCTGATGACCGATGATAGTTACGGCCTCAGCCGATATGCGCCCCTTGAACTGGCCTGTCGGCGCCCTTTCCATTCGCGGTAACGCCTGGGTAGCCGACCAGTAACACCTCGCTCGTTATGGTCGCTCCGCATGCCTGTCCAGATTGGCCTTTCCAGCAGAAATCGGCGTCAAAATGCAGGTAACGGAGCGGTCTGATGATCATGGATTTACGGCGCAGGACGCAGCCGTGACAACGGAGAATGGCGACCCGGGATCGGCGGGTCAGCTAGGCACGGCTGCGGCCGCGGCCGCGGCCGCAGCACGCCCGGCCCGGTCGCCCGTGCTTCGCGTGCTGCCCGGCGTGCCGGAGTCGGCGGCGGCGGCGCGAGCGCTCGCGCTGCAGTTGCTTGGCAGAGCTCACCCCGCAGCGGATACCGTCATGCTCCTCGTCAGTGAGCTGGTGACGAATGCCGTCATGCACACCCGGTCTGGCGCGCCGGGCGGCAGCGTGACGCTCGCGCTCTGCCCGGGTGCCTCGGGCGTCCTGGTCCAGGTACGCGACGACGGCGGCGCGTCGGTGCCGAGCGTCACGCCAGTGCCGGCTGACCGAGGCGCCGCCGCTGAGCATGGCTACGGCCTGCTCCTCGTGGACGCACTAGCCGACAGCTGGGGCACGCTCGCGAGCCCCGAGGGCCGGGTGACATGGTGCCGGGTCAGTGGTGCGACGGCAGCCCCGCCGGACTCGGAAACACGCACTTAACACGAGCCGTATGCAGGCCTTTCCTTGTGCGGGTCACGTAACGACTGCGAAACGTGACCGAAACGAACGCGTGGGAAAAGTGAACCGTACCTGACAGAACCGAAGCGGTCGGCTGGGACCGCGCTGGTCGCCGATGCCTGGCCAACCCCTGCCAGCCCTTCGCTTCAGCCTCTGGAGGCGGAGAGAGTGTTTAGTCCCTACGCAAGCTGGCTCTACTCAGGCGATAACGCCTGGCAGATGACAGCGGCGACGCTCGTCGGTCTGATGAGCATCCCAGGACTTGCGGTCCTGTACGGCGGCATCGTGCAGCGCAAGTGGGCGGTCAACACCATGATGATGGTGTTCGCCGCATTCGGCCTCACCCTGATCGTGTGGGTGCTGTGGGCATTCAAGATGGGCTTCGGGACACCCTGGATAGAGACGTTTGTGGGCGTCCCCGGTGACGTGGTGGGCCAGGCAGGATTGCAGGCGCAGGCGCATATCCCGCTAGTTTCCGGTCCGGCGTTCCGATTCCCGCAGGGCTCGCTGGTCTACTTCCAGTTCGTCTTCGCTGCGATCACCCCGATCCTTTTCATCGGCAGCGTCATCGGCCGGATTAAGTTCAGCGTCTGGTGCATCTTCGTGCCGTGCTGGATCACGTTTGCTTATGCGGTCAACGCCTTCCTGCTGTGGGGCGGCGGCTTCTGGGCCGGCAAGGGCGCGCTGGACTTCAGTGGCGGATACGTCATCCACCTGGCGGCCGGCGTCTCGGGCTTTGTGGCAGCCGCGATGGTTGGCCCGCGGCTGGCGAAGGACCGGCAGAAGGCTGTACCCAACAACCTGTTGTTCGTCGCCGTCGGCATCGGCATCCTGTGGCTCGGCTGGAACGGCTTCAACGGCGGTGACCCGTACTTCGCCGGCGCGGACGCGTCCGCCGCAGTGGTCAACACCAACCTCGCCACGGCCTGCGCCATGGTGGCGTGGATCATCATGGACGCCTCGTTCGGCAAGCAGAAGAAAGCGACGTTCCTCGGCGCCGTCAACGGCATGATCTGCGGACTGGTCGGCATCACGCCAGCGGCTGGCTACGTCAACGGCGTCGGCGCGATCTGCATCGGCACCATCACGTCCGTGCTGGTCTGGGTCCTGTTCGGCTACCTGCCGCGCAAGGTCTGGCCGTTCAACAAGGTCGATGACGCGCTCGGCGTCGTCTACACGCACGGCTTCGCGGGACTGGTCGGCGGTCTGCTCGTCGGTCTGTTCGCCGACCCGGACATGATCGTCTACCTCGGTCTCGGCAAGACACCGAATGTCACGACGGCTGGCCTGTTCTACGGGCACCCGAAGCAGCTGCTGATTCAGCTCGGTGCGGCGGTGACGGTCATCATCTGGGACGCGGTCATCACCTACGTCATCCTGCGCGTGATCAAGTTCTTCACGCCGCTTCGGATGCCTGACGCGATGCTGGTGGCTGGCGACATCGCTGTCCACGGCGAGGTTGCCTACCCGATGGAGGAGCCGGACGTGGAGCCGGCCTTCGGCGAGATCCCGGGCGAGCCCGTGCCAGCCGAGCATGTTCACGTCGACGGGAACGACTCAGCGAAGGTGTGATCCCAGGCGGGTCGGCGCCAGCAGCGGCGTGCACCAGGGACCACACTGAGCCGAAAGCCGGGCCGGCCACACGCAGTTGCGGCCGGCCCGCTCGGGCGTGTCAGCCCGGTCCGCTCGGGCGTGTCAGCCAGTCCGTTCGCGCGTGTCGGCCAGTCCGTTCGGGCGTGTCAGCCCGGTCCGTTCGCGCGTGTCAGCCAGTCCGTTCGCGCGTGTCAGCCGGCCGGTTCGCACGTGCGAACGGCCCCTTCGCGCGTGCAAGCCAGGACCGCCAGTTCGCGGGTGCAGGTCTGCAGCCGCGGCCGCTGATAGCCTGCCAGAATGGTCCTAGGTAGCGGGCCAGCCAGGACCGTGCGCGCCTTCACGCGGGCCGATCTGCGGCCTACCGTGATAACGCTCGCCCGTGCCTTCTCCGACGATCCGGTGATGGCATGGATCTTCCCGGACGAGGGTCTGCGTGATCGCCAGCTCCGTAGATTCTTCGCCGCCACGATGCGAGAGACCAGCCTGCACCGCGGCGGCACCGAGATCCTTGTCGCCGGGTCGGCGGTGCTGGGCGGCGCGATCTGGCTGCCGCCGGGAGAGTGGCGGCCATCGGGCTGGCAGCAGATCCGGTCCTTGCCCGGGCTGCTCTGGGCGCTGCGCTCGCGGTTCCTGGCAGCCGGCGCCACCTACGCCGAGATACTGCGCTGCCATCCGCTCGAGCCGCACTGGTACCTGTCCGGCATCGGCACCGAGCCGTCCGTTCAGGGCACCGGCGTTGGCAGTGCGCTGCTGCGCTCGCAGCTGGCGCGCTGCGACGCTGCCGGGCAGTCCGCGTATCTCGAGTCCAGCAAGGAACGCAACGTCCCTTTGTACGAGAGGCACGGCTTCCTCGTCACCCGTGAGCTGACCATTCCCGGTGGCGGGCCGACGCTCTGGCTCATGTGGCGAGCGCCGCAACCCGCGGCATGACCTGACCGCCGTCACCGACCCCCTCCCTCGGCTACTCGGACTTATTGCGAAAATCATTCCTTATTGGGAAGTTAGCGGTACAGTGGTGTGAAGAAGACGAAAACCTTTAGCGAATGGGAACAGGGCCAGATCGCCCACGCGGCTGGCTCGGCGGCGCGCGGAGGCGGTGCGAGTGAGCGGCAGGACGGTGCCAGAGGCAGAGCGGCTGCTCACGCCTGCTGAGGTAGCTGCCCTCTTCCGGGTCGACCCTAAGACCGTGACGCGCTGGGCGCGCGATGGCAGGCTGGCCTGCGTGCGCACGCTCGGCGGCCATCGCCGCTACCGCGAGGGCGAAGTACTGGCCCTGCTGAGGGCAGCTAGCCCGAGCGGAGAGGCCTAAGCCCGGGCCTTGCAGGGCTCGTTCCCGGCATGAGGCGACCGGGCAGCCAGGCGACCGCGCTGCCCGCGTAGGCCCGAGTCGGACGTCTGGGTCCGCAGCCCGGGTCCACCGTCGTGGTCAGTGCATAGAGTTGCTCTGTGGCAGATCCGGCAAGTTACCGCCCGGCGCCGGGCTCGATCCCCGAGTCGCCCGGTGTCTACCGGTTCCGCGACGAGCGCGGCCGCGTGGTCTACGTCGGCAAGGCCAAGAACCTGCGGTCTCGGCTGAACTCCTATTTCGCTGATTTCGCCGGCCTGCACCCGCGGACCCAGTCGATGCTGCTGGCCGCCGGGCGGGTGGACTGGACGGTGGTCACGACCGAGGTCGAGGCGCTCCAGCTCGAGTACAGCTGGATCAAGGAGTTCGACCCGCGGTTCAACGTCCGCTACCGGGACGACAAGAGCTACCCCTATCTCGCGGTCACGATGGACGAGGAGTTCCCGCGGGTCCAGGTGATGCGCGGGTCCAAGCGGCGCGGCGTCCGGTACTTCGGGCCCTACTCGCACGCCTGGGCCATCCGGGACACGGTTGACACGCTGCTGCGGGTGTTCCCCGTCCGCACCTGCTCGGCCGGGGTCTTCAAGCGAGCCGGCCAGATCGGCCGGCCGTGTCTGCTCGGCTACATCGGCAAGTGCTCGGCGCCATGCGTCGGGCGCATCGATGCCGCCGAGCATCGTCGCCTGGCGGACGAGTTCTGCGACTTCATGGGCGGTCAGACCGGCCGCTTCATCAAGCGGCTCGAGACCCAGATGCGCCAGGCCGCCGCCGTCGAGGAGTACGAGCGGGCGGCCCGGCTGCGCGATGACATCCAGGCACTGCAGCGGGCGCTGGAGAAGCAGGCGGTCGTGCTGCCGGACGGCACGGACTGTGACGTGATCGCCCTCGCCGAGGATCAGCTTGAGGCAGCCGTGCAGGTGTTCTATGTCCGTGGCGGCCGGGTTCGCGGACAGCGCGGTTGGGTCGTCGACAAGGTCGAGGACATTACTTCCGCCGAGCTGGTCGAACACTTCCTTGGCCAGGTCTACGACGAAGACCCGGTGGCCGCTGACCGGCCGCGACCGCAGCGGACGACCGGCCGGCCAGGCCCGGACATGGCGGTGAGCCAGGCCCGGATCTCGGCAATCCCGCGGGAGGTCCTGGTGCCCGCGCTGCCACCGGATGCCGCGACCGTGGAGGAGTGGCTCAGCGCCCGGCGCGGCGGCCATGTCAGCCTGCGGGTGCCGCAGCGCGGCGACAAGAAGGCGCTGCTGGACACCGTGGCGCGCAACGCCATGGAATCACTCACCGTGCACAAGACGCGGCGTGCCAGTGATCTGAGCACCCGCAGCGTGGCCCTGAGCGAGATCCAGGAGTCGCTGGGGCTAGACGAGGCCCCGCTGCGGATCGAGAGCTATGACGTGTCGAACCTGCAGGGCACGCACGTGGTCGCGTCCATGGTGGTGTTCGAGGATGGCCTGGCGCGCAAGTCGGAGTACCGCCGGTTCGCCATCAGGGGACTGGATGGCACTGACGACATCGCCGCGATCCACGAGGTGATCACGCGCCGGTTCCGCCGGTACCTGGAGGAGCAGGCGGCCGTCGCGGCTGCCGACCCGAACGAGCTGCCGCCCGGCGACCCGGAGAGCCGCCGAAAGTTCGCCTACCCGCCGAACCTCCTGGTCATCGACGGTGGCCCGGGCCAGGTCGCCGCCGCGGTCCGCGCGCTGGAAGAGCTTGGCGTCGTCGACGTGTCGGTGTGCGGGCTGGCCAAGCGGCTGGAGGAGGTCTGGCTGCCGGGCGAGGACGGGCCCGTCATCATGCCGCGCAGCAGCGAGGGCCTGTATCTGCTGCAGCGCGTCCGGGACGAGGCGCACCGGTTCGCCATCACCTATCACCGGGTCAAGCGCGCGGCCGCGTTGACCGCGAGCGAGCTGGATAATGTGCCGGGGCTCGGTCCGGCGCGGCGGGCAACGCTGCTGAAGAAGTTCGGTTCACTGCGGAAGCTCACCGCCGCGTCGGCGCAAGAGATCGCCGCTGTGCCGGGTTTCGGGCAGCGGACGGCCGAAGCGGTCTATCAGGCACTGCACCGCAACGGCAGCGGCGGCAACAACGTTGGGGCGAGCACGGGGGCAGAGCATGAGCACTGAAGGTCCGGCGCAGGAGATCGTCATCATTACCGGCCTGTCTGGTGCCGGGCGGAGCACGGCCGCCAAGGCGCTGGAAGACCTGGACTGGTTCGTCGCCGACAACCTGCCAGCTGACCTGCTGCCGACGATGGCGGACCTGGCCAGGCGCGCCGGGGGAGCGGTGCCGCGGCTGGCCGCGGTGGTCGACATCCGGAGCCGGGCGTTCTCCACGGATCTCAAGTCCGCGATCGGCGACCTGCACGCCAACGGCGTCCGGCCGTACGTGGTCTTCCTCGAGGCGTCGGATGAAACACTCGTCCGCCGGTTCGACAGCGTGTCCCGGCCGCACCCGCTGCAGGAGGGCGGCCGCGTCGTCGACGGCATCACGGCCGAGCGGGAGTTGCTCCAGGGCATGCGCGCGGAGGCAGACCTGGTCCTGGACACCACGGCACTGAACCTGCACGAACTGCGGGGGCGGATGCGGGACACATTCGCGACCGAAGCCGAGCAGGCGCTGCGGGTGAGCGTGGTGTCTTTCGGATTCAAGTACGGGCTGCCGGTCGACGCCGACATGGTGGCTGACGTTCGGTTCTTGCCCAACCCGCACTGGATCCCGGACCTCGCGCCGCTGACCGGACAGGACGAGCCGGTCATTGACTATGTCTTCGACCAGCCCGGGGCGACCGAGTTCCTCGACGCATTCGTCCGCGCGGCGCAGGTCGCACTGACCGGATACGGCAAGTCCGGGCGGCACTTCCTGCTGATTGCCGTTGGCTGCACTGGTGGCAAGCACCGGAGCGTGGCGATGGCGGACAAGATGGCGGAGCGGCTGTCGCAGGCCTGGCCGGGCATTCAGGTGACACACCGTGACCTCGGCCGTGAGTAGCTGATGACGGACGCGCGCCAGCCCCCCGCAGCGCCAGGTGCACCGCCGGGCAGGCCGCGCAGCCGTAGCGTCGTTGCGCTGGGTGGCGGGCATGGACTCTACGCATCGCTGTCTGGCCTGCGCCGCGTCACTCGGGACCTCACCGCGGTTGTGACCGTGGCCGACGACGGCGGATCGAGCGGGCGCCTGCGCCGCGAGTTCGGCGTCCTGCCGCCAGGCGATCTGCGCATGGCGCTAGCCGCGCTGTGCGGCGACGATGCCTGGGGCACCACCTGGAGCCGGGTGATCCAGCACAGATTCGCAGACGCGATCGCCGACGCGGCGAATGGCGGAGTGGCGAATGGCGGAGTGGCGAATGGCGGAGTGGCTGATGGCGGTGATGGCCGAGCGGGAGCTGCTGAGCTCGCGGGAGGTGCTGGCCGCGGTGGCGGTGCTGTGTCCGCGACGGACAGCGGGCTGAGCGGTCACGCGGTGGGCAACGTCCTCATTGTCGCGCTCTGGGAACTGCTCGGCGACACGGTGCAAGGCCTGGACTGGGTCGCCCGGTTGCTCGGCGCACACGGTCGCGTATTGCCGATGTCGTCGGTTCCGCTGGATCTGGTCGCCGAAGTGGAAGGGGCAGATCCGGAGAAGCCGGGCGAGCTGAGCATGGTTCGCGGCCAGGTCGCCTGCGCGACGACGACGGGACGGGTACGGTCGGTATCACTGATACCTGCTGACCCGCCAGCGTGCCCAGAAGCGGTGCAAGCGATCGGGGCGGCAGACTGGGTTGTGCTCGGGCCCGGTTCGTGGTTTACCAGCGTGCTCCCGCACCTGCTGGTGCCCGACCTGGCCGCGGCGCTGATTGGGACTCGTGCGCGGAGGCTGGTTGCGCTGAATCTGGCGCCGCAACCCGGTGAGACCGAGGGCTTCTCCCCGCATGCTCACCTTGAGGTGCTGGCCGAGCACGCGCCGGCGCTCTCGATCGACGTCGTGCTCGCCGACCGGGGCGCGGCCGGCGGTGCCATCCCCGAGCTGGAGAAGGCCGCGGGGATGCTCGGAGCCCGGCTGGTGCTGGCGGATCTTGCGGTGGCCGACGGGTCGCCACGGCACGACCCGCGGCGTCTGGCGGGCGCCTTTGCGCAGATCTTCGAGGGGGAGTGAGACGATGGCGCTGACCGGCCTGGTGAAGGACGAGCTCAGCCGAGTCAGCGTGCTGAAGCCATGCTGCCGCAAGGCCGAGGTGTCGACCATTTTGCGGTTTGCCGGCGGCCTGCACCTGGCGGCTGGCCGGATCGTGGTCGAAGCTGAGCTGGACACGGGGGCGGCCGCGCGCCGGTTGCGCAAGGACATAGCGGAGGTCTTCGGCCATGCCTCCGACCTCGTCGTGCTGGCGCCCGGCGGGCTGCGCAAGGGCAATCGCTATGTGGTCCGGGTGCACCAGGACGGCGAGAGCCTGGCCCGGCAGACCGGCCTGGTGGACAACTACGGCCGGCCAGTCCGCGGCCTGCCGCAGCGGATAGTGTCGGGCACCACGTGCGACTGCGAGGCGGCGTGGCGCGGTGCGTTCCTGGCCCATGGCAGCCTCACTGAGCCCGGCCGGTCGATGTCGCTGGAGGTCACCTGCCCGGGCCCGGAGGCGGCGCTGGCGCTGGCCGGCCTCGCGAGCAGAAGGCTCAAGATTCACGCCAAGGCGCGCGACGTCCGCGGTGTCGACCGCGTCGTGGTGCGTGACGGCGACGCGATCAGCGCGCTGCTCACCAGGCTCGGCGCCCACGACAGCGTGCTGGCCTGGGAGGAGCGGCGGATCCGCCGCGAGGTGCGGGCGACAGCAAACCGGCTGGCCAACTTCGATGACGCGAACCTTCGCCGCAGCGCGCGGGCTGCCGTCGCGGCTGGTGCGCGGGTCGAGCGGGCGCTGGAGATCCTCGGCACCGACGCTCCCGAGCACCTGATCGTGGCCGGCGAGCTGCGTATCAAGCACCGCCAGGCCAGCCTCGAGGAGCTTGGCCAGCTTGCCGAGCCGGCCCTGACGAAAGACGCGATTGCCGGCCGGATCCGGCGGCTGCTTGCCCTCGCCGACCGCCGCGCGCACGACCTAGGCGTGCCCAACACCGAAGCGACGCTCACTGCCGACATGCTGGTCCCGTAGCCGCAGGTAGCGCGCGCATCCGTGCGGCGGCCGCCCCGGTCAGCGAGGCACGGGCGGCGCGCCTGGTCCGGGCGATTCCGGTAGGCTCCTTTTGGGGAGACACGCGGCGGGTGCGGCCTGCTACCGCGTGCGTGGCTGACTTCACATCGGGGCCCGATTGCAGAGCGTCCCGAACGACATAAGAGGGAGTGCGCTAAAAGTGACTGTCCGGGTGGGTATCAATGGGTTCGGCCGGATCGGGCGGAACTTCTGGCGTGCCGTGCATGCCGGCGCTGGCGGCGACATCGAGATTGTCGCGGCGAACGACCTGGGTGACCTGGCCACGTGCGCGCACCTGCTGAAATACGACACGCTGCTCGGCACGCTGGACGTAGACGTCGCGGCCGAGGATGACGTGATCCGGGCCGGCAGTCACTCGATCAAGATGCTTGCCGAGCGCGACCCGGCCGCGCTGCCCTGGGCCGACCTGGGGGTCGACGTGGTTATCGAGTCCACCGGGCGGTTCACCAGCGCCGCGGACGCGGGCAAGCACCTGGCCGGAGGCGCCCGCAAGGTGATCATCTCGGCGCCGGCCAAGGGCGAGGACATCACGATCGTGATGGGTGTCAACGATGACGCCTACGACCCTGCCAGCCACCACGTCATCTCGAACGCGTCCTGCACGACGAACTGCGTGGCGCCGATGGCCAAAGTGCTGCAGGACAACTTCGGCATCAGCAAGGGCCTGATGACGACCATCCACGCTTACACCAACGACCAGGTCATCCTCGACTTCCCGCACAAGGACCTGCGCCGGGCGCGGGCCGCGGCCCAGAACATCATCCCGACCACCACGGGCGCGGCCAAGGCGACGGCACTGGTGCTGCCGGAGCTCAAGGGCAAGCTGGATGGCCTGGCCATGCGCGTGCCGGTGATGGACGGCTCGGTGACCGACCTGGTGGTGGAGCTGAACAAGGAGGTCACCGCCGACGAGGTCAACGGGGCCTACCGCGCGGCGGCTGAGGGCACGCTCAAGGGCTACCTCAAGTACACCGACGACCCGATCGTGTCGTCGGACATCGTCGGCACGCCGTACTCGTGCACCTTCGACTCGCTGCTGACCATGGCGTCTGGCACGCAGGTCAAGGTCATCGGCTGGTACGACAATGAGTGGGGCTACTCCAACCGGCTCGCCGACCTGGCCGCACTCGTGGGCGCCAGCCTGCCCGCCCGCTCATGAACGACCTGGACTCCCTGGACGTCGCCGGCCGGGTCGTCCTGCTGCGCGCTGACCTGAACGTGCCGCTGGACGGGACCGCCATCACCGATGACGGCCGGATCCGGGCCAGCCTCCCGACCATCAATAAGCTCCGGGACCAGGGCGCTCGGGTGCTGGTCATCGCTCACCTCGGGCGGCCGAAGGGAGCCGACTACGCGGAGCGGGCAGCGGGCGGACCGTCGCTAGCGCCGGTGGCGGCCCGGCTCTCGGAGCTGCTCGGCGCGCCCGTGCAGCTCGCGGCGGACGTCGCCGGGGAGTCAGCGGCCGCTCTTGCCGCTGGCCTGTCCGACGGTGACGTGGGCCTGCTGGAAAACATCAGGTTCGAGCCTGCCGAGACCAGCAAGGACGAGGCCGAGCGGGCCGGGCTGGCACGGCGGCTGGCCGCGCTGGGCGAGGTGTACGTGGCGGACGGATTCGGCGCGCTGCATCGCCAGCATGCCAGCGTCTACGACGTGCCAGCGCTTCTCCCGCACGCTGCAGGCGACCTGGTGCGCACCGAGGTCGCTGTACTCGAGCAGCTGACGCATGATCCGGCCCGGCCGTATGTGGTCGTGCTCGGCGGCTCCAAGCCCTCCGACAAGCTCGGGGTCATCGCGAGCCTGCTCGGCCTGGCTGACCGCATCCTGATCGGCGGCGGCATGTCCTACACCTTCCTCAAGGCCAAGGGCTACGAGGTCGGCAAGTCGCTGCTGGAGGCCGACAAGATCGACGAGGTTGGCAAGGTGATGGCGCAGGCTGCCGAGCGCGGCGTGGAGCTGGTGCTGCCGCTCGACCTGGTGGGTGCTGCCGAGTTCGCGCCGGACGCCGAGCATGACGTCTACCCCGTGACGGCCTTCCCGGCCGACCGGGAGGGCGTTGACATCGGCCCGGCCACCCGGGAGCTGTTCACCGCCAAGCTGGCCGATGCCGCCACAGTGTTCTGGAACGGCCCGGTCGGCGTCTTCGAGTTCCCCGCCTTCGCTGCCGGGACCAGGGCCGTGGCCGAGGCGATTAGCGCGCTGCCCGGCCTGACGGTTGTCGGCGGTGGTGATTCGGCCGCAGCGGTCCGCCGGCTAGGACTGCCTGAAAGTGGCTTCAGTCACATCTCTACCGGCGGCGGGGCCAGCCTGGAGTACCTGGAAGGCACCACGCTGCCCGGCCTGGCGGCCCTGGCGGACGGCGCACCGGCGGCAGACCCGAGGTGAGCGCCGCGCCTGCCAGGCGGCCGCTGATCGCCGGCAACTGGAAGATGCACAACAACCACTTCGAGGCCATCGCGCTGACCCAGAAGCTCGGCTGGTCGCTGACCGACAAGGATTTCGGGGCCGCCGACATCGCGATCATGCCGCCCTTTACGGCGCTGCGGAGCGTGCAGACCCTGATCGACGCGGACAAGCTTCGGCTGATGTTCGGGGCCCAGGACGTCTCGCCGCACGAGGACGGCGCCTATACCGGCGACATTTCCGCCCGGATGCTGGCCAAGTTCGGCTGCCAGTTCGTGCTGGCTGGCCACTCGGAGCGGCGGCAGTACCACCACGAGGACGACGCCCTGGTCAACGCCAAGGTCAGGGCGGTACTCGGGCGCGCGATGACGCCGCTGCTGTGTATCGGGGAGCCGCTGGAGGTACGGCAGGCCGGTGACCACCTCGGGTACACCCTGAGCCAGCTCGACGGCGGGCTGGCCGGGCTGACGGCCGAGCAGGTCGCAGGCCTGGTCATCGCCTACGAGCCGGTCTGGGCCATCGGCACCGGTGAAGTCGCCACCCCGGCGGACGCGCAGGAGGTCTGCGGCGCCATCCGGGGCAGGATTTCGGCGGTTCACGGGGGCGACACGGCCGCAACCACGCGTATCCTGTATGGCGGGTCAGTAAAGCCCGACAACATGCCCGCGATCATGGCCGAGCCAGACATCGACGGAGGCCTGGTGGGCGGCGCGAGCCTTGATGCCGCTGAGTTCGTCAGGATCTGCCGGTATCGTGAGCCACGAGGGGCAAGCCCCGCGTGAGCCCGACGTAGGACCGGCCACGGGGGAGTGACTCCCCGGTGGCCCTGCACCGCCCGATAGAGACGAGTAACCGAAGTGACTATCGCGTTCTCAGTTATCCTGATCATCACCAGCTTGCTGATGATCCTGCTGGTGCTGCTGCACAATGGCAAGGGCGGTGGCCTGTCTGACCTCTTCGGTGGCGGCATTTCGTCTTCGCTTGGCTCCTCCTCGGTGGTAGAGCGGAACCTGGACCGCATCACCGTCGTCACCGGGGTCATCTGGTTCATCAGCATTGTCGTCCTGGGCATCCTGGACAAGCACTGAGGCCAGCGCTCCGGGTTGTGCGGTAGCCCGCTGGGCCTGACAAGTCGGTACGTTCTGAACAGAGGTGAGCAGTGAGTAGTGGCAACGCCATCCGCGGCAGCCGCGTTGGGGCAGGGCCAATGGGTGAGGCCGAGCGCGGCGAGGCGGCGCCCCGAGTGCGGATCTCGTTCTGGTGCGCGAACCGGCACGAGACAGTACCGAGCTTTGCCTGTGACGCAGCGGTCCCCGAGTTCTGGGACTGCCCGCGCTGCGGCTTGCCCGCAGGCCAGGACGAGGCCAACCCGCCCGCCCCGCCGCACGCTGAGCCCTACAAGACGCACCTGGCCTATGTGAAGGAGCGGCGCAACGACACCGATGGCGCCGCCATCCTGGCGGAGGCGCTCGATCGGCTTCGCCAGACCCCGGGGTCCATACTGCGCCGGGGTGCCTGACCGCTGGCCCTTCCGGGTCGGCCCGGCAGCTTGGCGCTGCGAGCCCGTCCCGGCACCGTAACCTCGCGGGGTCTTGGATGAGTCTTGCCTATGACCGGCTCGGATCAGGCCCGCCGCTGGTACTGCTGCACGGTGTCGGCCACCGCCGTCAGGCCTGGCGGGCCGTCTGCGGCCTGCTCGCACAGAGCCGGGAACTTTTCCTGATCGACCTGCCAGGACATGGTGAGTCGCCCGCGCTTGCGGCTGACGGTCGGCCGGTTGTCACCGCGATGGTGGAATCCGTGCTCAGCCTGCTGGACGAGCTCGGCCTGGATCGCCCGCACGTGGCTGGCAACTCGCTGGGCGGCCGGCTGGCGCTGGAGGCAGGCGTGGCAGGCAGGGCAAGCAGTGTCACCGCGCTGTCCCCGGCCGGATTCTTCCGCGGCCGGGCGGATATCAGCTATGCCCGGGGCGTGTTCAAGATCATGCAGGCGACGGGAAAGTGGCTGGCGCCAGCCGCCCCTGGTCTGCTGCAGAGCACGGCCGCACGGGCCGTGGCTTTCAGCGCGATCGTGGCCCGGCCGTCGCGCCTGACGCCGGAGCAAGCCGCGGCAGACACCGCGGCATTCGTCCTCGCCCGTCCCACTCTGCAGGCCGTGCTGGCCGGATTGGGTAACTTCACGGGCCACCTTCCGGCTGGGGTGCCGGTCACGATCGGCTGGGGCGCGAAGGACCGGCTGCTGTCCCGGCACCAGGCGCTGGTGGCGCAGAGGCAGCTTCCGGATGCCCGTTTCGTGCTGCTGCCGGGGTGCGGGCATGTCCCGATGACCGACGACCCAGCGCTGGTCGCCAGCGTCCTGCTCGGCGGCAGTATCGTCTAGTGCGCGAAAGCGGCGCGGCCGTCTGGTGCGCGAAAGCGGCGCGGCCGTCTAGTGCGCGAAGGCGGCGCGGTGGCCGCCTGGCACTAGCGGGATCGGCTGCTGGGGCGCCTCCTGCAGCGCCGTCACCTGTGTCTTCAGATCGGCGATGAGCAGGCCGGCCAGGTCGCGGGAGAAGCCGTTACGCACCACGATCCGCAGTACTGCCACGTCCTGGAGATTCTCCGGAAAGGTGTAGGCGGGCACCAGCCAGCCGCGCAGCCGGAGGCGCTCCGACACGTCGAAGACCGTGAACCCGGCCCGGGCCGGGTCGCGCAGCCGGAACGCCAGGACCGGCAGGTCGCTGCCGTCCGACAGCAGCTCGAAGGGTCCCAGCGCGGCGACCTCGGCAGCGAGGTACTTGGCCACGTCCTGGCAGCCCTGCTGGATCTCGCGGTAGCCGTCGAAGCCCAGCCGCAGGAAGTTGTAGTACTGCGCCGCGACCTGCCCGCCGGGCCGGGAGAAATTGAGCGCAAAGGTAGGCATCTCGCCGCCCAGGTAGTTCACCTTGAAGACGAGGTCGTCGGGCAGCGCACTGGAATTGCGCCAGATGATCCAGCCCACCCCCGGATACACCAGGCCGTACTTGTGCCCGGAGGCATTGATCGAGGCAACCCGCGGAAGGCGGAAGTCCCAGTCCAGGTCGGGTGTCAGGAACGGGGCCACGAAGCCGCCGGATGCCGCGTCCACATGCACCGGGATATCCAGGCCGGTGCGCTGCTGAAGCTGGTCGAGTTCGGCTGCTATCTGCGCGACTGGCTCGTAGCTGCCGTCCATGGTCGAGCCGAGCACGGCGACGACGCCGATGGTGTCCTCGTCGCAATGGCGCGCCGCCTCCGGTCCGGTCAGGTGCAGGCGGCCCGGCTCCATCGGCACCAGGCGGGGTTCCACCTGCCAGTAGCGGCAGAACTTATCCCAGCAGATCTGGACGTTGGCGCCCATGACGAGGTTGGGCCGCCGGCTATGCCCGGCGGCGGGCGCCGGCCCCGTGCGGGCGCGCCAGCGCCACAGCAGGGCCAGACCGCCGAGCATCGCGGCCTCGCTCGACCCGGTGGTCGAGCAGCCCGTCGCAGGGCCGTCGGCCGCGCCGTCGCCATCGTGATCCGGACCGCCAGGCGCGTGCCAGAGGTGGGCGAGGATGTTCACGCAACGCCGCTCCAGCTCGGCCGTCTGCGGGTACTCATCCTTGTCGATCATGTTCTTGCTAAAGCACTCGGTCATCAGCAACGCCGCCTGCGGCTCCATCCAGGTGGTGACGAAGGTAGCGAGATTGAGGCGCGCATTCCCATCCAGGATCAGCTCGTCGTGGACGAGCTGTAGCGCTACGTCAGGCGGCATGGAATGGGCGGGCAGCTGATGCCGCGGGACCGGCGACTCGAGCAGTCGGTCGTGGACCGGACTGATGTTGAGCCTGGCTGGGCCGTGGGACTCGTCCACCTTCAGGTGCAGTGCCATGCGGATCTCGACCTCCCAAAGATCGTGCGTTACGTCCTCGCCGCGCGAATGTAGCGGCAGAACAGGTAGCCCTCATCATCGGCCAGGACGTGCTGCAGAGTCAGTCGGGCCGGCTCGGCGGCCGCTGCGGCGCCGGACACCATCCGGTCGGCCTGGCCCGCGACCAGTACCGGGCTGAGGGTGAGGCAGAGCTCATCGAGCAGGGCTGCCCCGGCGACCTGGCCCAGCAGGCTGGGGCCGCCCTCAGCCAGGATGGCCCGGTAACCGAGGCCAGCCAGCGCGCTGATCGCCGCCCGCACGTCGACCTGGCGCTCGCCTGCCACGATGACCCGCGCGTGCTTGCCAGCGGCCGTGCGCTGCTCGGCCGGCGCGTCCTCCGTAGTGATGATGACCACCGGCTCGTCTGGCGTGGCACTGTCCAGCAGCGCGGTCGCCGGGCCGAGATCCAGGCTGCGCGTGACCACTGCGATCGCGGGCACGGCCGGCCGGCCGGCCCGCAGCCCGGCCCACACTCCCGCCGTTGCCACCGGCCGGTAGTGCTCGGTTCGCACCGTGCTGGCGCCGACCAGGATCACGTCAGCAAGGCTGCGGAGTACCGCGAAGACCATCCGGTCGCTCTGCCCGGACAGGCCACGCGACCTGCCGCCGACCGCAGCCGCGCCATCGGTGCTGGTCACCATGTTCGCGCGCAGCCAGAGGCGGCCAGCGGGCAGCCCGTCGGGCACGGTGCCATACAACGCGGCAAGGTCCGCCACCGCGGCAGGCATCGGACCGGCTGTTACCGCTGGCACAAACTCGAGATCGCGACCTTGGGCCGGGTAGATCTGGCGCACGGCGGCCAGTCAATCAGACGGGGTTGCCGGCAATGGCAGCGGTTACTGGTAAAGGAGTTATTCAAAGCCATTGGCATATCGACTGATAAATGCTGCAGTAGATGCATCGAAACTTGCACGGCGGAGGGGCCTGATGGCTGACCTGAAGTTCGTCGCCACGATCTGCTGGGCCGGTACCGACTGCGCGGGCTTAGGCCTGCTCATCCGCTGGCTCGCCGCTGGCCGCCCGCGGCGCCAGTCGGCCCTGATCACCGCTTTCCCGGCTGTCTGTGTGGTCGCGCACCCTGCGCTCGCTCTCGCGGGCCTGGCGGCCTGGGTAGCGTTCCTGGTCACCGGCGCGGCCGGGCTCGCCTGGTGCGCGTTCGCGACGCTGGCCGTGTCGGCAATGCTTGGGTTCGTGCTGCTGACGCGCTGGCTCGGCGGCCGCGGCGGGCGGCACGCCAGGCTTCCGCGCCAGCGCTTCCCGGCCTCGCTGGTGGCACTACACGGGGTCGTCGGGCTCAGTGCGTTCGGGCTGACCCTGATGGCAGCCACCTTGGCGGGCCAGACCGGCCGGTAGCCCGGAGGGACGGCTAGCTGGCCGCAGCCTGCAGTACGAGGGCGGCCCGGGCTGCGACCTCGCAGGTACTGCCAGGCCTGAGCGGGCCGCGGGCATCGGCCCCGCCATTGCCGTGGTCGGCGATGTCCGCCGGGCTGCCGGTCGCGTCGGCCATGAGTTCCCAGCCGTCGGCCGGCTCGTGGGCCGGCAACGTAAAGGTCACCGGCTGGTCGCTGGCGTTGAACAGGAGCAGGAAGCTCTGATCGGTGATGACTTCGCCGCGGGGACCTGGCTCGGTAATGGCCGCGCCGTTGAGGATCACGGCGAGCGACCGGTGCTCGCCGCCGCTCCAGTCGGCCACGGTCATCTGTGCACCGGCCGGAGTGAGCCAGTTGATGTCGGGCAGGCCCGAGCCGGTACTGGGGTTGGCCGGCTGGCCACTGAAGAACCGCCGGCGGCGGAAGACCGGGTGCTCGCGGCGGAGCGCGATCAGCTGGCAGGTGAAGTCAAGCAGGTCGCCGTGCTTCTCCGCGCCGTCCCAGTCCACCCAGGACATCTCGTTGTCCTGGCAGTAGGCGTTGTTGTTGCCTTGCTGCGTGCGTCCTAGCTCATCGCCGGCCAGCAGCATCGGGACGCCTTGCGAGCAGAACAGCGTGATCAGGAAGTTGCGTACCTGCTGCGCGCGCAGCGCGAGGATCGCCGGGTCGTCGGTTGGTCCCTCGGCTCCGCAGTTCCACGACCTGTTGTCGTCGGTGCCGTCGGCGTTGTTGTCGCCGTTGGCCTCGTTGTGCTTGCCGTTGTAACTGACCAGATCGGCCAGCGTGAAGCCGTCGTGACAGGTGACGAAGTTGACCGACGCGACTGGGCGGCGTGCGCTCGTTTCGTACAGGTCGGACGAGCCGGACAGCCGCGAGGCGAAGTCCGGCAGCGCTCCGGGCTGGCCTCGCCAGAAGTCCCGCACCGTGTCGCGGTACTTGCCGTTCCACTCGCTCCACAGCGGCGGGAACTTGCCCACCTGATAGCCGCCCGCACCGACGTCCCAGGGCTCGGCGATCAGCTTGACCTGGGAAACGACAGGATCCTGCTGGACCAGCTCGAAGAATGCCGACAGCCGGTCGACCTCGTGCAGCTCGCGGGCCAGCGCGGCGGCCAGGTCGAACCGGAAGCCGTCGACGTGCATCTCCAGGACCCAGTAGCGCAGCGAGTCCATGATGAGCTGCAGGGAGTGCGGGTGCCGTGCGTTGAGGCTGTTGCCGCAGCCGGTGTAGTCGAGGTAAATCGACGGGTTGCTGTCGTCCAGCCGGTAATAGGCGGCGTTGTCGATGCCGCGGAACGACAGCGTCGGGCCGAGCGCGCCGCCCTCGGCCGTGTGGTTGTAGACGACATCCAGGATCACCTCGATGCCGGCCTCGTGCAGCGCCTTCACCATCGACTTGAACTCGGCCACCTGGCCGTGGGGCTCGGCCGAGCTGGAGTAGCCGTTGTGCTGGGCGAAGAACCCGATGGTGTTGTATCCCCAGTAGTTGGTCAGCCCGCGGGCGGCTAGCGGCTGCTCGGGCACGAACTGGTGCACCGGCATCAGCTCGATAGCGGTGATGCCGAGCCTGGTCAGGTGGTCGATCACCGCGGGCGCGCCCAGCCCGGAGTAAGTACCGCGCAGGTCGGCTGGGACCTGCGGATGCCGCATCGTCAGGCCGCGTACGTGACCCTCGTAGATCACGGTCTGGTGATAGGGCGTGCGGGGCTGCCGGTCCCCGGCCCAGTCGAAGTACGGATTGATGACGACGTTGCGCGGCATGTACGGGGCGCTGTCGGCATCGTTTCGGCGCCGGATGTCGTCGGCCCGGTAGTCATAGAGCGACTGGTCCCACCGCAAGCTGCCGTCGACCGCCTTGCCGTAGGGGTCGAGCAGGAGCTTGGCCGGATTGCAGCGATGTCCCTGCCTGGGTTCATACGGACCGCTCACCCGGTAGGCGTAGCGCTGGCCTGGTCCGACGGCCGGCAGATAGCAGTGCCAGACAAACCCGTCGACCTCAGTCAGCGGCACCTGGGTCTCAGTGCCGTCGGAGTCGAACAGGCACAGATCGACCTGATCAGCCACCTCGGAGAAAAGGGCGAAATTGGTTCCCGACCCGTCCCAGGTCGCGCCAAGCGGGTATGCGGATCCAGGCCAGACATGCATTCGCTGACCTTACCTGCCAGTAGCGACTGTTTTGCCGGGCACGGTCACAGCGACTCGGGCGGCGATGGCCGTCAGGTCGGTGCCGTCGGGCAGGGAGCCGAACGGGGCAGCCGGACCCGCAGACCCGGCCAGCCGGGATTCGATGAAGGCGGCCGCGACCGGCTCCGGGCCGGATCTGGCCAGCAGCGCAGCCTGGAGCGTGACCGCAATCTGACCCGCCAGCAGCCGGGCCTGCCGCTGGCCAGCCGGGCTGGCCGGGCCAGCCGCGGCGATGTTCTTCAGGCTCGTGCGCAGGGCCGCTGCCGCCTCGCCCAGCCGGCGGTCCGCCCCGGCCGCAAGGTCTACCTCCGCTAGCAGCGCGTCGCCCGCATCGGCCGTCCGGCCCAGGGCGCGCAGCACGTCGAGCGCCGTGACGTTGCCGGAGCCTTCCCAGATCGAGTTCAGCGGCGAGTCGCGGAGCAACCTCGGCATGGCGGACTCCTCGACGTAACCATTCCCGCCCAGGCACTCCAGCGCCTCGGCCGTCAGGGCCGGGGTGCGCTTGCAGATCCAGTACTTAGCCGCTGGCAGCGCGACCCGGAGCAGGGCCGCCTCCGCGGTATCCCCGCGGGCTGCCCGGTCGGCCGCGCCGGCCAGCCTGATCGCCAGCGCGGTGGCCGCCTCCGACTCCAGCGCGAGGTCGGCGATCACGGCTGTCATCGCGGGCTGGTCGAGCAGCTGGGCGCCGAACGCACGCCGCAGGCTGGCGTAGTGCGCCGCGACTACGACAGCCTGCCGGATGGCGGCCGCGCTGCCGAGGACGCAGTCGAGCCTGGTCGAGCTGACCATGTTGATGATCGTGGCAACGCCACGTCCCAGCTCGCCGACCGGCCAGGCTACGGCCTGGTCGTACTCGACCTCGCTGGAAGCATTCGAGGAATTGCCGAGCTTGTCCTTGAGCCGCTGCAGGTACATGGCGTTGCGCGTACCATCCGGGAGGATCCGGGGGAGCAGGAAGCAGCTCAGGCCTTCGGGTGCCTGCGCGAGAACCAGGAACAGGTCGCACATCGGCGCCGAGCAGAACCACTTGTGGCCGGTCAACAGGTAGCTGCCGTCGCCAGCCGGCTCAGCCCTGGTGGTATTGGCGCGGACGTCTGAGCCGCCCTGCTTCTCGGTCATCGCCATCCCGGCCAGCAGGCCGGCCTTAGACTGCGGGACGCGCAGCCCAGGGTCGTATCGGGGCGCGGCCAGCAGCGGCTCGTAGGCGGCCGTCAGGGCCGGGGCATGCCGCAGCGCCGGGATGGCGGAGTACGTCATGGAAATCGGGCAGCCGTGCCCGGCCTCGGCCTGTGTCCAGACCATGAACTTGGCCGCGCGCGCGACGTGGGTGCCGGGCCTGGTGTCCGCCCAGGGCGCCGCATGCAGGCCATGGGCGACCGCGGTGGCCATCAGCTCGTGCCAGGCGGGGTGGAAGTCGACCTCGTCGATCCGGTTGCCGCGCGGGTCGTGGGTGCGGAGCACCGGCTTGTAGGTGTTAGCCAGCCGCGCATGCTCCTGTGTGCTGGCCGAGCCGGCCAGCTGGCCGAGATCATGCAGCTCAGCCTCGGCCCAGCCGCCGCCCTCGCGGTGCAAGGCGGCGAGCAGCGCGGCATCCTCGGCGACGTCATAGCCGGCCAGCACCGGGACCTGGTTGATGACTTCATGGGTGGCATGCCGCCCAGCAGATCTCACGTAGCGACTCCGCGGCTGGTCGGGTCGGGCAGCCAGGTAGGGCAGTGGCTCCGAGGGGGGCGCAGGCTCAGGTAGGGCAGCGGCTCAGGTAGGGCAGCGGCTCAGGTAGGGCAGCGGCTCAGGTATGAATGCCGCACTCGGTCTTCGCGGTGCCTGCCCATCGGCCACTGCGCGGATCAGCCCCGTCGGCCACCCTGGAGGTGCACGTGCGGCAGCCAATCGACGGATAGCCGTCGTAGGTCAGCGGGTTCACCAGCACATTGTTGGCTGCGATGTAGTCGTCGACCTGCTGTTGCGTCCACGCCACGATCGGGTTGACCTTGACCATCTCGCGGCGAGCGTCCCACTCGACCACCTTGGTGTCGCTGCGGGCATCGGTCTCCTCGCGGCGCATGCCGGTGAACCAGGCGTCATAGGGGCCGAGGGCATCCTCCAGCGGGACAACCTTGCGCAGGTAGCAGCACAAGTCGGGGTTGCGGCTGTAAAGACGCGGGCCAAGCTCGGCGTCCTGCTCCGCCACGGTTGTCGGCGGGGTGACGTTGACGACGTTGACCGGGTAGACGGCCGAAACCGCGTCCCTGGTGCCGATGGTCTCGGGGAAGTGGTATCCGGTGTCGAGGAACAGCACGTCAATGCCGGGAAAGTGCTTGGAGACCAGGTTGACCAGGACTGCGTCGCTCATTGACGAGGTAATGCAGATCCGCTTGCCGAACGTCTTGACCGCCCAGGCGATGGTCTCGTCGGCCGACTTTCCTGCCAGTGCATCAGCCGCCTCCGCGGCGAGCCTCTCCATCGCGCTGGGCTCCTCCTCGCAGTCCTCGTCCTGGCGTGCTCGTCGGTTCCGGCGGCAGTTTAGCGCGCTTACCTGCGCCCCAGCCGTAACTGAGGTGAACTACTACTAGCACAGTAGGACTTATCGCCCGCAAGTGCACGCATCTCGTGGCTTAAGGCAACTACCCGGCCACCCGGTCCTATTCCTGGCCCGGTGCCCATGCACGCGGTTATATTCCTGGGCACGATGTCGACAAGCCACCCGGGGCGGGTGAAGCAGCCGTCCCGGCGCAAGCGTGCGGGACGTGCCTGGCTCAGCCCTGCCTGACCCAGCCCAGCCGGGAATCGGCTGGCGGTGACGGCCGCTGATGCTGGCAGTCGCACCAGGTGCCACCAGGGCAATCCTCGTGCTGGTGGGTCCGGCAGGCAGGGCAGACCATGGCTGACCCCTGGTCAGGCCGCGTTCGCGCGGCGCATGCGGCGACGGCGCTCGGACGAGCGCTCCTCCTCGTTGAGGCCGCCCCAGGTCCCGTACTTCTCCGGCCGGCTGACCGCATAGGTCAGGCACTCGGCCCGGACTGGGCAGGCCGCGCAGACGATCTTGGCCTTACGCTCGCGAATCTCCCGCTCCGGCTGCCGCTCCCCGTCTGGTCCGAAGAAGAGCACGACATCACGGCCACGGCACGCAGCCTCGTCCTGCCAGCCCCAGTTTGGCCGTTGCATTAGGGCGGCTTGACGGCGTACCTCAGACATTAATAGCTCTCCTCAGCCAGCTGCCGTGGCCATCGTCGGCCACGGTTTCGTCGGACCCGCGCCGGTTCGGCACGAGTTCGGTCTCGGTCGGTCTAGTCGGTCAGTAGTTCAGGCCGCAATGGCGGGTCAGTCGCATAGTGCTAGGTAGTGCGGGCGCAACGGAACGATCGCCATGGCCGCAGGACCCTTCCGGCCGCGATAGGCTGCCTAAGACGGAAGGAAATCTCGTGCGGTGTGGCAAATGCCCCGTCGCACCTTGCAACGCGCCGCGCGACTGTGGTGTTCCCAGTGCTAAGGGCAGGTTTACACTGCCCGGCCCCCGGCTGCGCTGCACTACTGCTGGGCTTCGCCTCATTGCCTTCTGCGATCCGACCGGCGCGAGCCTCATCAAAGTGGCTGCGCTGCGCATCGGACCGCCGCATAATCATGCCACTGGCAGGTGCCGGTACGCAGCCGAGATGAGGAATTAGCTCAGCCGACCTTGCCCGTCGTGCGGGACACACTAATGATCATTAACTGGACAGAATCAGTAGATGGGACCACGATAGCTTTATGTCCGCGTCCGACGCAGCGCCGCTGCCTCGTCTCGGCGAGGTCTTCTTCGACGTCAGGGGCAACTCCCGGAGCATGCGGCTGAGCTGGTATGCCGACACAGACGTCGCGGTCTTCAGCATCTGGCAGGGCGGCAGGTGTACCGGTACGTTCCGGCTGCCGATCGCCGATCTGGGCAGGATGATCGAGCTCCTGCAGCGTGGTCCCGATGGCCGGGGCCGGCCTGACGGCCCGCCCGGGTACGGCAGCGAGCTGGACGAGTTCGACGACAGGCAGCCGGGCCAGCTGGGAGCGGCCGACCGTGCCTACCACGACGCAGACTTCGGGGACCGGGACTTTCGCGACCGGGCCCTCCAGGACACCCAGCTCGCTGGCGGCGACTGGGACGCCGGACAGGACACGGACGCGCCCGGAGGCGGTGGCCCAGCCTGGCCTGCTCGCGGCGGCGACTACCACGATGATCGTTACCCGGGCCGGAGCGGTCCGGGTGGGGACTATCGCGGGCACGAGGCCGGTGGTGCCTATCCGGCGCGACGCGAGCCCGCCGAAGACGATTACTGGGACGACGACCCCGGCTATCCGGCACCGGTGGGCGGGCGCGGGCGGTTCAGCGGGGCTGATCTTCCCGGTCAGGGGACGCGTGACGGCGGGACCGCGGATCCAAGGTTCGCGGATACCGAGTATGCCGACGCTGACTTTGGGCGCGGGCCTGCCGATGGCGACTATGCCGATATGAGCCGGCCTGGATACGGCGACGAGCACTTTGTGCCGCCCTATGTGCGCGGCCAGGATGAGGCCTACCCGAATGACAATACGGTTGTGGCCTCCGGTCAGCGCGGATCCTATGATCCCCGCGCCTATCCTGACGATCGGCCAGCCCCTTCACGCCGTGGCAGCCATCATCGCGAGCAGACCCGGAGCGATGACCCCTATTACGACGAGCCCGACTACCGGTTATCGGCCCATCCCGCCGGGGGCTCGAGCGAGTCGGCTGGGCGTCACGGGAGCCGGTAGGCTGGCATAGGGCCAGCTAGAGCCCATTCGGCTAGAGGTCATCCGGGGGGTTCCGGGCCGCGGAACGGCCGCGGTTGCCGATCGGCATCCGGCAGGCCCGCCCTAAAGGATGGCTCGCCCGGCAGCATTCCGGCCGTCGGCCGGCAAGCCAATCAGCAGGCGGCGCGCCTGCCCGAGGCTCGTTCCTCCGCCCGGATCCTGGCCGCGGGGGCGAGCGAGGTTTCACCAGCCGTAAATCAGCTGGCAGGAACGTGGTGGCCCGGCCGTTACACCCATCGGGTGGCAGGGAATAGATTGGCGGCGGGGGAAGGGGACAGCAAAGTGGCACAGAAAATCTCAGTAACGTTCGCCTGTGACTACGACTCCCGGGAGATTCCCGAGGGCGAGCACATGACTCGTGCATTCAGCCTTGATGGCCGGGACTACGAGCTTGACCTGTGCGAGAAGCACAGCGAGAAGTTCGACGAGGTGATCAGGAGATTTGTGGACCGGGCGCGCAAGGTCACCGGCCGCGGCGGCAGGGGCAAGCGGCGGACAGCTGCTCATCGGCAGCACAGTGCTGATGTGCGGGCCTGGGCCAAGGACAGTGGCATGGACATCAGCGAGCGCGGCCGGATCCCGGCCGATGTTATTGCGAAGTACAACGCCAACCACTAACGCCTAGACCACGGGACCGCGATCTTTCGGCGCAGCTTCGCCCGGCGCGGCCGCCGGCCCGCCGGCGGCCGGCTCGGGAAAGATCATGACCGCGGCCGCCAGGGCCTGCGAGTTCGGCAGCAGCATCGGACCGGCCTGCGTTTCCAGCCGCACGTATGTCAGGCTGATATCGACCACTCGGCCCTCGATCTCGCCGGACAGTGCCCCCGCCCGGAAGCGGGCCCGGTCTCCGACCCGGAACGGCCGGGCGAACAGCAGCACCAGCCCGGCGAACAAGTTGGCAAGTGACTGCTGGGCCGCGATGCCAAGCAGCACGCCGGTGACAGCGCCCCCCACCAGCAGGCTGTGGACGTCGATCTGCAGGATTGCCAGCGTGCCGGTCACCACGGCGAACACGCCCGCAAGCACCAGCACGTAGCGGAGCACGCCCGCATGCGCCTGGCCGATGAGCTGCTGCGAGCTCGAGCGGACCCGGGCCGACAGCCCCACGGCCGCGGCCATGCCGAAGGTGAAGAACGCGACAACGCCACACAGGAATGCGATCCGCTGCGCCACCGAGGCTTGTGCCAGGCCGCTGTAGCCTCTGTGGATCCCGGCCGCCTCCGCAGTGATGGCGCCAGCGATCGCGACGATCAGGGCCAGAATGGAGCGCCACGGCCTGGCCCTGACGCGCACCTCGTGCACGCGCGCGGCCACCTCAAGCTGATAACGCTCCTGCAAATCCACGCCAACTACGCTATCGGGAACCACACGGTCTGGTGCACGGCGGGCGCGGGACCGCGGCGCAGCAAGCAAAACGCTGGGGTCCGGAGACGGCCGTCTCCGGACCCCAGCGCCGTTGGTGTGCTAACCCAGCGTCAGACGGCTCGCCGACGCACGGGGAGGTTAAACAGCGGCCCGCCGACTGGCGCGAATATGCTGCCCTTGATCCCGTTGATGACACCAGCCGAGGACGTATACCAGGCCACCAGGGCTGTGATCACCCCGACTATGCCGCCGGCGACGATCCACGGGTTGTCGTAAGCCGCGAAGGGCGGCAGCGCCGGCTTCTTGGTCACGAAGTTGCCGATGAACAGCAGGATCTCGGTGAGCTCCAGGGTCAGGAAGACTCCGAACACCGCCATGTTGACCTGCGTGGACCACAGCAGCATGTAGAAGTTGAAAATGGCCCATGCCAGCAGGATCCAGCCGAGGTCTCGGTTGAGCTGCAGCGGGTTCGTCGCGGTCGGGGCGATGTGCAGCAGCCAGAGCGCAAGCCCGATCCAGAAGGCACCGTATGAGCCGAATGCGGTCGCGCCGAAGACGTTCCGGTTCCGGAACTCCCACATGCCGGCCAGCAGCTGGACCAGTCCGCCGTAGGCGATGGCGTAGCCCCACCAGTCGAAGCCGGTGGAGTTCTTGGCCCAGCCCGCGTTGACGGCCGACAGCAGGAAGGTGGTCAGCGCGAATCCGGCGAGGCCGAGCGGCGCCGGATCGGCGATGCCGGTACCTACGACGGCAGCCCGTGGAGCATCATCTGTGGTGCTCAACTATTTCCTCCCGAGTGGCTAGCCTGCCAGGCCGCAAGCACGCTGCTGGGACAAGGCAGGCGTGGTGGATGGTGGGAAGGCCGCGTGATCGCAGGCCACGCTAACTGACCGCCGGGCGAGCGAACCCGGAGATGCTTGTCCCGCGGTTGGTATCACCGGCAGGAGCATGGCCATTGGCTGACCTTCCTGTCTCCTCACACGTGGCTCATTAGAACCATGTGGAAGATCTGCCCTGAGCGTAACGCTGGTAAGCCAATTTCGGGAGACCCATTTCCTGCCGTTAGGAACGTTCCCACCCGAAACTGCGCGTGAGCGTTACGAGTCCCCGGTGAGCACGGCGGACAGCCCGGCTCTGGTGGCGAGCACGATGAGCTGGTCGCCGGTGCTGATCACGGTGGTCCGGTCAGGTGACCAGTCTGCCTCGTCCGCGCCCCGGCGGCGGAGCGCCACGACGCGCAGTGTTCCGGGCTTGTGGACGTCGGCAACGGCGCGGCCCGCCAGTCTTGCCTCGCCGTCGGCCGCGACCT
This sequence comes from Streptosporangiaceae bacterium, assembly GCA_036495585.1. Lineage (GTDB taxonomy): Bacteria > Actinomycetota > Actinomycetes > Streptosporangiales > Streptosporangiaceae > JAJYUU01. The sequence continues at coordinate 32,471 of DASXMP010000019.1, forward strand.
CGGCGAGCAGCAGCACGTGCCGGCCGACAGCGATGGTCCGGCGCACCTGGTGATCCAGCACGGCCGCGGCGAACGCAGGCGCGGCCAGATAGGACGTGGAACGAGAGACGGTGTCGTCGTGCTCCACCCTGGCGGCGAGATCGTCGTCGTTCAGCCGGATCACCACGCGCAGGCCAGAAGATAGTGCCTCCGCATTCAGCGCCGTCTCCAGGTTGACGATGTCGCTGTCGGTGACGGACACGATCGCCTGGCAGCTGCCGACGGCCGCGGACCGCAGTGTCTCCTCCCGGTTGGTGTCGCCAACGACGACGGGCACTCCGAGACGACGGGCCATCGCCATGCCCGATGCGTCGGCGCGCTTGTCGATGCCCACGACGTCATAGCCAAGGTCGTGCAGCTGACCCACAACCCGGGAACCCACGTCACCGAGGCCGGCCACGATCACGTGCCCGGTGAGCGAGCTGGCCGAGGCGCGGTTGCCCTGGATGCGGGAGCCGACGATCGCGGCGGTGACCAGCGGCAGGAAGGCCATGCCATCGAACGTCAGCAGGAACTGAGCGACCTTTTCCGTCGAGGGAACTTGCGGGCCGGTGACGGCGGCACCGGCCGCATCCAGGAACGTCAGGTAAATGGCGGTGAGGCCGGTGAGGTGAAACGTCAAGGCCAGCAGCACGAAGCCGGCCACCAGGACGGCGAGGAGGCTGCCGAACACCAGGCCCATCTTGGTCCAGAACACGCGGCGTGCGAGCCGCAGCGGGGCAGCCAGGCGGTGCCTGCGCCGCCGCGACAGCGGGTTGCGGGGTGACCCGTCCGCTACCGCAAGGACAATGTCGTCGGTCAGGTCGTCCGGCGGCAGCAGCCGGGGTGCCGCCGCGTCGACCGTCTCGGCCAGGCCGCAGACGATCAGTCCCGCACCGACGTCCTCGCGCCTGGCGACGTAGAGCGTGCGGTTGCCGAGCCGCACGTGGCTCGGGGCTGGCTCGCCCAGCGCGGCCGCGACGAGTGACGGCGCGGCCATCTGCGCCTCCGAGAGCACCGCGCAGTCGGCGAAGAACCGCTGAATCCGGTAGCCAAGTGCGGCGTTGGAGATGGCCACGACCATGCGGATGTCGGGCCTGATCTCCTGGGCGCGCAGGGCTGCGTGAAAGTTGCCGAGGTCGTCCTGGTGCAAGATGGCGAGGCCGCTCGCTGTCGGCAGGCCGGCCGCGAGGAAGGCGTCGGCATCGAGTTCGGCGTGCTCCAGGATCCGCACGTCGGCGAGTGCCGCCATCCGCCGTGCCGTCGGCGTGGCAGCCGACGGCACGATGACGGTGACGGTTAATCCGTACCGGGCGGTCAGCTCCTCGGCCATCCTGGCCGTCAGGGCATTGGCACCGCCAATGATGACGTGATCTTCGGGCTGCGCGGTCGGCTCGGGCTGCGCGGTCACAAACCGATCTTAGAGGTGCGTATTAGTGCACCGTCGCCGGTATGCCCGCGACCGCAGCCAGTGCCTCCCCGTAGACATCGTCCGGGTCGAGCCTGCGCAGTTCCTCGGCGAGCAGTTCGGCTATTTCGCGCCGGTGCAGCGCGACATGACGATCGGGCTGGCCGGGCCTGCTGAGGGTGGCGACGCGGCCGTCCGGCCTGCTGACCGAGATGTCGCCGGCCGGCGTGCTCAACCGCACCTCGGTAATCCCGGGGCCGGAGGAGATATCCCGGTCGAACTGCACGCGAAGCTTGGTGCGCAGCCACGCGGCTATCAAGTCGGCCGTCGGGTTGCGCTCCTCCGCCGCCACAAAGCCGCCGGTGATCTCGTAGGGCACGTTATCGGCGATGCCGGCCAGCAGCGACCGCCACGGTGTTGCCCGGGTCCAGGACAGATCGGTGTCGCCGGGCTTGTAGCCGGCGCTCAAGGCCGCGAGCGCCTCGGTGGGCGCACCGGCCCGGGCGGCGTCCGTTACCCGGCGCTGGGCAAGCGCACCGAGCGGCTGCAGGGCCGGTACCGCCGGCAGCAGTCCGTGCCACCAGGTCACCACCGGCGTGTCCGGCACCAGCAGCGGCATGATGACCGAGTCGGCGTGCTCGCTCATCGGCCCGTAGAGCCGCAGCAGCACGGTCTGGCCGGGTGCGCCCTCGCCCGAGCGGATCTCAGCGTCGAGCCGGGATGCGGTGCGGGCCTCCCTGGCGATCACCGCGAGCACCCGGCACGGATGCTCGCGGCCGGCCTGGCTGGCGGCCCGGACCGCGTCGTGCTGGCCCGACTCGTCGGTCACGATGATCAGGTTCAGCACGACTCCGGTGGCCAGCCCGCCCATCTGGTCCCTGGTCCTGGCCAGGGCAGCCCGGATGTGGGAGGTGGTCGTATCGGTCAGGTCGGTGAGCATGTCAGCAATTCCTCATCTGGCTGCAGCAGCACGCATTTAAAGGCGCCGCCAAGTCCGCCCGTCGCGGGCGAGCAGCTCGTGCGCGCTAGCTGGCCCGCTGGTGCCCGCTGGGTACTGCTCGGGCTTGTCGTGGCTGGCCCAGAAGTCCTCAATCGGGTCCAGGATCTTCCAGGACAGCTCGACTTCCTCCTGTCGCGGGAACAGCGGCGGGTCGCCGATCAGCACGTCCAGCAGCAGCCGTTCATAGGCCTCGGGACTCGACTCGGTGAACGACTCGCCGTAGGCGAAGTCCATGTTGACGTCCCGGACTTCCATCGCCGACCCGGGCACCTTCGAGCCGAACCGGAGCGTCACGCCTTCGTCCGGCTGAACCCGGATGACAAGGGCGTTCTGACCGAGTTCCTGCGTCTCGGTGGCGTCAAACGGCAGGTGCGGCGCGCGCTGGAACATGACCGCGATCTCCGTCATCCTGGCTGGCAGCCGCTTGCCGGTGCGCAGATAGAACGGCACCCCGGCCCAGCGCCGGTTGTCGATCGTCAGCCGGAGCGCCGCATACGTCTCAGTGGCCGAGTCAGGCGCGATCCCGTCCTCCTCCAGGAATCCCCGGACCTGCCGGCCGCCCTGCCAGCCGGCCGCGTACTGGCCGCGCGCCGTGCCCGCCGCCAGGTCAGCCGGGATCTGCACGGCCGCCAGCGCCTTCTCCTTCTCCGCCCGCAGCGACTCGGCCGTGAAGGACAACGGCTCCTCCATCGCGGTGAGCGCGAGGAGCTGCAAGAGGTGGTTCTGGATCACGTCGCGTGCCGCGCCGATGCCGTCGTAGTAGCCGGCCCGGCCGCCAATGCCGATGTCCTCGGCCATCGTGATCTGCACGTGGTCGACGTAGCTGCGGTTCCAGATGGGCTCGAAGAGCGTGTTGGCGAACCGGATAGCCAGCAGGTTCTGGACCGTCTCCTTGCCCAGGTAGTGGTCGATGCGGAACACCGACGACGGCGGGAAGACCGTGTCCAGCATCGCATTCAGCTCGCGCGCGCTGGCCAGGTCGTGGCCGAACGGCTTCTCGATCACCACCCGGCGCCAGGGCCGGGCGAGGCCGAACCCGTCGCCGTCTGGCGGGCTGGAAAGGCCGGACCGCTTGAGCTGCTGCACCACCATCGGGAAGGCAAACGGCGGCACCGACAGGTAGAAGCAGTAGTTGCCGCCGGTGCCGCGCTCCTTGTCCAGGTCCGCGACCGTCTCAGCCAGCCGGTCGAAGGCCGCGTCGTCGGCGAACTCGCCGGGCACGAACCGGATGCCTTCCGACAGCTGCTCCCACACGTCCTCGCGGAACGGCGTGCGTGCGTGGGCCTTGACCGCGTCGTGCGTGATGCGGGCGAAGTCCTCGTCCTCCCACTCCCGGCGGGCGAACCCGACCAGCGAGAAGCCAGGCGGCAGGAGCCCGCGGTTGGACAGGTCGTAGATGGCCGGCAGCAGCTTCTTGCTGGCCAGGTCACCGGTCACGCCAAACAGCACCAGGACGCATGGCCCGGCCAGCCGCGGGATGCGCCGGTCTCGCGGATCCCGCAGCGGGTTGATCCGCGGGGCGCTGAGACGATTGTCCAGGCTGAGGCTCATGCAGTGCCGCTCGCATTCGTACTTTGTCCTGGCGTGGTCGTCCCGCCGGCCTCCAGCTCGCGGGTGAGGCTGTCCCGCAGCTCGGCCCACGAGGCGGCGAACTTCTGCACGCCCTCGTCCTCCAGCACCTGAACCACGTCGTCGTAGGCGATGCCGAGCGCGGCGAGGTCGTCGAACACCTTGCGTGACTCGTCGTAGGTGCCGTGCACCGTGTCGCCCCGCAACTCGCCGTGGTCGGCGGTGTCGTGCATGGTGGCTTCGGGCATCGTGTTCACGACGTCAGACACCACGAGATCTACCACGTACTTGGTGTCCGGGTACGCCGGGTCCTTGGTGGACGTCGACGCCCACAGTGGCCGCTGCACGCGTGCGCCCTTGGCAGCCAGCGCCTGCCAGCGCGGCGTGGCCAGCCGCTGCTCGAACAGCTCGTAGGCAAGACGCGCGTTAGCTACCGCGGCCTTGCCGCGCAGTGCCGCCGCCTCCGGGCTGCCGATCTTGTCCAGCCGCTTGTCCACCTCGGTGTCCACGCGGCTGACGAAGAACGACGCCACCGACGCGATCCCGGCGAGGTCATGCCCGGCCGCGGCTGCCTGCTCCATGCCATCCATGAACGCGTCGATGACCTGGGCGTACCGCTGCAGGGAGAAGATCAGCGTGATGTTCACGCTGATGCCTTCCGCCAGGCCGGCCGTGATGGCCGGCAATCCCTCCACGGTGGCGGGGATCTTGATGAACATGTTCTGCCGGTCGACCTGCCACCACAGCGCCCGCGCCTCGGCGATGGTCTTGGCCGTGTCCCTGGCGATGCGCGGGTCGACCTCGAGGGACACCCGCCCGTCGACGCCGTTCGTGGCGTCGTAGACCGGGCGCAGCACGTCACAGGCCCAGCGGATGTCGTAGGTGGTGATGGCCCGCGTCGCCTCGCCCACCGTGACGCCGCGGATAGCGAGATCGGTGACCTGATCGGCGTACGCGGACCCGCTGGACAGCGCGTGCGCGAAGATCGTCGGATTGGACGTGACGCCGCGCACGTGCTGATGGGCCATGAGCGATGCCAGGTTGCCGGTCGTCAGGCGTTCCCTGGAGATGTCGTCCAGCCAGATGGACACGCCCATGTCCGTTAGCTGTGCCAGCCTGTCGGCCTGAGTGTCCCGTTGTGCCGTCATAACAATCGCGCTCCCTCGGTAGTACGCCACTACCTACTCTCGCCGGGTCGTGTTATCTGCGTGTAGCTACCCGGGCCAGGCTGGCTCTTGCCTCCTGGGCCAGGTGCTCCGCGGTGATCCCGAACTCTTCGTACAACTTCTTGTAGTCCGCCGAGGCCCCGAAATGTTCCAGGCTCACGCTCGCGCCGAGATCACCGACGAACGATCGCCAGCCGAGCGCGATCCCGGCCTCCACACTGACCCGCGCGGTCACCGCCGGGGGCAGCACCTGCTCCCGGTATGCGGTGTCCTGCTCGTCGAACCACTCCACGCAGGGCATCGAGACCACCCGGGTCGCCGTGCCCTCGGCTTGCAGCAGGTCGCGGGCCGCCAGCGCGATCTGCACTTCGCTGCCAGTGCCGATGAGGATGACCTCCGGCGTGCCGCCGGCGGCATCGGCCAGCACGTACCCGCCGCGCGCCACCCCCTCAGCGGAGGCCATGGGCCCTCCAGGTGACCGGTCAACGACTGGGATGTTCTGCCTGGTCAGGATCAGCGCGGCCGGGTGGTCGGTGCGCTCCAGGATGGTGCGCCAGGCGATCGCCGTCTCGTTCGCGTCGCCAGGACGGACCACGTCCAGGCCGGGGATGGCGCGCAGCGCCCACAGGTGCTCGACGGGCTGGTGCGTCGGGCCGTCCTCGCCGAGGCCGATCGAGTCGTGCGTCCACACATAGGTGACGGGCTGCTTCATGATCGCGGCCAGGCGGACCGATCCCCGCATGTAGTCGCTGAAGCAGAGGAACGTGCCCCCGTACGGGCGAGTCAGCCCGTGCACCGCGATGCCGTTGCAGATCGTGCCCATTCCGTGCTCGCGGATGCCGAAGTGCAGCGTCCGCCCGTACAAGTCGCCAGGGAACATCTTGGTCTGGTGCCCCGGCGGGATAAACGACGGCTCGCCCGCCATGGTGGTGTCGTTGCTGCCGGCCAGGTCGGCCGAGCCGCCCCACAGCTCGGGCAGCACTGGCGCAAGCGCGCTGAGCACCGTTCCCGACGCTTTGCGGGTGGCGACGCCCTTGTCACTGGGAGGGAACGACGGCAACGCATCCGTCCAGCCGTCCGGCAACTGGCGGCCGAGCAGCCGGTCGAGCAGCCGACGCTGCTCAGGATGCGCCTGCGCCCACTCGCGGAACGGCTCCTCCCACGCGGCCCTGGCCTGCTTGCCGCGCTCGGCCACCTGCCGTGCGTGACTGACGAGGTCGTCCTCGGCCGGGAAGCTGACCGCCGGGTCGAAGCCAAGGATCTTCTTGGTCGCGGCCACCTCCTCGGCGCCGAGCGCCGAGCCGTGCGCAGCACCGGTGTTCTGCTTGGTGGGCGCTGGCCAGCCGATGATGGTGCGCAGCGAGATGAGCGATGGCGCCGAGGTATGGTCCTTGGCGGCCAGCAGCGCCTGGTAGAGCGCCGCCACGTCCTCGTGGTAGCCGTCCGGCCCGCGCCAGCTCAGGCGCTGGACATGCCAGCCGTAGGCCTCGTAACGCGCCGCGACGTCCTCGGACTTGGCGATGTTGGTGTCGTCCTCGATCGAGATGCTGTTGTCGTCGTACAGCACAATCAGGTTGCCAAGCTGCTGGTGCCCGGCGAGCGCGCTCGCCTCGTGGCTGACACCTTCCTCGATGTCGCCGTCCGACATGAACGCATAGATGTGGTGGTCGAACGGGCTGGTGCCCGCGGGTGCCGCCGGGTCGAGCAGCCCGCGCTCGCGGCGGGCCGCCATGGCCATGCCCACGGCGTTCCCGATGCCCTGGCCGAGCGGCCCGGTGGTCGTTTCCACGCCAGCTGTCAGCCCATGCTCCGGGTGGCCCGGGGTTTTGCTGCCCCACGTCCGGTACCGCTGGATATCGTCCAGTGTCAGTCCGTAGCCGGACAGATACAGCTGAATGTAGAGGGTCAGGCTCGAATGCCCGCAGGACAACACGAACCGGTCCCGGCCTAGCCAGTGCGGATCGGTCGGGTCATGCCGCATGATTCGCTGATACAGCAGGTAGGCCGCTGGGGCCAGGCTCATCGCGGTGCCCGGGTGACCCGAACCTGCCTGCTCCACCGCGTCCATCGCCAGTACGCGGATCAGGTCGACTGCGCGTGCATCCTGCTGCGTCCAGTCGAGAACTGCCTGGGCATCGCCGCTCACCGTTGTCTCAGGGCCCCTTTCGCTGCAAACGCCGCTACGGCTTCGACCCTATCCTTGGCGGCGTGCAGCCCCACCTTGCACCATACGGGTTAACAACCCGGTGAACGCCAGGGTGCCGGAGTGCGGGCCTACGGCAGCGAGCGGAGGAACTTCAGCAGCGCGGTGCTGACTTCCTCGGGGTGGCTCAGGTTGGCCGCGTGCGAGCCGCCATCAACCCGCACCAGCGCTGCGGCGTTCGGCAGCCCGGCCTGCAGAGCCTCCGCGCGGGCGACCGGAATGGCGGCGTCAGCGGTGCCGTGCAGTACGAGCGCGGGGCAGGTGATCTCGGGCAGCCTGCCCGTTATGTCATCCCGGTCCATCAGGCAGCGGAACGCCAGCCGCAGGCCGTCCCGGTCCTCGGTCGCCCATTTGGCGAACCACGGCTGCCAGTCAACGGTGCCATCGGCGGGGCCAAGGATGATCGAAGCGACGATCTCCTGAACTGGCTCGGGACCCTGCGCCAGCCAGATCTCCTCCATCTGCTCGTAGGCCGGGACGCTCGCCGGGTCTTCCAGGCCCGCCTGGCTGTCGATCAGCAGCAGCGCACGGACCCGCTGCGGTGCCTGGAGCGCGGCGCGCAGGCTGAGGAAGCCGCCTTGCGACATGCCGCCCAGCACAGCTTCGCTGATGCCGAGATAATCCAGCAAGCCGAGCACATCGGCGGCGGAGTCCCAGTAACTGAACGGCCCGTCGGCCTTGGTGCCGCCGTGTCCGCGCTGGTCCCAGGTGATGACGCGGTAGTCCGGCGCGAGCGCCGCCACCTGCGGCGCGAACATGTCGGAGTCCATCAGGTAACCGTGACTGAGCACCACCGCCGGGCCAGCGCCGCCACTGTCCGCATAGTTGATGCTGATCCCGTTCACCACAGCTGAGGGCATGGCGAAAAGGTACCGCGATGCCGAACAGCCGGATAGAGGTCATGACAGTGATTCCGGGGCGGCTATAACCGCCGCAGTTTCACTCTGCCGAGCCGTCGCCGCGGTCGCTCAGGCGCGGCTGGCTTCGGCGACTGCCTCGGCGGGGCGCATGCCCGTGATCGAGCCGCGGTCGCGCAGCGCGTAGGGGAGCAGCAAAGCGGTGATCCAGATAGCCGTCGAGCCGGCCACGTGCACCCAGACGAGCCCGGCGGGCAGGTGGCTGAAGTACTGGGCGTACCCGATCACGCCCTGGAGGCCGATGAGGCCGAGCAGCAGCCAGCCGATGCGAACCGCGCGCGCGGGCGCGTGACCGAGCCGCAGGCCGAGCAGCAGCGCTGCCATCAGGCCGGCCAGCAGCCAGCCGATGTCGGCGTGCAACTGGGTGACGCCCTCCAGCGGCAGCTGGTAGCGGGCCACGTCGGCTGCTCCGGCGAGCGGCCCGGTGCCCGTCACCACTGTTCCCGCTGTCATCATCACGGCCACGCACGCGACCACGCCGAGGGCGGCACGCTGCACGAGCCGGGGCACCAGGGGTTCCGGCGCCCGGTCGCTTTCCTGGCAGCGGACATAGAGCGCGACAGTGGCCGCCACCAGCGCGACCGAGGCCAGGAAGTGCACGGACACGAGTGCCGGATTCAGCTTGGTGACCACGACCAGGCCGCCCAGCAAGGCCTGGAGCACGATGGCGGCCGGCTGCGCCACGGCCAGCCAGAGCAGGTCCTTGCGGCGCCCGCCGGCCGGCCGGAACCGCCACGCTGCGATCGTGACGCCGATGGCAACCACGAAGATCGCGACGGTGACGAGCCGGTTACCGAACTCGATCCAGCGGTGGATGAGCGGATCACCGCTGTCGCCGCCCGCGGCGATGCTGTGCGCCGTGCAGTTGGGCCAGTCCGGGCAGCCGAGCCCGGACTGACTGAGCCGGACCGCCGCGCCGGTCAAGATGATGAGCGCGGATGTGATCACCCCGGCCAGTGCCCACCGGCGCACTACCGCGGCCGATGGTGCCAGCAGGGCGCGAAGAGCCGTCCGGGCGAGGCCAGGCGTCAGGGCTCGGCCAGCCGCTGGCTGGTCGGGTGCGGTAAGAGGTGCTGACACGCAGACCATGGTAGAAGCACGCGCCCGCGCCGCAACACCGGTCGCCTACGCGCCGTAGGACTCGCCCGGTGGCAGCCCGGGACTGGCCTTGCCCACGGCGGAGCGAGCGGCCCCGGCCGAGGCGACGACCACCAGGCAGATCGCCAGCCATTGCCAGCCGGTCAGGGCCTCACCGAGCAGGATCAGGCCCACCACGGCGGCCACGGCCGGCTCCAGGCTCATCCAGATGCCGAACACGCCAGCCGGCACGCGCCGCAGCGCCTCGAGTTCCAGGCGGTAGGGGATCACCGAGGACAGCAGCCCGATGGCCAGGCCCTCGGCGATCGGTGCGGGGTGCCCGATCGACGGGCCGGCCTGCGCGATGGCCGGGCCGGTCACCAGGAGCGCGGCCACCACCATGGCGATCGCCAGCCCGGACGAGCCGCTGAACCGGCGGCCGGTGGAGCGGCTGAGCAGGATGTACGCGGCCCAGCAGGCCGCCGCGAGCAGCCCGAACGCGATGCCGGCCGCCGACCGGCTCAGCCCGAGTAGCGGGCCGGCATGGTCAGCGGCGCCCGCGGCCGGGCCGGTGCCATCGTCGGTGAGCAACAGCACGCCGCCAGCGGCGAGGAGCACCCACAGCACGTCCAGACGCCGCCGCGACGAGGCCACCGCCACACCGAGGGGCCCGAGGAACTCGATGGTCACCGCGATGCCCAGCGGGATCCGGGCAAATGCCTGGTAGATCGAGAAGTTCATGGCGGCGAGCACGAGCCCGAAGGTGACCGCCACGCCGAGGTCGCGCCAGGCGCGCTCGGCTGCCACCCGGCGCAGCGCGCCACCGAGCGCCCGCCCGCCGAGGACCGCCATGACCAGTGCCGACCACCACAGCCGCAGCCCGGTTACTCCGGCCGGGCCGACTTCGCTGAACATCCGGGCCGCCAGACCAGCACCGAACTGCACGGAGATGATTCCGGCGAAGACGAGCGCCGACGCTGGTGCCGCGCCCGGGCCGCCGCGAGCCCCGAGTCCAGTGCCGTCCGGCTCCGCGCTGGCGCGCGCCGGGAGCCGCTGCGCAGGAACGGCTACTCCCAGCGGAACGTGCGAGCGGCCACCGCGATCGCGACAACCGCCCAGCAGCACAGCACGATCAGATCCCGGCCCGGCACTCCGCCCGAGTGCGCCAGCACCGACCGCAAGCCGTCCGAGAGCGCGCCGCCCGGCAGCAGGCGCAGTACCGGCCGCGCACCGGCGGGAAACTTGCTGAGCGGGAACAGCACGCCGCCAAGGCCGAGCATGATCAGGTACAGCAGGTTGGCCCCGGCCAGGGTCGCCTCCGCGCGCAGGGTGCCCGCCATCAGCAGCGCCAGGCCGCTGAACGCGGCCGTGCCGACCAGCAGCAACAGGACGACCCAGACGGTGGCCGTGGGGCTGGCCGACGGCCGCCAGCCGAGCAGGGCTCCGACGCCGAGCACGATCACGGCCTGGCCCAGCTCGACCGCCAGCACCGTAATGGTCTTGGCGGCGATCAGCCCGGGACGGGACAACGGCGATGCGCCGAGCCGCTTAAGCACGCCGTAGCGGCGCTCAAAACCGGTGCCGATGGCCTGGCTGGTAAAGGCGGTCGACATGACCGCGAGGGCCAGGACGCCGGGCACGATGAAGTCGATCCGGCTGCCCTTGCCGATGCTGATGAGGTTCTCGTGCCCGAAGGCCAGCAGCAGGAGCACGGGGAAGACCAGAGTCAGCAGGAGCTGCTCGCCATTGCGGACCAGCGTCCGCAACTCGAGCGCCGCCTGTGCGCCGACCATCCGGTGCAGCGGCGCGGCGCCCGGCGCGGGCTGCGGCCACTCCCCGCGAAGGCCGGTGCGGCCCTCGCTGGCGCCGGAGATGGCGAGGCCGGGAAGGGCCGCACCGCCCGGTCCGCCGACGACCGGTCCGTTGACAGCCGGCTCGGTCACGCTCGCAGGCCCCTTCCGGTCAGCTCAAGGAACAGGTCTTCCAGGGTGCGGCTCTCGATCTGCAGGTCCCTGGCCAGCACGCCGTGCTCGGCGCACCACGCCGTCACTGCCGCGATGAGCTGCGGATCGACCCGCTCGGCAACCTCGACCAGGTAATGGCCGGCCGGGGATTCCTTACCGAGCGCGCCAGTTGGCAGGGCCGCGAGCAGCCCGGCGAGGTCGAGCGCGGGCTCGGCCCGGAACCGCAGCTGTCCCGCCGATCCGGTCAGCTCGGCTGGCGCGCCGCTGGACACTACCTGGCCATGGTCGACGATCACCACCTGATCGGCGAGCCGCTCCGCTTCCTCCATGTAGTGGGTGGCGAGGATCACGGCTGTCCCTGCGGCGCGCAGGCCCTCGATGATCTCCCAGGTGGCGTGCCGGGCCTGCGGGTCAAGCCCCGCTGTCGGCTCGTCCAGGAAGACCAGCTCGGGCCGGCCGACGATCGCGGCAGCAAGACCCAGGCGCTGCTGCTGGCCGCCGGATAGCTGCTTGTACTGGGTGCGCGCCGAGGCTGCCAGGCCAAGGGTGGCGAGCAGCTCGACCGGGTCCAGGGGATGGCGGTAGAAGCTCGCCATCACCTTCAGGTACTCGCCGGCCCGCACCGTATTGGGCACGCCGCCGGACTGGAGCATGACCCCGACCCGGGCCCGCAACTCACGCGCATCGGCCACCGGGTCGAGGCCGAGCACGCGGACCGTGCCGCCGTCGGCCCTGCGATATCCCTCACACGTTTCGATCGTGGTGGTCTTGCCGGCCCCGTTCGGCCCCAGGATGGCCGTGACCTGAGCCCGCTCGGCGCGCAGCGACAGGCCAGCGACCGCGGTGACAGCCCGGTATCGCTTGACCAGGTCGCTGATCTCGAGGGCCGGAGCGAGGCTCACGACGTGAGTCTAGGGTCTGGTCGGCAACGCGCCGGCCATGGGCTGTCGCGCCGCGCGTCAAGGTTGCTGGCCCGCGGCCGTCACGAACTCGGCGAGCTGCCGGGACTGGGCCAGCCGGCTGGGCTCGTGCAGATACATCATGTGCCCGGCCTCGTGGTAGCTGAACTCGATGTTGGCAGCCAGCTCCGGGGGGATCTCCAGGTGCGCGAAGGCGTGCTGCGCAGCGAAGTACGGGGTCGCCGCGTCGTAATAGCCGCAGGCCACGTGCACCCGCATGTGCGGGTTGGCGCGCATCGCCGCGGCTAGCTTGTCCGCCACGTACACGTACTGGTTCTCGAACTCGGCATACGACCACGGCCGCACCCGGTCGGTCAGGATCTCGTACGGCAGGTCGCTGGCATAGCCAAGCTCGCCGCGCACGTACTGATTCAGTGCTGCGGCGTACGGGCCCGTGATCGCGCTCATCGACGGGTCCTCCGACCACTGGGCGCGCCCATAATCGGTGTCCCATCCGGTGAACCGGCCGTCGATCCGCCCTACGACTAGCCGGCGGTCGCGAAGCAACTCGGTCAGGAACCGGATGTGCTCGGGCCGCAGGTTGACCCGGTCCACAAAGTCAGCGGACAGGCCAGTGAGCGCGGCCAGCCGGCCGGCGGCCGCGGCGCGCTCCTCGGCTGTCAGGCGGGTGCCGCGGGCCAGCGCCCGCGGGTAATCCTGCTGCGCGAACTCCTCGGCCTCGGCCAGCACGTCGGCCAGCGGCCGGTCGCCATGCCTGCCGTGGTAGTGCGCGATGGCTGCGTACGTCGGCAGATAGAGCACGTATGGATCGTCGTTGCCGCCGCTGAAGCGCAGCGACCCGAAGTCCAGGACGGAGGAGATCAGCGCCACGCCGTTGAGGTACAGCCCGTACCGCTCTTGCAGGTAACGGGTCAGTCCGGCCGACCTGGTCGTCCCGTAGGACTCGCCGCACAGGTACTTGGGCGACATCCAGCGCCCGTTACGCGTGGTCCACAGCCGGATCACCTCGCCGACGGACTGGATGTCGCCGCCGTAGCCGTGGAACTCGCCCGGCTTCTCGCCCTTCACCACCCGCGAGTACCCGGTCGACACCGGGTCGATGAACACCAGGTCGCTGTGCTCCAGCAGGGTCTGTGCGTTGTCGGCGATGCCGTAGGGCGGCGGCGTCATCGCGCCGACGTCGCCGCTCAGCACCCGGCGTGGCCCGAGCAGCCCAAGGTGCAGCCAGACGCTGGAGGAACCTGGCCCGCCGTTGAACGCGAAGGTGACCGGCCGGCGCGCTGCATCCCCGGCTATGTCGGCGACGTAGGCCGTGACGAACATCTCGGCTTTGGCCTGCGGACCGTCGAACTTCTCGTCGGTGTGGCCTTCTTGCCGCAGCACGATCCGGCCGGCCGTGGCCGTGTACGCCAGCGACCTGCCGTCAGCGAGCGTCACCGTATGCCGGGTGGTGACCAGGTCGTCGGCCGGCTCGACGTGCTGACGATCGGCGTCCTTGCGGGCGCTGTCGTTGTCGTTGCTGGCCTTGTCGTTGCTGGCACCGTTGTTGCTGGCACTGTTGTTGCTGGCACTGTTGTTGCTGGCACTGCCGGTACCGCTGCTGTCGTCGTGGCCGTTGCTCTGGTCGCCTTGCTCGGGTGCGCTGTCCGCCATGTCAGAACAGTAACCGGGTATGCGCCGATTCGCGCAGCTGCGATACTCGCCGCGTGACTACTGCTGGTTCGGCGCCCGGGGTGTCCGGATACACCTGGGACGGACTGCCGATTGCCGCGGACGCGCCGCACGGAGCCACGGTCGTGGTACGACGGCCCGCTCCGGATCGCGACCAGGCGGAGTACCTGGTCTTGCACCGCGCCCACCATGGCCCGGACTACGCCGGTGACTGGGCTTGGACGCCGCCTGCGGGCTCCCGCCAGCCCGGCGAGGCGGTCCTGCCGGCCGCGTTGCGTGAACTCGCCGAGGAAGGCGGCCTCTGTCCAGACCCGGCCGAGCTCCGGCCGCTCGATCTGAGCGGGAGATGGGTCAGGTTCCTGCTGGACGTGCCGGAGGGCACGAAGGCGCGACTGGTCGATGCGGAGCATGACAGGTTCGAGTGGCTGCCGGCCGCCGCGGCGATCGCCCGCTGCCTGCCAGCGGATGTCGCGGCGGGCATCCGGCAGGCTCACCGGGTACTCGCGCCGACAGTCAGGTTCCGCCCGCTGGCGCTGACGGACCTGCCCGCGCTCCTGGAGTGGCAGCAGGCACCGCACGCGGCCCGCTGGTTCCCTGAGCGGCTGGACCTGGCCACCGCCGCGCGCAAGTACGGCCCGCGGATCGCCGGCCAGTCACCAACCCGGGTGCACGTGGCCGTCGTGGACGGCGTCGATGTCGGCTTCCTGCAGCATTACCGGGTCGGCGACTATCCGGACTATGCCGGGGCAACCGGGCTGCCGCAGGCGGTCGGCATCGACTACGTCATCGGTGACCCGGGCCTGACCGGCCGCGGGCTCGGACCGCAGCTCATCTGGAGCTACCTGCGCGACGTCGCGCTGCCCGTGCACCCGGCCGCGCGTCATGCCCTGGCAAGTCCGGATATCGGAAATCACCAGTCGATCCGGGCACTGGTGAAGGCAGGATTCATGCCGGCCGGTGACATCGCCATGCCGGGGGAGGCCAGCCGGGAACGGCTCTGCGTGCTGGACGCGGCTAAATTCTTCGGGGAACGGGCCGGCCCGTCCGCCCGGTAGCGCGTCGGACGCAGCGGGCCGGACGGATTGCCCGGCGGGCAAGTCGAAGGCAGGTGGCGATGGCGGTCAGGATTCAGGGCTCGCGGGTGCTGGTCACCGGCGCCGGGCGAGGACTGGGCCGGGTACTTGCCGAGATGCTGGTCGAGCGCGGTGCGGCCGTCGTCTACGGCGGCGCCAGGGACCCGGCGGCAGTGACCACGCCCGGCGTCACCCCGGTCCGGCTCGACATCACCGACAGCGGCCAGGTCGCCGCTGCCGCGACGACATGCCGGGACGTCGACATCGTGATCAACAACGCCGGGGTGATGCGGCTCGCACCGCTGCTGGCAGCGCCAGACACCAAGGCGGCACGGGACGAGATCGAGGTCAACTTCTTCGGCACGCTCGCGATGTGCCGGGCCTTCGCGTTGGTGCTCGCCGCAAATGGCGGCGGGGCGCTGGTCAACGTCCTGTCCATCGTGTCGTGGTTCGCCAACCCGCTGAACAGCTCCTACTGTGCGTCTAAATCGGCGGCCTGGGCGCTGACGAACGCGGCCCGGATCGAGCTGCGCCACCAGGGGACGCTGGTCACGGGCGTGTTCGCCGGGGTGATCGACACCGACATGGGCCAGCCCTTCGATTACCTGCCCAAGATCAGCCCGCAGAGCGTGGCCGGCCAGACGCTGGACGGGATCGAGGCCGGCGCCGAGGAGGTGCTGTGCGACGAGCGGACCCGGAAGGTGAAGGCCTCACTGCCTCACGACCAGGCCGAGATCTACCCGGTTCACCAGGCGATCTGGGACCGGCGCGGGTGGAGGTGAGCACCCGGATATCGGATCGTCTGCCAGGGCGGCGCCCGGTAACCTGACGGTCATGGCACGCGACGAGCGGAGCGTCACTCCGCAGAGCGACGACTTCTCCGCCTGGTACAACGACCTGGTCTTCCGCGCCGAGCTGGTGGACCGCGGCCCGGTGCGCGGCAGCATGGTGATCCGGCCGTACGGATACCGGATCTGGGAGCTGCTGCAGGCCGACCTGGACGGCCGGATCAAGGCGACCGGGCACCAGAACGCCTACTTCCCGCTGCTCATCCCGCAGAGCTACATGGAGCGCGAGGCAGAGCACGTCGAGGGATTCGCGCCGGAGCTGTTCACGGTCACCCACGCGGGCGGCAAGGAACTGGAGGAGCCGTTCGTCATCCGGCCGACCTCGGAAACGATCATCGGCGAGATGATGGCCAAGTGGATCAGCTCGCACCGGGACCTGCCGCTGCTGCTGAACCAGTGGGCCAACGTACTGCGGTGGGAGCTGCGGCCGCGGATGTTCCTGCGGACCAGCGAGTTCCTGTGGCAAGAGGGGCATACCGCTCACGCCACCGCCGAGGACGCGCTCGCTGAGACCATGCTGGCGCTCGGTTTCTACCAGGATGTCGCGGTGGAAGCCGCGGCCCTGGCCACGGTGCCGGGCGAGAAGACGCCGGGGGAGCGGTTCGCCGGCGCCGAGCGGACCTTCACCATCGAGGCGATGATGCGGGACGGCCGGGCGCTGCAGTCGGGCACATCACACTTCATGGGGACAAACTTCGCCACCGCCTTCGGGATCACCTACACCAGCGAGAGCGGCGCTGCTGAGCTGTGTCACACCACCTCCTGGGGCATGAGCACCCGGATAGTCGGCGCGGTGATCATGACCCACGGCGACGACAAGGGCCTGGTGCTGCCGCCCGCGCTGGCTCCCTACCAGGTGGTGATCGTGCCGATCGGGCGCGGCGACCAGGCGGACCAGGTGGCCGCGGCGGCAGCCGAGCTGGCCACCACGTTGCGGGCGGCCGGGATCCGCACGCACGTGGACGACCGGCCGCAGCTCTCGCCTGGCTTCAAGTTCAACGACTGGGAGATGCGGGGCGTCCCGTTCCGGCTCGAACTCGGGCCGCGGGACCTGGCGGCCGGCACCGCGCTGATGTCCCGCCGGCTGAACTACCAGCAGCCGGATGCGGGCAAGGAGGCCATCCCGCTGGAGGCAGCGGCCGAGCGCCTGACCGCCGAGCTCATCGCGTTCCAGGCAATGCTGGCGCAGCGGGCCGCCGACTTCCGGGGCGAGCACACACTGCGCACCGATTCCTGGCCGGAGTTCACCGCCGCGGTCGCGACCGGCTGGGCCCTGGCCCTGCACTGCGGCGAGCAGGCCTGCGAAGACGAGATCAAGGCTGAGACAACGGCCACACCGCGCTGCATCCCGCTGGCTGGCGAGCCCGAGCAGTGGACCTGCATCCGCTGCGGCAAGCCGTCCGCGTACGGCAAGCGAGTGATCTTCGGCCGCGCCTATTGAGCGACGGCGACAGCCAATGTCGTGGTTGTGCCGCCGCGGCGGTTCTAGCAGCCGTGGCGCCACACCGACGAGGTTCTCGTGCGACTTCAAGCGAGCGCTAGCGACGGAGCGGCGGCCGGCCGCATCATGAACCTGGCGGCAGGTTCGGCGAACGGGTGCGGCGAGATGAACCAAGCTGATGACGGACCGCGAAGTCCTGCGCGCCTGGCTGAGTACCTGCAGCTGGCGCGCGAGGCCGCTGACATGCGGGTGCTGAACGGGCCAGATCCTGCCACCCTGGCGCGGAACTGGGCGGACTGGCAGGGCACGCTGAACTGGTTCGAGGCCCAGCGACCCAGGCTGATGGCCGCACGGGCCGCCGCGGCCGAGGAGGGCCTTGACCGCGTCACCCTGGATCTAGCGCTCGCGCTCGAGCCCTACCTCGAAAGTCGCCGGCGGTATGCCGAGATGCTGGACGCCGCCGCCGCCGCGGCATCAGCTGCAGGCCGGCTCGCGGACCACACAGGCGAGGGCCGGGCCCTGATATGGGAGGGGATCGCGCTCTTCCGGATGGACCGCTTCCAAGACGCGCTGACCGCTTGCGAGAGCGCGGCAGCTATTTTCCGGAGGACCGGCGACCGCGACCACGAGGGGGAGGCGCTCTGCATCGCGAGTCCGGCCCTTGGCAACGTGGGCCGCAATGAGGAGGCTCTTGCCTCCGGCCGAGAAGCCGTAACCCTCTACGAGCAGGCAGGAAATCGGCATGGCGCCGGGAACGCCATGGTTAATCTCACGTACACACTGATCGGCCAGCGTCGGCTCACCGAGGCCATCGCGGCTGGCCAGGAGGCCGTTGCCGCCTTCCAGGAGACTGCGGACCTGCATCGGGAAGGTGAGACTCTGGGAGTGGTGGGCCTGGCCTACTTCAGGCTGCGGCTGAACGATCAGGCCGTCGCCTCGCTGACCGACGCGGTGCGATGCCTGAGAGACTTCGGGGATCTCGCGGGGCAGGCTCTGATGCAGCGCAACCTTGCTGGCGTGCTCAAGCGAGACCGGCCCTCCGAAGCGGCGGCGGTGCTGCGCGAGGCCGCCGGAATATCCCGCCAGCTTGGCGACAGCAGACGCGAGGCCGAGACCCGCTACGAACTGGGGGCCGCACTATCCAAAGCCCAATCCTTGCGGGAAGCGGCCGAGGCCTACCAGTCTGCGGCGGTCATCTTCGGTGAGATCGGCGACAAGGAGCATGAAGCACAGGCCAAGGCACATGCCAAGGCCGGCCGGCCCTGGCGCCTGTGGTGACGAGTGCACGCCGCTTAGCCGCGGGTTCCGCTCCGTCGTGCGCCGGCTCCGGGTGAGGCTCGGCCAGGAGTGTGCTGAACAAGACCGTTTTGTGGGCGGCAAGGTTGCCGACAAGGCCGTCTGTGCGGCAGGTAGGCCAGGCCCGTAGGCCGGCAACGTGGTCGCGCGTCCCGCGCACGTCAGCGTGACGCGGTTTGCATGTCGGTGGTCAGGTGGTCCTGACCGCCGTGCAAGCCGCGGGAACGGCGGGGTTCAGGCCAGGCCGGGGATGATTCAGCTCCCGCCGGCAGCTGGCTGCAGGCCCAGGTTGATCATCCGGCGGAGGTTGAGTCCGGCCATCCGCAGGTGCAGCCACTGGTTGTTGCCGGAAACCCCGCGGTAGCGGAGCTGCCGGCAGCGGCCCTTGGGGCCGATAAGCCAGGCGATGGACCGCTCGGCCATGGGCCGGTGCTGCCGGTAGATGTCGCGGAAATCCTCGCAGTCCGCCCAGTCCCGGCGGGCCTGCCGCAAGATCGCGTCCTGGTCATGCAGGCTCAGGATGCGGCCCTTGGCCCTGGTGGTGCATCTCGAGCCCAGCAGGCAGCCCTGGCAGGCGGCACCGAAGGTAACCTTCCGCCCTGGGGGGATACGCCGGGTCACCCCGTTCGGGCAGGTCACCGTCCCGGCCTGCTCGTCGACGGTGAAGTCGTCGGTGGTGAACCCGCCGGTCACCGCCGGGCGCAGCGGCCCCGGCCTGATGGCGGCGGTATGCCCGGCAGCAGCCAGCGCGGCGCGGGCAGGCGCGGCGCCGTAGGCGGTGTCACCCAGGACTGTAAGCCCGCCGTCCTCGCCGCCCAGCAACTCCACCCCGACCACGGCCTCGTGGTTGCCTCGCCGCTGGCCCTGGTCAGCTTGCCGCCGGTGAACAGACCGGTGCCGGGCTCGACCGCCAGGTGCGCCTTATAGCCGTCCTGCCGCTGGTGCCTGCTCTTGTGCACGTGCCGGGAATCCGGGCCGGCCGTGGAGATCACCCGGTCGGCTGCGACCTTGCGGGCGATCCGCCACCGCCCGTCGGTCCCGTC
>DASXMP010000020.1:0-23877 GCA_036495585.1 Streptosporangiaceae bacterium
GCGCAGCGAGGACGAACGACGCTGGACTGGCAGCGAAGCACCACGATGATGGGCGTGCGGCGATCATCGCGCGGGTGTCGAGGTGGAGGCGTGATGCCGGGGCGGCGGCTGAGGATCGAGGAACGGGAAGACATCGCCTACCTGGTGGGGCAGCGGATGGGGGTGCGGGAGATCGCGGCGCGGCTGCGGCGCTCGCCGGCCACGGTGTCGCGGGAGTTACGCAGGGGCATGTCGGTCTCGCCGCGGCGATACCGGCCGTTCCAGGCGCAGATGCTGGCGGCCGGCCGGGCGCGGCTGTCGCGGCCGTGCAAGCTGGCGCCAGGCAGCCCGCTGCGCGCGGAGGTAGCCGCGCTGCTGGCCGAGGGCTGGTCACCGGGGCAGATCGCGGGCAGGCTGAAACGCGACCATCCCGGCCGCCCGGAGCTGCAGGTGAGCCACGAGACCATCTACCAGGCGCTGTATGTGCAGGGCAAGGGCAGCCTGCGCGCCGAGGTCGGCACCGCGGTGCGGTGCGGCCGGGCACGCAGGCGCCGGCCCCGCAGCCGCGCCGCCACCGGGTGGGGCAAGATCCCCGGCATGATCAATATCAGCCAGCGGCCGGCCGAGGCTGGCGACCGGGCCGTGCCCGGCCACTGGGAATCTCAATGCCGTTGTCAAGCTGCTTGAGGGAGCGCGGGTGCTTGGGGTTCGCGGTAGGTGGTTCTGTCTCGGAGCATGGCCCACAGGACGTTCAGGCGTCGCCGGGCGAGGGCGATGAGGGCTTGCTTGTGGGACTTGCCTTCGCCGCGTTTGCGGTCGTAGAAGGCTCGTGACGCGGGGCTGTTCTTCAGGCTGGAGAGCGCGGCGAGGTAGCAGGTTCTCAGCAGCCGCCGGTTGAACCGGCGGGGGCGGTGGTGGTTGCCGGTGATCCGGCCGGAGTCACGGGGCGCCGGGGCCAGGCCGGCGATGCTGGCGAGCCTGCCTGGGGTCTCGAAAGCGCTCAGGTCGCCGCCGGTGCTGGCCAGGAACGTCGCGGCCAGTACCGGGCCGAAGCCCGGCATGCTCTCCAGGATCGGCGCGTCGGGATGCTCAGCGAGCCGCCCGCTGATCTGCTCGTCGAGCTGTGCGATCTGCGTGTCGATGCCGGTGATCTGCTCGGCGAGCTGAGCCACCAGCTGGGCGGCGACTGCCTCGGTCCGCAGGACGGTGCGCTGGGCGCTGGCAGCCTCCAGGGCCTTGCGGGCGACGTTCGCGCTGCCGCGGCAGCCGCGTTTCTTCAGCCACGCCGCCAGCCGCGTGGCACCGATCTGCCGGATCGCCTCTGGTGTCTGGTAGCCGGACACCAGGATCAGCGGGGCCTTCTTGGAGTAGTCGAACGCTGCCTCCAGCGCCGGGAAGTACTCCAGCATCGTGGCGCGCAGCCGGTTGATCGCCCGGACCCGGTCATAGACCAGATCAGTGCGCCTGGCGGTGAGCAGCCGCAGATCCGTGCTGATCTGGTCCCCGCCGCGCACCGGCTGCAGGTCAGTGCGCATCCGGGCCTGATCGGCGATGATCCGGGCATCCTTGGCGTCGGTCTTGCCGTCCCCCCGGTAGGTCGCCGCGGCGTGGTGCACGATACGCCCCGAGATATACAGCACCTGCTGACCGCGCTCGGCCAGCAGCGCGATCACCAGCGCTGCACCGCCGGAGTTCAGGTCGGTCGCCCACACCACCCGATCCCCGCCAGCCAATGCCAGCACCGAGGCGATCAGCTCAACCAGCGCGGCCTCGTCGTTGACGACCCGCCGCGACAGCAGCACCCGCCCCGCTGCGTCCATCACCGCGCAGTGATGCGCCCGCTTACCCGAATCGATACCCGCCCAGACCGCCGTCATCAATCATCCTCACGTCGCTATCACCATGGAGTTGCTCTCCTTGCTGGCAGCCACGCCGGCACGTCCTTACCCAACGATCCGATGCGCGAGTCTCAATGAGCGGTCATGCCACCAGCAGGGCAGCAGGCGGCCATTCCCAGTAAGCCGTCACCGGCTACAGCCGGCCCGGCAGGGCGATCTGAAAGCCATACCCGCTGCCCAAGGAGAGCGATCAAGACCATACGAGACCTCGACCACGCCCACTCCTGAACCGTAAGGAAGGCGACCTGATCATCGGCAGCAAGGCAGGCGGCCCCGGCAGCGCCGTGGCGACGCTGGCCGAGCGCACCACCCGCTTCTGCATGATCATCGCACTGCCAGACGGGCGCACCGCCGACAAAGTCGCCGACGCAGTCGCGGCCCACATCACCACCCTGCCCGCCGCCTTGCGCCGCTCCCTCACCTGGGACCAGGGCAAGGAAATGGCCCGTCACGCAGCCTTCACCATCGCCACCGGCATCCCGGTCTACTTCGCCGACCCGCACTCCCCCTGGCAGCGCGGCACCAACGAAAACACTGTGAGTCTTGTTCTGGCCTGCTGAGGTCGGATCGAGGCCAGTGTGGTGTCGGCAATTGGAGTGGCTCTCGAAAACATTGGCCGCCCCTCGCGGGCGTGCCTTGCGTTTGACCTGCCCTTCGGTTGCCGGCACCGGCCTGGCCCACCAGTCTTGGCTTGATCAGGAGCTTGTCCGTCTCCGGGCGTGACCCGTCACAGTGCTGCCGCGACAGGTGACCTCTTCCCAGGCCGGCACCGACGTGCGATCGCCGACTCCAGGAGGGACAACCGCCATGGTCATGCTGGCAGAGCAGTACGAGTACATCATCGGAGGAGACCCGGACCGCGACACAATCGATGTGGCGGTGCTCGATACCGCGACGGGTGTCGTGCGCGGGCATCGCAGCGACGACGCCGACGGGCCCGGATACGGGCGCCTGCTGGCCTGGGCAAGGGCGCAGGCTCCAGGGCGCCGCGTCTGGGCGCTGGAGGGGACCGGTAGTTTTGCCGCGGGCCTGGTGACAGTGCTCGCCGAGGCCGGCGAGGACGTCGTCGAGGTCAGCGGCGGAAAGCGGAGCCGCGGCGCTAAAAGCGACCGGATCGATGCCATCCGGGCCGCGCGCACAGCCTTGACCCGCGAGCACCAGGCCACGCCGCGCGCCCGCGGCTTGCGGGAGGCACTGCGGCAGGTCCTGGTGACGCGGCAGGGGATCCTGGTCAGCCGCACCAAGGCGATCAACGAGCTGAAGAGCATCATCGTTGTCGCGCCGGAGCATCTGCGTGCTGGCCTGCGCGGCATTGGCCTGCACCACCAGTTGCGGCGGATCGCCGAGCTCGAGTGCCCGCCGACAGCGACCATCGAGTATCGCGTTACCGTCCTGACGCTGCGGTCCATCGCCGCACGGGTGCAGTTCCTGCGCGCCCAGACCGCCGAGCTCGACCGCGAACTGGGCGGCCTGGTCAACGCTCATCCCGCAGGCCCGGCGCTGCTAGCAGAGCCAGGAATCGGTCCCGTCGTCGCCGCGCAATTGCTGGTGAGCTGGTCGCACCGCGGCAGGGTCCGCAGCGAGGCCGCATTCGCCTCCCTCGCCGGCGTCGCCCCGCTGGAAGCCAGCAGCGGTCAGAAATCCAGGCACCGGCTCAACCGCGGCGGCGACCGCGACCTCAACCGCGCGCTCCACACGATCGCGATCACCAGACTTCGCTGCCACCCCGAGTCCCGCAACTACGAGGCGAAGCGAGCCGCGCAAGGCAAGACCCACCGTGACGTGCGCCGATCACTCAAGCGCGTCCTCGCCAGACGCCTCTACCGCCTGATACAGGCCGCAACCGCCCCCGCCGCCAGTACGTCGGCCAACACACCAGCTGCCGCTTGACAAACATAGGAGCGTCCAACGGACTGATCCGCTACTACCTGCCCAAGGGCAGCGACCTGGCCAGCTACACCCAGCATCAGCTCGACGACATCGCCGCCAGGCTCAACACCCGGCCCCGCCGCATCCTGGACTACGCAACCCCCGCCGAAGCCCTCAACCAGTACCTCGTTGCAGCACTCCCTTGACACCAGCACCGATTTCAGCGCTCAGTTGAGATGTTATACACCGTTATGTTCCGCTGAAATCGGTGGTAAGTGCGTGGACCGAGTGTGCGGGTCGCGGAGTACACGGCTCAGGGTGCTCCGCCGGCGGCTGCGCGCCCTCGGAGAGCCGGGCCGGCGCACGGGGCGTTTCCGCCGGGTGGCGGCTAGCGAGTGGGCGGCGGCGAGGGGCTCGGGGCAGGTTCCCTAAATGGCTTGTATCGCGGCGCCGAGCGGCGGGTAAGCTCGAAGTCGTGAAGATCAGTTGCCAGGGCCGGGTTAGCCGGTCCGCCGCCGCGGCCGTTGCGCGAGCTATCAGCTCGCCGGTTGCCGCTGCCTGACCTTCTTCTCTTATCTGCCGGCGACCGGGGACGGTTCGCCGGCTTTGGCTTTCTTGCCAACTTCTCGGTTCGACGGCTGCGCCGGCGGCCTGGTCCCGGCCGCCCGAAACCGGGAGGCGCATTGCCATGGATACCACCGAGACCGTCAGCTTCTTCCTGGAGTTCTTCCGACGACGCGGGCACTACGAGATCGAGGGCAGTTCGCTGCTACCGCCGCCGGGCGATCCGGTGCTGTTCACCTCGGCGGGGATGCACCCGCTGACGCCCTACCTGGAGGGGCGGCCGCATCCGCTCGGGCGACGGCTCGTCGGCACCCAGCGCTGCCTGCGCACCACTGACCTGGAGGAGGTCGGGGATCCGTCGCACCTGACCGTGTTCCAGATGCTCGGGTCCTGGTCGCTCGGCGACTACGACGGGCCGCAGAGCCTGCGCTGGGGCATGGAGCTGATCTGCGACCACTTCGGGGTGCGGCCGGAGCTGCTCTATGTCACCGTGTTCGGCGGGAACGACCAGGTCGGGCCGGACACCCTCGCGCTGGACACGTGGGGGGACCTGGGCCTGCCGGTCGAGCTGCTCGGCGAGGAGGACAACTGGTGGTCCAATGGCCCCACCGGACCATGCGGGCCAGACTCAGAGATCTTCGTCTGGACCGGCGAGGGCCCGCCTCAGCGCACGCCGTCGGGCGACCCGCGCTGGGTCGAGCTGTGGAATCACGTGACGATGCGCTACCTCCGGCACGGCGACGGCAGCTTGACCCCGCTTCCGCAGCTGGGTGTGGACACGGGCATGGGCCTGGAGCGCCTGCTGATGGTCTCGCAGCGGGTGCCGTCGGTGTTCGACACGGACCTGTTCCGGCCATGGGCGTCGGTCCTGCCCGGGCTGTTCGGGCTTGACCCCGAGAACGGCAGCGAGTTGCCCACGCTGCGGATCGTCATCGACCACCTGCGATCGGCGATCGTCGTGCTCGGCGATGGCGTGCGGCCGTCGAACACTGGGCGCGGCTACGTGGTGCGGCGGCTGCTGCGCCGCGCGCTGACGCAGCTGTGGCGCGGCGACCCGGACAGCCCGCTCACTCTCGGCGACCTGCCAGCGGACCTGGTGCTCGACACCGGCCGGCGGTTCGGCCAGACGATCGATCCGGCGGTCGTGCGCGGCGTCCTGCTCACGGAGGAGGGCAAGTTCCGCAGTCTGCTGATCCGCGGCCGGTCCCTGCTGGCACGGCTATACCCGTCGGGGCAGCTGAGCGACGAGGACTACACGTTCCTGCGCGAGACACACGGGCTGCCCCGGGACCTGGTCACCGAGGTGCTCGCCGAGTTGCACGCGGGTCGGCCCTAGCCGGCGATAGGCAACGCGCTCGCTGCCCGAAGACGGCCTTCGGATCGATCCCGGCCTGCCTCTGAATGGCCGCTCGCAGGCTCGGGATACGTCGAGGTTTGCGGACGAATCGAACCGCTAAACCCGGCCGCGAGCCGCTGACCAGCGCCTCGGCTGCGCATCCCGCCGGTACGCCCGGGTTACAGTTCCTTGCCGGTCGTGCTGTGCACGTGGTCGGGGATCTCGCCTTCATGCCAGTCACCGGTCGTCAGGGTCTGCGACGGCTCGAACATCAAGATCGAGCCGCCTGATGAGGACGGCTTGTGCTCAGTTCCCTTCGGCACCACGAACACGTCGCCCTGGTGGAGTTCCACGGTGCACTCACGGCCCTCGGGATCGCGCAAGGAGACGTCGAACTGGCCGTCGAGCACCAGGAAGAACTCGTCGGTGTCGGCGTGCACGTGCCAGACGTGCTCGCCCTTGGCATGGGCGATCCGGACGTCGTAGTCGTTCATCCGGGCCACGATGCGCGGATCGTAGATATCGTCGAACGACTTCAGGGCCGCGGCCAGGTTGACGGGCGTAGGAGTGTCCATAGAGCTCATTCTGGTACCTGGCCGCGGCCCGCCGCGACCTGAAATCAGGCGCCGTACTTGTCGTGATGCTTCGGCCAGGGCTGCGCGTGTGACAGCCCCAGCGGCGTCAGGTCGACGTAGGTGCTGTCCAGCATGTCGAGGTCGATCTCGTCGTCGAACGCCGAGTACGTGTGATAGATCCTCTCGCCGTCGCGGAGCAGCACTGTCAGCGCGCCCCGCTCAGTGCCACCGGCCGGACCGTGGAAGTCCTCGCTGAAACCGCTGTCGCCGACCGAATACCACGGCAGATCCCAGCCCATCCGCTGCCGGAATGGCTCGATCTTGGCCGACGGCGCCGTCGAGACCACGGCGAACGTGGTATCCAGGGCGTGCACATGTGCCGGGTGGCCGACCTGGTCGATGATGTGCGAGCAGTACGGGCAGCCCTCGTCCCAACTCGGCTGGAACATGAAGTGGTAGACGATGAGCTGCCGTCGGCCTTCGAAGGCCTCCAGCAGGGTGACCTTGCCGGTGGGGCCCTCGAAGACGTACTCCTTATCCACCATGACGGCGGGCAGGTCGCGGCGGGCGGCGTTCGCCGCCGCGCGGGCCTTGACCGCGGCCGCCTCCTGCTCGCGCACTGCGGCCCGAGCCGCCTTCCACTGATCTGCCGAAACAACTTCGATGAATGTCAACGCAGTCTCCTGTCTGTGCTGCGGCTCAACCCTGATCCAGTGGTACGACGAACGGATGCCGCCAGGATGGACGGACTCCAGGGGAAAATCTAACGGGGGAGACCTCCCCATGATGGCTCGGGCAGGTGCGCGCTAGCGCCAAGATGGAAATCATGAGTCATCAGAGGTCGCGGGCTTGAAAACGATCCTGGTGACGGGGGCTGTGTCGCTCCTGCTCGCGCTGTTCGGCACGCCCCTGGTCATCTGGCAGCTGCGCAGGCTGGGATACGGGCAGCCGATCAGGGTCGAGGGCCTGAAGTCGCACGAAGTCAAACGGGGCATCCCCACGATGGGCGGCGCAGCGATCGTGGCCGCTGCGCTGGGCGGGTATTTCGTCGGGCACGTAACGACACATGACGCGATGAGCGCGTCCGGGCTGCTGGTGCTGTTCCTGATGACCGGGCTTGGCCTGGTCGGCTTCGTCGACGACTTCATCAAGATCTTCCAGCAGACCAGTGTCGGCCTGCGAAGCTGGGCCAAGCTGACCGGCCAGGTGGTCGTCGGCACGGTCTTCGCCCTGGAGGTGCTGCAGCACCCCGACCAGTTCGACGTCACTCCAGCCGACGCGCACCTGTCGTTCCTGCGGGACATCGGGCCCGCGATCGGGACGCTGCCTTTCGTCCTGTGGATCGTCATCCTGATCGCTGGCGCCTCGAACGGTGTGAACATCACCGACGGCCTGGACGGGCTGGCAACCGGTGCCACTAGCCTCGTGCTGGCCGCCTACGTGCTGGTCGGCCTCTGGCAGGAGCGCAACGACTGCACCACCTTCATCACCGCGCGGTGCTACCAGATCAGGGACCCGCTCGACCTGGCGGTCGTGGCTGTGGCCGTGCTGGGCGCTTGCCTCGGCTTCCTGTGGTGGAACGCGCCGCCTGCCAAGATCATCATGGGCGACACTGGCTCGCTGGCGCTCGGTGGCGTACTGGCCGGACTGGCGGTCTGCACCAAGACCCAGCTGCTGCTTGCCATCCTTGGCGGCCTGTTCGCGATCATTACAATGTCGTCCATCATCCAGGTGAGCGTTTTCAAGGTGACCAGGATGAGGACCGGGCAGGGGGTACGGGTCTTCAAGATGGCCCCGCTGCATAACCACTTCGAGATGGTCGGCTGGGCCGATACCACGATCGTGATCAGGTTCTGGCTGATCTCCGGCCTGTGCGTTGGACTCGGTCTCGGCATCTTCTATGCGCAGTGGCTGCAAACCTGACGCCAAATCTGGCGGCCGTCGACCCGGACCTGGTCGCGACAAGCTTGCCTGGTGAGCGAGCTGGTAGCTGCTGACCCATCCTCTGTCACGGCGTGCTGGTGGAGGTCGCTGCTGGGGTTAGCCCGCCCGGGCCGTCGGCGACCTAGCGCACTTTGCCAATCACGTCGTCGCCATATCTGCGCAAGTTGTCCAGCTTGGCCTGCAGTGGCTGTGTGTCCGGGCCGACGTGGTACGGCCAGCGGAACCCGACGATCAGATCGGTCACGCCCTGCTCCTCCAGCCGGGCAATCCCGTCTGCCGAGTAGGCGTCCATCGAGATCACGTGGATCTCGAACGGGCGCGCCGCAGTCCCGGCATCGGCGCGCAGCGCGGCCAGGCGCGCCAGCAGCGCCGGGAGGTCGGCCGGATTGCCGCCGCCGTGCAGCCAGCCGTCGCCGGAAACGGCGGCCCGCCGCAGCGCGGCCTCGCCGTGCCCGCCGATCAGGATTGGCACGGGCCGCGCTGGCACCGGGGCGAGCTTGATCGCCGGGATGTCGTACACCGACCCGTGGAACTCGAAGTACTCGCCGGACGACAGCCCGCGCAGTACGGCGAGGGACTCGTCCATTCGCGCGCCGCGTCCCTGCCATGGCACGCCGAGGAGGTCGTAGTCCTCCCGCCACGGGCTCGTCCCCACGCCGAGGACCAGTCGACCCGCGGTCAGCACAGCGGTGGACGTGACCTGCTTGGCCACGAGGATCGGATGGCGCACGGGCAACTTGAGCACGAACGTGACGAACCGCAGGCGGGTCGTGACCGCGCCGAGGGCCGGGATCAGCGAGAACGGCTCGAGGAACGGCTTGTCCTCCAGGAACTCCCGGGTCCCGTCGGGGTTGAACGGGTACACGCTGGAGGACTCAGCCGGGTAGCAGATGCTGTCCGGAATCACCATCGAGTCGTAACCGGCATCCTCGGCGGCGCGCGCGAGCGGCGCGTAGAACGACGGATCGGTCATCGACTCGGCGTAGCTGAAGCGCACTGGTGCCTCCGGGCGGTCGGAGTTGACCACTTTAGCTAGAACGTGTTCTCGTTAGAAGTCAACCAGACCGGAGGCGAGATGACACTGGACGCTGCCGCGCTCGAGCACCTGGCCGCCCTCGAGGACATCCGCCAGCTCAAGTACCGGTACCTGCGCTGCGTGGATCTCAAGCTCTGGGACGAGATCGCCGAGGTCTTCACGGCCGACGCGACCGCCGACTACGGCACGCATGTGACCCGCCGTCCGCTGAGCCTCCGCGGCCGCGACGAGATCGTCGGTTACCTGCGCAAGAGCCTCGGCCCCGACATCACCACGCTGCACCGCTGCGGGCAGCCGGAAATCAAGATCGAAACCACTAAGGCAACGGGAACGTGGGCCTTCGAGGACACGGTCATTGCCATGGCACACAGAGTCCTGATCAAGGGCGCCGCGTTCTACGAGGACGAGTATGAACGCGGCGCGGATGGCCAGTGGCGGATCTGCCACATCGGGTACCGGCGCATCTACGAGACGATGCAATCCCTGGACGACACGCCATCCTTGCGGTTTCTGGACACGATGTGGGACGCGCCGGCCGACAGCGTGCCGCGCGCTGCCGGGCGGACTGCCACCGCCGAGGAAGCGGCGCCCCAGCCGGCTAGCACCGCCGGATAGCACTGTGGGCTAGCACTGCTGGATAGCGCTGCTGGCTAGCGCTGTGGGCTAGCGCTGTGGCCTAGCGCCAGTGGGCTGGCACTGCCGGTCAGCACACAGTGGGCTAGCACAGCGGGGTAGCACCGTGGGCTAGCGACGACAGTAGAACGTGTTCTACCGTGATGGCGTGCTGACCGAGTCGTTCGCCCAAGCGATGGCCGAGGCTGAGAAGATCATCGCGACTGCGCCGCATGTGCGCACGGCTCAGGACCTGGCCGAGGGCTATGACTACCTGGCCGGGAGCATCCAGGGATGTCTGCAGCTAGCGCGTTCCTTCGACCGGGACTTCCCGGCCTTCGTCACCTCCACCGGCCCGTACACCAAGATGGGCCTGGACAATCCGGACACGCTCTACTTCAGCGCGAGCTTGCGCGAGGACGCGGAGTACCTCGTGACCGGGCGGCGCGGCACTACCGCCGACCTCAATTTCCAGGTGCTGAATGGCGACTACTCGCCGGTGAACGTGCCAGACAGCCTGACCGCCTTCGATGACCGGCGGCTGGAGATCGGGCCGGACGGCTCGTACCAGCTGCGGTTCGGGCCACCGCGCGCTGATGCGCCACCGAACTACGTGCCACTCGGTCCCGGCTCGGCGATGCTTGTGGTCCGCGAGTGCTACAGCGACTGGGCACGCGAGCGGCGCGGCACCGTGCGAATCCACCGCGTCGACAAGGCGGGGACCGCGCCGCGGCCGGTCAACGAGGCGCGGGTGGCGAAGCGTTTCGACGTGGCCGGCAAGATGCTGCTGTCCCGGCTGCGGACCTTCCTCGCGTTCCCCGAGTGGTTCTACCTGAACGAGCCGGTCAACGCGATGACGCCGCCTCGCCTGACGCCCGGCGGGCTGGCTACCCAGTTCTCGTCGGCGGGACACTTCGACCTGCGGCCCGACCAGGCGATGATCGTCACCGTGCCGGCCGCGGCCAGGGCGGTCGCGCCGTACCAGGCGATCCAGCTCGGGAGCCTCTGGTACATCTCGCTCGACTACGTCAACCACCAGACCAGCCTCACGGCCGACCAGGCTCGGGCTGACCCCGATGGCATGCTGCGGTTCGTCCTCACCGAGCACGACCCGGGACTGGCGAACTGGCTGGAGCTCACCGGGCGGACGCGCGGCTACGTGCAGATCCGCTGGCAGCGCCTGACCCGCGACCTTACCCCGGCCGATGGCCCGGTCGTCGAGGTGGTAGCGGCCGACAGCCTGGCCACGGCACTGCCGTACTACCGGCAGGCGCGCGTGACGGGGGACGAGTGGCGCTCTCGCGTCGCTGCGCGCCAGGCGGCCGTGGCTGAGCGGATGCTGGCTTAGATAAGCGTGACAGGCCAGGCTGGCACGAACCCGGCCCGCGGAAAGGCGGTCTGATGTACCTGCAGGACAAGGTGCTCGTCGTTAATGGCGTCGGACCGGATCTCGGCCGTCAGATCGCGGTACGCGCAGCAGCGGCCGGGGCCGACGTTGTGCTTGCCGCGCGGACGGCATCCCGGCTGGAGGAAGTCGCGAAACAGATTGCCGAACTCGGCCGCCGGGCGCTGGTGGTGCCCACGGACATGACGGTCGCGGCGCAGGTCGAGCATCTGGCTGAGGCGGCGGTCGCGGAGTTCGGCAGGGTGGACGCGCTCGTGCATAACGCGCTGGTGATGCCACCGATCCGGGACCTCGGCAAGGTCGACCTCGACGCCGTGCAGACCGGGTTCGCCGACAACGTGATCTCCGCGCTCCGGCTGACCCGGCTGTTCATCCCGGCGCTGGCGGCGACCTCCGGAGCTGTGGTCATGGTCAACTCCATGGTCGTCCGGTACTCCCAGCGCGGCATGGGCCCCTACAAGCTCGCCAAGGCGGCGCTGCTGGCGATGGCGCAGAGCCTGGCCACCGAGCTCGGACCACAGGGCATCCGGGTGAACTCAGTCGCGCCCGGCCACATCTGGGGTGAATCGCTGAAGTGGTACTTCAGCTACATGGCCCACAAGCGGGGCGTCGAGCCGGACGAGATCTACGCCGAGACCGCGAAGAACATCGACCTCGGCCGGCTGCCCGAGCCGGATGAGGTCGCCGACGCCGTGCTGTTCCTGGCATCTCCGCTGGCCCGCGCCATCACGGGTCAGTGCCTGGATGTGAACTGCGGCGAATACCACCACTAAGGCCGCGTTATGACTACAGCGCAGCAGGCCGCGGGGGAGCGAGACAGCGTCGGCACCGTCGCGGACCTGCACGCCTCGGCCACCAGGCTGACCGGACTGAGCGACTTCGGCCCAGACGACTACACCGACGGGCTGGCACTGCTGCTCGAGTCCTACGCGCGCGACGCCGGGCTGACCCAACTCGGCCAGAAGGTGGCCAGGGTCGGCCTGCGCGGTGCGCTGGCAGCCCGCCTGCTCGCGCAGGCCGGCTGGACCGCGCACCCGGAACACGCGCAGGTGCCGATCGAGCGGCCGGTGTTCGTCACCGGGCTGCCGCGCAGCGGAACCACGGCGCTGCACCGGCTGCTCACCGCTGATCCCGCGCACCAGGGCCTGGAGCTCTGGCTCGCGGAGCTGCCGCAGCCCCGGCCGCCGCGGCACACCTGGGCGTCCGACCCGGCGTTCCAGCGCATCCAGGCCGGGTATCAGCGGCACCACGTCGAGCACCCCGAGTTCATGGGCGTGCACTACATCGCCGCGGACACGGTGGAGGAGTGCTGGCAGCTGCTGCGGCAGACGCTGCGCTCAGTGTCGTATGAGTGCCTGGCGTACCTGCCGACCTACTCGGCCTGGCTGGCAGCGCAGGACTGGACCGAGCCGTATCGCCGCCACCGGCGCAACCTGCAGCTCATCGGCCTCGGCGATCCGCAGCGACGATGGGTGCTGAAGAACCCGAGTCACCTCTTCGCTCTCGATGCGCTGCTCGCGGTCTACCCGGACGCCGTCGTGATCCAGACGCACCGCGATCCGGTCACGGTCGTGGCCTCGATGTGCAGCCTGGCGGCGCACGCGACCGATGGCTGGTCGGGCACGTTCCGCTCCGCAACTATCGGCGCTAGCCAGCTGGAGTTGTGGGCGCGCGGGCTGGAGGCGTTCACGGCGGCGCGGGCCCGGCACGATCCGGCCAGGTTCCTCGATGTCGACTATCGCGGCTTCACGGCCGATCCGGTCGGCATGGTTGAGTCGGTCTACGCGCACTTTGGCCTGAGGTACAGCGGCGCGGCTGCGGACGCGATCAGGGAACTGCATGCTGGCGCCACCCATGCGGAGAGCAGGCCCTGGCACCAGTACTCGCTGGCAGACTTCGGGCTGACCGCCGCTCAAGTGCGCGAGCGCTTCGGCAAGCTGACCGGCTGAGGCTTCAGGCTCGGCGACGAACTACGGCTCAGCGGCCGTGCGCCTCGCCTTACGGCTTGCGGCCGAGGCCGCAGTAGGCCGCAAGGTCAGCGGCTTCGAGCGAGTCGGTCGTATCGGCTTGCCACCACCTGTTCAGCGGCACCAAACCGGGCGGTGCCAGCTCAAGGCCGTCGAAGAACCTGGCGACCTGCCGGCGATCGCGAAGCGTGAACTGTGCCGCTGCCGCCGATGCGTTGTACCGCCGCGCGCCTTCGGAGTTGGCTTCGGCATCGATATCTCCGGCCGCATGCGCCAAAGCCAGGTAACTGCCGGATGGCATCGCAGCCAGCAGTGTGCTCACGACTCCGTACGGGTCGTCGGAGTCGGGGACGAAGTGCAGGATCGCGATGAGGAGGATGACGACCGGCTGGGTGAAGTCCAGCGTCTGCCCCGCAGCCGCGAGAATCTTGGCCGGGTCGCGCAGGTCGGCGTCGATGTAGTCGGTCTTGCCTTCCGGACTGCTGGTCAGCAGGGCGCGAGCGTGCGCGAGCACGACCGGGTCGTGGTCGACGTAGACGATCCTGGATTCCGGCACCGCGCGCTGAGCGACTTGGTGGGTATTGTCCGCGGTCGGCAGCCCAGTGCCGATGTCGAGGAACTGCCGGACTCCAGCCGCGGACGTCCGGTTCACGACATCCGCCAGGAAACGACGCGCTGAGCGGGCCGTCAGCGGCAGGGTGGGCACGAGCTCGTTGACGCTCTCCGCGACGAGGCGGTCGGCCGGGAAGTTGTCCTTCCCGCCGACCCAGTAGTTCCAGATCCGGGCCGGGTTCGGCACCGTCGGATTGAGGGCTGGCCCTGGCTCAATGTGCTGATCCTGCTGGGCACTTTGGGACATCCGGGCTCCTTGAGTCCTCGTTCTCCAAGCTGCCGGAGAAGCAGCGGACAGTGCGGGGTGAATGGCAAGTTTGGCCGCCACACATTCGGATTGTATCGTTGCGCACCTTTTTCCCGGCGACGAGATCGCGCCAAGGGCTCTGTCGGCAGGAAATGGTGGTCTCAGCAGCTGTCATGTGCTGCTGCCACCGGAGTAGGCCGAGCGTGGAGGCTCGAGCGGGCCGCTAGGGCTTGCGGCCGATCCCGCAATAGCCCGCGAGATCGCTGGCCGTCCCGACTTCAACCTTGCCCGGAGGCAGCCACTCGCTGAGCGGCACCGGCCCAGGTGTGGTCATCTCCAGGCCCGCGAAGAACCGGGCGACCTCGTCTCGGTTGCGCATTCTGATCTGAGCCGAGGATCGCGCGTTGTAGCGCCGGGTCAGCTCGGCGGCCTCGGCTGGCTGGATGTCGCTGGCACCGTGTCCGATCGTCAGGTAGCTCCCCGGCGGCAGTGCCGCCATCAGCCGGTCCACGAGGCCGTAAGGCTCGTCCGAGTCGGGAATGAAGTGCAGGACCCCGATCAGCAGGATGGCGACGGGCTGGGTGAAATCGAGGGTGTGCTGGGCGGCCGCGAGGATTGTGTCCGGGTCGCGCAGGTCGGCTTCGATGTAGTCGGTCTTGCCTTCCGGGCTGCTCGTGAGCAGCGCGCGGGCGTGCGCGAGTACGACCGGGTCGTAGTCGACGTAGACGATCCTCGACTCTGGCGCCGCAGCCTGCGCGACCTCGTGCGTGTTGTTGGCTGTCGGCAATCCGGTGCCGATATCGAGGAACTGCCGGACGCCGAGTCCGACGAGTTGGCTGACAGCATCGGCGAGGAAGAGCCGCGCGTTCCGGGCAAGCTGCGGCATGGCGGGCATGGCCTCGATGATGCGCGTGGCCGCATCCCGGTCGGCGGCGAAGTGGTCTTTGCCGCCGACCCAGTAGTTCCACATCCGAGCGGGGCTCGGCACCGAAGGGTCGAGGGTCGGCGCGGCCGTGACGCGCTGGTCCTGCGGGGCACGCTGCGTCATCTGGCTCCTCGTGGCTTCCATCCCGAGGGCAATGGCCCGGGGCAAAGGCGGTAATACCTGATCGTAATCCTGCCGTTAGTCCTTTCGGCCGACGGCGGCCAGGAAAGCGTCGAACTTGTAGGTGGCATCCATTGGTGGCCGCCACTGGGACACGTGCACCAGGCCGGGCTCGATGAGCGAGAAGCCATCGAGCAGTGCGGCGACCTCCGCGGCGTCGCGCAGGGCCAGCGGCGCAGTCGCCTGGTCGTACAGCCTCTCGGCATCGTCTGCCTTGGCTGCCATATCGGGCGGCGCGCTGTCGACAGTGGCATGGGAAAGGATCAGGTAACTGCCCGGTGGCATGGCCTCGCGCAGCACGCTGAGCAGGCTCTTCGGGTCGTCGGCGTCGGTGATGAAATGCAGGATCGCGACGAGCAGTACGCAGACCGGGCGGTTGAAGTCGATCAGTTCCCGGACGGCCAGATCACCGATGATGGTTGCCGGATCGCGGACGTCGCCCGCGGCGACGGCCGTGTACTTGGTGTCGCCCAGCAGTGCGCGCGCGTGCGCCAGCACCACCGCGTCGTTGTCGACGTAGACCGTCCTGATGTCGGGCGAGATTTCGCTGGCGACCTGGTGCACGCTCTGCTGCGTTGGCAGGCCGGCGCCGATGTCGAGGAACTGGG
The DNA here is from genome assembly GCA_036495585.1 of Streptosporangiaceae bacterium. Lineage (GTDB taxonomy): Bacteria > Actinomycetota > Actinomycetes > Streptosporangiales > Streptosporangiaceae > JAJYUU01. The sequence continues at coordinate 15,758 of DASXMP010000020.1, forward strand.
TGACACCCTGGCTCGCGACGTAGCGGACAGCGCGGCCAAGGAACGCGCGGTTGAGCCGGGCGTTCGCTGGGATGTCCGACGACGTCAGCTCGATCAGGTTCGCGACCGCGGCCCGGTCGCTGGCGTAGTTTTCCTTGCCGCCGAGCATGAAGTCATACATTCGCGCGACATTCGGAATGGCTGGGTTGAGTGCCTTGTGCTCGGGCGGACTCTGGGTCAACTGTCCTCCCGTCAGCTCGGACGCTGGCCGCACTGCGTCATGAGGGACTCCCTTCGACTGCCATTCCTGGCCATTTACGAGCAGCCTATCCCGTACCGGGCGGGTCGGCGCGCGCGCATCAGCAGCGCGCTAGGGCTTGCGGCCTACGAAGGCGAAGATCGGGTCGTAGGCTGCCTCAGCCTGCGCTTCCGGTCGCCACTCGGTGACGAAGACGAGCCCGGGCGGGATCGGCTCGAAGCCTTCGGCTAGGGCCCTTACCTGGTTCCGGCTGCGGAGGCTGAGGTTGGCGTTGGCCTGTTCGTAGACGCGCATTGCTTCCGTGCCGGCGTCGGTCACCTCCGGACCCGCACCGATGCTTGCGTGCGACATGACCAGGTAGCTGCCGGGGACGACGGCGTCTCGCAGTGCGGTTATCAGCCCGAGCGGGTCGGCGGCATCTGGCACGAAGTGCAAGATGGCGACCAGCAGCAGGCAGACCGGCCGGGTGAAGTCGATAAGCCGCGTGACTTCAGGGTTCTGCAGTATGCCAGCCGGGTCGCTCAGGTCGCCGACGACGATTGTCGTCCGCGGATCACCAGACAGCAGGGCGCGACCATGGCTCAAGACACCGGGATCTTTGTCGACGTAGACAGTTCTGGCCCCCGGATTGATCGCCTGCGCGACCTGATGGACGTTCTCTTGGGTGGGCAGGCCGGCGCCGATATCGAGGAATTGAGTCACTCCCTGGCCGGCCACGAAGCGGACCGCCCGACCGAGGAAGTCGCGGTTCTGCCGCGCGATCTCTGCCAGCGTCGGCGCGAGCTCGATCAGCTGGGCTGCCGCCTCGCGGTCTGCGGCGTAGTTCTCCTTGCCGCCAAGTAAGAAGTCGTAGATGCGCGCAACGCTCGGCACGTCCGGGTCGATGACGCTGCCGTCCAGCTCAGTCATGCGGAGCTCCAGACCCTATGGCCGGGTGCAGGTTCGGTAAAATGTTAACGTAACGGCCTGGTCGAAGTTAGCAGTGGGAAGGTGGCCGGCGGCTCCTGCTCCTGCGCTGCGACCGCACGGACGCAAGGCCAGGACTGGACGATCTCGACCGACGGTATTTGTGTCCCGTACGTGCTGCGTCAGGCGCCATCTCCTCCGATTACTCCGCGTAATAGGGCGGATACCCAGATGCGTCGGCCCGGCCTGGCTCTGCGATGCTGGTGGTGTGACCCAGCCGAACACCCGGCACAATCTCGCGGTGGCCATCGAGATTCTCACGGCCATGTTCTCCGAGCCGGAGAGCGCAGACTTCGCGCTCGACCGGATTGAGGCAATTGAGAACGAACGTGGCAAGCAGGGCATCATGGAGGCCTTTTCCGGGCTCCTTCAGCTCTGCGTCTACGGCGCCTCCGAACTCGGGCGGCTGACTGGGCGGACGGAACTCGAAGTGCTGCAGCGGTTCGCGCTGAACATCCAGGCACAAGACGGACAAGGCGACGACGAACCGGGCGGCGACAGCGACGACAGCGACGACGCCAGCGACGGCCGCGACGAAGAGGACGACTGGTAACAGGTCAGCTGCGAGCCTCCGCGAACGGCACGTCGAGGAGCCGCTGATCGTCCCCGACCGCGGTGCAGGCAGTACCCGTGGTGCACGACACCGCGTTGAACTCCGCCACGCCGACGGTGGCCGGCAAGGCAGCCGCGGTCCAGGTGGTGCCGTTCCAGGTATCCACGAGCGGGCCGGACGCGTTCGGATAGAGGAAGCCGCCGACGGCGGTACAGAACGTCGCGGAGGTACAGGAGACGCCGTAGACCCAGCGTGCATCAACGTGGGCGGTAGGACCCGGGAACGTGGTGGCGGTCCAAATCGAGCCGTTCCACCAGTCGGCCAGTGCCTCGCCGAAAGCGCCCCAGGTCACCATGCAGGCGCTTGCCGTCGCGCAGGAGACGCTGACGTGGTCGAAGCCATCGACCCGCATGCTCGGGCTGGCGATCGTCCACGTGGTCCCGTCCCACGTCTCGACCAGCGCGTGGTACGTGCCGCCGGCCGTTGTGGTGTAGGACCCGGCTGCCACGCAGTTCGTCGCGGAGGTGCACGACACGCCGGCCAGCAGGCTGTTCACGCTGCCGGCCGGGAGCGCCGGAGTCGACGTGGTCCAGGTGCTGCCGTCCCAGGTAGCCACCAGCGCGTGCGCCTTCAGGCCCATTAGCGTCGAGCCAACAGCTACGCAGTCGGTGTCGGACAGGCAGGTCACCGCCTGCAGGCCGCCGGAGTTCGGAATGAACGCGTCCGGTGCCGTCAGTTCGGACCAGGTGCTGCCGTCCCAGGTCTCCGCGCCAGCAGGCGACCCGAGCGCCAGGCAGAAGCTGGCGGACGTACAGGAAATGCTGGCCAGGAAACCGGAGCCCTGGTTCGGTGGAGCGCTCCACTGGCCGCTGCCAGCCGCACGATCGAGCACCGAGACGGCGCCGGCGGGCACCGAGTCGATGGTGACTGAATCGGTGGCCGCGCAGAATCCCGAGGCAACGCAGGACACGCCAGTCAGGCTGCCGCCGGCCGTACCGGCCGGATTCAGAGTGGACTGCCGCGTGAAGTGGTTATGGCTGCCGCGCCAGGCGGCGGTCGTTCCCGAACCGGACGGGTCGCCTTGGCCATCGGAACTGTTCAGCGCACCGACAACCTCGCACGAGACCGGCCGGCAGGAAACTGCCGCGCCAGTATCGAAGGCGGCGTTCGGCACGGGCGCCCCGACCTTGAAGCCGCCGGTCGCGCCCCGGAATGCGGTCGCCCAGGTCAGGACCTCGCCGGAGCCGATGTAGCTGACCAGCGCCGTGCACACTCGGGGTGCGCTGCAGGAGACGGCGTACATGCCGGGCTCGGCGAGCCGCGGCGCTGACGGCAGGCCCTCGGTCCACTTCCCCCTGGCCAGGTCCTCGACCAGCATCCGCGTGTTCGCGGTGCCGGCCGAACCCACGGCCGTGCACGTCGCGGCGCGCGGGCATGAGATCGCGGACAGCTCGGCAGCGCCAGTCGGGCTGACGATGCGCTGGGTCGTCCAGCTGCTGCCGTTCCAGTGCTCGACGAGAGGATGGCCTGCGGCGATGGTGCTGGTCGCCTGCCCGCCCACCGCATAGCAGCTGCGCGCTGCCGGGCACGACACGCCATCCAGGTCAGTGGACTTGAGGGGCCGCGCCGGAGTGATAATCAGCCACTGGTGACCGTTCCAGCGCTCAGCCACGGCCTGCGAAATGGCGTCAGCCGCTGTCCGGAATCCGACTGTTACGCAGGCGGAGCTCGTCGTGCAGGAGACCGCCTCGAGCGTGGTGCTGCCTGGCGTCTGTATTGGCACGAGAGCCCAGGCCTTGCCGTTCCAGCGTTCTGCGAGGAGCGTCTGGCTGCCGGCGGATAGGCCTCCCGAACTGCCGACCGCCTCGCAGGCAGTCGCGCTGACGCACGAGACCGAGCCAAGTCCGCTGGCCTGCGCGCCCGAGGGGCTAGCGGAACTGACGATATGCCAGCGACCGCCGGTCCACTCCTCCGCTAGGGTGCGCTGGATAGCGTCGGTGCCCACGTACCGGCCAACTGCCATGCAGAAGGCGATGGTCGGACAGCTCACATCCTCGAACTGGGCGTTCGGAGTGTTCCCGCTGACCGACGGGATGCTCTGCACGGACCACGGTGAGCTAGCGGCCGACGCCGTGCTGTTGGAACTCAGGGCGACCGCGACACCCGTTAAGGCGATGCCGCAAGTGATGGCGGCGAGCAGAGCTTGCGAACTCCGCAACCGCGACGCGATCCTGGCCAGACCTAACTGTGGAAACCCCGACATGGCCTTCACCCCCGGTAATGGCTCAGGCGGACAATAACGCAGTTTCGGCACACAGCGCTACGCCCGCGGCCCGCCGAAGTTCGCTGGCGGGCGGCTAACGACCCAGCGACGGCTGTCCGAAGCTGGTGACATAGTCGACGCGTGGAACTGATGTCGCTGACTGATCAGCTCGAGGCCTTCTCGCGTGACTACGCCACGGCATTCGGTATTCAGCGCGACGACTCCTGGTTCCTGCTGAAGCTGCACGAGGAGGTCGGCGAGCTGACGCAGGCGTTCCTGATGCGAGCTGGCCAGGGCCGGGCGAAAGGACTGACGGCCGCGGAGCTAGACGAGGCGTTCCGGTCCGAGGTGGCCGACGTGCTGGGCCAGTTGCTGGTCCTGGCAGGGCATTTCGGCATCGATCTGGAGGCCGAGCTTGCCCGCAAGTGGCTCCGGCCGGTGGGATGAGGCGTGGACTACCGACCGTACGAGCACAGCGACCTGCCCGGGATCGCCGCCCTGTGCCAGGCCGAGGGCTGGCCATCACTACCCGCGGACCTCGATCGCGCGCGCCGGATCCTGACGAACCCGGGCGTGACTACCTACGTGGCGACCGAGGGCGGAGACGTCGCCGGTTTCATCTACCTGCTCAGCGACGGTGAGGTACAGGCCTACATCGCCACGATGGCAGTGCGCGCCGGGTCTCGGGGCCAAGGCATCGGTACCAGGCTGATCCAGGAAGCGTTCGCCGCCTGCGGCGCGCAGCGGATCGACCTGCTGTCTGGTGCCGATGGCTTCTACGAGAAGCTTCTCCACCAGCGGCTGTCAGGATTCCGGCTGTATCCGCCGTTCGCGAAGGACCAGCAAGACGCTTCTCCATGACGGGCTGCGAACGAGTTAGGGTGCCAGGGTGGCGACGACCGCGGAGACTGACCTTCGGCTGAGCGACGGCACCAATCTGCACGTCTACGACACCGGTCCGGCGACGAGCGCCAGTGGGAACGCGCTGGTGGTCATGTGGCACTGCGGCACGCCGAACATCGGCACGCCGCCAGCGCCGCTCTTTGCCGAGAGCGACCGGCTAGGCATCCGATGGGTGTCGTATGACCGGCCCGGCTACCGCAGTTCGACCCCGCAGCCGGGGCGCCCCGTCGCCTCGGCTGCCCGGTTCGCGGCCGCGGTTGCCGACCACCTTGGCATCGGTCAATTTGCCGCGATGGGTCACTCCGGCGGTAGCCCGCACGCGCTCGCCTGCGGCGCGCTGCTGTCCGATCGGGTCCTGGGCGTGGTCAGCGGAGCCGGGCTCGCGCCGTTCGGCGCGGCCGGACTTGACTGGTACGGGGGAATGAACCCGTCTGCCGCCGCCTCCCTGCGCGCAGCGGCGGCCGGGCGGGCAGAGAAGGAAAGGTTCGAGGCCTCAGCCGAGTTCGATCCCGAGATCTTCACCGCCGCCGATCATGCGGCACTGCAGGGCCCCTGGTCGTGGTTCGGCCAGGTTGTCGGCCCGGCGATCGAGTCCGGTCCGGCCGGCCTGATCGACGACGACATGGCCTACGTGGCGCCGTGGGGATTCGAGCCTGCTGGCATACGTGCCCCGGTGCTGCTCATGCACGGCCGCCAGGACCGGATCGTGCCGAGCTCGCACAGCGAGTGGCTGGCGCAGCATTGCCCGGATGCGGAACTGCGCGTGTTTCCTGAGGACGGGCATATCTCGGTACTCAACTCGGCCGCCGAAGCGCTGCGGTGGCTCAGCAAGCTAGTGCTGCGCGCAGCCTAGGCGCGGGTCACCGCACCTTCCTCGATGCGGCAGATGCGGCGGCCACGAGGGTTATATAACGACTCCACGAGGCTGCCGGATCGATGAAGAGTCACAGCACACGAAGGAGGCGATCGGCATGGCTGAGTCAGGACAGCCCGCGGGCGGTTACGTGGTTATGCGCGAAGTCGATCCCGGTCACTGGTACGTGGTCGGCGACGTCGACCGGCGGCCCGGCCTGACCGCTCGCGCGTCGCGCGCGCAGGCCGTCAGGGACGCGATCGGGACCGAGCCCGACGAGGGCGAGGTATACGTCGCGCTGCCGCGCAGCGAGTGGCGGGTAGCCCGCCAGCTGTAGAAGCCGGCCGCCACAATCCACGCGCGGCTTTGAGCGGCGTTAGCTCCAGGAGCTTTGCAAGGCACGACTCATGCGAGGAGTTGATCCCGCCCCATTGCTCGTCGTAGTTCGGGGCGAATACCTCGTCCATCCGCCGCGGCCCGACCGCGCGTCGGTGAGCGAGGAACGCCAGGCGGCCAGGGTCGGTCACGTTACCGCTCCTCAAAGCCCTTGTCGGCGAGGATCTGCTCGATTCGCGCCCGATGCGCGGCCTCCCAGGCATCCAGCGACTGTGCGGCCTCGTCGGCGAGCTTCCGCTGTGCCTCGACGAGGACTTCTTTCCGGCGCGTGCCGGGCACGACCACCACGCCTTCCTCATCGGCCACCACGATGTCGGCGGGGCGCACGGTGACACCGCCGCAACGGACCGGTCTGCCCAGCGGTTCGATCGCGACCTTGACGCCCGGAACCGGGATGACGCCCCTGGCGAAGACCGGGAAACCTATGTCCCGCACCTCGCCGAGGTCGCGAATCACGCCGTCCACTACGAAGGCCTGGATGCCACGCCGCTGCGCGACGGCGCAGACGTTCCCGCCTGCCATCGCGTAGTCCGCGTCTCCCGCCTGCACCACGATGACGCAGCCAGGTTCGGCGCGGTAGATCGCCGCATGCAGCATCAGGTTGTCGCCCGGCGGACAACGCACGGTGAACGCCGGGCCCGCGACCCGCTGCGGCACTGGCCACAGCGGCCGGATGCCGATGTCCATGACCTGCTCGCGGCCGAGGATGTCCGCGAGGGTCGTCGCCGGTATCTCGGCAAACCCGGTGGCGTCGTCCATTGCTCTCCTTGGGGCATGCCGTCGGACGGGATACTACCGAGATGATTCATCGCTTCTCGGTCGGCCGGCTTATGTGCGCGGTGATTAGCGACGGGCAGCCAGAGCCCCCGTTCGAGCCGCGGCTCGACAGCTTCTTCACGCCTGAAGGCGGCGTGCCGGCAGCCGAGCTCAGCCGAGAACTCGCCGGGGACCCGTCTCAGAGAACGACGCTGACATGCGGCTATAACTGCCTCGTCGCGCAGACACCAGACGGGCTAGCGGTCATTGATACCGGACTCGGCGCGCGCTTCGGTGGCTATGGCCCGTGGATCGAGCCGCTGGTGGGCAAGCTCGGCGGGCGACTCGCGGCCGCTTTACGCCCGGGCATACCGCATTCCTGCTGGAGTCGGCAGGGGAGCGGCTGCTATGCCTGGGCGACTCGTTCTACGACCCGCTGCAGTTGCGCAACCCGGATTTGGCACGCCGTGGGACAACGACCTCGCGGCGGCAGCCAGCAGCCGGCGCCGGTTGTTGTCCTGGGCAGCCGATGACGGCGTGCTCGTGCACGCCTACCACCTGCCGTTCCCCGGACTCGGACAGGTTGCCCGGCGCGCAGACGCGTTTGCCTGGCGTGCGGTGAGCAGCCCGTGATGGGTCGCGTTACCGCGGGATGATCGGCAGTGTGATGTAGGACGGCCGGGCGGCGTCGTGCCAGATTGTCTGTTCCGCGATGACGAAGTCGGCCTCCGTGTACGTAGCCACTGGCGCGCCGTTGCCTGGATTGCGGTCGAAGCACGGGAAGTTCGAGCTCGACACGTCCACCCGGATCCGGTGCCCGGCCTTGAACACCTGGCTCGTCGCGATGAGGTCGATCGTGTACTCGTAGACCTCGCCGGGCGTCACCGGGCTGGGTGCCTGCGGCCCGAGCGCGTACCGGGCCCGCACGATCCCGTCCGCGAGCCCGAGCGCACGGCCGTCCGGCCATACGTCGACCAGCTTGGCCGTGAAGTCGGTGTCGGTAGCCGACGTCGCCGCGTGCAACGTGACCGACAGTGGTCCGGTCACTTCAAGGTCGTCCTCGAGGGCCGCGCTGGTGAACGACAGCACATCCGGTCGCGCCTCGACCGCGCGCTGGTCGCGGAGGCCGCCGAGCCAGGACAGCTCGTTACCGGGACCGGGCGGGAGCAGCACCTGTCCGCCCGTGGTCGGC
>DASXMP010000021.1:0-40554 GCA_036495585.1 Streptosporangiaceae bacterium
GGCGCCGAAGTCTCCCGCCTCCGCCAGCGACCTGCCGAGACTCACCTGGGCAGACAGAGCCGCCGGATGAGATGGTCCGAGGGACCTGGCCCGATCGTCGGAGATGCGCTGGCGCCACGCGATGGCCTCCCCGGGGCGGCCAGCCAGCCTGCACGCGCCCGCCAGGTGCTCGACCAGCCGCAGCGAGTCCGGGTGGCTCGGGCCGAGCACCTGATCGCACCGGCCAGCCAACTCGCGCCAGTACGCCACCGCCGCGTTGGCCAGCCCGGCACGGTCCAGGCTCTGCCCGGCGCGGATCAGCACCGCCGGGCAGCCCTCGGCCCAGATCGCGTCCCCGGCGCCGTGCAGGAGCGCGATCGCGCAGCCGCGGAGCATCGCCCCGACGCCGCTGCCCCGGTCGTCCTCTGGCCAGGCTTCCAGCAGCGCCGCCGCTGCGGCCCTCGCGGCCGGCTCGCTCATCTGCGGCGGCATCGCCGCCAGCACCGCCCGCTGCAGGACCGGTCTCATGCGCACGACCAGCAGATCACCCAGGCTCTCCAGGGTCGCCAGCCCAGCCCGCTCAAGACTGGACAGTGCGAGCCGGCAGCGCTCCGCCAGGCTGGCCGGCCCGGCGGGATCCGGCGCGATGTACTCAGCGGCGGCCGACGTGCCGAATACCCCGGCCGGGATCCCATGGCCGTCCAGCATGGCCGCGAGCGCCAGGCAGGCTTGGCCGCCGCCGCCGGGCATGAGCTGATCCGCCTGGTCTACCGCGAGCGTCCAGCTCACCGCGGGCGGTGGCGGCGGCGGCGCACCTGTGGCCGTCAGCAGTGTCTGCCGCTGGTAGAACCTTTCGCGATAGTCCACGCAGGTGATCCAGGAACTGCCGATCGTCGCGGTGGCTTGCGCGAGCGCGACCGGGTGGCAGCCGAGATCCTCGATCAGGTCGATCGCGCCGCGGCGCTGGTCGGGATCCGCAGACAGGCGCCCCACCAGGTAGCTCATCGCCTCTCGTGGACTGAACGGCCCGAGTTCGAGCATCAGGGCGTCCCTGAGCCCGGCCACCGACTGCGCCCTGGTGGCAGTGATCAGCACGTGGCCCGCCGGGCCAGCCGGCACCAGGCCAGCCCCGGCCACGTCGTCGGCGAGGTCGTCGAGCACCACCAGCCACCGTCGGTCGGTCTGGCTGAGCCAGGCAAGGAAACTGGACGCTGCCGCTTCCGTGCCGCCCGGCGCCGTGGCGCCGGCAATGGCCGCGGCAGCGTCCGCATACGCGGATGTCACGGCCGCGGCGCTGCTCCCGTCCACCCAGACCAGCAGGTCCACTCCGCGCGACCGCCACACCGACTCGGCGAACGCGGCCGCGAGCTGGGTCTTACCGCAGCACCCGAGCCAGTCCTGCGAGGCCGCACCAGTGGCGCGCTGCGGCTGCGCGATCAGCGCAACGATCCGGGCGCGCCCGAGCGCCAGTCCCAGATCCGGACCTGTCTCGGGGCGGGAGTTGAACCGGTCCGCCGCGGGCGGCACCCCGCCAGTGCGGACCGGCCACTGTCCCGCCGCCAGCGGAGCGGTCAGCAGCGCGGGCAACTGCCCATCCGGACCCGCCACGTTCATCGCCACTACAAACCGCCTTGATAAGCATCTTTAGACCGGAAGCTACAACAGTGCAGCAAAGCATGCGGCACCGACGGCAAATTGGCATCCGGCCAGCGAGGCGCCCCATTTCTCCGCGGTCTCCGACGGCCATTCAGCGGGCTGCCAGGGTCTGCGTCGCCGTCGCCGTGCGCGCTGCTTCTATCCGGGAACGAGCCCGCAGCCGCCACTCAGCGGCCAGCTAGCGCGCGGTCGTGGGCAGCGCGGGGCGAGGCTGTCCCTAGCTGCCGAAGGGCACGTTGTGGCCGCTGATCTGGCCAACTACCCCGGCATTCGTGACCGATACGCTGTTGATGGCGAGGCCAAGCGGCAGGCTCGGGAGGTGCAGCGTGACGCTGCTAATCGAGCTAATCAGCCCGGCGGGCAGGCCACTGCTGCCGACCAGGCTGATCCGCAGGTCCTGGCCACTGGCGCGCGTCACTCGCCAGGTTGCCGACCCGGTGGTGACCACCAGGTTAAGGACGGCCCTGACCTCGTGCGGGCCGGCCGCAGTGAGCTTCAGCCCGGCACCATTCAGCAGTGTGCCAAGCGGGCCGATCTGCTTGGTCAGCGTGCTGGCGAGAGAGGAGAAACTGATCAGCGCGGTACCCGACAGGCTGGTAATCGTACCGCTGCTGAAGGCGTAGGAATTGAGCTTGATCTGGTGCCCGGTCGCGTGGATCTTCGAGATCGTGACCGGTCCCTCCGGCACATTCGTCGCTGAGATGCTGACCTGGCGGAAGTCCTTTGCGGCAACCTGGGTCAGGAACGGGAAACCGTCAATCGTGACGTCTGGCTTACGCGGCAGGCCCTGCTGCTGGATCTTGTTGGCCATGACGTTCTCGGCGACGGCTTTGGCCCCGAAGTCGATGATGACCAGCAGCACGACGACGATCACCAGAGTGATCAGGAACTTCGGGCCAGCCCGGCTGTGACTGCGATCGCGCGTAGCCGTGGCGGTCCAGGTCATGGTGTCCGCCTCACTCGCCCGATGCTAGGACACCGGCGCAGGTGCCCCGGCCAGCTGATCAAGATCACGAACACGGCAGGTTCCCAGCGGCGATCGCCTCAAACCGAGACCACCGCGCGCCGGGACCAGCGCCACCCTGGCCGCCCGGGCCTGCCGCGCGACGCGCCAGTTCCCGCCTGCCGGAGTTAGCCGGCCAGCACGGACTTGCCAGCCAACACGGACTTGCCGGCCAGGTGCCTCGGGCGTCACATCCGTCCGGCATCAACGATCCGGCGCAGGAAGCGGCGGGTGCGCTCGTCCTTTGGCTCGGTAAACAGCTGCTCGGGTGGCGCCTCCTCGATGATCCGGCCCTCCTCCAGGAAGCACACCCGGCTGGCGATGTCGCGGGCGAATCCCATCTCGTGCGTGGCGATCAGCATCGTCATGCCGCCGGCCGCCAGATCCCGGATGACGTCCAGCACCTCCGCCACAAGCTCGGGATCGAGCGCGCTGGTCACCTCGTCGAGCAGCATGACCTGAGGCTGCATCGCCAGCGCCCGGACGATGGCCACCCGCTGCTGCTGCCCACCCGACAGCCGGTCCGGGTACTCGGTCACCTTGTCGGCCAGGCCGAACCTAGCCAGCAGGTCCCGCGCTGCCTGCTCGGCCTCGGCCTTCGGCATGCGCAGGGCCTTCACCGGTGCCAGCGTGACGTTCCGCAGCACCGTCATGTGCGGGAACAGATTGTAGGACTGGAACACGATGCCGACCTGCCGGCGAACCCGGTTCTGGTCGATACCAGCCACCGTGACGTCCTGGCCGAGCAGCGCGATCCGGCCGGAGTCGATGGGCTCCAGCAGGTTGATGCACCGCAGCAGGGTCGACTTGCCCGACCCGGAGGCGCCGATCAGGCAGATTACCTCGTGCGCCGCAACAGACAGGCTGACGCCGCGCAGTACCTCGTTCGCGTCGAACGACTTCCATACCTCCTGCAGCACCACGGCGCCGGCTGCCGCGCCGCCCCGCTCCGCCGGAACCGCGTCGGTGGCGGTCATGCCATCGCTCCGGCCAGGCGGCGCCGCCTGTCCTTGTCGATCAGCCGGTCGGTGAACCTGGCCAGCGGGATCGTGAGGATCAGGAACAAGATGGCCGCCACCGTCAGGCTCGAGTAGTTGAACACCGTGCTGCCGTAGATCTGGGCCGCCTGGTTGGCCTCGATGGCGCCGAGCACGCCGACCAGGGCGGTGTCCTTCTGCAGGCTGATGAAGTCGTTGAGCAGTGGCGGGACGATGTTGCGCAGCGCCTGGGGCAGGATGACGTACCGCATCGCCGTGGCCTGCGACAGTCCGAGCGACCGGCCTGCCGCAACCTGGCTGCGATGCACCGAGTTCAGCCCGGCGCGATAGACCTCAGAGACATAGGCCGAGTACGACAGGGTCAGCGCGACCACGCCGTACACCGCGTACGACTGGCTGGACACTCCTGTCAGCCGCAGGGCCGGGACGCCGAAGCCGATCGCATAGACGACCAGGAGTAGCGGCACGCCGCGGAAGAAGTCCACGTAGATCATGGCCAGCACCCGCAACGGGAACAGCGCCGGGCCGGTGGATTGCCGGATCAGCGCGATGGTGAGCGCGAGGACCAGGATCAGGACCTCGGCCGCGAGGAACATCCGGATGTTGAGCCAGATCGCCGCACCGACCGAGTAGTAGCCCTTGCGCGGATTGCCGATGAAGGACTGCCACATGTCATGCGGATCGAAGAAGGTGTGCCGCACCTGCGCGCTGCCAGGCGCCGCCAGGAAGATGGCCACCAAAGCCGCCAGCACGACAAGCGTGCTCAGGGTGGAAACGACGGTAGCTCGGCGGCCGCCGCCGGCCAGCAGCCGCGGACCGCGGCCGGCGCTGTAGAACACCGGTCCGCCTGCGTTCAGGCCTGGCGCGGGCCCAGCCTGCAGCGGCTCGGCTGCCTGCTGGCCGGCCGCGCCCTGATGATCGTGAGGCATCACGAGCCGCCAGTCACCTACGGCTTGATCGTCGGCACGGACAGGTAGATCTGCAGGTACTGCTTCTGCAGGGCCGCCAGGGTGCCGTTCGCCTTGAGCGTGGTGATCGCCTTGTCGACGCAGCCCACGAGCGGGTCGCCCTTGCCGAAGAGCAGGCCGAAGTGCTCACCCGTGCTCGGGAACTGCGCCACCATCTCCGATCCCGGGATCTCCGATCCGGCGATGTACTGGGCCGTCGGAGTGTCGGTGACCAAGGCCACGATCTGGTGATCTTGCAGAGCTTGCTTGACGTCGTTGAGGGTGGAGAACACCTTGGGCTGGGCGGTCGGCTGGATGCTGCTGTTGATGAACGCCAGGCTGGTGGTCCCGATCTGGTCGCCGTAGACGTAGGTCTTGAGGTCAGCCGGCGAGTGCTTGGACACGATCGGCGAGTCCTTCAGCGCCACCAGCGACTGCTGCACGTCGTAGTAGCTGCTGGAGAACGAGACCGCCTGCGCGCGCTGCGGGGTGTAGGAGACCTCGTTGATGTCGAAGTCGAACTTCTTCGGGCCGGGCGCGTAGGAGGCGTCGAACGGCTCGTAAGCCCAGCGCACCTGCGACTTGGCGAAGCCAAGCTGCTTGGCAACCGCGTACGCCACGGCGCTCTCATAGCCCTTGCCATCGCCAGGGTTGTTGCCCGCGAACCAGGGCGAGTAGGCCGGCTTGTCGGTCGCCACGGTGAGCACGCCCTTCGCGTACAGGTCGTGCTGGATCGACGCGTTGCTGCAGCTAGCCGAGCTCGCGGCGCTCCCGCTCGGGTCTGTGCTGCTGCCGCACGCTGCCAGGCCGATGGCGGCGGCCGCGGCCGCAGTGGCCACCGTAATCTGTCGCATCATGTCGCACTCCGGGCGCCCGTGATTTCCTTGACCGCGATAGCTTATCTGCCCCCAAAGACGGAACTGCCCGGCCTGACCAGGAAAGACTGGCCAGGCCGGGCAGCAGCTACCGCCTAGTTGCCGGCCGGGTAGGCCGGTGCGGTGCCCCGGACGTAGATCGGGGTCGCGTGTGCGCCGCCGACCGTCACCCGGTTGTGGAAGAACTGGGCAATGTCCATCCACACCCGGACGCAGCCGTGCGACGCCGGATACCACGGCACTGGCTCATCGCCGTGGATCGCGTACGCGGTACCGATGAAGAACGTCGGGTTGTACATCTGGCCAAGCGGCACGGTCACCCACCCCCGCATGAAGCTCAGGGCGTGGTAATTGCCGTCTGGCGTAATCGCGGGACCGCACGTTCCGCCACCGCCCGGGCAGGGGTAGTAGTACCGGCCGCCGGTGGACACATGCGCGACCAGGTTGACCTTGTTGTTCTTGTAGACAACCAGGACCTGGATGTTTTGGTTGACCTCGACGCGGTTCGGACCGCCCTTGGGCAGGAGCACCTTGGGTGCCCGCGGGTGCACGAGCGCCTTCAGGAACGCCGCGGTAATCGGATGGTTGTTGTTGGCCTGGGTCACGCGGAGGCCCTGGGTCTCCCGGAAGGCCCATGCGGCCTCCTGCAGATCCATGCCGTACTTGCCGTCGACCGGCCCCGGGTAGTAGTGCAGCGCAGTGAGCCGAGCCTGCACACTCTTGACTGCAGCGCCGCTTTGACCGTAATTCAGTGGTTTGGACGGGGGCACGTAGGCCGCCAGTGCGGCGGGCTTCGTCGCGACCGCTGACGCCCCCGGCACAGCGCTAGCGACCCCGCTTGCGCCCGCGACCGACGCCCCCACTGCCCCCGTGACGCAAGCGCTCAGGAGCGCCCGCCGGACCAATTGCCTCATGTTTCGCTCCCGTAGTGAACCCGCCCAAGAACCGCGACCCAGAAATACCGGCATAACAGGCGGGATATTAAAGAGAAATTTGTTCGGACTTGTAGACGCTTAATGGTAGCTCTCGGTTGCCAAAGTGGTCGAGATCGATGCTGGCGCAAGGCGGGCGCTTGCGCGGCCGGCCGACGGGTATCAACACTCATCGTTCGTAGCGAGCGACCGCGGCAGTTCCACTCGCAAGGCGGAGGCGACGGTGAGTCTGGTTACGAAGGTCGGGCGCGGGGCTTGCAGCTCGCGTTCTTGCTGAGGCCGGCTGCTGACGTGCCTGGTAAGCGCGTTGTCGCTGGCGCCCAGCTGCTGGACGGCCTAGCCGCCCAGCAGGGCTTGCGCATCCGCAGGGAGTCCGACGGTCACCCGCTGCTGGTCGCTGCTGACGGCAGCGCCGTGCAGACCTGGCGCGAGGACTATCCCTACGACCGACGCTTGAGCGGCAAGCGGTACGGACATGCCAAGCGCGGCCTGCAGATCGAACTGCTCAAGCTGCAGCGGTGGGTCAAGTCCACTGGCAGTCGTCTCGTCATCGTGTTCGAGGGCCGGGATGCGGCCGGAAAGGGTGGCACAATCCGCCGCTTTACCGAGAACCTGAACCCGCGTGGCGCCCGGGTGGTTGCCCTGGAGAAGCCCACTGCCAGGGAACAGACCGAATGGTACTTGCAGCGGTACGTGGCCCATCTTCCCGCGGCCGGAGAGATGGTGCTGTTCGACAGGTCCTGGTACAACCGCGCCGGTGTCGAGCGGGTGATGGGCTTCTGCGGCCCGGACGAGTGCAGGGACTTCCTGCGCGAGGTGCCAGAGTTCGAGCGAACGCTAGGGCGAAACGGCATCACGCTGATCAAGTTCTGGTTCTCAGTGTCCAGGTCGGAGCAGCTGCGCCGGTTCGCCGAGCGTCAGCACGACCCGGTCAAGCAGTGGAAGCTCAGCCCGGTTGACGTGGCTTCCCTGGACAAGTGGGATGAGTACACCCGTGCCAAGGAGACCATGTTCCAGTTCACCGACCTTCCGGACGCGCCATGGACCGTGGTGAAAAGCAACGACAAGAGGCGCGCGCGAATCGAGGCCATGCGCTACGTGCTGGCCGCCATCCCCTACGACGGCAAGGACGAGCATCTCGTCGGCCAGCCCGATCCGCTCATCGTCGGCCCGGCCAGGCTGCTAAACGAAAGCCCAGAGCCTGAGAGCCCGCCAGTCACCCTGGTGAGTGCCGGCTGAGCAAGGCGCTGGCCAGCGAACATCTCACGCATCTGCGCGCAGCAGCCGAACTGCGAATCCGCCGGAAGACACGCCGCAGGAAGACTAGGCATCCGCTGTCGTCCGCGGCGTTGCCGCCGCCGGTGCGTTCGGGCGGCCAGCGGCGCCCGCCATCGGCCAGCCAGCCTCGATCGTTACGCTCGGCCGCTCCAGGACCACGGTGAGGCCGGCTCGCGCCACCCCCGCAGCCGGGCCCGGGCCAGCCGCGCGCTGCCGCACGACGAGGTCAAGATCGCCAGTTCCCGGCCGGCCCTGCTCGGCCCAGGCCGGGCCGAGTCCGGCGACCCGGACGGCAAGCTCGCGGCCGCCCGGCCCGTACCCGCGGGCGACGACCTGCGGCTGGCCCGTTCCCGACGCGATCAGGTCCGTTGGCATGAGCATCGCGATGCCGACCTGGTCCGCGGCGGCGGCAGCACTGACCAGGCCGCCGAAGGGCAGCAGCGGCGCCAGCCGCGGACGCCCATCGTCGGGCGCGGCCAGCAGCGTCACCCGATCGAGGTCGGGCTGGGTCAGCGTGAGCCAGAGGTCGAGGTCGGCCAGCTCGGCCAGGCTGACCGGTGCCAGGGCCACCGGCTCTTCGGCTGCGGGGCCAGCCAGCGCCGCCTGCAGACCGGCCTCATCGGCCGGCTGGCCGTCAGCTATCTGCACGTAGAGACCGTCCGGCCCGGTCAGCCGGAACATGGCCTGCGGTCCCGCGAAGGCACCCAGCATCCGGACGAACCCGCACCTGAAGGCCGACGTGCTGACCCAGCCCGCGCCACGTCGCTCGAGCGCGATCGAGAGCTGGATACCGCGGATGGAGAGCGGCAGGACCAGGCGGCCGGTGTCACGCAGCTGGCCGAGCCAGGCCGGCGCAACGTCCCAGGCCCCGGCCGTGACGATGATCCGGTCATAGGGTGCGCCCGCCGAGTCGCCATAGCCGCCGTCCGCGCATCGCACCGCCACGCGCCCGTAGCCGGCCGCAACCAGGCTGGACCGGGCGCGGGCTACCAGCTCCGGGTCGATGTCGACGCTGGTCACGCTGCCGCTAGGCCCGGTCACCGCGGACATGACGGCGGCGTTGTAGCCGCTGCCGGTACCGATCTCCAGGACCCGGTGGCCAGGCCGCAGGTCTAGCTGGTCCAGCATGATCGCCATCATTGCTGGCTGAGACGACGAGCTGACCGGAAGCCCGTCCGGGTCGCACTTGATGATCAGCGCCTCGTCCCGGTACGCCGCCGGGGGCGCGACCTCGGGCACAAACAGATGGCGCGGCACCTGGGCGAACGCGGCCAGCACATAGTCGCTCGAGAGCTGGACGCTCTCCCGCAGCGCACCGGCCAGCCTGGCCCGCGCGGTCCCGGCTGGGTCACAATCGCCCTGCTCTGCCTGCCAGAAGGGCTCGCTTCCCAGCATGGCGCGACCACCTCCTGGCATCCACGATAGGCGCGAAATATCGCAGCGCCAGGCGAATGCCGAGACGATAAGAAATCTCGTGACACGGCATCCGAGCCGACCGCGAACCTGACTTCGCTCGCCAGCAATGCCAGCGGGCTTCCGGCGCGGACAGACCCGCTCCCGCGGGCAGGCTAGGAGGCCGCGCCGCGCAACCGAGACACCGCGTACAGCGCGATGCTGGCCGCGATGCCCGCGTTCAGCGACTCAGCCGGGCCAGTGATCGGCACTCTCGCCGTTACATCGCATCGCTCGGTAACGAGCCGGGACAGGCCCTTGCCTTCCGAGCCGACGACCAGCACCAGCGGGGAGTCGGCCAGGTCCAGGTCCACGATGTCCGCCGACCCGTCACCGGCCAGGCCGGCCACGAACAGGCCGTCTTCCTGGTAGCTGGCCAGCGCCCGGACCAGGTTCGCGGTCTGCGCGACCCGGACGCGGGCCAGCGCACCTGCCGAGGCCTTCCAGGCTCCTGCCGTCACTCCGGCGGACCGCCGGCCTGGTACCAAGATGCCGTGCCCGCTGAATGCGGCCACGGACCTGGCCACCGCGCCGAGGTTACGCGGATCGGTGACCCCGTCCAGCGCCACGATCAGCGGCTGCTGGCCGGCCTCGCGTGCCGCCTGCACCAGGTCCGCCGGGTCGGCGTAGGAGTAGCGCCTGATGCGCAACGCCAGGCCCTGGTGCACGGCACCGCCAGTGAGCCGGTCGAGTTCGGCGCGGCCGGCTTCGACGACCGGGATGTTGGCGTCTGCCGCCAGCATCACCGCCAGGCCGATCCGCTCGTCATTGTCTAGCCGTGGCCCGACATGCAGTGCGGTAGCGGGCACTTCGGCACGCAGCGCCTCGAGCACCGCGTTGCGACCCGCTACCAGCTCGGCCGCGGTGCCGCCACTCGCCCGCGCAGGTCCGCGTCCGCCGGTCGCCGACGTGGCGCGTCCAGTCCCCGATCGCCCGACGGCCGCCCGGCCAGCACCAGAACGGGCAGGGCCGGAACGCACCGGATCAGAACGTCCGCCCGCTGACCGCTCCGACGTGGTGCCGTACCGGTCCCGGCCCGCGCCCGCCTGCCCAGTCCCGGACCGCTTGGCCTGGGCAGCGGCACGGCGCTGGGCCGGATGGCCGGGCCGTTGCTCAGCTGGGGGCGTCGGCCCCTTGCCCTCGAGCTTGCGCTTGCCGTAGCCGCCCGTGCCTGGCCGGGGCTTGCCGCCCTTCGTCCTGCCGCCACCGCTTGCCGCTCGGCCGCTCATTTCTGCAACTCCCATCGCGGGCCGCGCGGGGTGTCCTCGACTATCACGCCGGCTGCCAATAGTTGATCCCTGATCGCATCGGCTGCGGCAAAGTCCTTCCGCGCACGCGCCGCCTGCCGCTGCTCCAGCGCGACACTGACCAGTGCATCGAGCACCGGACGCAGGTCGCCGCCGGACTGCCCGCCGCCAGCCCAGGGCGCTGCGAGCGGATCGAGCCCGAGGACTCCGAGCATGGCCCTGACTTCCGCAAGCCGCTTTGCAGTGCCAGCCAGGTCACCGGCCTGAGCGGCGACGTTCCCCTCCTTGATGGCCTCATGCACAACGGCTAGGGCTTGCGGGACGGCCAGGTCATCGTCCATAGCCGCCGCGAACGGCGCTGGCCAGGCGGGGAGGCCGGCCGGCTCGGCCTCGGCGCCCAGCATTTCTGCCGCTCGAGTGACGAATCCCTCGATCCGCTGGTACGCCGTCGCAGCCTCGGTCAGCGCGCCCGGCGAGTAGTCGAAGTCTGACCGGTAGTGTGCCTGACCCAGGTAATAGCGCAACTCGACCGGGCGCACCTGGGTGACCATCGCATCCACGAGCAGCGAGTTCCCGAGCGACTTGCTCATCTTCTCGCCGCTAATCCGCACCAGGCCGTTGTGCAGCCAGTACCGGGCGAAGCCGTCGCCGGCCGCGTGCGACTGGGCCTGCTCGTTCTCATGGTGCGGGAACAACAGGTCCAGGCCGCCACCGTGAATGTCGAAGGTTGCGCCCAGGTACTTCGTCGACATCGCTGAGCACTCCAGATGCCAGCCGGGCCGGCCAGGTCCCCACGGCGTCGGCCAGGTCGGCTCGCCCGGCTTGGCGCCCTTCCACAGCGCAAAGTCGCGGGGATCGCGCTTGGCATCACCGCCGACCACGTCATCCGTGGCCTGCATGTGCTCCACGCGCTGTCCCGACAAGGCGCCGTAGTCGGGGAACGACCGCACGTCAAAGTAGACGTCGCCGCCCGCGGCATAGGCGTGCCCGCCGTCGATCAGCCGCTGCATCAGCACGATCATCTCGGGAACGTGTCCGGTGGCGCGCGGCTCCACCTCTGGCGGCAGGCAGCCGAGAGTGGTGTAGGCGCGCGTGAAGGCCCGCTGGTTCCGCTCGGCGACTGCCCACCAGGGCACGCCCTCGCCGACGGCGACATTGAGGATCTTGTCGTCGATGTCGGTCACGTTCCGGCAGTAGGTGACCTGGTAGCCCGACATACGCAGCCACCGGACCAGGATGTCGAAGTTCACCCCGGACCGGATATGCCCGATATGCGGTGGCGCCTGCACGGTCGCGCCGCACAGGTACAGCGAGACCTTCCCCGGATGAAGCGGGGAGAACTCGCGCACCGAGCGCGTCGCCGTGTCGTGCAGTCGCAAAGTCACGGCCCCAAGGCTACCGGGGGTGCGCAGCCCTGCTGGTCGGCACGGGCGTTTCGCCGCAGCAAGCGCTCGCGGGTTCTGCCTGGCGGGTCCGAACGTACCTGACTGCTCTGGCCCTCTCTTACCGTGGAGGGCATGCGCGGGACGAGCTGGCTGGCCGGGATGTCACCCCGGCGGCGGCTGCTCGCCGCCTTGGCGGCGCTCGTGGTCATCGCCGCCGGCGTGCTCGCGGGCGTCGCAGCGACGGGCGGGCCAGCACCGGTGAACCGGACCGGCTTGCTCCCGGCTCGGCCCGGGCCTGTGCTGCTGGTCCCTGGCTACGGTGGCAGCACCGGATCGCTGGACACGCTGGCCACCCACATTCGCGCCGCGGGCCGGACAGCCACCGTTCTGCACCTGCCCGGCACCGGGACCGGCAGCCTCATCACGGACGCGGCCATGCTCAACACTGCCGTCAACCGCGCGCTGGCGCACGGCGCACCCTCCGTCGACGTGATCGGTTACTCGGCGGGCGGGGTGGTCGCGCTCATCTGGGCCAGGCGTGACAACGGCGCGCACAAAGCACGACGCATCATCACCCTCGGCGCCCCGTTCCACGGGACCAGCCTGGCCGGCGCGGCCGCCGGCCTCCTGCCAGGCGCCTGCCCGGCGGCCTGCCAGCAGCTCGTACCTGGCAGCAGCCTGCTGACCAGCCTCGACCCGGCCGACCCGGCCGGACTGCCGCGCTGGCTGGCACTCTGGACCACTGACGACACCACCGTCATCCCGCCGGACTCAGGCCGCCTGGCCGGCGCGGTCAACCTGGCCATCCAGTCCCTGTGCCCAGCAGTCCAGATCAGCCACTCCCAGCTGCCTACCAGTCCCGTGGTGACCGCGATGGTGCTGCAGGCGATCGGCACCGCCCCGTTGGGCAAGCCATCTGCCACCGACTGTCATGGCGGCTAGCAGCTACGCGCGCAGGCTGCGTGCACGCCATGGGCTCGGTTCCAGTCACTGACGTCAGGCCACGACCAAGCGCTCATCGCCAAAGTCGGCGATAACCTCAACGCGGCCACCAAGCGCACCGACGTACGCGGCCACGGTTCCCAGCTCGGTCCGGCTCAGCTCGCCCCGCTCGACCGCGGACACCCGCTTCTGCGACACGTGCATCTCGGCTGCCAGGTCAGTAGAAGGAGGTCACAGCTCGCTGGCCGACGTGCCAGCCTGGGATCAGCTCGTGACGTCCTTGGTGGCAAAGTTCGCCCATGCCGCGGCCAGGAAGACCACCACGTAGACGGCCTGCAACTCAAACCCGCGGTCGATGTTGTGCCAGATGATCGGCTGACGGAAGAAGTCGACCCAGGCCAGCCAGTACTTGGTCGGCAGGTAGGGGGCCACCGCGGAGGCCGAGTTCAGCGTGACCAGCACGCCGCTGAGGATCAGTACCGCAAGCGCGCCGAGGGCCGCGCCGAGCGAGGAATCGGCGAGCGTGGACAGGAACAGCGCGATCGCGGCCAGCCCCAGCATGGACACCGAGATGAACGCCACCGCGCCAGCGGTCCTGATCAAGATCTCGACCGGCGTCAAGGCGGTGCCAGACAGCGTATTGGCGACGACGCCAGAGCTGGTGATGCCGCCGGCGGACGGAGTCACGACGACGGGCTTGCTGCCGAACAGCAGCTGCCCGGTCGCGAACGACGTCAACGCGACAGCGACGACCGCCAGCAGCACATAGACGATGACCGAGATCAGCTTGGCGACCAGCAGCCTGGTCCGGCCCACCGGCCGGGCCAGCAGGTAACGGAGCATGCCGGAACTCGCCTCGCCGGCGATCGAGTCGCCGGCCACGACCGCGACGGCCACCGGCAGGAAGATCGGCAGCACGATGGCCAGCGCCGCGGCGGGGAACAGCGCCCCGTCGGCAAGGACCGCCGACAGCAGCGTAGGCCCCTGGCCGGGCGGCGGCACGACGTGCGTGACGGCGACGAAGATCGCGACCGTCAGCGGCAAGGCGCAGATCAGCGCGACGCTCACCCAGTTACGAGGGCGTCGAACCAGCTTGGCCAGCTCGACGCCGATCACGGGCCTTCCCGCTCACTGGATGGCTCGCGCGCCAGCGCCTCGCGGGCAAGCGGCTGGCTGGCCAGCGCCTCGCGGGCCGGGACTTCACCCGGCTCCGGTGCACCGGGCACCGGGGCCTTCCTGCCGCTGATGCGGTCCGAGCCCGCCCCGGTCACCGCCAGCACCAGGTCCTCCAGCGAGCGGTTCTCGGGCCTGATCTCGCTGATCCGCAGTCCGGCGCCGACCAGTTCGGCGTTCAGTGCGACCGGGTCCGCGTTCGTCACCACGATCAGGTCGCCGGCCCGCGACGCGAGCCGGCCATCCAGCAGGCCGGCCGCGCGGTCGGCATCCGGGCTGCGTACGATCACGCGGCCGGTCGGGCCGCGTAGCGCGGCGAGATCGTCTTGCACCACCAGGCGGCCGCGGTTCACCACGCCGACGCGCGTGCACAGCTGCTCCACCTCCGAGAGCTGATGACTGGACAGGAACACGGTGGTCCCGTTCGCATTCAGCTGAGTCAGCAGGTCGCGGATCTCCCTGATCCCCTGCGGGTCCAGGCCGTTCGTCGGCTCGTCCAGGATCAGCAGCCGGGGCTCGCAGAGCAGCGCAGCGGCCAGCCCGAGCCGCTGCCGCATGCCGAGCGAGTACTTCCGGACCGCCCGGTCGTCTACGCCGCCGAGACCCACCCGTTCCAGCGCCTCATCAATGCGGCGCCGCCGTGCCCGCCGGCTGCCCGAGCGCCCTGGTCCGGCGGCGTCCAGCAGGCTGAGGTTCGCCCGCCCGGACAGGTGCCCGTAGGACGACGGCCCTTCGACCAGCGCGCCGATCTTGGGCAGCACCTGCGCCACCCGGCGCGGAACCGGCTGGCCGAGCACCTCGATCGTGCCGCTGGTCGCATACACCAGGCCAAGCAGCATGCGGACCACAGTCGTCTTGCCGGATCCGTTTGGTCCGAGGAACCCGTACCGGTCGCCATCCCGGACATCCAGCCCGACCCGGTCAACGGCGAGCACGCGACCGTAGCGCTTGGTCAGGTCCGAGGTAACGATCACTGGCCGGTCACCAGGCTGGACGCGGCCTGCTCCAGGGCAGCTGCGGTGACGGTGCCGACCAGCAGGTACACCGGTCCGGCCGGCGAGCGCACCAGGAGCATCGTGAGCAGCGGCACGCTGACCAGCTCAGCGGTGCCGCCGGCGATCTGTACGGTGGCTCCGGCCGAGCTTGCCGCGGTTAGCACGGTCTGCCCGTCCCGGCCAGGCAGCGGGACCACGGCGAACCGCGCGAAGCCGCTGCCATAGGCGCCGACATCGGCCAGGCCGCCGGGGGTCGGCACCTGCGCGAACCCGCCGAGGCGGCCAGGAAGCTGCGGACCGAATCCGTTCAGCACGCCGGAGACGGCCGGCAGCGACGTCGTGGTCTGACCCGCCCCCGGGCCCGGATCCGGCGTGACGACGCCCACCGACGGCCGCCGGAAGCTAAGGCCCAGGAATCGGCTCACCAGCGTCGGCGTGGCCGAGCCGCGCCCGAAGATCTCGACCTGTACGGGCAGGCCGGTGCGCGGGTCGGCCCAGATGTCGACCGCGCCGATGGTGGACCGCGGGTCGGTCTCGGCCAGCCGGAGGCCAGCCGCGCTGATGCCCGCGACCCGCTGCGATGGCAGCCGCTCGGCCTGCGCACCGCGGCCAGCGAAGTTCACCAGCCGCCGAGCCAGCGAAGGCGGGAGCAGGTCGGCGGCCCGCGGCAGCCGCACCGGCTGATTGCCGACGACCTGGGTCAGCAGGTTGCTGGCGTAGTTCCAGTCGTAGGTGCGCTGCCCGACCTGGTACAGGTCGTCCTCCCCCGCGGATGTCAG
The DNA here is from genome assembly GCA_036495585.1 of Streptosporangiaceae bacterium. Taxonomy (GTDB): domain Bacteria; phylum Actinomycetota; class Actinomycetes; order Streptosporangiales; family Streptosporangiaceae; genus JAJYUU01. The sequence continues at coordinate 15,642 of DASXMP010000021.1, forward strand.
CACGTCGGCCCGCCATTGCCCGGGCGAGCGGTACCAGACGTACTGGTCGGTGGTGCCGTCCAGGAGCGCAATGACATTGTGCAGGTCAGGCAGCATGGGCAGGCTCAGGTCGACGTCACTTTCGGCGTATCCGTCGTAGGGAACGTGCCCGGACGCCAGCACGGCCGCCCGCAACTGCGCGGCCGACAGGACCGAAGCCGACACCGGCCACGCTGCCACAATCGCCGGCACGGCGCAGAGCAGCGCAGTCCCGGCCACTACCACTGCCCACCGGAACCGCGCCTGGCGACCTGCCACGCTCACGCCGGGCCGCGCATCTCCGCTGTCACCGTTACAACTTACGTCCGCCCGACACTGCCGGCGCCAACCGCGTCGTGCGCTGGAAAGCTCGGTAGGCCTGCCCGGCCGACCGGGCTAGCCTGCGCGAACGTGACCACTTCCGAAGACTTCGATCGGTGGCTCGCCCGCCGGCATGCGGCCAGGACGACCTCGCCGCCGGCCATCCGCGCTGTCATCGGGCAGGCGACCGGGGCGGCCGACGTCGAGGGGCTACGCCTTGTCGTGATCGGCCAGATGAACGAGGTCTACGATGTCACGCTGAGTGACGGCCGGTCAGTGATCCTGCGCATCTCGCACGAGGATGACCCCCGATTCGAGGCTGAGCGGTGGGTGAGACGAGTCCTGCGGACTCAGCCGCGAGCGCCCCGCGCCCAGCTCCAGGCGTACTCGGGATCCTCGGCCGACCGGGCGCCCTCGGCCAGCAGCAGCGGCCGGAACGTGTCGATCATCACGGCGGTCTCATCCGTCGTGGTGACCCCGCGGGCTAGCCCCTCGATCACAGCCTCGACCGCGCCGGGCTGCGGACCGTGGGTGAACCCGGACGGGTGCAGGGTGATCGATCCGAGGCCGACGCCCGAACCCTGGCGCGCCGAGTAGTCGCCGGCCACGTAGTACATCATCTCGTCGGAGTCGACGTTGTGATGGTTGTACGGGATCGGCACTGCCTCGGGGTCGAAATCGAATGGCCGGGGGCAGAAGGAGCAGATCACGAAGTTCGGCCCCTCGAACGTCTGGTGCACGGGCGGCGGCGCGTGCGTACGCTTCACGATCGGCTCGAAGTCCGCGATGTTGAACGCGTAGGGATACAGGTAGCCGTCCCAGCCGACCACGTCAAACGGGTGGAATGCGTATGTGAGCATCGTCAGCCCGGCCTGGGTGCGGATCACCACCGGCACGTCCTCGCCCTCGGCGAGCAGCGGCCCGGCCGGGCCGCGCAGATCGCGCTCGCAGTATGGCGCGTGCTCCAGGAACTGGCCGTACTGAGACAGATACCGCTTCGGTGGCCGGATGTGCCCGCGTGCCTCGACCACCAGCGCGTGCGCCCCGGCCTCGGCCGGACGCCAGGAGTGGATGGTGCCACGCGGCACGATGACGTAGTCGCCGGGGCCTGCCTCGATGGAGCCGTAGACCGACTCGAAGAGGGCCGAGCCGGACCGGAGGTAGACCGCCTCATCGCCGACGGAGTTGCGGTAGAGCCCGGACGGCGCCGTCGCCGCGGCGAACGAGATCCGCACATCGTCGTTGGCCATCAGCAACTGACGGCCGAGCACCAGGTCGCCGCCCACCGGCAGGTCCTGGGTGCGGTAGTGGCGCGGCAGCAACGGGTGGTTCGGCAGCAGGCCAGAGCGCCCCTGCTCGCCATCCAGGCCCTCGCTCTTGGTGATCGCCGTCGGCGGATGCCGGTGGTACAGCAGCGAGGAATCCGAGACGAAGCCTTCCTCACCCATCAGTTCCTCGGCGTACAGGCTGCCGGACTCGTCCCGCAAGCGCGTGTGCCGCTTGCGCGGAATCTCGCCGGCTACTCGGTAGTACGGCATGTCGTCCCCTTTGACGTAGGCCGACTGTATTTGTTCGCGGCCGCGAACAAAGGCGCGACTCGCTGGCCGCTTCCTTGCAGGCGTACCTGTTGCTGACTATAAGGGGAACCGGCTGGGCCCATCCGGCCGGAGAGGACCCGTCAGGCTATGAGCGAGCCGCTGTCAGCTACCACTCGGCCGGCCGAGCCGAGAACTGCAACGCAGCCAGGGATCGCGGCCTGGCCGAGCGCTGCAGCTCAGCGAGCCGGGACGACAGGCGGATCGCGCACCGTCGCCGTCATCGGTATCGCCGCGGTCTTCGCCGGGGTCGCCGCGCTGGCGGCAGCCACGTTCGTACTCTCCTACAACGGGATCCACCAGTTCGCGCTGCAGGCCGGGATCGCGCCGCGTTATGCCCGCGGTTATCCGTGGCTGATCGACGCGATGCTGGTGATTGTGCTGGCGGCGGCGCTGGTGCTGCGGGGCGCCGGGGTGCCGAGCAAGCTGTTCGCCTGGCTCTGCCTGGTTTTGCTCCTGGCTGCCGCGGCCGGCGCGGACGCACTGCATGCCGAAGGGCGCCGACTGCCAGCGCATCCGGCGGCCGTGACCGGCGCGGTGTTGCCGTGGGGCCTGGTGCTGGTCGCGTTCGCGCTGCTGCTCACGATGCTCCGGCACGCCCGGCTGCGGCGCCAGCGGAGCCGGTGGCTGGCACCGGACACAACGGCCGGGGCGTCACCGGAGCGGACAGAGCTCGTGCTCCCCGGCTTCGCGCCCAGTGTGCCTGCGCCGAGGACCGAGCCGGACGCTGGCGGGCGCGAAATCAACGAAGGTCGAGCCGAGGCCGGGCCGACTGCCGATGTGGCTGACGCAGCTCCGGACGAAGCCGACGGCCCGATGCTTGATGATGCTGTGCTTGACGATGCGCTGCAGGCTGACTCAATACCCGACGACGCTGCCGTCCCGGACGACGCGATGCTGGACGGCGCTGCACCTGACGAGGCTGGCGTCCCGGACGACGCGAGGTTCGACGAGGCTGCAGCTGACGACGGTGCTGTGCCGGCCGACGCTGCTGCCTCGGACGAAGCTGCGTCTAACGACGCTGCGGTACCGGGCGATGACGGGCCCTACGATGACGCCGCGGGCATGCCGGTCTTCCACCGCATGTGGAGCGCTCCCAGTCCGCCCGGTACCGATTGAGCGCGGTTAGCTAGCTGGCTCTCGCCAGGATTGCCGTGGCGATCGCGGCGACGCCCTCGCCGCGCCCAGTCAGGCCGAGGCCGTCGCTGGTCGTCGCGGACAGCATGACGTCCGCGCCGTCGAGCGCTGCCGACATAGCGGACTCGGCCTCTGCCCGGCGGGCCGAGACGCGCGGGCGATTGCCGATGACCTGGACGGCGACGTTCCCGATCAAGAAGCCAGCGTCGGCGATCAGCCGCGCACTCTCCTTGAGCAGCGCGGCCCCCGGCGCTCCAGCCCATTCTGGCCGGTCGGTGCCGAACTGGCTGCCAAGGTCGCCGAGGCCGGCCGCGGACAACAGCGCGCTGCAAATCGCGTGCGCGGCGACATCGCCATCCGAATGCCCGCTGAGGCCGTCCTCGCCTGGCCACAGCAACCCGGCCAGGTACAGAGGGCGACCCGCGCCGACCGGATGCACGTCAACACCGATACCGACGCGCGGCAAAGACATCTGTTACATCACAGTTCTGCGCGCCAACGCCTGGCGCGCTGAAAACCGCGCTGGGCGTCCAGGCAGCGCCTAGCTCGTGAGGATCTCGTCGAGCAGGGCCTCGGCCTTGTCCTCGTTGGTCTTCTCGGCCAGCGCAAGCTCGCTCACCAGGATCTGCCGGGCCTTGGCCAGCATCCGCTTCTCGCCGGCTGACAGGCCGCGCTCGCGGTCCCGGCGCCACAGGTCGCGCACTACCTCGGCCACCTTGTTCACGTCGCCTGACGCGAGCTTCTCCAGGTTGGCCTTGTACCGGCGGGACCAGTTGGTCGGCTCTTCCGTATACGGGGCACGCAGCACCTCGAAGACGCGCTCCAGCCCTTCCTGGCCGACAACGTCCCGGACGCCAACGAGCTCGGCGTTGTCGGCGGGAACGCGCACGGTCAGGTCACCCTTATCGACCTTGAGCACGAGGTAGGTCTTGTCCTCACCCTTGATCGAACGGATCTCGATCTCTTCGATCCGAGCAGCCCCATGATGGGGGTAGACGACGGTGTCGCCGACCTTAAATGACATGTGGCACGTACCCCTTCCGCTGAATACCAGCTTACCACGTTGACGCTGGGTGATTAGCCGTCGTTAGTGGCAAAGGTGCAGGTCAATGGCTCGGTTGCCGGCAACGGGAGTTGGCAGGCCGGTCGCGGCAGGCCGCCGGCGAGCCGCAAATGGCCGCTCTAGCTGGCACGTCTGCGCTGACCTTGCCCCAGGCTGTGTAGTCCAGAGCGACCCTGGCCCATACTGAAAGGAGACGTTCGGTCCTGTCGGAGGTGAGCGTGAACTCAGGCGGCGAACCGGACCGGGGCGATAGCGGCCTGCCACCGGTCGACATCGAGATTCCCGACGACGCGCGGGATCTCGACCGTGACGTGCAGGCTTACTATCGCGAGCAGCGAGCGTGGCGTCGTCGGCAGCGGCGGCGGCGCCTGACCGGGCCGCTGACCAGGGACGGTATCGTCCTGCCCCTGCTCGCGTGCTGCCTGATCCTGGCGCTGATCACCGGGACGCTGCTGACAGTGTTCACCGCGACCGGGGAGAACCAGGCCGGCCTGCAGCCGCCCGGCAGCGCGGCTGGCCCGCACCGGGCCGGGTCCGCGTCCCCGGGGACCAAGCCGTCCGGCTCGCCATCGACCGGTGTCCCGTCCATCGGGGGCGGCGTCGTACCAGACATCGTGACAGCCGCGGGCCTTCCCAACGCATCGCTCACCGCGAGCGGGCACGCGATCCCCCTCCGTGGGCTGGCCGGCGCTGTCCTGCTGCTCATCCCGGCAAACTGCAACTGCGCGAGGACCGTCGCCCGGCTTTCCCAGATGGCTGGCGCTATCAGCGCGGGCGTGTACCTGATCGGTACCGGCAGCAACGCGAATGCGATCCGGCAGTTCGCGACGCAACTCGGCCCGAGCCTGGGTGCCACCACCAGGGTTGCCACCGGCGCGGGCGGCGTGCTGGCGCAGCGGTACCACCCTGCCGGTCTTACTGCCATCCTCGTGTCGGCGGACCATTCGGTGAGCACCGCGAAGGGCCTGACCGCGGCCGACAACATGACTCCGCTCGTCCAGGTCCTGACCAGGTAGCGCAAATCCGCCGGGTCGGTGCCTGGCGCTACTGCCCATGTGGCTACGCTTTCCGACGTCTGCGACATCCTCAAGACGACGGGAGCAATGCCGTGATCCGGAGCGGCTGGAGTAGCACGCTGCCGCGGCGGCTGGTGCTGGTGGCAGCGGCTGCGCTCATCCCGGTCCTGGCCGGCTGCGAGGCTGGCAACAACGCGCCAACGCAGAACTTCCACCCGCCAACCGACTCCGCCGGTACCGCGGTCGGTGACCTGAACATCAGGAACGTGTTCGTCCTCGGTGCGCCGCTCGGCAAGCATCTGCAAGCTGGCAGCTCGGCCAGCCTGTTTCTGTCACTGATTAACACCGGCAAGCCGGATCGCCTGGTCAGCATTAGCGCACCCGGTACTGCTTCCGCGGTGACGCTGCCGGCTGGAGGCATCAACCTGCGGGCCGGACAGCCGGTGTTCCTGAGCGGCCCGCAGCCGGAAGCCTTCCTGACCGATCTCAGCCACCCGCTCACCAGCGGGACAAACATCAAGCTGGTGCTGCATTTCCTCAAGGCCGGGCCGGTTAATTTGGAGGTGCCGGTGATGCCGCACGTGCTGCAGTACGGCACCCTCTCACCGCCACCCGCCGTTGCCACCGCCACGCCAGCCGCGCCGCACGGGCACCGCAGAGTCACGCCGTCGCCATCGCCTAGCCCGTCCTGAGCCGGCGAGCACGCAGCCGAGCGGGCCTAAGCCCGGACCTCAGCCGACTGGCTCGAACTTGTAGCCAAGTCCGCGCACCGTGACGATGTGGCGAGGGTTGGTGGGCTCGGTCTCGATCTTTGCCCGCAAGCGCTTGACGTGCACATCCAGGGTCTTGGTGTCACCCACATAGTCCGCGCCCCAGACCCGGTCGATGAGCTGCATCCTGGTCAGCACCCGGCCGGCGTTGCGCAGCAGCACCTCGAGCAGCTCGAACTCCTTGAGGGGCAGCTGGACCTGCTCGCTGCGAACGGTGACGACGTGCCGGTCGACGTCCATCCGCACCGGGCCGGACTCCATGATCGAGCTGATCGGCTCGTCGGCATCGCCGCGACGACGAAGCACCGCCCGCATCCTGGCAACCAGCTCGCGCGAGGAGAACGGCTTGGTCACGTAGTCGTCGGCGCCCAGTTCCAGGCCCACGACCTTGTCGATCTCGCTGTCCTTGGCTGTCAGCATGATGACCGGCACGTTAGACCGCTCGCGCAGGGTCCGGCACACTTCGCTGCCGGGGAGCCCGGGCAGCATCAGGTCCAGCAGTACCAGGTCAGCCCCGGTGCGGTCGAAGGTCTCGATCGCGTCTGGGCCGGTCGGGCAGACCGCGACCTCGAAGCCTTCCTTCCGGAGCATGTACGACAGCGCGTCGCTGAAGGATTCCTCGTCCTCGACAACGAGCACCCGAGTCACTTAACTGCCTCCCTGACAGATCGCGCGGCCTGGTGGTCGGTCCGCCCTGTTGCGTGGTCCGTCCGCCCGGAGGCGTGGCCCGTACGCGCGGATGCGTGGTCTGCGTTGTTCACCGGCAGTGGCCGCCTCGGGCGAAGCGGCAGCCGGAGCGTGAAGGTCGAGCCCGCCCCCTCCTGGCTCCAGACTGTGACGTTGCCGCCATGGGCGGCCGTCACGTGCTTGACGATGGCAAGGCCAAGGCCGGTGCCGCCGGTAGCGCGGGAGCGCGCCGGGTCAACCCGGTAGAACCGCTCGAAGATCCGCTCTCGGTCCCGCTCGGGGATCCCGATGCCCTCATCGGCCACGCTGACCTCGGCCATCCAGCTGGAGGCGATGCGCGTGGTGATGAGTACCCGGGTCCTGTCCGGGCTGTACGAGACGGCGTTCTCGAGGAGGTTCCGCAGCGCCGTGACCAGCAGGTCCTCCTCACCGAGGATGCTGATGCCGGTCTCGCCAGCGACTTCGAGCGAGATGCCGCGGGCGGACGCGCGCATCCGGCACCGGTCCACCGCCTCAGCCACCACGGCGTCCAGACCGACCGGGCGGGGATCGGCGACCGGCTCGGCCGCCTGAATCCGGGAGAGCATGATCAGGTCCTGCACCAGATCGGTGAGCCGGGACGCCTCCTGGCGCATCCGGCCGGCGAACCGCAGCACCGCCTCCGGATCGTCAGCCGCTTCCTCGACCGTCTCGGCCAGCAATGCCAGCGCCCCGACCGGGGTCTTCAGCTCGTGACTGATGTTCGCGACGAAATCGCGGCGCACCTCGTCGACCCGGCGACTCTCGGTCTGGTCCTCGGCCAGCAGCAGGATCAGGCCGCCGTCGCCGGCCTCGGCGCCGAGTGGCGCGACCCGGACCGCGAAGCTCGTGGCCCGGCCGTTGAACCGGTTGGTCATGATGTCGATCTCGCCCTCGCGCGGCAGGCCCTCGCGGCGCACCTGACGGGCCAGCGCCAGCAACTCACCGACGGCTAGGCGGTCCTCGGCGACCAGGCCAAACTCACGAGCGGCAGGGCTGGAGGACAGCACCTTGTCGTTGCTGTCGAGGACGACTGCGGAGGACAGGAGAACGTCGAGTACGGAACTGACGCCGGCCGGCAGCCGCTCTGCCAGGCCCTGGCCATCGCCTGAAAGTTCGGACGATCCGGTGCCTTGCATGTCGCCCGGAATGTCGGCAGACATGACTCGTTGCACCCCCATCTCCACGCTTTGATGTTATGCGGGTACGCCACTCTCGTCCCACCGCTGAGGAGCAGTACCTGCACCTATTAGCGAGATGTTCACGACAGTGACAACACCTGTCCATGTCGATTGTGCCTGTTCGGCACCTGTGATGTGAACGGCGGACAAATCCGAGCCAACCAGCGCCTGTCTAAGGAGAGGCCGCAAGACCGGCGCGTGTCGGCCTAAAGAGCCGCCTCGTTGATCTTGGCGAGATTTTCTGGCCGTCCACGGCGGGGTGCGCGGCGGCGCCATCATGCAATAGCGCGCGTTCCCGGAAAGGGCTGAATGCCTCAGCGGCCCTGGTTCTTGACCGCCTCGGCGCCCGCGGCGGCCGCATCGGGGTCAAGGTACCTGCCGCCCGGCTGCAGCGGCACGAACCGGTCATCCAGCTCGTAGAGCAGCGGCATGCCGGTCGGGATGTTCAGCTCGGCAATCTCCGCGTCGCTGATCCCGTCCAGGTGCTTCACCAGCGCGCGCAACGAGTTGCCATGCGCGACCACCAGCGGAGTGCGGCCGGCCGCGAGGTCCGGCACGAGCACGTCGTGCCAGTAGGGCAGCATCCGGCCCAGCACGTCCTGCAGGCACTCCGTCCGCGGCAGCAAGTCAGCCGGGAGCAGTGCATACCGGGGATCGCTGGCCTGCGACATCGGATCGTCGTCGGGCAACGGTGGCGGCGGAACGTCATACGACCTCCGCCAGATCATGAACTGCTCGTCCCCGTACTCCGCGCGCGTCTGCGCCTTGTCCTTGCCCTGCAGCGCGCCATAGTGCCGCTCATTCAGGCGCCACGAGCGCCGCACGGGCAGCCAGGCAAGGCCTGCCGTCTCGACGGCTATGTTGGCGGTCTGGATCGCGCGGGTCAGCACCGAGGTATGCAGCACGTCCGGTCGCAGTCCGGCGTCGACGAGCTGGCGCCCGGCCCGCGCTGCCTCGTCGCGTCCCAGCTCGGAGAGCTCGACGTCGACCCAGCCGGTGAACAGCCCCTTGGCGTTCCACTCGCTCTCGCCGTGCCTGATCATGATCAGCGTGCCCATGGTGATGATCCTAATCGGGGGCGTGGCGCGCTGAGCAGGCGGTCTCAAACCTATAAATCACGTGGGTAACGTCGTCATACCAGGCCAGTCCGGTCCCGCACAGCCCATCTCCGGCGACGGGAACACCCAGCCCAGCCCGGCGGTTCTTCCACCGGAGGTGGATGCCCTGTGCTGCGACGCTACCCGCGGCGGATCGCGACCGTCAGCGTGCACACGTCGCCCCTGGAGCAGCCCGGAACGGGCGACGCCGGCGGCATGAACGTGTACGTGGTGGAGGTCGCCAAGCGGCTGGCCGAGCGCGGCGTCGAGGTGGACATCTTTACCCGCGCGGTTTCCCGGGACCAGCCCCAGGTCGCCGAGCTGGCACCGGGTGTTCTGGTCAGGCACCTGGCCGCCGGGCCGTTCGAGGACCTGGACAAGACCGACCTGCCCGGCCAGCTCTGCCAGTTCACGTTCGAGCTGCTCGCTACCGAAGCAGCCCACGCGCCCGGGCGGTACGACCTCGTGCACGGGCACTACTGGCTGTCCGGCCAAGTTGGTGCCGTGGCCAAAGAACGCTGGGGCGTGCCCCTCGTGCAGTCCATGCACACCCTGGGCAAGGTGAAGAACGCTGCCCTGGCCGCTGGCGATGCGGTGGAGCCGTCAGTCCGGCTGCGCGGAGAGGCCGAGGTCGTGGCGTGTGCCGACCGCCTCGTGGCCAACACCGACGACGAGGCGCGGCAGCTGATCGGCTACTACGACGCCGACCCGGATCAGGTCGCGGTCATCAACCCCGGCGTTGACCTGACCGTCTTCTCGCCGGGAGACCAGGGTGCGGCACGGCGGCGGCTCGGCTTGCCGACCGACGGGGTGGTGCTGGTCTTCGCGGGCCGCGTCCAGCCGCTCAAGGCTCCTGACATGGTGCTGCACGCGGCCGCACAGCTGATCAGCGAGGATCCGGACCTGGCCAGCCGGCTCACGGTCGCTTTTGTCGGCGGACCGAGCGGTACTGGCCGGCAGGACCCAGATGGCCTGTCGGCTCTTGCTGCGCACCTGGGCCTGGCCGGGGTGGTCCGGCTCGAGCCGCCGTGCCCCCAGCCCGAGCTGGCGCAGTGGTACCGGGCCGCGACTGTCGTCATGGTGCCCTCGTACTCTGAGTCCTTCGGCCTGGTCGCGATGGAGGCCCAGGCCTGTGGCACGCCTGTGGTCGCGGCCGAAGTCGGCGGGCTCCGGACGGCGGTCCGGCACGGCTACTCGGGTGTGCTGATCGGCTCTCGCGACCCACGGCACTACGCACGGGCCATCCGCGATCTGCTGGCCACGCCGGCGCAGCTGGCCCGGCTACGGCATGGTGCCAGGGAGCACGCGTCCCGGTTCGGCTGGTCCGAAACGGTGGACGCGCTGCTCCAGCTCTATGCCACCGTCACCGAGGCCGCCGCGGTCGACGCGTGAGCACGGGTCCCGCCGCCGGTGCAGCGGACGCCAGCGCAGTCGCCGCGCTCCGCGCCGCGCTCGACAGCCTGCAGGTCAGGTACGAGTCGCCGGAGCCGGGCAGCTGCCTGGTCACGCTGCCAGGCGAGCACAAGCTGCAGACGCTGACCTGGCTGATCGCCGGCACGCACAGCCTGCACGTAGAGGCGTTCTTCTGCCGCCAGCCGGATGAGAACCACGCCGAGTTCTATCGGTTCCTGCTGGAGCATGGCGCTCGCATGTACGGCGTGCACTTCGCGCTGGACCGGACCGGCGATGTCTACCTCGTCGGGCGGTTGCCGCTCGCGGCCATCTCACCGGACGAAATCGACCGGCTGCTCGGCTGCGTGCTGACCTACGCGGACGAGCTGTTCGACCAGGCGCTGATGATCGGCTTCGCCACGGCGATCCGCAAGGAGTACGCCTGGCGGGTCAAACGCGGCGAGAGCCTGGCCAACCTGCGTGCCTTTAGCCGGCTGACCGGCTCCCAGCCGCAGGGCGCTGGCCAGGGTGCCGGGCACCCTGCCGCCGCCGGGCCACGCCTGATCAGTCCAGAGATCTGACTGGGCGGGACCGCCCATCAGGGCCAGACCACACCATGGGGCGGCGGCTCGCTAGGACCTGACCAGCCGCGAAATCGCCTCGGCCGCTTCCTTCACCTTGGCATCGGCCTCCGGACCACCTTGCTCGATGGCCTGCGTCACGCAGTGACCGAGGTGATCCTCCAGCAAGCCGACGGCCACGGCCTGCAGCGCGCGAGTGGCAGCCGATATTTGCGTCAGCACGTCGATGCAGTAGGTCTCGTCCTCGACCATCCGCTGCAGACCGCGCACCTGGCCCTCGATGCGCCGCAGCCGCTTGAGGTAGGCGTCCTTGTCCTGCGCATATCCGTGCATGCTTTGACCGTACACGGCGGCCGCGATCCTGGGCCTTGTCCAGCGGGCGGATGCGCGATGCCGCCACCGGAAGCGGGTAGCCAGCGGTTGGATGCCGGTATCTGCGAACCTGGAGCGGCCGTTCAGCGATGCTTAGGACTACAGATGCAGACTGAGGTCGCAGGCCTGTGCGGGCCGCAGCGTGGTCTACTGCAGCCCGCCTGGCCTGACCAACGACCCGGACCCGCTCGGCGGGCACGGAGGACAGCCATGGGAGAGACCAGCCTGCAAGCCGCTGACACCGCGGCCGCGGCCGGGGGCGGCTGCCGCCAGGTCGTCTCTGGCGGGACATGAGCATCCAGACGCGATGACAGAGCCACCGATCGGTACCGACACGTTCGGCGTCTTCGGCACCACGGCCGCGCTGCTGGTTACCAGACCCGGCGAGCTGGCCACGGCGCGTGCGATCGCAGATGAGCTGCTCGCCGAGGTCGACCTGGCCGCCAGCAGGTTCCGGCCGGACTCCGAGCTCGCCAGGCTCAACGCTGCGAGCGGCCAGCCAGTACCCGTGAGCACACTCTTCGCCGAGTTGCTGGCCGCCGCGTTGCGCGCCGCTCGCCTGACCGGCGGCGACGTGGATCCCACCTGCGGGACCGCGCTGGTCGGTCTCGGCTATGACCGCGACTTCGCGGGGCTGCGGGACGCGGGCGATCTGCCGGCACCGCCGGCGGGCACGGCCCGGCCGGTGCCCGGCTGGCACGCGGTGCACCTGGATCCGGCCACCCGGATCGCGTGGCTGGAGCGCGGCGCGGAGGTCGATCTGGGCGCCACCGCCAAGGCGTGGGCCGCCGACAGGTGCGCCGCCCGGATCGGAGCCGAGACTGGCGGCGGCGTGCTGATCAGCCTTGGCGGTGACATCGCTGTAGCCGGCCAGCCCCCCGACGGCGGCTGGCAGATCCGCGTGACGGACGATCACTCCGCGCCGGCCTCCGCCCCGGGTCAGACGGTGGCGATTACGTCGGGCGGCCTGGCAACCTCCAGCACGACTGTCCGGACCTGGACCGCGGGCGGGCGGCCGGTACACCACATCGTGGACCCGGCGACGGGAGAGCCAGCCGAGTCCTGCTGGCGGACTGTCAGCGTGGCAGCCGGCACATGTGTCGATGCCAACACCGCGAGCACGGCGGCAATCATCCGCGGTCAGTCCGCTCCCGGCTGGCTGACCGGCCTCGGGTTGCCGGCCCGGCTGGTTGGCCGCGATGGCGCGGTGGTTGCGACGGCGGGCTGGCCAGGCGAGGACGGCCCGGCAGACGCGCCATGACCGGCCCCGCACACAGCCCGCAGCGATCGGCCGGGGCCGCTGCCTGACCAGCTACGCCCGCTGGCCCGGCATGCGGTCGAACTGCCCGCCCCTGGCCCTGCTGCTGACCGGGCCGTAGCGGGCTGGGGCGAACCGCACATTACGATCAGCGGAGGCGGGCCGCCAGCGTTGTCGGCCAGTCCGGGGTGGTCCCGGGCGGGTCGCCGGAGCTGCGGAGGCGCTATGGGTCCACTCAACGGCGTGCGCGTCATCGAGATCGCCAGCCTCGCGCCGGCCCCGTTCGGCTGCATGATCCTCGCCGATCTGGGGGCCGACGTGCTCCGTGTCGATCGCGCCGAATGGTGCGGACCGCAGGCGCGGCCCCGGGTCGACCCGCTGGTCAGAGGTCGCCGTTCGATTGGGCTGAATCTCAAGGACGCGGCCGGCACTGACTTGCTGCTCAAGCTGGTGACGGAAGCAGATGTGCTGGTCGAGGGATTCCGGCCGGGCGTGGCCGAGCGCCTGGGTTTCGGCCCGGAGGCCTGCGCGGCGCGCAACCCCCGCCTGGTCTACGCCCGGATGACCGGCTGGGGCCAGGATGGGCCGCTGGCGCCGACGGCCGGGCATGACATCGACTACATCGCGATCTCCGGCGCGCTGAGCACTGTCGGCCGCGCCGGCGAGTCGCCGGTGCCGCCAGTCAATCTGCTGGGCGACTTCGGTGGCGGGGGCATGCTGATGGCTCTCGGCGTTCTCGCCGCGCTGGTGGAACGGGCCAGCTCAGGCCGCGGCCAGGTGGTGGACGCCGCGATGGTGGACGGCTCTGGCCTGCTGACCTCTTTTCTGTACGGGATGCGTGCGACCGGCGGCTGGCAGGACAGCCGAGGCAGCAACCTGCTCGATGGCGGCGCGCCGTTCTATGACACCTACGCCACTTCCGACGGCCAGTATCTGGCTGTCGGGGCGCTCGAGCCGCAGTTCTATGCCGCACTGCTAGCCGGCCTCGGCCTCACCGGCGCGGACCTGCCAGCTCAGCTGGACCGGTCCGGCTGGCCGGTACTCCGACAGGCCTTCACGGTCGCGTTCGCGGCCAGGACCCGGGCCGAGTGGGAGGAGATCTTCGCCGGGGGCGACGCGTGCGTCGCGCCCGTGCTGAACATGGCCGATGCGCCCGCGCATCCGCACGCGATTGCCAGGCGCTCGTTCGTCGAGGTGGGCGGTGTCGTGCAGCCCGCGCCGGCGCCGCGCTTCGGCCGGACCCCAGCGGCCACGCCGACCCCTCCACCGTCGCCGGGGGCCCATACCGATTCGGTGCTGACCGAACTCGGGCTGACCGCTGGCGAGATTGCCGGCCTGCGCGCAGCCGCCGCAGTCGGCTAACGGCCGTTGGCAGCACCCTTCGTGGCACCATGACCGGCCGGCTTCGAGCCCGGGTTCTCCGCCCGCAGGACACTGAGATCGTCCGCCTGGCGCTGCCTGCATTCGGGGCGCTGGTCGCCGAGCCGCTGTTCCTGCTGGCCGACTCGGCCGTGGTCGCCCGCATTGGCACGGTGCCGCTCGGCGGACTCGGGGTCGCTAGCCAGGTCCTGACCACGCTGGTGGGTATCTCGATCTTCCTGGCCTACGGCACCACGGCAGCCGTCGCCCGGCAGCTCGGCGCAGGCAACCGGCAGGCGGCCATCAGGCAGGGTATCGACGGGCTGTGGCTCGCCATCTGCATCGGTGTCCTGGTGCTGGCCGCTGGCTGGCCACTCGCACCGCAGCTGGTTGCGGCGTTCGGCGGCACCGCCGCGGTCAGCGGCCAAGCCGTCATCTATCTGCGCATCAGCCTTCTCGCCGCGCCGGCCATGCTGGCCGTGCTAGCGGGCACCGGCGTCCTGCGCGGACTGCAGGACACCCGGACGCCCCTGGTGGTGGCTGTCGCCGGGAATGCGGTGAACATCGCTCTGAACGCCACCTTCGTGCTCGGCTTGCGCTGGGGCATCGCGGGGTCCGCCTGGGGCACGGTCATCGCCCAGGGCGGCACCGGCGCGGCTTACCTGCTCGCGGTCCTGCGCGGGGCGCGCAAGACAGGCGTCAGCTTTCGCCCGGACCTGGCTGGCGTCCGCGCCTCGGCCCGGGCCGGCGCGGCCCTGGTGCTCCGCACCCTGGCCCTGCAGGCCGTGCTCGTGCTGATGACAGCGTTCGCCGCCAGGCAGTCGGACGCGGCAATCGCGGCACATCAGGTGGCCATGCGGATCTGGAACCTGTTCGTCTTCGCGCTCGACGCGATCGCGATTGCGGCCCAGGCGATCACCGGCCGGTACCTCGGCGCCGGCGATGTGGCCGGGGCGCGTGCGGCGACCGGCCGCATGGTCGGGTGGGGCTTCGCCTACGGCCTGCTGTTCTCCGCGCTGCTGCTTGCGATCCGGCCGGTGCTGCCTGGGCTGTTCGGAGTGGCACCAGGAGTCCGCGGCCTGCTCCTGTCGGTGCTCCTGGTGGTCGTGGTCCAGCAGCCGGCCGCAGGTGTCGTATTCGTCCTCGACGGGGTGCTGATTGGGGCCGGCGACCAGGATTACCTGGCGCTCGCCGGGCTGCTCACGCTCGCCGTGTTCATCGCCGCGGCGGCCGCCGTGGTTGTCACCGGCGCTGGCCTGGTGGCTCTCTGGCTTGCCTATGCCGCCTGGATGCTGGCCAGATTCGCCACGCTGACGCTGCGGGCCCGGAGCACGCGCTGGCTCGTCACCGGCGCGGTCCGGGCCTGAAGCCGCAGCCTGGTCGTCGGCTCAGTGCCCGGCCACCTGAACGATGCGGAAGACCACGGCGGCCATGGCGATCATCAGGTAGACCCACATGCCGGCCATCCCGAGCCGGCGGCCAGCGGACATGGGTGCAGGCGCGAGCATGGCCAGGCTCGGCATCCGCCAGTTCTCCCTGCTGGCCGCCTCCGTACCGGCGGCGGGCCCGGCCGCACCCTCGGCCGGAGCCGGTCGGCGCAGCAGCAGCACGAGCACGGCGAGCACGGCGGCCGCACCGAATCCGGCCATGATCGCCAGTATCTGCCGGGCCGTGATGTGCGGGAAAGTGACGGACGCGATGAGGATCGTCGACAGCATGATCAGCAGCGCGATCACCCCGCCGGTGAACGCGTTCGTAAACCGGCCGTTGACCCAGGGGCCGAGCACCGCCCGGTCGTTGCACAGCATCAGCAAGAACACGGTGGCGCTGGGCAGCAGCACGCCAGCCAGCACCTGGACGCCCTCGGTGAATAGGCCGAGTGGCGAGCCAGGGATCAGCACGATGGTGGCCGAGCCCGCGATTAGCGCCCCGTACATCACGTAGAAGCCCTTGGCCTGCTTGATCCCCCGGTGCAGCGAGTGCTTGAGCCCGAGCACGTCGCCGAGGGCATAGGCGGTCGACAAAGAGACCGCGAACGCTCCGATCATCGCCGCATCCAGCAGAGCCACGGCAAACAGCGCCCCGGCCGCCTTGCCTGCGTAGGCAGCCAGACCCGCCGCCAGGCCCGCCGCGTTGGTGTAATGACCGGCGGCCGAGGTGCCCGCAAACGCCGCCGCAGCGGCGCCCATCAGCGCCGCGCCGCCCACGATGACGACCGCGATGCCAATGACCAGGTCGGCCTTCTCGTACGGGATGAAACGCGGCGTGATCCGCTTGTCGATGACATAGGACTGCTGGAAGAACAGCTGCCAGGGCGCGACGGTTGTGCCGACGATGCCGATGATCAGCAGCATGACGGTGGCCAGCTGTCCGCCTCCGCCAGGCATCGTGGGCAGCACGAATCCGGTCGCCATCCGGCCCGCCGGGGGATGCGAAAACACGTAGATGGGCACCAGCAACAGCGAGCCGGCGCAGAACGCCATCGCGATCCGCTCGAACCGGCGGAAGCTACCGGTCATCGCCGACGCCACGATCACGATCGCGGCCAGTAGCACCGCGACGATCTTGGGCACGCCGAGATAGCCGGCCGCCAGCGTGATGCCGATGAACTCCGTGATGATGGTCAGCGCATTGAGCAGGAACAGATCGATGATGCTGAAGGCACCCCAGAACCTGCCGAAGCGCTCCAGGATCAGCCGGGCATGTCCGACTCCAGTGACCGCGCCGAGGCGCAGCACCATCTCCTGGTTCACGTAGAGCACCGGGATCAGCAGCAGGAACGTCCACAGCAAGTGCGTGCCGTAGTTCTGGCCAGCCTGCCCATAAACGGAGAATGCGCCTGCATCGTTGTCGCCCACCATCACGATCAGGCCGGGACCGACGATGGCCAGCAATGTCTTGATCTTGGCCGAGGCTGAGCTGCGGGGCGCGACGTCGTCGACCGCGATCGTGCCGAGGGCGCCCCTGATGTCGCCGACGTGGGCGCTGTCGAGTGCGGCACCACGGAGATCCGAGGTTGCTGAGGTCATGGTGGACCACCCCCTCTCACCGCCGTCGCCACGGCGGGATCAGGGGGCACGCGCGAAACTCGGTGCGGCCGAGTAAGCGGGCCGACCGCACCTAGTGGATCGTGGCTGCGTGCTTAGCGCGCAGGCGCGTGCCCGGGGCAGGCAGGGTTAGCGGCGAAGGGCCATCTTCGGCCCGGACTATCGTGGTCCATTACTCGCCTCCCTCCTGCCGCGGCCGCAGCCGCGCCATGTCACTGGTGCCCGGCACGAAGCGGGCACGGCTATACGGGCACCAGCGGGGAGCCGACGGCCCGAACCGGGCCGCCACGTTCAGGCACCCCCTCGTTAGAGCTTTGGCACTTCACGGCGTAGCGCGCTAGCGAGTTGCGCAGCCACCTGGCCTCACCCCTTACGCCGGGGAGAGGTGTCCTGATCCGGAGCGTCTCTCGACGGGTGGGATCAGTGGCCTGTGTCCGTGAAGACGCCTCACCGAACAAGGTGTCCGAATTGCACAGCGTATTGAGAATGCCCGCCACGCTGCCATCGTGTCAAGCTGGGCCGTTGCGTACTTATTCCCTGGTCCGCGCCATTCTGTGGTCCGCGCGCTAGTCCGCGTCGCCGCCGCCACCGCGGGCATCGGGCGGCTCTGCGGCTTCGCGGCGGCGCCAGTCCTCGGGCACCGCGGCCTCCAGCACATCGTCCACGGTGATCAATCCGATCATCACCCGGTGCTCGTCTACGACCGGGATCGTGATCAGGTTGTAGTCGCTCATCAGTACCGCGACATCGACCAGATCGGTGGCCGGTCCCACCCGGACGGGATCTTGATCTGCGATGGCGCCGACCAGCGTCAGCGGATCGGCTTGCACGAGCGTGGTGAGCTTCACGACCGCGTGCAGCCGTCCGCGCCCATCCAGCGCATGCACGCTGGTCAGCGCTTCGGGCTGGACCGTCGTTGCGGCCGCGACCGCATGCAGGGCGTCGCGAGCCAGGGCACTCGGACCGACGGTGACAAAATCCATGCCCATCAGCCCGCCGGCGCTGGCCGGGTTGAAGCCGAGCAGCGTCAAGACTTTGGCCCGCTGGCCAGAAGCCAGCCGATCAAGCACGGGCTGGCGGCGGCGTTGCGGCAGCTCGGCGATGGCGTCGGCAGCGTCGTCGGCCCGCATGCGGCCGAGTACGTCGGCGATCTCCGCATCGGTGCGGGCACCGAGCAGCCGGGCGGCGAGGTCCTCGTCCAGCTCTTCGAAGACGTCGGCCTCCAGCTCCGGGTCCGCGTGGACCTGGCCGAGGATCTCCGTCTCCTCCTCCCGGGATGCGTTCTCCAGCAGGTCAGCGATCTGCGCTGGCCGCAGCCTGCCGATCCGGCCGAACGGCAGCCGGGATAGCGCGCTGCCGGAGTGGCCGATCAGCGGCTCGAACTTGGCCCATTCCCGGAACGCATCGTAGCCAGCGGACTGCGCCGTGGCACCGCGCAGCAGATGCCTGGCACGCCGCCGGGTGTCCACGCCGGTCACCACCCACTGCCCGGCGGACGGCGCGAGCGCCAGGTCGGCGGCCCTGATCAGATGCGCGGACTGCACGTCAATCAGGCGGTGGCCGAGGACATCGGCGCGCAGCAGCACCTCGCCCTCGCGACGCTCGAACTGCCGCAGGTCGAGGCGCGCGCTGGTCAGCCGCAGCTCGGCACCATCCAGGCCGCGAATCTGCTCGATGGGAACGAAGAGCGCCCGGCCGCCGACGGTGAGGACCAGGCCGGTCACGAAGGGGTACTCCGCGCCCCGCAGCCGGACAATCACATCGGACAGCCGGCCGATGGCCCCGCCGGCCGAGTCGGTCACGGGGCGCCGCAGCAGGTCAGACAGGTGCAGGGTGCGGAACCCGCCTGACCTGGCCGCCGGGGCGGCCGGTGTGGTACTCATCGAAGCGCCTCTCCGCAGGAAAGCTTTCCCTAACTGCGCCATCGGCACCACCGGTATCCGGGCAGCTATGCCCGGATCGTGCCGTCCGACCTCGCCGGCCGGCCGGTTACCCTGGATCGCTGCGCCACGGGCCGCGGCCGCACCGGCGGAGCCTTCGGCGCGGCCGGCCCGCACCGGCCGCAGTGGCTGGCCGCCGTAATGGTATGAAGGCCACGATGGGGTGCTACCGAGGGGGGATGCTGCAGCGTGGCCATGCGACGGGCCGTCGGCACCCTCGCCCGGCGAGATGACCTGGCTGAGGGCGTCGGGTACGCGCTGAAGCGCAAACTGCTCGGAAAGCCGCTCATCAACGAGCAGCTCGGCGAGCAGCGGCTGTCCAATGTGCTCGCCCTCGGCGTGCTTTCCCCCGACGGCATCTCCTCCTCGGCCTACGGCACCGAGGAAATCCTGATCGAGCTGCTCCGGGGCGGCCTGGCAGCGTCGGCTTTCACGCTCATCCTCCCGCTCACCGGGGTCGTGCTGTTCGTCATGGTCCTGGTGGTCCTGTCCTACCGGGAGGTCGTCAGGGTCTATACCAGGGCCGGCGGCTCCTACGTGGTCGCCCGGGACAACTTCGGGCCCCGCGTGGCGCAGATCGCGGCCGTGGCCCTGCTGGTCGACTACGTGGTGACCGTGGCCGTGCAGATTGCCGCCGGGACGGCCGCTGTTGCCTCGGCCTTCCCCGCGCTCAGCGCCCCGGCCACCCTCACGCTAATCTCGATCGGCGTCGTGCTGCTGATGCTGTACGGGAACCTGCGCGGTCTCCGAGAGGCTGGCAGGGCGTTCGCCGTGCCGACCTACCTGTTCTCCAGCGTCGCGATCCTTATGATCATCGTCGGCCTGCTGCGGGAGATCTTCGGCTCGCTGCCGCGGGTGACGGTGCACGCGGGGGCTTACGGGGCCGGAGTCACGCCCAGCCACGCCAGCCTTATCACCTTTGGCATGGTCTTCGTGCTCGCACGGGCGTTCGCTAACGGCGGTTCCTCGCTCACCGGCATCGAAGCCGTCTCGAACGCGGTGAGCGCGTTCCGGCCACCCGAGGGCCGCAACGCCCGGAAGGTCCTCGTCGTCGAGGGCCTCATCCTTGGCACGCTGGTGGCCGGGATCTCCTGGCTGGCCCATGTGACACACGCCACGCCCTATGTCTCGGGCGTGCCTACCGTGATATCGCAGGAGGCCAGAGAGGTCTTCGGCCATTCGTGGTTCGGCACTGCCTTGTGGGGGCTAGTCCAGGCGGCAACCGCGCTGATCCTCTATACCGGCGGTAACACCAGCTTCAACGGGTTCCCGTTCCTGGCCAACTTCGTGGCCGAGGACTCCTTCCTGCCCCGCTGGCTCATGAAGCGCGGTCACCGGCTGGTGTTCTCCAACGGCATCATCGTGCTGGCCACCGTGTCGATCGCACTGCTGGCCACCGTCGGCTCGAACGTCAACAAGCTGGTGCCCTTCTACGCCCTCGGCGTGTTCACCGCGTTCACCATGGCTGGCTTCGGCATGGCCCGCTATCACCAGCGCACCAGGGAGCCTGGCTGGCGGTACAAGCTGGTGATCAACTTCTCAGCCGGTGTTACGTCGCTGATCGTCGTGCTGATCTTCGTGATCGTGAAGTTCAGCGAGGGCGCGTGGGTGGTGCTGCTGCTGTTCCTGGTCGGCGTCCCGGCACTGATCTTCTTGAACCGGCAGTACCGGCTGGAAGCCGCGGTCCTGGAGAATTTCGGCGGCAAAGCGGCGGCGCCGCGAGAGCCGCCGACCTACACCCGCCGCAACGTCTTCGTGTTCATCGACGACTTCGACCTTGCCACCATCGCCGGCCTTCGATATGCCCGCAGCCTGCGGCCGACTGCGCTGCGCGCGGTGCATTTCGTGATCGACAACGTCCAGGCTGACAAGCTGCGGCAGGACTGGGTGCGCTCGAACCCGGGAATACCCCTCGACTTCGTCGACTGCCCGGACCGCCGCCTGGCTCAGGCGGCGGCGACGCTGGTCAGCGCCGACGCGGTGCTGCCAGGAGTGGGCGTGACGGCCGTGCTGCCGCGGCGCACCTATGCGCCGATCGTCGGCCGCCTATTGCATGACCGCACCGCAGACAAGATGGCCGCCCTGATCAGCCGGATTCCGCATGCCGCGGCCACGATCGTCCCGTTCGACGTCCGGAGCAGGGTAGAAAGCCTGGCCAGGCGAGCGCAGCAGGACAAGGCACCAGCCGCTGCCCCGCCGACCCCGGCCGAGGCCCAGCCAGCCGAGACACAGGCAGCCGAGACACAGCCGACCGAAGGCCAGCCGACCGAAGGCCAGGCAGCGGCACCACCGCACGGCGCCGCGGCCACGCCGCCCCGGCGGGCTCGGGAGCCGATCGGCTCGGAGTTCGGCGCCACCGGCGTGGGCGGCGAGTACGACAAACCGACGCCGCCGAAGGGCGTCATGCCCATCAGCTCACTCACTAAGCCCGGCCGGGCACTGGCCGAGGGCCGCGTGCACGCGGTGGAGATCAGGCCGGTCGAGCACAACACCGTGCTGGCCTGTGACGTGGAGGACTCGACCGGGCAGCTCACCGCGCTGTTCTATGGCCGCTCGCACATCCCCGGGCTCCGGCCCGGGGTCAAGGTCAGGCTCCGCGGCCACGTCGGCCTGCGCGAAGGCAAGCCGATCATGATCAACCCCGCCTACCAGCTGCTCGCCCCGGGCGAGACCGAGCCACCCGCTGAGGACCGGCCAGACCAGCGTCGCGGGCGCGGCCGCAAGGACGGCTCAGCGGAATGACCGCCCGGCCGTCAGGCCCAGGCGACGAGCATCGCACCGATCCGACGGGGTGCTCGCCGGATCGGGACGCCTCCGGGCGGGTCGGCTACCGCCCACCGGATCTCGGCGCAGCAGGCCAGCCCGGCGCACCGCAACGGCGTACCCGGGATGGTGGCGCGCATACCCATGGCCCGCAGACAGCGACCGGGAGTAACCGCCGGCCGCTGACTATCGTACTGCTGATCAGCTTCGGCATCGGCGCTGCGGAGGTAGCCGGCGCGCTCGTTACCGGCTCGCTTGTCCTGTTCGCCGACGCAGCTCACATGGCGGCAGATGTCGCCGGCCTTGGCCTGTCACTGCTGGCAGCCTGGTTCGCGGCCCGGCCGGCCACGTCGCGCCGTACATTCGGCTACGCCAGGGCCGAGATTCTGGCGGCGATGGCAAACTCGCTGCTGCTCCTGGCGATGGCGGGCGTCATCTTCACCGAGGCGGCGGTCCGGATCGGCAAGCCGCCGAGCGTTGAGTCCGGCCTCTTGATCGCGTTCGGGGCCGGCGCGCTGCTGGCCAACGCCTGCTCACTGCTCGTGCTGCGCCGGGGCCGGGCCGAGAGCCTCAATGTCCGCGCTGCGTTTCTTGAGGTCGCCGCGGACGCAGCTGGCGCCTCGGCGGTGATCGTGACCGGCATCATCGTCGCCACGACCGGCTTCGCGCTAGCGGACCCGATCGCCTCGATCATCGTCGGCGCCCTGATACTGCCCAGGACCTGGCGGCTGCTCCGCGACGCGACCGACGTGCTGCTGGAGGCCAGCCCGAAAGGGATCGACCTGGACGAGATCCGGCACCACATCGCCGACGTACCAGGGATCCGCGAGGTGCACGATCTGCACGTCTGGACCATTACCTCTGGCCTTCCCGTGTTCTCCGCCCACGTGGTGGTAGATCCCGAGATCATCGCGCAGGGGCGCAGCGCGGTCATGCTGGACCGGCTGCAAGCATGCCTGCGCGGCCATTTCGACGTCGACCACTCAACGTTCCAGCTTGAGCCGGCCGGACATGCCGAGCACGAGCAGCCGATGCACGGTTAGCCACCGTTAGCCGCGCTGCGCTGCCAGTCCCGCAGCCAGCTGTCGAACTGCGCAGCCACGATCCGCTGGTCACGCACGCCCGCAGCTTCCTGCGACGCCAGCCACACGATCGGCGGGCCCATCACCTCTGGTGCCAGCAAGCTGCGCCCAGCCGGGAGCTCGCCGTCAGGCACCATTCCCGTGATCGTCGCGCCACCTGGCAGCAGCAAGTTGACGGTGATCTCGGTGTGGCGCAGGTCGGCGGCCATGATCCGGGACAGGGCTTCGCTGCCGGCCCGGGACGGTCCGTAGGGCACGAACCCGGCGCGGTGCATGGTCGACTCGTTGACCGAGATGTTGACGATGCGGCCCTGGCCGGCGGCCAGCATCCGCGGGGTGACCTCGCGCGCGACCAGGAAGTAGCCGGTCAGGTTGGTCTCGATCACTGCCCGGAAGCCGTCAGCCGGGACGTCCCAGAAACCTTGCGGGTCGGTCATGAACCGCGGGTTGACCGTGCGCATGCCGATGCCGGCGTTGTTCACAAGCATGTCGATACCGCCGAGCCGCGACCAGGCCTCCGCCACGGCGGTGGCCACCGACGCTTCATCACGCACATCCAGCTCGATGCCGATCGCGCCCGGCAGGAGTCCCGCGACCTGCCTGGCACGCTCGGCGGACCGGCCGGTCAGCGCGACCGTCGATCCGGCCTCAGCCAGGGCACGAGTCATCGCCAGGCCGAGCCCACTTGTCCCGCCCGTCACCAGAGCTTTCTGCACCGCAAGCGTCATGGCAAGCCAGGCTAGCGGCCAGCCGCCCTCCGGTCAGGGAGCGCCGAAGTACCTGGGGTTCGCCACGGAGAGCCGCGCCGCCACCTGGGCGGCCAGATCGCCGTCCGGTGGGACCGACCCGAGCTCAAGCTCTCGCGCCACGATCGCGAGCGCATTGGCGGCGACCCTGGCGTGGAATGCCACCTGGCCCTGCGTGCCGGGCAGCACCGCGGTCAGCAGGTACTCCCGCACCGCCTCGATGAGTTCGCTGACGGTCGGCCGGCCAAACGGCGCCGGGGACGCCTGGCCAGCGCCGGTCGGCCGCGGCCTATTGGCGGCGGCCCGCCGAGCCGAATCCGGGTCGAGCAGCAGGAGCAGGTCCCATTCCTGCTCGCACACCCGGCGGCCGATCGCGGCCAGCTCGACCGAGCGATGGGCGCCGGACAGGTGCGCGAACGCCTGGGTCAGGCAGATCACGCCCCAGCGCAGGGTGCCGAGCACCTCCCACCAGCGCAGCTCGTCCAGCGAGATGTCGGCGCCGCCGGCCGACCGGTAGGCCGCCAGCAAGTCCTCGCGCGAGCCGAGGCCGGCCACCGCCGGCGCGGCGCCGAATCGCCACGCCTTCACGCACAGCCAGCCGAGATCCTCGGCCGGGTTCCCTGCGTGGGTCAGCTCCCAGTCCAGGACTGCCCGCAGTCCCTCCGGCCCGATGATCAGGTTGCCCAGGCGGAAATCGCCGTGTAGTAGCACCGGGTCGCGCGGCGGCGGCTGGTGCGCAGACAGCCAGTCCAGCGCCAGCTCGAAGACCTCGCTGTGCTGGCTGGAGGGGGCCAGGCCGAAGGTATCCAGCTGCTCCCGCAGCTGCGCGAGCGGATCGGGCTCGGGAAATGCATCCGGCACAGCGAGCGCATGCAGCCCGGCCGCGAACCGCCCGAGCTGCCCGACCAGCACCGGCCGCGCCGCGGCGTACTGCTCGTCGCGGAGTATCTTGCGGGCGATGGTCTGGCCGGATACCCTGCGCATGATCATCCCGGCCGGGCCGATCCCGGGGACGTCGGTGATGAAGAACAACTCGGGCACCGGCAACCCTGCTGCATGCGCCTGAGTGATGGCGGCCGCCTCCCGGTGCACCGCCCCGGGTTCGGACGCTCTCCCCGTCGAGTCCCGCCGTAGCACTAGCTCGGTCCGGGCTCCCTCCGGCACCACGGCGTCGAACGACCACGTCTCCTTCGACGCGCCGCCAGACAGCAAGGTCAGTCCCTCGACGATCGCGCCGCGGCCGACCCGGCGCCCGAGAGCACGGGCCAGCCCGTTCCCATCCGGAACCTCACTCGCGGGGGGCTCGGGGGAGTCGTCGCCCCGCGGGTTAGTAGTCACGCTTCGGAAACGCCTTTCGGAGCCCGCTGGTGCATGAACCCGAACATGTAGCCAGCCACGCGCCGCATCTGGATTTCCTCGGCGCCCTCGGTGATCCGGTACCGGCGGTGGTGCCGGTAGATGTGCTCGAAC
>DASXMP010000022.1:0-62533 GCA_036495585.1 Streptosporangiaceae bacterium
GCGCATCGGCATGAGCTACGCGGGCGAGATCCGCAGCCGCGGCATGGTGGAGGGAAGTGCGGAAGAGCAGGACGACGCGCCGTATGCCGTATGCGTGCTGTTGCGACGAGACTGGGCCCGAGCCGGTCCTTCCGCCGCTGCCCTTCAACGCGCGAGGGCACGCTCCAGCTGAGCCTTATTCATGCTCGAACGCCCGGGGATGTCTCGCTTCTGCGCTTCTGCGTATAGCTGATCCTTTGTCCGGCCGGCCGCGCCGCTATGCGACCGAAGCCCGCCTCGTCTGCCCGAGGAGATGTCACGAGTCGAGGTGTTGCTTGCCGTCCGAGACTCGCCAGACCGGGCGCGCTCCTTGTTTACCGTCCTGGCGGCTATCTCGGTGGCTCGCTTCGGACTCTCGCCACGGTCTCGAGCACTCTCCTTGACGTGCTCGTACTGCCGCTCGCGCTTCGGACTTGATCCGCGTGGCACGGTACACCTCCCAGTCAGAGCCTGGACCTGGCTGATCCCGCCTAGCCGGGCCAGTACCCACGGTCGGTCTGCTAAACCAGCCGCGTACGCGCCGGCCTGCCTGGGGAAAACAATCACAGCGGCTGTTCCGAGTAGCGCGTGGTTCAGGCTTTGTCCGGACATCGGCCTCGTTTTCTTAACTCGGACTTGCCCGCCTTTCGGGCGGCAACATGCGCCTGATCAGGGCCGATTGCAGCCGGGCGAGCCCATGTTTGGTGGACCTGGCGGGGGTACGCAGCCGGGAAAGGCACATCCGAAGGGGGAAATTTCATGCCGACCGTTTTTGATGTCCTCGGCGCCGACCATGCCGAGGTCAAGCAGATGCTGTCCGAGCTTGAGACGGGGCCGCGTATTTCCACGGGCGCCACCGAAGCCCAGCTCAGTGACCGCAAGGAGCGGGTGGTCCGGGTCGTGATGGCGTCCTCGCGCCATGAGGCCGTCGAGGAGCAGTACTTCTGGCCGACGGTCCGCGAACGGCTGGCGGATGGCAGCGAGCTGGCTGACCAGGCCACGCACCAAGAGGAAGAGGCCAAGCACGCCCTTGCCCACCTGGAGAAACTTAGCCCGACCGACGGAGAATTCGACGGCCTGCTGAGCTCGCTGAATGGCGCCACGCGAGAGCACATCGCCTACGAGGAAGAGCAAGTGTGGCCGAAGCTGCGGCAGGCGCTCAGCACGGCTGAGGCGGAGGCACTAGGCACCAAGATCGCCGCGGCCAAGAAGATGGCGCCGACAAGGCCGCATCCGCACACGCCAGCAAGCCCCGCCCTGTTGCGTGCGGCCGGGCCAGCAGTGGCGGTCACCGACCGGCTGCGCGATTCCTTCACCGGGCGAGGCCGCCGGGCTGGTTGAGACGCCGGTACATCGCTGACATCTCTGTGGGCACGATCGATCAAGGAGGTACCGCAATGCCAGCAGCCGACCGTAACGGCCACAATCCGGGCACGCCGGTAACCTACGGCGCCGAGGAGGTTCGGCGCGGTCCCGGCGGCGAGACCCACCAGCAAGCCGGTGACGGTCGGCCGGTGCTGACGACCCAGCAGGGCATTGTCGTCGGCGATGACCAGAACACGCTACGAATCGGGGAGCGCGGGCCGGCCGCGCTGGAGGACTTCCACTTCCGGGAGAAGATCTTCCACTTCGACCACGAGCGCATACCGGAGCGCGTCGTGCATGCGCGCGGCTTCGGCGCCCACGGCTATTACGAGAATTACGAGTCCCTCGCCGACATCACCAAAGCAGGCCTGTTCGCCGAGCCCGGCAAGCGCACCGAGGCGTTTGTGCGCTTCTCCACCGTGGCCGGCAACAAAGGGTCCGGCGACCTGGCCAGGGATGTGCGCGGATTCGCCGTGAAGCTGTACACCGACGAAGGCAACTGGGACCTGGTCGGCAACAACATCCCGGTCTTTTTCATCCAGGACGCGATCAAGTTCCCGGATGTGATCCATGCCGCCAAGCAGGAGCCCGACCGCGGGTTCCCACAGGCTCAGACGGCACATGACAACTTCTGGGATTTCGTCTCGCTGATGCCCGAGTCGACCCACATGCTCATGTGGATCATGTCGGACCGGGCCATCCCAAGATCGTTCCGGTTCATGGAAGGATTCGGCGTCCACACGTTCCGGCTCGTTAATGCCGAGGGCCGGTCGACGTACGTGAAGTTCCACTGGAAGCCGGCGCAGGGCTTGCAGTCCGTCATGTGGAACGAGGCCGTGAAGATCAACGGTGCCGATCCCGACTTCCACCGGCGCGATATGTGGGACGCGATCACCGCCGGCGACTACCCGTCCTGGGAGCTGTGCCTGCAATTGTTCGACGACGAGTTCGCGGACCGGTTCGAATTCGACGTGCTCGATCCGACAAAGATCATTCCCGAGGAGGTCCTTCCCGTTCGGCGCGTCGGCAGGCTGGTCCTCGACAAGGTCGTGGAGAACTTCTTCGCCGAGACCGAGCAGGTCGCTTTCTGCACGCAGAACATCGTCCCGGGCATCGACTTCACCAACGATCCACTGCTACAGGGCCGGAACTTCTCGTACCTGGACACTCAGCTCAAGCGCCTGGGCAGCCCCAACTTCTCCAGCCTGCCGGTCAACGCGCCTCGGTGCCCGGTCGCCCATTTCCAGCAGGACGGTCACATGGCCGCGAGCAACCCGGTCACCAGGGCTAATTACGAGCCTAACTCCTGGCCGGCACACGAGGGCGGACCGCGCGAGGACCAGGGCCGCGGCTTTGCTAGCTATCCAGCTGACGAGAGCGGGCCGAAACGGCGGCTGCGCGCTGAGAGCTTCGCCGACCACTACAGCCAGGCCCGCCAGTTCTGGCTGAGCCAGACCGAGATCGAGCAACAGCACATTGGGGATGCCTTCACCTTCGAACTCAGCAAATGCGACAGTGCGGCAATCCGCACAAGGATGGTGGCTGGTCTCCGCAATGTGCACGAGGACCTGGCCCGCTACGTGGCGACGGGTCTTGGACTAGCCGAGCTGCCAGCGCCGGCACCGGCCGCGCAACCTGTCAACACCTCGCTCGCACCATCTCCGGCACTCAGCATCGACCGGAACGGACCGAAGAGCTTCGCTGGCCGCAAGATCGGCATCCTGGTGACCGTCGGCGCGGACGCGGCCGTGCTGACCGCACTGCAGGAGGCCGCAGCAGAGGAGCAGGCGACCGTCGAATTCGTGGCTCCCACCATCGGGTTGCTGCGAGCCAGCGACGGCTCAACTATCGAGCCCGAGCAGAAGGTCGACGGCGGGCCGTCCGTGCTGTATGACGCGGTGGTGATCGCCCCCTCGGAGCAGGGCGCTGTCGCTCTCGCCGACAACCCGGCCGCACGGGACTTTGTCTCCGACGCTTACGCGCACTGCAAGTTCATCGGCTATAGCCCGAGCGCCGGCCCACTCCTTTCCGCCGCGGGCGTGGACAAGGCGCTGGACGATGGCTTCGTCCCGATGAGCAACGGCGGCGCAGCCGTCTTCGTGGAGAAGTGCCGCGAGGTGCGGTACTGGCAGCGACAGCAGGCGTTCTCCCGCTAGGACAGCCCGAGAGATCATGTGGCCTGGCCCAAATGTTTGGTGCAGCCACTGCTGGACAGTCGGTTCACTAGTGCAGTCGGGCCAACATTCTGGGTCGGCACATCGAGACATGATGGGGAGATCTGCCATGGCACAGATCGCAGCCGAAGCGCTCATTGAGCGGCTAGCGGACTGGGGCGTAGATACCGTCTTCGGCCTACCAGGCGACGGGATCAACGGAATCATGGAGGGGCTGCGGCGGCATCAGGACCGGGTTCGGTTCGTGCTGGTGCACCATGAGGAAGCGGCTGCCTTCATGGCCACCGCCTACGCGAAGGCCACCGGCAAGATCGGCGTCTGCCTGGCTACCTCCGGCCCTGGCGGCATCCACCTGCTGAACGGCCTGTACGACGCGAAGCTCGATCACATGCCAGTGCTGGCCATCACCGGCATGCAGCAGACCTCCGTGCTGGGCACCGGCTACCAGCAAGAGGTCAACCTCGACAAGCTGTACCAGGATGTCGCCGAGTACGACCAGATGATCTACAACCCCGCTCAGCTCCCCAGCGTCGTGGACAATGCGATCAGGACGGCGTACGCGCGGCGCGGCGTCGCCCATCTCACCCTGCCCAACGACCTCCAGGTCGCCGACGCGGACGCCGATCCGTGGCAGCACGTCGCGCCCGCCACGTCACCGAAGACCGCGCCGGTCATGCTCGGTCCCTCCGGCCGGCCGGCCGACGCAGACATTCAGCGGCTGGCCGACCTGCTGAATGCGGGCGACAAAATCGCGATCCTGGCCGGCGCGGGCGCCCGGCACGCCAGGCAGGAGCTGCTTGCGGTGGCCGAGGCGCTCGGCGCCCCGATCGTCAAGACGCTTTCCGGGAAGGGGGTCGTGCCCGACGACTCGCCATTCACCACCGGCGGCATCGGCCTGCTCGGCACGCGGCCGTCCGAGGAGCTGATGGACGAGATTGACACGCTACTGATGGTGGGTACCAACTTCCCGTATACCAAGCACCTACCAGCCGGAGGCAAAGTCCGCGTCGGTCAGATCGAGGCAGACCCGGTGCGAGCAGGCGGGCGGATCCCCACCGAGGTGCCGGTGGTGGCGGATAGCGCGCAGGCACTGCGGGAACTGCTCCCGCTGCTAAAGCAGCGGGCCGACGGCTCGTTCCTGGCCAAGTGCCAGCAAGCCATGGCTAAGTGGCGCAGCGACATGGCCGCCTTGTGTAACGGCGAGCGCGACCCGATCGCGCCACAGTACGTCGTCGGAGTGCTGGACGAACTCTGCGCCAACGACGCGGTCCTGACCTGTGACAGCGGCACGATCGCGACTTGGGCCGCCCGGCACTGGCAGGTGCGAGACGGTCGCGAGTTCTTCTTGTCCGGCAACCTGGCCACGATGGCGCCTGGCCTGCCCTATGCAATCGGCGTCCAGCACGCCTTCCCGGGCAGGCAGGTCGTCGCCTACGTCGGTGACGGCGGGTTTGCCATGCTGATGGCGGAATTCGTGACCGCGATCAAGCACCAGCTCCCGGTCAAGGTTGTCATCAACAACAACAATTCGCTCGGCCAGATCCTCTGGGAGCAGATGGTCCTCGGCTATCCAGAGCATGGCGTCAGGCAGCCGGAGCCCTTCGTGGATTATGCGGCGTTCGCCACCGCGAACGGCGCCTTCGGCCAGAAGGTATCGGCACCGGGGGATGTCAGGTCGGCGATCGAGGCGGCCCTGCGCTACGACGGCCCCGCGCTAGTCGACGTGGACGTGAACCCGGACGAGCCGCCACTGCCAGGCAAGGTGGAATACGAGCAGGCGAAGAAGTTCGCGCAGGCGTTCCTGCGCGGTCAGCCACGCAAGGCCACCATCGCGACCACTCTGTTCCAGGACAAGATCGAGCAGCTCCGTACCTGACGCCAGCGGGCAGCCGCAGACGGGCCACGATCCGTGGACGCAGCAGCGCCTCGCCGCGAGTGCGGCGGCGCGTTGCGTTCGTCCGGCGGCACATGAAGTTCACGCGCCGGCACTACGGTCGTCCGGCGGCGCGCTGTGTACCTGCTCCGGCGTTGGGTTAAGGCGGCGCCTGACGTCCGCGAGCCGCGGCCCGCGGACGTCAGGCGGCGCGCTGCAGCCGCTGCCGGGCCCGCCCAAGCTTCTGGCGGTACCTCGACATCGCCGCCCACGGGCCGCCGCCGTACTGCCCGGCAATGCGGTGCGGCACCGTCGAGACGGTGAACAGACCAGGATGCAGCCCCGAGTCGGCCACCTCGGCCCACTCCAGCGGGGTGGCGACCGGCGCACCTTCGCGCGCCCGCACCGAGAACGGCGCGACCGCGAGCTGGGCGTAGCCGTTGCGCATGACGTCGAGGTAGATCCGGTCCCCGCGGCTGCTCTTGCGCTGCTCGGTCGTCAGCTTCCCGGGCGACCTGGCCGCCAGCACGTCAGCCACGTGCCTGGCGAACTCCCTGACCTGGTCGAAGTCCTCGCTGGCGGCAAGCGGTACATGCACGTGCAGGCCGTTACCACCGGTGGTCTTGACGAATGCCGTCAGCTCGAGTTCGTCGGACAGCAGTGCATGCAGATCGAGCGCTGCCTGGCGGACCTGGCCAAAAGCAGAGCCGTCGGGCGGGTCGAGGTCGAAGATGAGCTGGTCGGGCTGGCCAAGGCTGGGCAGCCGGCTGAGGAACGTATGGATCTCGATGCATGCCTGGCCGGCCAGGTAGGTGAGCGTCGCGGGGCTGTCGCAGAGGAGCTGACGCACCGATCCGCCGCTCTTGCCGACGTCTACTCGCCGAATCCAGTCGGGAAAGTACCCGGGCACGTTCTTTTGCAGGATGCCGTCGCCGGCCAGACCGTCGGGGTACCGGGCCATCGCCACCGGCCGGTCACGCAGCCAGTCGAGCATCGGCTCCGCAACGCGCTCGTAGTAGCCCGCGAGGTCGGCCTTGGTGATGCCGTCGACCGGGAAGAGCACCTTATCCGGATTCGAGATCTCCACGTGCCGTGGCACAGCCGATTTGCTCATGGTCACCGGGTACCCGGGGCGGACCTGGTTAGTCGCTAAGCGACTCGGTAGCGGTCCGCGTCGGGGAGGCGAAGCTCGAGGCCGAATCCGGGCCGATGCGAATCCGGCGTAAGCACTCCCCCGTCCGGCCGGAGCGCCCCGTCGAACAGCATGTCCTCCAGTCGCTGGTGGTCGTGGAAGTACTCGACGTGCCGGAGGTTCGTCACTCCCGCCGCCACCCGGGCGTGCAGGTTCGGCGCGCAGTGCCCGGAGACCTGCAGGCCATCGGCCTCGGCGAGCCGGGCGGCCCGCAGGAAGCCGGTGACGCCGCCGCATCTGGTCACGTCTAGCTGCAGGCAGTCCACCGCGCCAGCGCGCAGCAGAGCGGCCGAGTCCGCCAGGGACCAGCTGTACTCCCCGGCCGCCACGTCCGGCGCGACCTGCGCCCGCACGGCCGCAAGGCCGCCTAGGTCGTCGGACGAGACGGGCTCCTCGAACCAGCTCACTCCCGCTGCTGCCAGCTGTCCGGCCAGCCGGGCCGCCTGCGGCGCGGTATAGGCACCGTTGGCGTCGACGTACAGCTCCGCGTCTGGCCCGATCACACTGCGCGCCAGTTCGGTCCGCTCCAGGTCCCGGGACTCATTGGTGCCCCAGGCCTCACCGATCTTGATCTTGACTCGCGGAATGTGCTGACCGTGTACCCAGCCGGCGAGCTGGTCGCTGAGCTGCCGGGCGTCGTAACTGGTGAATCCGCCGCTGCCGTAGATCGGCACTGACGCGGGCTCACCAAGCAGCTCGGTCACCGACAGGCCGGCCAGCCGCGCTTGCAAATCCCACAGGGCGATGTCCACTGCCGAGATGGCGGTGGCCGCGATGCCGCGGGCGCCGAAATTCCGCACCGCCCGGTACATGTCCTCGTTGAGGGCAGCGACGTCAGCCATGCTCCGGCCGACGGCGACGCCGGCAAGTACATCGTTGATGACCGCCTGCGCGCCGGAGGCGGAGTACGTCCAGCCGGTACCCGTAACCCCACCGGCTGTCGCCGTGACGGTCACGACTGTCGTTTTATCCCAGCTCAGCGTGCCATCAGCTTCGGGAGACTCGGTCGGTACCACGTACACGGCGGACTGGAGTGACTCCAGCGGCTCGCCCTCAGCCATGAGCTGCCTCCAGCGCTAGTCATCGCAGCTCAGCTACCTCCAGCCGCGACGCTCAAACGCTAGAGCCCGACACCGACTAGCACCGGTTCGTTGGCCAGTTGCACGCCGAAGGTACCGAGCACGCCGTCCCTGATCTCCTGTGCCAGCCGGACCAGGCTCTCCGTGCTGCCCTCGGCCGGATTCGTCAGCGCCAGTGCGTGCTTGGTCGAGATGCGCGGCGCGCCGGGGTCATCGCAGAGCCGGAAGCCCTTGGTGTACCCGGCATGCTCGATCAGCCAGGCTGCCGAGATCTTGACGCGCCCGCCACCCTCGGGCCAGTGCGGCACCTGGCCGGTCTCGCTCGCCCCATCGGCTTTCGCACCGACCTGGCCAGCTCTCGCCGCGAGCACGGCGAACTCCGCCTCGCTCACCACCGGGTTCGTGAAAAACGAGCCCGCGCTCCGCGTGTCCGGATCGGTGGGATCAACCACCATTCCCTTGGACCGCCGCAGGCGGAGCACGGCTTCGCGGGCAGCGGCGAGTGGCACGCGTTCGCCCTCGGCCACGCTGAGAGCTCGGGCAAGCTCCCGGTACCGGATCGGGGCGGAGAGCGTATCGGCGCCGAGCCGGAACGTCACGGTCAGTACCACGTACCGCCCGCACACTGCTCCGCTCGCAGCCTGTGCGGCCGCCGGACCCGGCCACATCTCGCGCTTGAATGTGCTGGTCCGGTAGCCGAAGCCGCAATCAGCAGCGGGCAGCTCAAGCACTTCATCGCGACGGCGGTCGTAGACGCGCACGGACATGATCGTCTGCGCTACTTCCTGGCCGTAGGCACTAACGTTCTGGATGGGCGTGGCGCCGGTCAGGCCAGGAATCCCGGACAGGCACTCGATCCCGGAGAGGGCGTCGGCAACCGACCACGCCACGACGGCGTCCCAGGCCTCGCCAGCGGCCACCGTGACTCGCGCGGAGCCCCCGGTGACCTCGGCGGCGACGCCCCTCGTCGCCACCTGCACCACGGTGCCGGGGAAGCCCTTGTCCGCCACGACCAGGTTGCTCCCGCCGCCGAGCACCAGCAGCGGCTCGCCTGCCTGGTCCGCGGCCCGCACGGCCGCGACCAGTTCGTCCTCGGTCGCGGCCGCAATGAAGCGCCCGGCCGGCCCGCCCAGGCCCAGCGTCGTGTACTCGGCCAGCCGCACCGACTCCGCTGTCCTCACGATCTCCGTTACTTCCTTAGGGAACGTCGTCGCCTCAGGCCGGCCACCTCCGGACGGCCGCGGCCGCGCTGGGCAACAGTCAGTCAAGCATGCCAACCTGAAAGCTTGCTTGCTACCGCCGGGATAGTCGCTGTCCCCCGCGGCGTTTCCCTGCCTCGGGATGCCTGGACGGCCGTAGCTGAGCAGAGCCAGGCTCTTCCGAGCTTCCGCGCTCCCCGAGAGGGTACCCGGCGGCAGCCAACGAAGAGATGTGACGCTCCCCGCCGGGAGCCGGGAACATCGGGGCGGTAGCACGGAGACGGGCCGGGTTGCTGCGGGCCAGGCAGCAAAGTCGGGGCGGGCCGGTGGCAGCCGCCTGGGAGAGTTGCCGGCCCGCCGCTGGGCCAGCCAGGAAAATCGGGGCGGGTCCGCGGCAGCCGGCTGGGGGATTTGCCGGCCGCCGCTGGGCCAGCCAGGAAAATCAGGGCGGGTCCGCGGCAGCCGGCTGGGAGATTTGCCGGCCGCCGCGGGCCCGAGCTTGATCGCGGCGGATTGCGCAGCTCAGGCGAGGGCCGCGACACGCTGCACCAGCGCGCCGCTCTCGACCTCTTCCTCGTCCTCGGCGTCTCCGGCCGCGGCCGGGTCCTCGGCGCCGCGCAGGCACCGCTCATACACCGCAGCCGTCTCGCTGGCGATTCGGTCCCAGGAGTACCTGGACCGCACCCGGTCGGCTGCCGCGATGCCGTACGCCTCCAGCAGCGCCGGGGTGGCCAGCAGCTGGCGCAGCCTGCGCGCGAGCGCAGCTGGCTGGTCGGGCGGGATCAGCAGCCCGGTGGTGCCGTCGATGACCGCATCCAGGTGCGCGCCGACGGCGGACACGACGGCCGGGGTGCCGCACGCCATCGCGTGCACGGCCGCCGCCGCGGAAGGCTCGTGGGCCGTGGCGCTGACCAGCACGTCCGCCGATCGCAGCAGGGCTGGCAGCTGATCTGCCGCAACTTCACCCGCGAACGTGACCCGGCTGCGCACGCGCAGCGACGCCGCCAGCTGGGCAACTTCCCGGAACGCGCCGGACCTCGGCAGATGCCGGCTGTCTGGCCCGCCGACGACGACGAGCTCGACATCGCCGGCCAGGGAGAGCGCGCGGACGATTGCTTTCAGTCCGCTGGTTTCGTCGGGGCTGGCAAACGCCACCAGCCTGGGCCGGGCGTTCCGCGTGGCCCGATCGCCGTCCGGCGAGAAGAGCTCGGTGTCGACACCGAACGGAACGACTCGGATCGCTGTCTTCGGCACCGCCTGCCGGGCCAGGTCGCTCGCTTCGGAGACTGACCTGACCAGCACTGCCGCGGCGCTCCGGCCGATGGCGGGCTCGAGCCTGGCCCGGCTCGCCGAGATCTCCCCTGGCTCGCTGAATTGCCGCTCCGAGCAGGCGAGTGACTCGAAGGTCTGCACGACCGGGATACCGAGCCCCCGCACCGCGCCGAGCGCAGCCAGGCCGCTGACCCAGGAGAAGGCGTGCACAACGTCTGGCTTCCTGGTCCGCCAGCGGCTAGCCAGGACCGTGGCGAACTCCGGCATGTGCCGCGCCGCCTGCTCGTCCGGGAGCGGCCGAGCTGGACCAGCCTGCAGGTATTCGACCGAGACCCCGCGGCCAAGGATGGCCGTCTCGGGGCCATCGCGCCGCTCACTCCGGGCGTAGATGGTGACCCGATGGCCCTGATCAGCTAGGCCGCGGGCCAGGGCGAGCGGGTAGAGCGCAGGCCCGCCGCCGGCGAGCGCACCGGGCTTGGCGGCGCTGGAAGGCGCAGCCATGCCCGCGATCGAGCCGTGTGCCGTAATGAGAGCGATCCGCATGGAAGGTTTCCTCCTGGTGTCGTCGCTGACGTCAACAGCGCGATAACCGGGGGTGTCAGTGGGTCAGTAGCTGGCGATTGGCTCGAAGCCTGGCTCAGACAGCAAGAAAGGCACACCCAGAAATCGCGCCATGACTGGCGCAAGGGCGTGCCTGCGTCGTAGACACACTGCCGTTGCAGCTTAGCGCGGCGGGGCGGCCAATACAACCCTCTGGCCGCCCCGCCGCGCGTGTGTCTGGTGGTTACTCCTCCATGTACTGCTCGATGACGTCGGACTCGACCGGCGCCTGCACGGCGGTGTCCCGGCCCGTTTCCGTGCCCTTGCGTTCGATGCTCGACTGCGTGATCAGGCCGCCCGGCACCAGCAGCCGCGAAAACCGCTGCTGACGCAGGTCAACCTGCTGCTGACGGCCTCGGCCGGAGTTCAGCACGAGTTTGCGGCGCATCCAGCCATAGCCACGGCGCGGCACCAGGCCGCCGGCGATGCCCGTGAGCATCAGGACCCATCCGGCCACGTGGAAGCTAAAGAACGGCGGCTGGGCGTTCACCGCGAACGCCAGGATGGCGCCGATGGCCACCAGGGCTAGCGCACTCGCGGTCTTCATGTGAGGTGTCCCTTCACTTGCGGAGGCGGAGCGCTCACTAAGGCGCTCCGCAGAAGTCCCGGGCTGGTCATGCCGACGCACGCACCGGTGCCGGATCCGGGTCTACCAGGCGCTCGCGCAGAAAGCCGAGGGCTCCCGCCAGCAGCCTGGATACGTGCATCTGCGAGATGCCAAGCCGCGACCCGATGTCCGCCTGCGTCATATTGCCGTAGAACCGCATGAGCAGCAGGCGCTGCTCGCGTTCGGGCAAGTCGCCCCAGTGTGCCCAAACCGCCTGCATGTCAATGACGTGCTCAAGCTGGGGATCGTCCTCGCCAAGCAGGTCGCCGAGACTGGCGGTGCCATCCTCCCCGGCTAGCGGCGAGTCCAGCGACGCCGCCTGGAAAGCCAGCTCAGCTTGCCTGACCGAGCGAATGTCTTCCTCGCTGACTTCCAGCCGGCTGGCCAGCTCGGAATCCGCAGGGGTGCGGCCGAGTTCGCTGGTCAGAGCTGCGGTCGCAGCTCTCAGTTCCAGCCGCAGCTCCTGCAGCGAGCGCTGCACGCGCACCTGCCACCGCTTGTCCCGGAAATGGCGCTTGATCTCGCCGCTCACACACGGCTGCGCGTAACCGGCCAGGCTAGTGCCGACGGCCGGATCGAAGTTGTTGATGGCCTTCAGCAGGCCGACGTAGCCGACCTGCATGAGTTCCTCTTGCGACTCGGCGCTGTTGCGGTAACGCTGCACGCACGACCGAACCAGTGGCCGGTACCTGGTGACCAGGACCTCACACACCCGGTCGCGGATACTGCTGCCGCGCGGGAGCGAGTGAGCCAGGTTCAGCAGGTCCGCGTCCTCGCGGAGTTCCAGCTCATCCAAGTTTGCGCCGGCGAACGGTGCCGCTACCGTCTTCATCGTGACTCCCAGCTGCGAGCCAAGGGGAGGCAGCTCGCGTCGCTGTTGTGCCCGCTGTGGGCGGCTCAAACATCGATGCAGCGGGCGCCGGGCCGCCGCCCGCTCGGGTGAGTTCCCGCACCGCGGAATAACAGCGGTGCAGCGCCGCGGCCCGCACCACGCGCCAACGCCGGGGACGCGCCGATGACAGCCCGTCACCGCTGCGATATCTATCTGGCGCAGACGGCCAGCTTGCGGTCGGCCCATCTGGCCCTGCTCGACGCCGCTGAGCGGGCGCGTGCCGCTGGCTACTTGCGGACGGAGGACCGGGACCGGTTCGCGCTCGGTGCCGTGCTCCTGCGCGCCGTGGCGAGCCGCCGCCTGGGGTCGACGCCAGTCAGCCTCACGGTCGAGCGCGGCTGCGAGCGGTGCGGGCGCCAGCACGGCCGGCCGCGGCTGCCGCAAGCGCCCGGGCTGCACGCCTCGGTTTCGCACTCCGGCGCAGTCGTGGCGGTAGCACTCACCGGCGCAGGTGCCGTCGGCGTCGACGTCGAAGCGATGAGTGCCGGGCGGGCACATGCCGACGAACTTGCCGGCGTCGTCTGCTCCGGCACCGAGCGGGGCGAGGTTCGCCACGCACGCGACTTCTGTGTCTACTGGACCAGGAAGGAAGCGGTCCTGAAGGCGACCGGCGAGGGCCTGCGCCGGCCACTGACTGAGGTGCACGTGAGTCCGCCCCGGGCTGCACCGCGACTGCTCGCGCTGGCTGGCTCGCAGCCAGCGTGCCAGCTGGCCGACCTCCCCATCGGTCCCGGTTATCAGGGCGCGGTTGCCGTGCTTACCGACATGCAGGTGGAGTGCGTCACGACCGACGCCGGCGCGCTGCTGCAAGCGCTGGCGGCCGTCGGCTAGCCAGCCGCACCCGCCAGGCAGCGCTAATCAAGCGGATCCAACCAAGCGGATCCAGCCGGGCGGGCCGACCAAGTCGAACCGGCTGGCCCGACCCCGCCAGGTTGTGCCACGCCGCGTGCTCGTGCGGGTAAAGGGCCTCTCCGCGAGTCGTCGCCCCGGCAATGAGGCGCTCAGGCTTTGTTATGGATTCCGGTGGAGCAGGCAGCGCCGGGTGCCGCAGCGAGCCTCCCGTGCGTTGATGACCGTGGCCAGGGAGAACTGCCTGCCCGTGACACCCGAGCGAAGACCCGTCCGCTACCCGGGCGGCGACGTTCCCGACAGAAAGGTCTTGATGCTCCAGGTGACCGACCCCGGCGCTGCCGCCCCCCAGGTGATCTGGCGCCGCCGATGCTAGAGCCGCAGAGCACGCTTCTGTTCGTCGCGCTCGTGGTGGCATTCGGGCTGTTGATCTGGCGGCTGATGGTGGGCCGCCGGCTCGCGCTACGGATCGGCGCGGCGTGCCTGGCCTTCGTCGTCGCTATGGCGTTCGGCGTGATGGCAGTGAACAGGTATTTCGACTATTACCAGACCTGGGGCGCGGCCGTGGCGGACTTCGGTAACGCGAATCCAGGTAGCGGACTCGCGGTCTCGGACAAGACCCTGGTGACCACCGGCGCCTCGGCCGCGGCCAGCCTCGATCAGGGCCTGCAGCCGAGACGGGTATACCTCGGGCTGGCGGAGCGCCAGGGCTACACCCTCCAGCTGCACATCACCGGGCACCGCAGCCACATCTCGCGGGTGGTGTACGTGTACCTGCCACCGCAGTACTTCCAGCCGCGGTTCAGGGCCTACCGGTTCCCGGTCATCGAGCTCATCCATGGCCAGCCAGGCCAGCCGCAGGACTGGATCAACGTCGTCGGCATCCAGATCACCATGGACAACCTGGTGCGTCGCCGCCAGGCCAGCCCAGCGGTACTTGTCATGCCCGACGCCAACGGCGGGGACCGGATCTCGCTGCAGTGCCTGAACCAGGTGCACGGCCCGGAGGACCTGACCTTCCTGGCCGAAGACGTGCCGAGCCAGGTCAGCCGGCTGCTGCGCGTGCAGCCCCCCGGCATTGGCTGGGGCATCGCCGGCTACTCCGAAGGCGGCTTCTGCGCCGCGAACATGGCGCTGCACTTCCCGCACACGTATGGATTCGCGGCATCCATGAGCGGCTATTTCCGGCCGCTGCTCAATCAGCTGGCGAAGCCGGCCAGGCTGGTGAGTCCGTTCGCCGGCAACCAGAAGCTGAAGGCCGAGAACACCCCGGTGGACGAGCTACGCGGCTTGCATGCCGGAGCGGTGATCCCGCGGTTCTGGCTTGGTGCCGGGAAGGCCGCCAGCGCCGACGTGTCCGCTGCCGAGTACTTCTGGCAACTGCTTCAGCTGCACGAGGCGAACGTGCCGCTTGTGCTCACGCCGGGCAGCGGCCACACCATGACGACGTGGCGCGTTGAGGTGCCGCCCATGCTCTCGTGGATGACGATCGGGATGGCGCAGGCGCTCGCGACCGCGCAGCAGCAGCCCCAGCACCCAGCGGCTACTCATAAGGCGGTCGCGCGAAAAGCCACAGCGCGCATCGAGCGCAGCTAGCCGCCCTCCCGGCTGCTCGCCTGCTCCAGGCTCGGGTACACAGCCAGGACGTCTGTCGCTCCGGTCAGCGCCAGGATCCGGGCGACAGCTGGCGAGCCAAGGACGAGCCGGAGTTGTGCGCCAGCCGCGGTCAGTGCCCGGTCGGCCCGGATCAGCGCCGCGATGGCGGAGGAGTCACAGAATCTGGTCGCGCTCATGTCGGCGACGACGATGCCGCCCGGCCCGGCCGCGCCGACCAGCTCGGCGCCGGTGCGGGCGGAGTTGCCGACGTCCAGTTCCTCGGGCAGCGACACCACCACCAGGCTCGGCCGTGGCCGCTGCCCACGGTCGTCGGGGGGTGTGGTCATGGGCGCCTTCCCGTCCGCACCTGCCACCAGCCGCCTGGTGCTGGCCGGTCAGCGACCGTGCACAGCGGCGGTTCCTAGATCACTAGCGCTCAGCCTAGTCACCGCCGTTCCTGCCAATGACCGGCCAGTCTAAGAGAGCGACAGCCTGTGGCTGGTAATACATGTTCGTACCGATTCCTCCCCCGCAGGCGCGGGATCGCTAGCCGTCTAGCCGCATGTGCAGGCGCACTGTGGTCCCGCTCTGGCCCGTCCGGAGCTGCACAAGGTCGCACAACTGGTGGACCACCCACAGGCCGCGGCCGCGCCGTGCCGACCCTGGTCCGGGTTGCAGGGTGCCGGCCAGGGGATCGGCGATCCGCCCGGTGTCGGAAACCTGGCAGATGACCTCGGTGCTGGTGCTCCAGATCGCCAGGGTGCCAGATCCGCGGGTATGCGCGAGTGTGTTGGCCGCCAGCTCGCCGACTGCGATGACCAGGTCGGTAACCCGGTCTGGCGAGAGGCCGGCCGCGCGGGCCCGCTGCGCGGTGACCGCGCGGACGGCGGCCTGATCCTCCCGGTAACGCAGCGTTGCGGCCGGTTCGGGCAGCCGCGGCAGGGCGGCAGGGTCCTGCCCGTCTGCCACATCGCCGTCGACCCGCAGGTCAGCTGCGTCCACCTGACGTTCGCCATCGAACTCGCCGGGCCAGGCCGCCTGCCGTTCGCTAGCTAGCTGGCCCACCTGCCATCGTCCGTCGCGCAGCAGCGCGTGGTGCGCGTGCCCGGCCGCACGAGTGGCAGCGGGCCCGAGTGTGGCGTCATACGCGCAGAGGACGCTGACTGGTGCGGTTGCAAGTGCCAGGTCAATGAGCGGCTCCAGGCGGACTGCCTCGGCAAGCTCGTCGCCGGGTCGGCCCGGCCACGCGACCTCCTGCACGCACCGGACTGCCCCGCCGTGCTCATCGGCGAACTGGCGGATCATGCCGAGGACCCGGCCCGGGTCGGTGCCGACGACCGCCAGGTTCGCCAGGCGGATCCGGTCAGGTGCCCGCGAGCGCGACAGCGCTTCCAGCCTCGGCTGCGTCGCCGCCACCAGCGCGGGCAGTGGATCACCACCGGTCAGCACGTAGTCCCGCACGCACGCCGCGAACTCAGCTGCTGTCTTGAACAGCAGCGCTGCGTGGCGTGGCGGGCCAGCCAGCGTGCGAGTCTCCACGGGCGGTTTCTTACCGCTTCACCCGCCAGCATGCCTGGCCCCGGCACCGAGCTGGCCGGGTCTTCTTCCCGCTGCCGCGCCTTCGGCCGGCACGGCTGCCCTCGGGTGGTCGCATGTCGCTCATCGCCAGCTGCCTCATCCCGGGCTTCATGATCGCAAGCCGACGACGAGCAGGCAGGCATCGTCACCGGTATCGGACTTCGATTCACGCACCAGCATGTCCGCGTAGTCTTCCAGATCCTCGACTGGGCCGGCCGCGGTGCGAAGCAAGGCGGCCAGCGACTCGTCGATCGGCTCGTCCTTACGCTCGACCAGCCCGTCGGAGAAAAGCAGCAGGACGTCGCCCTCCTGCAGGGTCACGGTCACCTCCGGATAGCTCGCGGTGGCATCGGCGCCGAGCAACGTGCCTCGCGGCGGCGTCAGCTGGCGCGGCAGGCCGGCCCGGACGAGCACCGGGGACAGATGACCTGCCCGGGCCCACTGCAGTTCGCGGGTGACTGGGTCATACAGCCCGCATACTGCGGTGCCGAGAACGTTGTCGGTGAGGTGATAGGCGACGCTGTTCAGCAGGCCGAGCAGCGCTGCGGGGCCGGCGCCGGTGAGCGCGAGCCCGCGCAGGCTGTTGCGCAGCGTGACCATGCCGGTCACCGCGTCGATGCCGTGCCCGGCCACGTCTCCGACCGTCAGCATCACCTTGCCGGCCGGCAACTCCATCGCGTCATACCAGTCGCCGCCGACGAGGTTGGCCGCGCCGGCGGGCCGGTACCGGGCGGTTACGGCCAGGCCCGGCGTGGCCACCGGCCGGGAGGCCAGGGGGGTGATCGCACGCTGCAGGCGGAGGGCGAGCTGATGCTCTTCGGCCGCGCGCTGCTCACTGTCTGTCAGCTGGTCCCGGGTGACCGCCAGCGCCATCTCGGTGTGATACCGCGCCGACACGTCCTGATAGACGCCATGGATCGCGACCGGCGTGCCGGCCGCATCGAGCACCGGCTCGGCGAACGCGCGGAGCTGCCGGACGCTCTCGTCGTCGCCCCGGATGACCCGGAACGCCGCCGTGGCGGGCATCTTGTCGAGGAGCAGCCGGGCCCGGAAGGATTCCACCGTCGGCACATCTTCGGCCGGTACCCGCTGGTGCAGCTCTGCCAGCCGCACGGGATGTTGCAGCTCACCGCCGAAAAGCGCGAACGTTGGCTCGGTCCAGTGCACCGCGCCGGTGTCGAGCAGTTCCTCCCAGCCACCGATCCGGCCAAGTCGCTGCGCGTGCTCCAGCAGCGCGGCTAGCCGGTCGGACTCGGCGGCGGCCAGCCAGGTGATCGCCACCCCGTCGAAGAGCGGTGCGACGTGGGCGTTCACCCGCACTGCCTGCTCGTCAGGCGCCGACGCCACAAGCTGCTCGCCGGGTAGGTACTGCGGCCGCCCGCTGCTCAGCACCTCTGCCGCACGGTCGACAAGCCCACCCGCTCGCGCCGTGGCCGGATATGCCTCGAGCAGTGAGCGCCCGGCGATATCGGCGGCCGGGCGCCTGGCCGGGTCAGCGAACTCAGGGCTGAGGTGCACGATGCGGAAGTCGGCGACCTGACCGGCTTCGTCGCGGATGGCGATTGCGAACAGCACGGAGTCGGCCAGGCCGTCCAGCAGACCCAGCACCCACGCGGCGCGCGGGTCCTGGCTGATCAGGTCGCCGGGCAGCCGCCGGGCCAGAGCCTGCGCGCACAGCTCCGCGAGCCCGGCCACCTGGCGGCGAAGCGGAGCCTCCGGGCCAGTCAGCCGTCCCGGCCAGCACACCTCCAGGGCGCCGAGCCTAACGCCTTCGTGCTCAACCGGCACGACCGCGCGGGCACCACCTGGCCACCGGCTGAGCCCGGGCGCCTGGTCGAAGCCCGGCCCGGCCCGCCGATCTCCATCCCCTGACCACCAGGTCAAACCACGGCCTGCGGCAGCGCGCATGGCGGGCGTATCGGCGGCCGGCGGTACGCGCTGCCACCGGCTCGCCTCGGCGAGGTCCAGGCCTGCCTGCCCGACCAGGTCCAGGGCGCCGTCGGGTGCGATCATCCAGATCGCGACGGCGGCCGCGCCACTGTCGGCCAGGGCCTCATCCAGGAGCGCCACAGCCAGCGCCGTGGCATCGGGAGCCAGCGCGCCGACGGCCGCGACCACTCCAGGTGCGGGCGCGGGCACGGTCTCCTGACCAGCCAGCGGGCTGTGCTGTCCGGCGATCTCGGCAGCGAGGTCGGCCGGGGTGCTGCCGGATGCCGCGGCAATCCGGTCCAGCTCCCGGCCAGCCTCAGCGGCTGAGCACGAGAGCCGCTCCATCAGGATTCCCCTGGCCAGGTCCATGACCTCCCGGGCCGCGGCCTGTGCCTGCATCCGGTCAAGCTCGGCACGCTGGCGGCGCAGCAGGGCGGCCAGGCGCGTCGCCGCCGGCTCGCCTGCAGAAGCCGCGCTGTCGGCCACTACTCTCCCAACTGCCCTCGTGCTGCTCCAGCGCCAGCCGCAAGGCTGGCCGGCGGGTACCCCTCAAGCCGGTCCATCGCTCACTGTAGCGGTGGCAAAATCATTGGTTACCGCGTATTGCTGCCAGCCGCGGGCAGCGACCCGTGATCTGGTGCAGCGGCGAAGGAGCGACGATGACCGCGGCTCGCACATCCAGGCCTAATCCCGGCGACGAGCACCTGCTGCAGCTACTGGCCGGCCTGCGTGCCGTGCGCGGCGGTGACTTCGGTACCCGCCTGCCGCCAGATGCCGATCCGCTGCTCAACGAGATCGCCAGTGTCTTCAACGGGATGAACGACCAGCTCGCGCTCTTCACCGATGAGGTGACCCGGGTGGCCCGCGAGGTCGGCACCGAAGGCAGGCTCGGCGGCCAGGCCCAGGTGCGCGGTGTCGCCGGGAGCTGGCAGGACCTGACCGACTCGGTGAACGCGATGGCTGGCAACCTGACCGTGCAGGTCCGCTCGATCGCCCAGGTCGCGACTGCGGTGGCCAGAGGCGACTTGAGCCAGCAGATTAACGTGGCGGCCAAGGGCGAGGTCGCCGCGCTGGCGCAGACACTCAACGGCATGGTGGACACTCTGAGTGCGTTCGCCGGCGAGGTCACCAGGGTGGCTCGCGAGGTCGGCACCGAGGGGATTCTGGGCGGTCAGGCGACGGTCCCGAACGTGGCCGGGACCTGGAAGGACCTGACCGACAACGTTAATTCGATGGCCAACAACCTGACCAGTCAGGTACGCAACATCGCCCAGGTGACCACAGCCGTCGCGCAAGGTGATCTGTCCAGGAAGATCGACGTTGATGCCCGCGGCGAGATCCTCGAGCTGAAGACG
This sequence comes from Streptosporangiaceae bacterium, assembly GCA_036495585.1. GTDB lineage: Bacteria > Actinomycetota > Actinomycetes > Streptosporangiales > Streptosporangiaceae > JAJYUU01. The sequence continues at coordinate 19,579 of DASXMP010000022.1, forward strand.
ACCATCAATACGATGGTCGACCAGCTTTCCTCGTTCGCCGCCGAGGTGACCAGGGTGGCTCGCGAAGTGGGCAGCGAGGGCAGACTAGGCGGCCAGGCCGAGGTCGAGGGCGTGTCGGGCACCTGGAAGCGGCTCACCGAGAACGTGAACGAGCTGGCCGGGAATCTGACCCGCCAGGTCCGCGCCATCGCCGGGGTGACCAGCGCGGTGGCGACCGGCGACCTGACCCGGTCCATCGCCGTCGAAGCTCAGGGCGAGGTGGCCGAGCTCAAGGACAACATCAACGCCATGGTGAAGTCCCTCCGGGAGACCACCAAGGCCAGCCAGGAACAAGACTGGCTGCAGACGAACCTGGCCAGGATCGGCGGCATGATGCAGGGCCAGCGCGATGTCACCGCGGTCGCCGAGCTCATCATGGATCAGCTCATCCCGCTCGTCGGCGCCCAGCATGGCACCTTTTTCCTGGCCGAGGACGCCGGCGGCGACGAGCGGCTGCGGCTGATCGCGGGGTACGGGCTGCCCGCCGACAAGGAAGCGCCGAGTCAGTTCCGGCTGGGCCAGTCACTGATCGGGCAGGTCGCGCAAAGCCGCAAGCCGATCACAGTGACCGACGTGCCAGCCGACTACGTCAAGATCTCCTCCAGCCTGGGCGAGGCGTCGCCGGCCAATCTGATCGTGCTGCCGGTCATCTTCGGAGATCGGCTCCTGGGCGTGATCGAGGCCGCCTCGTTCACCACCTTCACCCAGGTCCAGCAGGACTTCCTCGAGCAGCTGATGGAGAGCATCGGCGTCAGCGTGAATACGATCCTCGCCAACGCCCGCACCGAGGCGCTGCTCGCCGAGTCGCAGCGGCTGGCAGCGGAGCTGCAAGCCCGCACCAGCGAGCTTCAGGCCAGGCAGGATGAGCTGCAGCGGTCGAATGCAGACCTCGCGGACAATGCGACGCAGCTGGCCCGGCAGAACCGGGATATCGAGCTGAAGAATGCGCAGATCGAGCACGCCCGCCAGGAGATCGAAGAGCGCGCCAGCCAGCTTGACCTGGCCTCGCGGTACAAGTCGCAATTCCTGGCGAACATGTCGCACGAACTGCGCACGCCGCTCAACAGCCTGCTCGTACTGGCCCGCCTGCTGGCGCAGAACCCGGACGCGAACCTCGCGCCCAGGCAGGTGGAGTATGCCAACGTCATCTACTCGTCCGGCTCGGACTTGCTGCAGCTCATCAACGACATCCTGGATCTGTCGAAGGTCGAGGCCGGCAAGATGGACATCCAGCTGGAGCAGTTCCCGCTGGCTGAGCTCGTAGACGAGCTGCGCGGGGTCTTCCTCCCCCTCACCGGGCAGAAGCAGCTGGATTTCGCGATCACGCCAGCGGCGGATGTCCCGGCTGACCTGTGCACTGACAAGCAGCGGCTACGGCAGATCCTGCACAACCTGCTGTCCAACGCCGTGAAATTCACCGAGGAAGGCCGGATCGACGTCCGGATCGGACTGGCAGATCCGGTACCGGGCGGCGAGCCAACCGCGATTGAATTCGCCGTCACCGACAGCGGCATCGGCATCGCCAGCGAGCATCTGGCGAGCATCTTCGGCGCGTTCCAGCAAGCCGACGGCACCACCAGCCGCCGGTACGGCGGCACCGGCCTTGGCCTTGCTATCAGCCAGGCAGTCGCGGCCGAGCTTGGCGGTCAGATCACGGTGCAAAGTGAGCCGGGCAGCGGCAGCACCTTCACGCTCCGGCTGCCGATGACCGCGCAGCAGCCCGGCGCCAAGCGCGCCGCAGCCGACGGGCCGGAGCGGGCAGCGTCTGTCGCGCCTGCGGGCGCGGCTGCGCCGCAGCTCAGCGCTGAGTCAGCGAGCGCCACGGTAGCCGAGCCGCCGGCGCTGGCCGCGCCAGCGCCGGTGCAGCCCGATGCTGCGGACCTGCACGGCAGGCGGGTGCTGATCGTCGACGACGACCATCGGAACGTGTTCGCACTGACCAGCGTGCTTGAGCTGCACGGGCTGACCGTCATCCACGCGGCCGACGGGCAGAGCGGCATCGAGCAGCTACGCCGCGGCGGCATCGACTTGGTGCTGATGGACGTGATGATGCCGCACATGGATGGCTATGAGACCACGCGCGCTATCCGGAGCATGCCGGAATTCGCCGACCTGCCGGTGATCGCGGTGACCGCGCGGGCGATGCAGGGAGACCGGGAGAAAAGCATCGCCGCCGGCGCCAACGACTATGTGACCAAACCAGTGGACACCGGGCAGCTCCTCGACTCGATTGCCAGGTGGGTCTAGGCGCCGCCGGTCGCACGTTCGGCGTTTAACCGGCCCGTTGAGCGGTAGTTGCGGCCCCACAACATCCGCGGCGGCCACCGGGCCGCGGCGGTTGCCGGAGGCAGGGCGGCAGCCGTGCCGTCCCCGCCCGGACCGGAGGCATTGATGCGGATTTTCGGGGTATTGCTAGCTGTCTGGTTGATCATCGGGCTGCTCGCTGGCTTCCAGCGGCACTACTACAACGGATCGGTGAGCTGCGCACGAGCGGGCACGATTGCCGCGACCATCGCGGCCGGCCCGCTGAACTACACCGGTACGAACCCCAAGGTGCACTGCTCGCTGCCGAGGCCGAGTCAGTGACCCAGTGAGCGGACGCGCACCAGGGCAGGAGGTGAAGCATGAGCGACAACTACGCCGACCTGACCGACCACAGCCATCCGCAGCCGGACGTGCAAGCACTGTCCGGCACCAGCATGCACGTCTATGAGGCGGTGGCGACCATCGAGTACTCGGGCCGCCGGGCCAGCAGGGAGGCGATCGCCGCCGCGGCTGGCCTGGACGAGGCCACGCTGGAGGACATGCTCACCCGACTGACCGAGCAGGGCGCCCTGGCGCTAGAACGCACGAACGGCGACCAGGTCTACGTCCCTACTAGCCGCGGGTGGAGCGCGCAGCCAGAACTGGCTGCCGCCCACCACATGCGGTGAGCCGCCACACATGGGCCTAACGCCTGCGCCGGAATCCTTCATCTCCGGCATTAGCGACAATAGCGGCAATCGGCGGAACGATAGCCACGACGACGGAGATGACGATCGCGGCCGTGACCGAGAAGAGCCTGATCACCGTCCAGGCCAGGATCACGGCCGCGATGCAGCCTCCCATCAGAATAAAGTAGGCACGGTCGCGCCACTGCCTCATCAACGTGACTCCACCGGCACACCGAGGTCTTCCAGTACTTCGGTGATCCGGTGCCAGACACGGCCCGATGGCAGTGTCGCCACCACATCGAGCAGATGCTGCGGCGCGTAGTGGGCGCCGAGCGCCTGCAGCAGGGTGGACCGGTCGGCCGGGAAGATAGCCCGGTTCAGGTGCACGGCCAGGTCACTGCGCAATTGAACACCGTCCGGATCCGGACCGCTGCCCGCCGCCGCCCAGGGCCGGCCTGCCAGGATCGGCGTGGCTTCAGGCTGGTCGTCACCTGGCGGTTCGGGCTCCCGCCACTCCTGCGTGCTGGTCGCGCGGTTAGCCCGGATCTCGCTTGCGACCTCGCGCTTCAAGACATCATCCCGCTGCGGGCCGTGCGTGGTGCCGCCGCTGTTCATGGTGGCGTCGCTCATGCTCCACCTCGATTCTGGGTCGCGCGCCGGAACTCGGCCGGCGATCCCGCCGCTGACCGCGCCGGGGTCGAGGTATGCCTAAGTCCGGTGCTGAGCGAGTTGGATTGCCCGGTTAGTTCATGATTAATCTCCCGTTGACAGACCGATCTTCTATTGACGGGCCACGGCCGTCGGGAGGCCCGGCGCGCCGTCGAGCTTTGACCTCGTCGCCGACTGGGCACCGCATACTCTGGACACTGCCCGCGGCGCTCACCGATCCACCGCTGCCGCCATGACTAGTCGTATCCCTCCGGGAGAAGGGAAGCTGAGCCCGCCCCGGTAATGATCAGCAACTCGATACACAGGGGACATGTACTCGGTCTACGTAGCGGCCACGGTGCTGGCGGCGATGCTCTGCGGGTTCGGCTTCGCGCTGCAGCAGCATGCCGCCCAGGAGATCAACACTACCCAATTCCTGCACCCAGGCCTGATCACCCGGCTGGTCAGGAAACGCCGGTGGCAGGCCGGGTTCGCGTCCCAGATTGCCGGTTCGCTGATCTCCGCCTGGACCCTCGGCCATCTCGCCCTGACCGTTACCGAGCCGCTGCTCACCACCAGCCTCATCTTTGCGCTCATCCTGGCGGTCCCGCTGACTGGCCAGGCATTGTCCCGATCCGACATCCTGGGCTCGCTCCTGCTCTGCGCGGGGGTCGGGGCATTGTCGGCTACCCGCTCAGTTCGGTCCGCCGCCGAGTCCTTCGGCTCGTATTCGCACTGGCCGGCGGCCGCATTCATCGGCCTGATCGCGGTCATACTGGTGCAACTCGGACGCCGGAGATCGAACGGACTGCGGGCGACTCTGACGGGCACGGCCAGCGGCCTGGTGCTCGGCATCGCGGACGCGTTCACTCGACGGAGCGTGCAGATTCTGGACGGCCGCGATCCCGCCCATCTGCTGACGACCTGGCCGGGGTACGCCACCATTCTGGCGAGCCTCATCGGCGTCTGGCTCATGCAGAACGCTTTCAACGCCGGGCCGCTGCACGCATCGCTGCCAGCAGTGACCGCGGCCGAGCCGGCCGCGGGGATGGTCCTTGGCGTTGTCGTATTCGGCGATGTCGTCCACGTATCTCCGCTACTGCTCGCCGTCCAGGCGGCGGGGGTCGTGGCGCTCGTCGCCGGGGTGATCATGGTTGCCCGCGCACCCGTCTTCCGAGAGCTGCGCCTGCGGGAGCTGCCGCACACGGCGCTGGAGCGCCTCCAGCACCCGGCCGCCCACCAGCTGGGCGCACCGCATCCGACAACAACACAGGCACAGCGAGAGCGCCGCTGGAGTGCCTCGCAATGGCGGCCGCACCATCAGCTGCAGCTGCCTGCTAGCGGCAGCCAGCCAGAGCATGCGGGCCTCCTGTCCGAGGACGCGCCGGCGGCCAGCCTGGATGCGAGCCGACTGGACGGTCCCGAGCTGCCCGCATCCGGCCTGCCCGCACCGGACCTGCCCGCACCCAGCCTGGACGCACCGGGCTTGCATACGCCAAGCCAGGACGTGGGCACCGGTACGGGCACTGGGTTATCTGCCGCCGCCGGACAGGCCGATCTCGACCTCCCCCACGATCGACTAAGGGTTGCCTGGTCGACGCGCCTCAGCAGGCACGTCAGCGGGACCAGGGCCAGGAAGTAATGCGCGGCTCAACGGCTGCCAGCTAGCGCGCGAACGCGCCGGCAGTGCCGGGATGCACTGTCCGAACGCCACACGCGACTGCACCAAGGCGCGCGCTCGTCGCGGTCGAACGCTGACACGCAGGTCCGCTGCCGCCGGCAAAGCTAAGTACCAGGCCGGCCGTCGCCAGCGCCAGCACAACAGGACTGATGATGAGGACCTGCCGCCAGCGCCTGCGGCCCAGGTACCTGACTGGCCGGGCCCACAGGCGCATCCGCAGCCACGCGAGCAGATGGCGGGCGCTATACCGACCAGGCAGCTGCTCGCGACCGGGGCGGGCCTCGTTCGGCGTAAGCGAGGTGAACGTGGCGAACATCGCGGCCAGCCGTGGCTCGCTGGCGTGCAATCTGTCCGCTATCGAATCCAGGGCCCGCTGCTGGGCTGCCGGCAAGCTCATCTGATACTCCAACGCCGATGAAATCCTCCGCTGGCCTCTTCAGCTACCCGTCGGCGCCTGGTCAAACGCGATCTGCCTGCTCGGTCAAGCTGCTCGCCAACGATGGCTCCAGCGAGTGGACTCGCCGGTATAGGGTCAAGGAGATGATCCAAGGTCTGGAGTGGGCATGGAAGACGTCTGGCTCTCTTCCGGCAGCCAAGGCGAGAGCATGGTCGTCACGATTCGCGGCGATCTCGACATCGTGACCAGCCCTGCGCTGGATGATTGCCTCACACAGCTGCAGGCAAGTCACAAGAAGATCATCCTCGACGTGTCGGCAGTTGATTTCCTCGACACCAGTGCCCTGGCCGTGATCGTCGGCCACTGGAAGCACGCGGAAGCCGACGAAGGCACGCTGGCGCTGGCAGGCGCCCGGTATAAGTACACCAAGACGCTCTGGATCACCGGCCTAGCTGATCGGCTGACGCTCTACGACACCGTCGAGCAAGGCGTAGCGGCGCAGGCCGGTCAAGGTCCGCAGCCCGCATCGGCGGAGCCAGCCGCCGGGCGCGGCGCGGCCGAGCAGGCCGACGGGTAGCAGTGCCCGGCTCGGATCTCGCCGACCGGACGGCAGCCCTGCTCAGCCTGGCCGCGGCGACCCAGGAGCGCTCACTGAGCCAGCTGACCGTGCTGGCTGCCAGCCAGGTGCCGGGCTGCGCGGCCGCCAGCGCATCCATCTGGCGTGATGGCGAGCCCATCGTCCAGGCGACAAGCCATCCCGACCCACCGCGCCTCGTGCATGTCCAGATCGCGGCCGGCCGCGGGCCGGAACTCGACGCGATGGCGGCCGACGGGCCGGTGAGCTGTCCGGACACGCTGAGTGAGCCACGCTGGCCGGAGTTCGCCGCAGCCGCCCTGCGCCTCGGCGTGCGCAGCTCGATCGCCCTGGCCTACCACGGCCCCGTCGTGGTCACGCTGTCGCTGTACGGGGTACGACCCCGCGCCATGGATTCCGACCAGCTGCAACTCGCCGAGTTGCTGGTCGCCTATGGCAGCGCGCTGGTGGGAGCGGTTGCCGAGTACGGAGACACGCAGCGGGCGGCCGCGCAGCTCCAGGACGCGGCGAGCTCCCGCGCGGTCATGGATCAGGCCAAAGGCATCTTGATGCATGCCCTGAGCTGCACGGCAGACGAGGCTCTGGCCAAGATGCGGGAGGTGTCGCAGCTGAGCAATATCCGCGCGACCGAGGTCGCCCAGCGGGTCATCGATGCCCACAGCGGCCGTCCCGGCGCCAGGCAGCGCCGGGACCTCGAGCAGCTAGCCGGGCTGACCGCCCGCGAGAAGCCAGGTCCGAGGCGCTCCCGCCCGTGACTGGCCGAGATCAGCGCAGCTCGGCGAGCCCGTCCGGCGATAAAATGGCGTTCTTGAGCGCGAAGACCCCGGATCATGGACCTGTGATGACTGACCACCTGGCAGCTGCCGACCTGCCAGGATTGCGGTCGCGCACAGCCGCCCTACAGCAGGCTGCCGGCTTGCGTGGGGCCGACCCGCAGACGCTGCTGGCGGCAGCACTTACCGAACTGGACGCGGCGGTCGAGGCGCTTGGCCAGGTGGCTCTGAACGACGACGGCAACGCCCGCGAAGAGCGCGCGGCCAGCAGCGTTCATTCGGAGCGGCGGCTGCTGCACGCAGTGTTCACGGCCGCCCCCGTCGCGCTCTACCTGACCGATACGGACGGGACAGTGCTGCGCGCCAACCGCGCCGCCGCCGATCTGCTGGGGGCCGGGCCTGGTTATGCGACCGGCAAGACGCTGGCCACGTTTGTCGACCAGCCGGCCCGGGCGGCGCTGCGGAGTCAGCTGGCCGCTGCCTCGAGGACCGGCAGTACCACCAAGCTGACGTGCTCGATGCTGGCCGGCGGTGGCGCTGTGCGTGGTGAGCTGTCGATCCAGCCCCTCAACATCCGCGGCGATACCAGCCGGTTGCTGGTCACGGTCATCCCGGTGAGCGCGAGAGCGGACCCGGCGGCCAGGGCCGGCCAGCCCGGCCAGCCCGGGCTGGCGCGCCCGGACACCCCGAAGCCCGTGCGCGCCCGGCGAGCCGACCGCCCGGAGGATGCCCGCGTCGCGGAGGATGCCCACGGCAGCGATGGCGACGGGGACCGCGTCGCCGCCTCGGCCCGCCGCCTGGATCTGCTCGGCGCGGCGAGCCGCCTGCTCATGGAGAGCGCCACCGTTAGCGAATCGGTCCTGTTGCAGCGCTGCGCCCGGCTGCTGTCAGCTGACCTGGCCACCTGGGTCATCGTCGACATGCTGCGCCGGGCGCAACTGCGCCGCCAGTATGTGGCCGGCCCGGACGATCCCGAGTCCGCGCGGCTGGCGCATGTCGTGACCGGCCTGGACCCGGCGCCGGGCTCGGCGCCGCGCCAGGTGGCTGAGTCGGGCAAGTCCCTGATCGCGACCTACGCCGACGACGAGACACTGCTCGGCGCAGGCCCTGATGGCGTGCCAGTGCTGCCGGCCCTCGGCGCTGCCTCGCTGCTCTCAGTGCCGGTCGCCGATACGGATCGCTGTTACGGCGTGCTGACGCTCGTCAACAGCGCGTCCAGTGGCCAGTTCAGCTTGGCGGACGTGGCACTGGCCGAGGAGGTGGCCGCGCTGCTCGCACTCGCCACGACCGGACGGCGGACACTGCGCAGGCGGACCGAGGCGGCCGAGGCGCTGCGCGCGAGCCTGCTGCCACCGGTGCTGAAACCGATCCCTGGCATCGAGATGGCGGCGGCGCACATGACGCCAACGCGGGGACGCGAGGTCGGGGGCGACTTCTACGACGCCTATCCGACCCCTGGTGGCTGGGGTGTCGCGATTGGTGATGTCTGCGGCAAAGGCGATGACGCGGCGGCCGCCACCGCTGCCGCCCGGCATGCCATCCGGGTCCTGGCACACTGGAACTCCGAGCCTGACCAGGTGCTTCGCGGCGCCAACGAGATCATGCTCGCGGAGGAGTTCGGGGGCCGGTTCGTTACCGCCAGCGCGGCGCACCTGCGCTGGCAGGACGGCACACTGCGGATGCTGCTGGCCAATGCTGGCCATCCGGGCGCGGTGCTCGTCCGGCCGGACGGGCGAGCCCAGATGCTGCCCGGTGGCGGCGTGGCGCTCGGCATCTTCCGTGATCCTGAGCCGACCACGCTGGAGCTCGACCTTGACCCCGGCGACGTGCTGTTCTGCTATACCGACGGCCTGATCGGCGCCCGCAGCGCGAGCGGCGATTACCTGGAGGACAGACTGTCTGACAGCTTGGCCGCCCTGGCCGGCCGGCACGCCGCGGAGATCGTGTCGGAGATGCGCAAGCTCGTGCTGGAGTTCTCCGGCGGCACGCTCCTCGACGATCTGACGATGTTCGCGCTCCGCGTCGGCCAGCCGCCCGGCCGATGATGTCGGGTTGGCAATGATCTGCGCGGTATGAGGCATATACAGGCAGACGCGCCAGCTCGCGGGCCGCGACGGTTTACGCCGGGTCAGGGTGGGCAAATTCTCCGCCCGACTGCGATGGTGAGAGGAAATGCAGACTGAGGCCGTGCCGTCCGGCCGGATAGCCATCGTGCTGGGCGGCGGAGGAGTGCTCGGAGCGACCCAGGTCGGCATGCTCCGGGCGCTGATGGAGTCGGGCGTGCGGCCGGACCTGGTAGTCGGCACCAGCGTCGGTGCGCTCAACGGCGCTGCCATCGCGGCCGAGCCGACCATGGCCGGCGTCGAGTCACTGGCCATGCTCTGGGGCTCGCTCTCAGAGGAGGGCATGTTCACGGACACGATGTTCGCCCGGGCGAGCAATCTGGCGAGGTACCGCACCCACTTGTACTCGCCGGCGCCGATGCGCAGGCTGCTCGCTTCCCGGCTGCCCGCCACCTTCGAACAGCTGAAGGTGCAGTTCCAGTGCGTCGCGGCCAGCATTGAGCAGGCCGGAGCGCACTGGTTTGCCTCGGGCGACCTGGCGGACGCCGTGATGGCCTCCTCCGCCGTTCCCGGCCTGCTCCCGCCCGTGCAGATCGGCGACGAGCACTTCCTCGACGGAGGCCTGGTGCACTCGATTCCCGTCGGTCGTGCGCTCGCGCTCGGAGCCGCCGAGATCTACGTGCTGCACGTCGGCCGGATCGAGCAGCCGCTGAAGCCACCGCGGTCGCTGTGGGATGTCTGCCTGACTTCGTTCGAGGTGGCCAGGCGACACCGGTTCATCGAGGAGATGGCCGAGTTGCCGCCCGATGTCCGGGTCCACGTGCTGCCGAGCGGCGAGGAGAAGATGCCGCTGGTCTCGATGCGCTACCGGCACGCGGCGGCGGTGGCAAGCCGCATCCAGCGCGGCTATCAGGCCGCCGCCGATTACCTGTCCCGGCTGCCGGAATCCGCATGAGACCACCCCCGGTGCCGGTCCGCCGCGCCATCATCGATCCGCTGTGGCTCCCCCTTGCCTTCGCACTCGCGCTGCTGGCGCTGGTGGCCGCACTGGCGAGCCTGGTGACGATACCGTTCGGGCAGCGCAGGCGCCGGCCGCTGCGAGTCGCGCTGTTTGCGGCGCTGTACCTGTCGGTCGATGCGCTCCTGGTGGTGTGCTGCGCGGCCTTGTGGCTGCGCCACCCGATGACGCGGCGCCGGGACGAGATGCGCTGGTCCCGTGCGCACCAGCGGCTGCTGGCCGTCGCGCTGTCGGTGCTCGTCGCGGCCGCGCGGCCGCTGTTCGGCTTCCAGGTCCAGGTGCAGGAGCCGCCTGATCGCGAGCGCATCGCCGGCCGGCCGCTGCTGGTCATTGCCCGGCACGGCGGCCCTGGCGACTCGTTCGCCCTGACCGAGATGCTGATGTCCCGGTACAACCGGCGACCCTCGATCGTGCTGAAGGAGAGCCTGCGCTGGGATCCCGGCCTGGACGTGCTGCTCGGGCGCCTGCCGACCTGCTTCGTGCAGCCGAACGGGCGCGCGGCGGCACAGGAGCGGATCGCCGAGCTGGCCCGGTGTATGCGCAGCGACGACGCGATTTTGCTCTTCCCGGAGGGCCGCAACTGGACGCCGCGCCGTTACCTCGGGGCCATCGCCCGCCTGCATCGGACCGGCCGCGGCGAGGCGGCAGCCGAAGCCGCCGACAACCGTAATGTGCTGCCTCCGCAGCCCGCCGGACTCCTGGCCTGCTTGCGCTGGCGGCCGGACCTGGCGGTCGCGGTCGTTGCCCACACTGGCCTGGAAGACCTGGTCAGCCCAGCGGACGTGTGGCGGGCACTGCCGGTATCGGGCAGCCCCATGATGGTCCGCTGGTGGCAAGAAACCGCACGGCGGCTCCCCCGCTCCGATGAGGGCAGGCGCGAATGGCTGCGCTTGCAGTGGGCGATCGTGGATTCCTGGATCGATGCCAGGAAGGCGGCCAGGCAGCGGGCCAGCCAGCCGGAATCTGCCCCGCACGCCCCGGCCCCCGCTGAACCTGTGGCCGAGGCTCCCGGCGACACCCCGGCTGGAGCACTGCCCGCGGCTGGAGAACCAGCTGACGAGCGCAACGACGAAGCCAAGCCGCTCACCGGATCCGCGGCCGAGCCCTGAGCCCCGCAACGCACGCGATGGCCAGGCCATGAGCGACGACCTGGCCACCGACGCCCTGGCCCGCGACGCGCTGGTGGCCCTCCTCACAGTCACCACGGGAGCGGTCGACGCCACCACCTTCATCGCCCTCGGCAAGGTCTTCGGCAGCGTCATGACCGGGAACCTGGTGGTGCTCGGCGTCGCGGCCGCGAGCCATGCGGCTGGCCAGGCGGCGCACTCTGGCCTGGCCCTGGCCGGCTACGCGGCGGGCGTCCTCGTCGGCGTACCGCTGGCCGCCAGGTCCGCTCAGCCCGGCCGAGCAGCGCGCTGGCGCCGCACCTGGCCAGTGTCGGTCACCGTGACGCTGGCCGCAGAACTTGTGCTGCTGGCCGCCTTCCTCGCCACCTGGGAATTCGCGGTCGGGCAACTGCGCGGCCCGGTCGAGCTCTGGCTCACCGCGCTGGCCAGTGCTGGCATGGGCATGCAGGCCGCCGCAGTGCGCAGGCTCGGCCAGATGTCCAGCACCTATCTGACCAGCACGCTCACCGGCGTGCTCGCTGGCGTGGCCACGCGGACCAGGCCGGAAGGCTTGTACCGCAGCGTAGGTGCGCTGGTGGCGATCGTGGCCGGGGCGGTGGCCGGCGGCCTGCTCGTTCTGTATGCCCCGCGGTGGCTGCCCCTGGTCGTGCTGATCCCGCTAGCCGGGGTGATCGCCGCGGCGCTCAGCCGCCAGCGCTCCGCGACCGCGTCATAGCCGACGCACCCGCGGCCGTAATGCGCTGCCGGCTGGCCCGGCCGTCGGGCGCCGGCCAGGGCAGGCCCACGTCCCCGGCATCGCAGACTGGCCGGAGCGCGGTGACCGTGACATATCCGGCCGCTATCAGCGCTGAGTCCGTGCCAGGCTGTGGCCGCTCGGCCGCCTCCGCCATAGTGACCTGCAGGTAGTCCTGGGTCTCGGCGACAATGCTGAGCTGCACCGCGCCCGTCCCCGCCAGCGTCGCCTGCCGGATGCCGCGCAGGCTGGCTGGCGGCACGTTCGGAATGTTCACGTTGAGGACAAGCCCGGGTGGCAGGTCCAGCACCGACGGCAGCACCTGTGCGGCGGCCGCGGACGCCGCGTCCCAATGCTCGGCCTCATGTTCGGCCCGCACATCGAGCGAGAACGCCGCGCTCGGCACCTGACTGGTCGCGGCCGTCATGGCCGCCCCCACCGTGCCGGAGTGCAGCACGGCCTGGCCGGTGTTCGGCCCGCGGTTGATGCCGGACAAGACCACGTCGGGCATCCCGCCGAAGGCTCCGCGGGTGGCGGTGAAGGCGATGAAGGCCGGGGCGGCCCGGACGGCGTAGACGGGAGTGCCCTCCAGCCCATCGAAGTTGTGGCGCGTCACGACCACACGGCCCTCGGTAGTCGCGGCGGTCATCGCCGCGCTCGTGCCGGATGCGTCGTGATCTGGCGCCGCAACCACCACGTCCAGGCCGGCCTCCTGGGCGGCGATCGCGAGCAGCCGCAGGCCCTCGCACCCGATCCCGTCATCGTTGGTCACTACGGCGCGCCGGCGGCGGGTCTTGGTCACCGCCCGGATCCCTGATCAGCCTGCCGGACGCCAAGCTGGAGCGCGCGCACCGCACCGCGCGCCGACATGGTCTGGCTCCCGTGCCGCGGCACCTGGCCGGACCAGCTGGTGACCGTCACGCGCTCGGCCATCGCCCGGATGTCCTCGGGCCGCCCAGTGCCGAGGCCGCTCCTGGTCACGTTCATCATCCCGGCCGCAACACCGAGCCGTAGCGCGTCCTGCAGGCTGGCACTCTCGGCGAGCGCCGTCGCCAGCGCCGCCGTCAGCGAGTCTCCGGCCCCGCGCGGATCCTTAGCGGTGGCCGCCGGGGCCCGCACCGCCACCAGCTCTCCGTCGAGCAGCGCGAGCGCCGGCTGCGGCCCGCGGGTGACGATGAGGTTCGCGGCGCCATCCCGGTGCGCCGCGAGCATCCACTCGGTCAGCGCAGCCGGCTCGGCTGCCGCACGGCCTTCGGCCACCAGTTCGTCCTCACTCACCTTGACCACGGCTGGCCTGGCACCGATGACCGCGTCCAGCGCCGGGCCGGCCAGGTCCGCCACCACAGTCTGGCCGTTCGCCCGCAGATCGGTGGCGAGCCGCTGATAAAAGGATGCCGAGACGATGTCGGCCGGGTCAGTCCCGGTCAGCACCGTGACTGACGCGCCCAGGCCGTGCGCCAGCGCGGCACTGTACAGGTCGTCGGCGGCGTGCCGGCCGAGGGCGGCCCCAGGCATCTGCGCCACCACCTCGCGGTCTCCGGTGCGACGGTCGTGGACGTAGGCGCCGTTGTTCACCTGCGCCTCGACGTAAGCGAGGCTGATGCCCTCCTTGATCAGCAGTGACCGCAGCACGTCCCCGCTCTCGCCACCGAACGCACAGCACACCGCAGCGTCCGCACCGAGCCGTGAGCACATCCGGGCCACCCAGATGCCCTGGCCTCCGGCGTGCAGGTGGATCTCGTCGCCCGGCTCCACCGTGATCGTCAGCACCGGCGACGGCGCTACCACGGCGACCCGCGGGCTGCGCGCTGTCATGGCCGCTGTCATGGCGGTGCCATACCCCCGGCGCCGCGTCCTAACATGGCCGACCACATGCGGCAAACAGTCAGATAACCGACTTTTCCCCGGCAGCCGCGGCTCCGTCAGGGTTCAGTGGCGGGTCGCCCGGGCCCGGCTGCCTGGCATCGGTGATCAGGTTCTCCAACTGGTCAAACCGGTCAGCTAGCTCGCTCGTCGTGACCATCCCGGCCAGCGCGAGCCGGACGGCGGCGAGCTCCCTGGCGAGGTACTCGGTGTCGCTCTGGGTCCGTGCGGCAGTTTCCCGGTCCCGCTCGACACTCGCCCGGTCGCGGTCGTCCTGGCGATTCTGTGCCAGCAGGATCAGCGGGGCCGCATAGGCGGCCTGCGTGGAGAAGGCGAGATTCAGCAGGATGTAGGGATACGGATCCCAGTGGTAGATAAACCCGAGGGAGTTGATCGTTATCCAGCCGAGCACGAAGATCGACTGACCGGCCAGAAACCGGCCGGTGCCAAGGAAGCGCGCCACCGCCTCAGACGCGCGGCCGAACGCGTCGGCGTCATATCGCGCGCCGATGCGCGACACCGAGCCGCGCGGGACGCCAAGCTCTGACCGCTCGGTGAAACGCCGGGTTGCCTGCACTTACGCTCCTCGCTTCCGCCAGTCGGCCGGCAGCAGCCGGTCCAGCACGTCGTCCACTGTCACGGCCCCGACCAGGCGGCCCGCCTCGTCACAGACTGCGACGCCGACCAGGTTGTAAGCGGCCAGCCGGGCGGCGACCTCCCGCTCCGGCAGATCCGGCCGCACGTAGCTGCCATCCTCCACGCACTGGCCGACCGCCGCCGATGGTGGCTCACGCAGCAGCCGCTGGAATCCGACCGCACCGACGAAACGGCCCGTGGGCGTGATCGCCGGCGGCTCGCACACATACACCTGCGCGGCCTCGGTAACCGCGCGGCCCGGCTGCCGGATGCGGGCCAGCACCTCGGCGACCGACGTCTCCGGGGCCACGATCAGCGGCACCGAGGTCATCAGGCCACCGGCTGTAGTGGGTTCATAGCTCAGCAGCCGGCGCAAGTCGGCGGCCTGCTCGGGAGGCATGTCAGCAAGGAGCTGCTCACGCTCGGCGGCCGGCATCTCGGCGAGCAGGTCGACCGCATCGTCGGGCTCCATCTGCTCGATCACGTCGGCGATCCGGTCCGCGCCGAGGCCAGCCAGGAAGGCAATCTGATCCTGTTCGGGCATCTCCTGCAGCACATCGGCGAGTTCCTCGTCCTGCAGCGCCTCGGCTAGCTGGTGCCGGCCGGCGGCCGGCATCGTCTCCACCACGCTGGCGAGGTCGGTCGGGTGCAGATCGCGGAGGCCGGCGATCTCCTCGCTGACCTCGCCAGTGTCGAACAGCGCCGGGTACTTGTCCCAGGGCACGATGGTCGCTGCGTGGCGCAGCAGCCCGCGGCGCTGCCCGACAGCGAGCGCCGAGACGTCCCAGCCCATGCCGCGCTCAGACGGGACGATGCCAATATCAAGAACCGAGCCTGCGTCGACCACCTTGTCGTAGAGATCGGAAGCAAGCATCTCCCCGGTCCGCCGCCGGAACGGGCTCAGGTCCACGTTGCTGCCGTCGAGCGTCACGCCGTCGAGGGACATCTCACCGACGCGGCCCAGGCTGACGAAGATTGGCCGATGCTGCACCGTGGCTACCAGCCCGAGTGCGTGCGGCGGCTCGCCGGCCGCCGACCGCAGCAGCACGACGTCCTTAACCCGGCCGATGGACAGGCCGTCGCTGCCAAGCAGCCTGCGGCCAGATAGGCGGGACGTAAACACCGGGCCCTGGGCCATGGCGGCCTCCCCTCCGAGCTCTGCCGCCCCCGAGTTGCAGGCTGGGCCGGCCATGCTTCCACTTACCACAGCGCACGGCTTCCGCAATAGCCCCAATGCGCCAGACCAGGCTCTGCCCGGCAAACAGGTAACGAACCAGTCATGCGTAGCACGTAGTTTCGTGGGCAGGTAGCTGCGACCGCGCGGGGGCACCAGCCAGTGCGCGGCCCGGTCCGCCGTCCCCCGCAGCGCCCCGGGTCCGCAGCAGGAAGAGGTCCGCCGTGCTTGCCGCGCTGGTACTTGCCGGGATTGTCGCCGCGCCTGTTGGCACTGCCGGGCTGCTCGTCCAGGCCCGCCGGAAGGTCCGGACCGCTGGCCTGTGGCCGGCCACGAAACGGCTGGCCTTCGCGCTCGGCGGCACCGCGCTGCTCGCGGCCTTGACGGCCGGCGCAATGCGCCTGTTCGGTGACTCTTCGCACTACGCGACGATCGGCGCCGACGGGCTGGTGCTCGGCAGTGTCGTCTGGCTGCCGGTAACCAGGCGCTGGAACGCCCGGGGCCACCTGTGCTGGTCGGCGACCATCTTCCTGTTCGTGGTGTACCTGGCATTCGTCCTGCAGTGGACGTTCGACAGCGACCTCGGCGGCGCCAGCGAGGCAGGCGGTTTGCTGCTCTGGCTCTTCGAGCTCTTCGCCGCGCTGCTGGCCTGTGCTTACCTGTGGGAGATCTGCGACGCGCTCGGTTCTGAACACTGGCGCAGGCGCTCCATCCAGGCCAGCCATCCCGCCGTCAGCGACCAGGAGCTGCCCTTCGTCAGCCTGCACGTGCCTGCTCACAACGAGCCGCCGGACATGGTCATGGACACGCTGCGGACGCTGGCGCGGCTGGACTACCCCCGCTATGAGATCGTCGTCATCGACGACAACACCGACGACGAGAATCTGTGGCGGCCCGTCGAGGCATGGTGCGCCCGGCACGGAGCGAAGTTCAAGCACCTGGAGAACTGGCCAGGCTACAAGTCCGGCGCGCTGAACTACGCGCTCCGCGAGATGACCGACGAGCGCGCCGAGGTCATCGGCGTGGTGGACTCCGACTACCAGCTCAAGCCAGGGTTCCTGCGGCGCTGCGCACCGCTGTTCACCGATCCGTGGGTTGGCTTCACGCAGGCGCCGCAGGACTACCGCGGCTGGACACGATCCCGCTACTACCGGCGGCTCTACTACTCCTACCAGTACTTCTTCGCGGTCTCTCAGCCGTCCCGCAATGAGCGCGACGGCGCGATCTTCGCGGGCACTATGGGACTGATCCGCCGGGTCGCGCTCGAGCAGCTTGGCGGCTGGGACGAGTGGTGCATCACCGAGGACGCGGAGCTGTCACTCCGGCTGCTGCGGGCCGGCTGGTCCGGGCTGCATGTGGACGAGTCCTGGGGCCAGGGCATCATGCCGCTGACCTTCGAGGCGCTGAAGGGACAGCGATACCGCTGGTGCTTTGGCGGTATCCAGATCTTGCGCATGCACTGGCGGTCGCTGCTGCCCGGCCAGGCCTCGAAGGAGAACCGCCTGTCGATCGGGCAGCGCTGGTCCTACCTGGCGGGTGGCCTGCAGTGGTACGGCGACCTGCTTGGCCTGCTGTTCTTCGTGTTCCTGCTGGCGGGTGCGGCGAATCTGGCCACCGGCGGGGGCGAGCTGTTCCGTAAGCTGACCGCCTTCCTGGTCGCCACCGTGCCGGTGCTGGTCTTGCTCGGTCTGGTCCGCGCCGTCGCGCTGCTGCGCCGCGGCACCGGCGCTTCGTGGCGAGACGCACTCGGCGCATTCTTCATCTGGCAGTCGACGTCGCTGGTGGTAGCGCGGGCATCGGTGCTCGCACTGTTTGCCCGCAAGGCCGCGTTCCTGCGCACACCCAAGACCAGCGAGCAGGCGCGCTGGTGGGAGGCGCTGCGCGCGAACTGGGCTGAGACTGCGCTCACGCTGCTGGGCGTGGCGGGCATGGCTGCGGCCCTGACCAGGCCGACGGAGCTAGCCGGGCCGCTGCTCGCCTTGCTGCTGCTGTTCCCGACCGCGGGCATGGCGGCCGCGCCGCTGAACAGCTGGGCCGCGCAGCGTGCCGCGCTGCCAGCCGACCTGCAGGCGCGGCGGACCACGGAGTGGAAGCGCACCAGGGACCGGCGGGCCTTCGTGCGCGGCGCCGCCACCGGCGGCGCGGTCACGGTGGGGGCAGTGGTGGCGGCCGCCGTGGCCCTGATGCTGCTGCCAGGCGGCGGTCGTGTGCACTCGCCGCAACTGCTGGCGCCAGCTGGCGGCACTGCATCCCACCCCCCGCCACGGTCCCGCACACACGCGCCGTCATCCTCCCCGAGCCCGACGACCTCGCCGTCCGGTACGCCCAGCTCGGCGCCGTCGGTGCCCGGAACATCCCCGGCCACCTCATCCCCGGCCAGCTCGCCGTCCAGCAGCTCTCCGGCGCCCTCTACCAGCCCGAGCAGTTCTGCTCCATCCGGCTGACGCCGCCGCCCGGCCCGCCCGTCACGTTTTGCATGCTCATGCTGGGTAGAGCCAGGACTGCGACGATGGAGGGCTGCAGTGATCCGAGGCGCCGAGGACAGCAAGCCGCTGAACGCCCGCACCAGCGGGGCCGCAGTGCGAAGCGCTGGCTTCGGCGCCAGGCGGGCGATTCTGCTGGTCGGCGCGGACCTGCGGGTCGGGGCGGCGAGCGAGCGGGGCCCGGCCTTTCCTGGCCGAGGTGACCCGATCGGCACCGGCCTCGAATCCCTGGTCCCAGGGCAGGAGTTGCCGCCGCTTATGCAGCGGGCGGCGGCGACCAGGCGGATAGGCAGGAAACGGGGTCCGTCGCGCAGCCCAGCCGTCCGGCCGGCAAATTCGACCAGCGCGTCCTGGATGTCGCGGTGCTGCCGTGGCGCACACCAGACGGTAGCGTCGGGCTCGTGGTGAACGGCGTGGAGACAACCGCGAGCGAACCGGAGGAGACTCCTTCGGCATCGCCACCCCCGTCAGTGCCTTCGGCTGTCCCGGCCGCAGAGTCGTCAGCCGTCCTCCAGCAAGCCCTGCTTCCGGCGGCACTTCCGCTGCTGCCACAAGCAAGCATCGCCGCCCGGTACCTGAGCGCCGCAACGGCAGGGGCCGCCGGCGGCGACTGGTTCGACGCGGTGCCGCTCCCGCAGGGCCGTGTCGCGCTCGCCGTCGGGGACGTCATGGGCCGCGGGGTCACCGCCGCCGCGGGCATGGGTCAGCTGCGCGCCGTCCTGGGCGAGCTGCTCGCAACCGAACCGGACGTTGCCGCCGTGCTGGCGCGGATCGAGCGCTTCGCGGCCAGAAACCCGGCCTTGCGCGCAGCGACCCTGGCACTGGCCGTGCTCGACCCGGCCGACGGTGCCATCAGATACACCACCTGCGGCCACCCGCTGCCACTCGTGATCGGCAGCGCGAGCGGTGGCACGCGGTTCCTGGCTCGTACCGGGAACGGCCCCCTCGGCGTCGGTGCGCGGGCCGTGCTCGCCGACGAGCGGCTGCTGCCCGGGGAACTTCTGCTGATGTACACCGACGGGCTCATCGAGCGCCCGGGCCAGACTCTGACCGAAGGCGCCGCCCGCCTTGCCGAGGCGGCCGCTGCCGCGATGCGCGGCGCCGCGGGCCGCCCCGGCCCGGCTGGCCACAGTGACGCCGAGCGGACTATGGCCGACTGGGTGTGCGAGCGCATTGTCGAGCTGATGACGCGCGCCGGACATCCTGATGACGCGACCGTCCTCGCGGTGCAGCGCCTGACCACCCCGGTGCCGGACGTGCACGCCCGGCTGCCCTGCGAGCCCGCGAGCCTGAGCACGATCCGCCGTGCGCTGGACGACTGGCTGGCCAGGCTGCAGGCGACCCAGGACGACCGGGACGCGCTGCACATGGCCGTCGTGGAGATCGTGACCAACGCCATCGAGCATGCCTATCCGGCCGGGCAGGCTGGCGTGCTGGAGTTCGACGCCAGTCTGCATGCAGACGGCAGGATCGAGTGCCGGGTAACCGACTACGGCCGCTGGCATCCCCCGGACCCGACAGCCGCCGACCGCGGCAACGGCCTGATGGTCGCCGACCACATGGTCGACCAGATGCAGATCACCCACCCAGCACTCGTTCCTGGCGCTGCGGCGGGCGCGCCCGGCACGGTCGTGACCATGCTGCACCGATCCGGCAGGCCGACCGTGGTGACTCCCGCTCGGCCACCCGTATCGAGCCACAACCAGGTCCGCGACACTGACCCGGCCGCAACTGCGGGGGAGACGCGCCCGCCCTTGTTGGTCGACGCGCGGCTCGACGGCGGCAGCGCGCTAGCGGCAGTGCACGGCCCCGTCGATGCCACGACGGCTGGCCGCTTCCTTCGCCGTTTGCTGGCGGCCAGCCGGGCTGGCACCCTGTCGCTTACCGTCGACCTGGGCGGTGCAACGTGCCTGGCCGGCGCGGGCGTCAGCGCGCTCTACCGGCTGGCTGCACGGCTGGCCGCAAACGGGAACCACCTGGTTGTCGTCGCGCCCTCGGCCAGCCCGGCCCATCCGGTGCTTGAGCTGGCCGGATTCCCGCACCGCGGGAAGCGCGAGCCCGTGGTCGCCGACCTGGCCTGACGCTCCAGCCGGCCGCCCGGATTCGCCGGCCGCCCTCGTCGGGCCTGAAAGCTACCCGACCGGCCGCTCTCTGCTGACCTCCGCCGGATCCTTGTCGTCGCGCAGCCCCAGATAGCGTGGATGCCGCAGCTCACCAGCAGTGGTCCACTCGGTGAAGCCAACCTGGCAGACCAGTCGCGGCGCAACCCAGTGGACACCCGCCCGCGGCGTCCTGCCCTTGCGGAACGGTGGTTCCGGCTGCTGTAGCTCGTGCATCGTGGCTTCCAGCCTGGCCAGCGTGGCGTCGTCGAAACCGGTGCCGACCTTCCCGGCGTAGACCAGTTCGCCGCCGGAGTAGTAGCCGAGGAGCAGCGCGCCGAAGCCCGTCCGGCTCCCCTTCGGGTCGGTGTAACCGCCGATCACGAACTCCTGGCTGTTCTCGCATTTGAATTTGAGCCAGTCGCGACCGCGACCGGACTGATAAGGCGCGTCAGCGCGTTTGGCGATGAGGCCTTCCCAACCGCTGGCGCAGGCGTGCTCCAGGTAGGCGGCGCCGTCGCGGCTGCGATGCGTGGTATAGCGGAGCGGGCCACCGAACGACAGCAGATCCTTGAGGACTCGCTTGCGGTTGCGTAGCGGCAGCGATCGGACATCCTGGCCGGCCGCCCGCATCACATCGAACACGAAGTACACGACCGGCACCTGCCGCAGCAACTGCGGGCTCGGGCTGCCAACGCCGAGCCGCTGCTGCAGCCGACTGAAACTGGTGGCGCTCCCGACGAAGGCCACGACCTCGCCGTCTAGCACGAAGTCGGCGGCATCTTGCCGGGCCAGCGCATCGCGGACCTCTGGATAAGTGCCCGTCACCTCCAGCCGGTTGCGGGTGAGCAACCTGACCTTGGCGCCATCGGAGTAGGCAAGGCATCGCTCGCCGTCCAGCTTGCGCTCGTACAGCCAGTCCGGGCTGAAGAAGCGTTCTCTGGTCAGCGTGGCTAGCTCCGGCTCGACCCAGCCCGCGACCGTAACCGCCTTGGCTGCTGTCCGGCCGCCGCGGCTGGTGATCTGGTCGCTCATGGTGGCCGCTTACCCGCCACCGTGGTGGTTAGTCCTCGGCGCGTGCAACTGGCGCGGCTCGGGCGGGCTGCCAGCCGACGGCGGCGATGTTTGCCTGCCCGCCCCGTGGACAGGCAGTACGCGCGGCCGCGCACCCGAGCCCGCCGCCCGCAGCACGACAGAGGAGCAGCTACGTGACGAGCACGCCCGGGCAGCGATCCCGCCCGGCGGAGCGCCGGTACCCAGATGCCAGCCAAGTGTGCGCAAACGCAGTAGCAGCGGCGCTCACCGTCACCTCCAGGCCGCGGCCACATCGTCGGCCACGGCCGGCCAGCGCTGCCAGCCGAGACAGGCGTGCCGGACCGGGCAGTGCTACCGGACCGGGCAGTGCTACCAGACCGGGCAGTGCTACCAGACGGCTCAGTGCTACCACACCGGGCAGTGCTGTTGGACGCGACGGGCCTGCCAGCCGAGGCAGGGCCTCCGGATACGCTTCGGCGCTGCGACCGGCGACCGGTCTCGCGCTGGTAGCGAGCGGTGCAATCTTGCTGATCGCTGTGCACATTCGGACCGGCTTCCTCAACCCAGCACCGGCTGGGCTGGTCTTGCTGGCCGTCGGGCTGGCGTGGCTGTGGCTACCGGTCCGGGACAAGCACGGGCTGCTTCGGCGCCAGGCAGACAGGCTGCGTCACGGGCTGGCACACGACACCGGGCTGACCAGCGGGGCACGCGTGCCGCTCACCGACCTGCTCGGCCAGGCGCGACAGGTAACGGGCGAGCCGGCCGAGAATGCCTGCCCGCCCGGTCACCCTGGCTGAATCACGACGACAACGGCCCATCCGGTCCGCCCGGGCGCATAGCATTGCCTAGCAGGTCAGTCGGCGATTGCCGGCCGCCTGGCGCGGGTCAAAGATGCGGCCCGGCACCACCCCATGCCGTCGGGAGTGCGAGGCCGTGTCAGAGCTACCTGGGCGAGGGCTGTCGGCCTGTGGCGACCAGAGTGCGGACTGGGTTTCCGTGCGGCTACCCGCCGAGATCGACATCGCTAACGCGGCGGACGTGTACGCGGACCTGATCGCGGCGGTGGATCGGGGCGCTCCGATCGTTATCGCCGACCTGACCGCCACCAACTTCTGCGACTGCGCCGGGGCACGCGCGCTGATCCTCGCTAGCCGTCACACGGCCAGCCGCGGTGCCGAACTGCGGGCAGCCGCGGCAGCCCGGGCCCTGCTGCGCATGTTCGAGCTGGCGGGAGTCAAGGCGGTGCTGCGGGTCTGGCCGAGCGTGGCAGCGGCAGCGCTCGTGCCGTCCGATGGCGACCCTGGGCTCACACGTCGCGGAACTGCTCCCGATTGATTCGCCCCTCGACCAGGTCGGCGGCGATATCACGCACCTTCTTGTTGGTGTTCTGCGACTGGATGCTCAGGCGCTTGAAGGCCACGTCAGGTGGCCATCCGTATTCGGCTACCAGGATTCCCTTGGCCTGTTCGATGACGGCCCGGGACGCCAGTGCTGCGTGCAGGTTCTCAACGAGCCGACGGCAACCGCGGTAGTCGGCCGCGTTGCGCATGGCGACCCCGCCCTGCGCAGCGAACAGGAGCGCTATGTCGTCGCCCGCGCCGCTGAAGGCGGCCGCATCGGCTCCGTAGATCGCCAGCGCGCCACCCGGCCGGCTGTCCGTGCGCAGTGGTAGCACCAGGCAACTACGGAAGCCTTCCCTGACCATCGCGGACGCGATCGAAGGCCAGCGCACGTCCGCTTGTGCGTCGTCCACACGGCGCGCCTCGCCGTAGCGCAGCGCCTCGGCCACCGGCCCCTCACCACGCCGTAGCTGATCCCGGTGCAATTCCGCCACGCCGGGCGTCGATGCCGCCGAGGACCACGAGGCTTCGTCGGCGGCCACCACGCCAGCCGCTACGCTGCCGGGGATCAGTTCCAGCGCCAGGTCGGTGAGCTGGCGCAGCGGGCCGTCGGAGTCGTCATCCGCGAGGAGTCTGGTGACGTTGGCAATGCGCTCCGCCAGTTCTCTGCTGAGCCTCAGCATGACTTCCGAACCTCAATTCCCCGCCGCCTCGCCCGCGTCCGCCCGCTGCGGCGCAGATGGCGGGCGGCCGCCTGCCAGCTACCCGGCTTCGCGTGGCCTGCACATCGCCTCGGTCCGTCGCGTCGTGCTTTGTTTGAGCTGCAACTTGCTGGGTAGCTGACGCGCGGACACAGACGGGCCGCCGGTCGAAACCTGGCCGGCTGGCTTCCCGGTTACCCGGCCGCTGAGTCCAGCGGCGACGTTCACGGCCTGGAGGACGATGGGCCGGCGATGGGGTGACGGGCTCTTGTGTATGGCGTGCGGAACGTGCTGCCGCGCGGCCGCAGTGTCGGCGCGGCAGCGCAGAATCCGCCGGCTGGCGCGAGGGGTCTGGGACGCGGCTCGCCCAGGCGAGGGGCAACCTGTCGGACTCCTGCGCGTCGTCCGGCGCCAGGCCCCGAACCGGCAGTGCTGATCGGGCGAGACGTGCGGCACGTACTTTTCAGCCGGTTCTGCGCCGACCTGCCTGCGGCAGCCTATGCTGGCACGCACCTGCGGTACTGGGAGCCTGGTGCAGGCACCGGGTTGCTGGCAACCTGTCTGTGGGAGCCTTGCCGGCTCCAGGACCAGTCTGCGGCGAACCTGCCTGATGAGAAAGAGAGCTCGCTGCCGGTGATCGTGGCACAGGACGTCAGTGCGGGCGGGACCGCCCAGGATGCGCTGCCCGACCGCATCCGCGTGCTTCTCGTCGAGGACGACGACGGTGACGCACTCATCGTCGAGGAACTACTGCTGGACGCTGGCTCGCCCTTTTTGATGCAGCGGGCCAGGACGCTGGCTGAGGCCAGGCAGCTACTCGGCGAAGTCAACTGCGTGCTGCTGGATCTTGAGTTGCCAGATGCGCGCGGGCTGCAGGGTGTCCGGTGGCTGCAAGAGTCGTTGCCAAGCCTTGCGGTTGTGGTGCTGACCGGTCTCGCTGACGAGCACCTGGGGTCTGCTGCTGTTGGCGCCGGCGCGCAGGATTATTTGGTCAAGGGCCAGGTGGACGGATTCCTGCTGCATCGGGTGGTGCGCTACGCAATCGAGCGGCGCCGAGCGGAGGAAGCACAGCAGCAGCTTGCTGCCGCCCGGCTGTATGCAGCGGAGAACGCTCGCCTGGAACGGGGCCTGCTGCCGTCTCCGCTACTGTCCGATGAGCGACTCAGCGTCGCCGCCAGATACCGGCCGGGCGGCGGCCAAATGCTGCTCGGCGGGGACTTCTACGACGTGGTGGAGGCCGCGGACGGCTGGGTGCACGCGGTCGTCGGCGACGTGTGCGGCCGCGGTCCAGACGAGGCCGCACTGGGCGTCTGCCTGCGGGTCGCCTGGCGCACCATGGTGCTGGCTGGCCGGCCCATGGGGGAGATCCTCGGCGCGGTGCAGCAGGTGCTGGAGAACGAGCGGCACCAGGAGCGGCTGTTCGCCACCCTGTGCATGCTGTCGGTGGCCCCCGAGCGGACGCACGGGCGGCTGCACCTGGCCGGCCACCCCCAGCCGCTGCTTATCAGCGAGGACGGTGTCCGCGAACTCGAGGCGCCGATCTGCTTGCCGCCCGGCATTACCCACGCGACGAAGTGGCCGAGCGCCGAGGTGCAGCTCGGGACGCGCTGGTCGGCCCTGCTGTACACCGACGGTCTCATCGAGGGCAAAGTGGGTTCCGGCCCAGAGCGGCTGAGTGGCAACGGGCTGATCAAGCTCATCGAAAAAGACCTGGCGCAGGACGCGCCAGTGCAGGCGCCGGACGCGGCGGCCGGCGCGCCCGCGGGTGCCTGGCTGCTGGACTCGGTGATCGGTCAGGCGCGCGAGCTCAACGGCGGCGAACTGGACGACGACCTCGCGGTCCTGTTGGTGAGCTGCTCGGGACATGCCAGCGATGATCAGCCGGCCTGAACCTGCTGGCACCAGCGATCAGCTCGCAGATCGGGGACGTCGCTGGCCACTCGGCCGGATCATCGGCATCGGCCTGCTGGGCCTGGCCCTGGTGGTCACGGCCGCCATCGTTGTCGGCGCCGTCACGCTCAGCAACCTGAACGGGGCACGTGCCCGGGTCGTCGATTCACTCGACCCGGCCGCGCTGCACGGCTCGCAGCTGTACGCGGCGCTGCTGAACCAGGAGACGTCCGTGCGCGGCTACCTGCTCAGCGGGCAGCGCAGCTTCCTGGGTCCCTATTTCAGCGGCCAAACGGACCAGCAGAGCCAGGTGACCAGCCTGCGCGGACTGCTGGTCGGGCTGCCTCCGGCCCAGGCCGACCTGCGGCAGGCGCTCGACGCAGCAAGCCACTGGCGCTCCGCCTACGTCGCGCCCGTAGTGGCTCAGGTCGCGGCGTCGGGACAGCCACTGCCAGGGGGCAACGTCGCGACTGGCAAGGTGGAATTCGACGCCGTCCGCGCCCCGATGAACTCGTTGCAGAGCTACCTGTCCACGCAACGTCACCGGGCCGAAGCCCGATTGCGCACCGATGCGACCGTCCTTGATGTGACCGGGATCGTGCTGGCCATCGTGCTTGTGCTTCTCGTCGCCCTGATCGCGGTGGCACTGCGGAGGATCGCGATCAGGCCGCTGGCGAGACTGGCCGCAGATGCACGCACAGTGGCGGGCGGAGACTTCGAGCACGAGGTCGATCCGAGCGGGCCCCAGGAAGTGCACCAGCTCGCTGTCGACGTCAACCGGATGCGGGAACGCATCCTGAGCGAGCTGTCCGCCGTCCGTGCCGCGAACCTAACGCTGGAGGATCGCGCCCTGGACCTGGAGCGTTCCAATGCCGAGCTTGAGCAATTCGCCTACGTAGCCTCGCACGACCTGCAGGAGCCGCTCCGCAAGGTCGCCAGCTTCTGTCAGCTCCTGCAGCGGCGCTACCTGGGCCAGCTCGACGCACGGGCTGACCAGTACATCGAGTTCGCGGTCGACGGGGCCAAGCGGATGCAGGCGCTGATCGACGACCTGCTTGCCTTCAGCCGGGTCGGCCGGGCCGATCGAGAGCTGGTGCTCGTTTCCTGCGCCAGTGCCCTCTCGCAAGCCAGGGTCAATCTGACGGCGGAGATCAGGCGATCGGGAGCGACCATCGAATCCGATCTGCTGCCCTCGGTGCGCGCGGAGGTAAGCCTGGTCACCTCTTTGTTCCAGAACCTGCTGAGCAACGCCATCAAGTTCCATCGGGCCGATCGGCCGCCCCTGATCCAGATCACGGTCACGCAGAAGGACGAATTCTGGCTATTCTCGATCACAGATAACGGAATTGGGATCGAGCCACAGTACGCCGAGCGCATCTTCGTCATCTTCCAGCGGCTGCACGACCGGGCCGCGTACGCCGGCACCGGCATCGGCCTGGCCATGTGCCGCAAGATCGTCGAGCATTATGGCGGCACGATCTGGCTAGACACGGCCTTCCCCGACGGGGCAAGGTTTTGCTTCACCCTGCCAGTGGCACCCGCCTCGGATGAGGAGAACTCGGATGACTGAATTCGCGGGCCTGGAGGTCGTCGACGTGCTGCTGGTCGAGGACGATCCTGGCGACGTGCTGATGACTCGCGAGGCCTTCGAGCAATACCGGATACACAACACGCTGCACGTGGTCGGGGATGGCGAGCAGGCGCTGCACTTCCTGCGGCGGACCGGTGACTACGCCGATGCGCCGCGGCCGGGGCTGATCCTGCTCGATCTGAACCTGCCTCGGCGCAACGGCCTGGAGGTCCTGGCCGATCTCAAGGCCGATAGCGACCTGCTCTCCATCCCCGTTGTGGTGCTGACCACGTCGCAAGCCGAGGAAGACATCCTCCGCAGCTACTCGCTGCATGCGAACGCCTACATCAGCAAGCCGGTCGACTTCGAGCGGTTTACCGAGGTAGTCCGTCAGATCGATGACTTCTTCCTGACGCTCGTCAAGCTCCCGGGTGCCATGAGCTGAGGGGCCCAAAACCTGCGGCGCTCAGGCCCAGGCACTCAGGCTCTAGGCACTTCGGTCCTAGGCACTCAGGCCTTGGGCGCTCAGCCGAGGTCCTGGGCGTTTCTGAGGCCGTCGACGCCATCCCAATCCCCTGCGACGGATCCGCCCGGCACTCCGCCTCCCGGGCCCCGCGTGATCCGGACGGACCGAGCGGCCACGCCACTGGTCAGCGATCCGATCGCAACGCCGAGCACGAGATCCACTGCGGCCGTGGCTATCTTAGCGCTCAGCGGCGCAGCCGTACTGAACGGCAGCAGCACGGCGAGCACGGTCGCCAGCGTGATGATCCAGGCCAGGAACGAGAGCGGCCGGGGCGTGCCGAGCAGCAGCAAGTGCGCCAGGGCGGTGGCGACCAGCGCGGCCGCTGCCGCGGCCAGCATCAGGTCCGTCGTGTGGACGTCCCCGTAGGCGCCATCCTGCTTGGGAGACAGCAGCGGTATCTGAAAGAGCCACCGGCAGACCAGCACGCCGACGAGCGCGATCAGAGCTGCCACAACCGCGGTCGCGACACCGCCCGCCCAGAGCCTGCCCGCGTCGACCTGCGGCCGAGCTGACCGGGGCCGGGGGCTACGCCGCGCTGGCCCGTCGGGGTACTGGCCGTCTGGGTATCGGCCGTCTGGGTACTGACCGCCGGGGTACTGACCGCCGCGGTACTGATCACCCGGGTACTGGCCGCCGGGCCCCTGCCCCGGAGGAATCGGAGCCGTTGTCATCTGAGTACCTGCCTTCCGGGCCAAGGCAAAGGTGGCCCGGGGCTAACTCACCGGAGAACGCGACCTCAAACACGGCGCCGAGCCGGACACGGCACGACCTGAGATCGGCACGACCTGAGATCGGCGCGACCTGAGCCACGACGCGGGGCAGAGCACAGCGTCCGCGCCGCAGGCCCAGCGCCACAGCACCTCAGGGCAGGCGGACGACGGCGCGAGCCCTGGTCAGAACCTTGGCCTCGCTGGAGCGGGCGGTCAGGGCTACTGCCACCCGGTTGTCGTCGAGCTTCTCCTCGACCGTCCCGCTCACCTCGATGGTGGCACCGGCGTCATCGTCCGGCACGACGACCATTGCCGAGAACCGCACCCCGAACTCGGTCACGACCGCCTCCGGGCCGGCCCAGTCCGTAACGAACCGGCCCGCCTGCGCCATCGTGAACATGCCGTGCGCGATCACGTTCGGCAGGCCCACCGCCCGGGCGATCCGTTCGTTCCAGTGGATGGTGTTGAAGTCACCGGACGCGCCGCAGTACTTCACCAGGCTCAGCCTGGTGACCGGATAGACCGCCACCGGAATCTCGGCGCCGGCCTCGACCTTCTCGTAGCTGACCTGCCCGCTCACGCCGCCACCCCGCCGCGCTCAACCAGGGTTGACAAGGCGGTGCAGACCAGTTCCCCGCTCACCGTGCGGATCTCGGTGCTCGTCGTGATCATCACGTTCCGGCCCGCGTCGCGGATGTCGGTGATTGCTGGCCGCGCGGTCACTACATCGCCTGCCACCAGCGGCCGGGTGTAGGAGAACCGCTGCTCGCCGTGCACCACCATCGCGTAGTTGAGGCCGAGGCCAGGATCGGCCACCGCCGTGCCCGCAGCCGTCAGGCTGATCACGATCGCGAAGGTCGGCGGCGCAATGACGTCGCGGTGGCCAGCGGCCTGCGCGGCCGCCTGGTCGCGGAACACCGGGTTGGAATCCCCGATCGCGTCCGCGAACTCGGCAATCTTGACCCGACTGACCTCATAGGGCTCGGACTCCGGAAAGCTGCGGCCCACGTAATCCCGGTTGACGGCCATGCGACTCCAGCCTGACAGTCCCGGACGCCGGGTCCGGGTTGGGTTAAGGATGCATACCGGCCGGCCAGGCCAGCGCCCGGCCCAGGGCGAGGACCGTTAGCGGGTCTCGCGGTGGGGCTGGTGCTTACGGCAGAACGGACAGTATTTACTGAGCTCAAGCCGATCGGGGTCATTGCGCCGGTTCTTACGGGTGATGTAGTTCCGGTGCTTGCACTCCTGACAGGCCAGAGTGATCTTGGGCCTGACATCAGTCGCAGCCACTGTGGAGCGCCTTTCTCTCGTCTGATCAGCGGAAACGTCGCCTTGGTGGCCGCTTTCGCGGCCGACGCCAGCGAGGTCCCGTAGCGGAGGCCGGACTTGAACCGGCGACACAGCGATTATGAGCCGCTTGCTCTGCCTGACTGAGCTACTCCGCCGCCTGCCCGCCAGGCTCGGTCCTGACTGGGCTCGGCTAGCCGCGCAGAACCCCGCCATGGCCAAGGGCTGACTTAGCTTACCGGGAAATCTCCGGAGACCGGGAGTCGGGATTCCGCCCCGGACATCTGTGTCCGGAACGAGAACGACCGTGGCCCCCATCGCCGGTCTCCCGGCCAGCTAGACAACTGTACCCAGTTCCCCAAGTGGCCACCAATTCAAATCAAATCGCGGCAGCCGACCGTTTCACCCTTCCATACAGGGTAGATTCCTCGTCGGGCTGGGCGTCTGTGCTGGGTGAGCAGGCCCGGAAGTCTCGGGCTAGCGTCAAGAACACCCCAATAGCTCGGCTTCGTGCCGCGGGGCGGGTACGGTCAGTCACGAGGATCCGGCAGTTATCCGGCACAGGCACACTGTCTGTTACGGATTACGGCCGTGACAGGTTAGGGAGCTCACGGCAGGCGCGCGGCGTGACCGGGCGCTTGACGATGATTCACCTGAATAAATACGGCGCGTCCAGGTTGCCACTATTGTGGACCGTCAACACTGTTCGGCCGGACTGGGAGACAGAGGCAGATGCCGACGCGACAGCAGCCCGCAGGCGTGTCCTACCACGGACTGCGGGAGGCCCCTGATACCGCGGTGATCACCGCACGGGCCTCGCAGGCGTTTGCCAGCAGCTACCCGGATCTGAAGCTGCAGCCCCTGGTGATCGTGATTGCCGCCTACAACGAGGCGGACAACATCGGCCCGGTGCTCGACGAGGTACCGCAGCAGATCGCCGATGTGCCCGTCTCGCTGCTTGTCATCGATGACGGCAGCACTGACGGCACAAGCGACGTTGCCCAGCGCCATGGCGCCCTGGTCTGCACGCTGTCTGGCAACCGCGGCCACGGCGTGGCGCTCCGCCTCGGCTACCGGATCGCCCGGGAAGGCGGTGCCCAGTACATTGGCACGCTGGATGGTGACGGCCAGTGGGACCCGGCTGACCTGCCCGCGATGGTGGCGATCCTCGAGGCCGGCGAGGCTGACTTCGTAATCGGCTCGCGCGCCCTCGGCAACACCGAGAACACCGACGCGTTCCGCAACCTCGGCGTCAAGTTCTTTGCCCGGGTGATCAGCCTCCTCACCCGCTCGCGCCTGTCCGACACCTCGTCTGGTCTGCGACTGATGCGGGCCGAGCTGACCGGGACCGTCACCCAGACCCAGCCCCAGTACCAGACCTCCGAGCTGCTCATTGGTGCGCTCTTGCAGGGTTATCGGGTGGCCGAGGTACCCACCGTGATGCGGCAGCGGCTTTCTGGCGAGAGCAAGAAGGGCCGCAACCTGGCCTATGGCCTGCGCTACGCCCGCGTCATCACCCAGACCTACCTACGGGAACGCCGCGCCGTCAGCACGACGCCTGGCGAGGTCCGCGAGGCCGAGGGCGCGACCGCGCCAACCCAATCCAGCTAACAACTTTACGAGCGGGAACGAGCCCGCGCCGCCACCGCGGCCGCCTGCATGGCCGGGCCGGTTAGCTCGTCGTCTTGATCTTGGCGCCGTCCGGGTCGTACGGCGGGCGCAGCCCAACGGTGGCTTCGACGATCTGGCCGCCAACGTTCACCTCATACCGCCCGGTCCTGGTGAACGCCGCCGTGAGCGGCAGGCCAGCGGGGTCCCGGAGGTACGCAAGGCCGACCGCGGTGCCGAGCGACTCGCCCCAGGCCGCCGAGGTGACCTGGCCAACCGGCTCGCCGTCACGCAGCACCAGTTCGCTGCCCCACATCATCACGTCCGGGTCATTCAGCATGACCGAGACCAGGCGCCGCCGCGGCCCTTCTGCGCGGGCCTTCTCGACCACCTCCCGGCCAACAAAGCCAACGGGGCCGGCCAGCTTGCACGCGAACAGCAGGCCAGCCTCGGCCGGGTTGTAGTCGGGGGTCAGCTCCCGGCCGAAGGCACGGTAGGCCTTCTCCAGCCGGAGCGACTCGATCGCGTAATAGCCGGCATTGGCGACGCCGAGGTCCGCCCCGGCTGCCATCAGGTCCTGGTACACGCCGACAGCAAACTCGGTCGGCACGTACAGCTCCCACCCGAGCTCGCCCACGTAGGTAATCCGGGTCGCCCGTACCGTGGAGTGGCCCAGGTCGATCATGGCGCTGGTCCCGAACGGAAAGCCGGCATCGCTCAGGTCCGCTCGGGTCAGCCGCGAGAGCAGCGTGCAGGAGGCCGGTCCCATCACGCCATAGACGGCGTAGGCGGAGGTCATGTCGGTGAGCGTGGCCCGGCTACCCGGCGGCATCCGCCGGCGGATGTGGTCGGCGTCACGCTCGGTGGTCGCGGCACTCGCCACCAGCAGGAACTCCGTCGCCGACAGCCTGGTTACGGTGATGTCGGACTCGTAGGTGCCACGATCGTTCAGCATGCCGGTGTAGACGGTGCGGCCGGGCGGCACGGCGACGTCGTTGGTGCACAGCCACTGCAGGGCCTGCTCCGCGTCCTGCCCTGCGACCAGGTACTTGGAGAACGAGGTCTGGTCGAACACCGCGACCCGATGGCGCGTGGCGAGCTGCTCGGCAGCCGACCAGGGCTGCCAGTTCTGCTTGCCGAAGGAGTATTCGATGACCGGCTGCTCCCCCGGCGGCGCGAAGAAATTGGCTCGTTCCCATCCCATCTTCGAGCCAAAGGCGGCGTTCGCCTGCGCCAGCAGGGCGTAGGCGGGCGAACGGCGAAACGGCCGGGCTGTTTCCAGCTCGCGGTTCGGCCAGGCGATCGCGTAGTGCAGGCCGAGCACCTCGCCGACCCGGTCGCGCAGCCAGCGGGAGTTCCCGTGGAAGGCGGCGAACCTGCGGATGTCGACAGCAGTCAGGTCACCCTCCGGCTCGCCCTCCACGATCCACTGCGCCAGGGCCCGGCCTGCCCCGCCCGCCGAAGCGATGCCAACCGAGTTGAAGCCGGCCGCGACGAAGAAGCCGGCCAGCTCGGGCGCCTCGCCGAGCAGGAACTGGTTGTCCGGCGTGAAGCTCTCCGGTCCGTTGTAGAACTTGCGGATCCCGGTGGCGGCCAGCCCGGGAATGCGGTGCACCGCGCTGGCCATCATCGGCGCGAAGTGGTCCCAGTCCTCGGGCAGGAGCTGGAACTCGAACGGATAGGGCACGTCCTCGGGTGCCACCCAGGGCTTGGCCTGAGGCTCGAAGGCGCCCACGACCAGACCGCCGGTCTCCTCCTTGAAGTAGGTATAACCGTCCGGGTCACGGAGTACCGGCAGGCCGCGGTGCACGCCGTCGAGCTGCTCGGTGACCACGTAGAAGTGCTCGGCCGAGTGCAACGGCACGGTCACCCCGGCCATTGCCCCCACCTGCTTGGCCCACTGGCCGGCGCAGTTGACGACCACCTCGGCCTCGATGGTGACCTCCGCCGCTGGCCCGGTCGGGGCATCGGCGACTCCGGCGCCAGCCTCAGCACGCACCACCGCGCTGACTCCGGTCACCCGCCCGCCGCGGCTGGTGATGCCGGTGACGCGGACCCTCTCGCGGATCACCGCTCCGCGCAGCCGGGCCCCGCGGGCCAGCGCTTGCGTGAGGTCCACCGGGTCAGCACGGCCGTCTCCGGGCAGCCAGAGCGCCCCGCGCAGGTCGGCGGCGTTCAGCGCTGGGTAGCGCGCCGCGGCCTCGTCCGGGCTGATGAGCTCGCAGTCGATCCCGTAGGCTGCCGCGGTCGCGGCCGTGCGCCGCAAGGCCGCGAGCCGGTCAGCTGTCCTGGCCACGGTGATGCCGCCGCACCGGCGGAAGCCGGTCGCCTGGCCGGTCTCTGCCTCCAGGCGCTCATAGAGCCGGGTCGAGTACTGCACCAGTCGCGTGCTGGCCTCCGAGGCGCGCAACTGCCCGACCAGCCCGGCCGCATGCCAGGTCGTACCGCTGGACAACTGGCCTTGCTCGAGCACCAGGACGTCGGTCCAGCCGAGCGCGGTCAGGTGATAGGCCACGCTGGCGCCGACAACGCCGCCGCCGATGATCACGACCCGCGCCCGGACCGGGAGTGCCGCCATCACGCTCGCCCTCGCTCTTTCTCGGTTCCGCCCACGGCCGTGCTCTCAGTCGGGGTGCTGCGCATCGGCGAGCAGCCGGCCGAATTCCGTTGCCGTCAGGCCAGCAGCGGCGAGGTCGAACCGCTCGGTTGCCCACGACCAGAAGTCCGCCTCGATCTCGCTGGTGGCGTACTGGATCGCGCCCCACAGCGCCCAGCCATAGCGCGAGACCAGCCGGAATAGTTCCGCTCTGGCGATGCGGCTCCGCCGCGCCCGGCCGTAGTAGGCGGTCACCAGTGCCTCGAGCGCGGCCGCATCCAGCCCGCACTCGCCGCCAATGTTGCCGAGCTCGAAGCACGGATCGTTGTTGCCTGCGTACTCATAGTCGATCAGCCAGATCCGCGCACCGTCATCGATGAAGTTCGCGGCCAGCAGATCGTTGTTGCACGGCACCGTGCCCTCTGCGGTTGCCGTCAGCGCCCGCCGGGCCGCGGTGAAGGCTGGCGCGAGGTCGTCGTAACCGGCCGGGATCGCCAGCCCGTGTGCCGCGGCGGTGGCACGATACCGGGCCTGCACCTCGAACATGTCGAAGTCGCAGACGAACCGGCCGGCTCCGTGCAGGGCCCGGCACGCTGCGGCGATTCTGGCGAGCATCCCGTTCTCGACCACGTCGGAGTTGCTCAGCGTCCGGCCCGGCAGGAACTGCAGCACGAGCATCTGGTCGTCGGCCCGGTAGTCGATGATCGGTGCGCCGACGCCCGCCGCTGCGGCGATCAGCGAGTTGCGGTACTCGTGCTCACGGTCAATGGCAAGCAGGCCGCCATCGGCGAAGACCCTGGCCACGAACACGCCGGCGGGCGTACTCACCTTGTAGTTGCGGTTGGTCAGGCCCCCGGGCAGCGCGGCGACCTGCCGCGGCGATCCGGCCAGGCTCGGCACCCGGTCGAACAGGCTAAGCGGGCTCGCCGCTGCCTTCACCGCGCTGCTATCGACGACACTGCGCTTCTCGACGACACTGCGCTTGTCGATGACACTGCGCTTCTCGATGCCACTGCGCTTCTCGATGCCACTGCACTCGCCACGCTGGCAGGGTAACGAGGATGCCGCGCAAAGGTCTAGACAGTTAAGCAACGAAGTTCTACGCTCCTGCGCACAAGCCTTTGCACGCCGCCTTTCATCCGAGCATTTGCCGATTGCCAGCCGGCACCCGTACCAACCGGCAATCTTCTTCAGCCATCGAGCCGTGTTCGTTTAGTCCAGTCCTTGAGCCTTGTGGGCCCGGACCGCCGGGTACCGAGAGTGGCAGGAGCGGCTAGTGAGCGCAGTACCCGAAGTAGGCACCGGACACGAACGCGACGCAGCCGACCTGGCCCAGTTCGGCTATAAGCAGGAACTGAAGCGATCACTGGGCACCTTCAGCTCGTTTGCCGTGGCGTTCAGCTACATCTCGCCATCGACCGGGATCTTCACCCTGTTTGCCCTCGGACTGGTGACGATTGGCGGCGTGTTCATCTGGACCTGGCCGATCGTGGCGGCCGGTCAGTTCATCATCGCCCTGAACTTCGCCGAGGTATCGAGCCATTTCCCGGTGGCAGGCTCGGTCTTCCAGTGGACCAAGTACCTGGCTAGGCGCGCCTACTCGTGGGGCACGGGTTGGATCTACCTGTTCGCCGGCGTGCTGACGGTGACAGCGGTGGTCGCGACGCTCCCGATCGCGCTCATCCCGGCGCTGAATGGCCTCGGCTGGCACTCGCTGAATGCGGGCAGCCTGCACACGCAGCTTGTCGTCGCGCTCATCACGCTGGCCGTGATCGTCGTGCTGAACATCTACGGTGTCCGGCTCGTGGCCATCATCAACAACACCGGCGTGCTCTTCGAAATCCTCGGGATGTTCGTGTTCGCGCTGATCCTGATGGCCTTCCACGACCACTCGGGCTTCGGCGTGGTCACCAAGAGCGCCGGTCTCCCAGTCAAGCCGAGCACTTTCCTGGCCGCGATGTTCATGAGCCTGTTCGTCATCTACGGCTTCGACACCGCCTCCACCCTTTCCGAGGAGACCCGCGATCCGCGCCGGGCCGCGCCGAAGGCCGTGCTGTGGGCCGTGATCGGCGCGTTCATCATCGGCGGGGTCTTCCTGCTCGGCACGCTGGTATCGATCCCGAACCTCGGCACCGCGGTTAAGGACGGCTGGGGGCCGGCCCAGATCATCGAGGCAAACTTCTCGCACCCGTTCGCGACGATCTACCTGCTCGTCGTGTCGGCCGCGATCTTCGTCTGCTGCTTGTCGATCATGGCCGCGACGATCCGGTTGTGCTTCGGCATGGCCCGCGACAACCAGCTTCCGATCTCCAAGCCGCTCTCCCGGGTTTCGCCCAGCCTGCACACGCCGGTCTGGACCTGCATTGCGATCGCCGTGCTCGCCGCGATCCCGTTCCTGGAGTACTCCGGCGCGGCCACGGTCGCGATCGCGGCGACCGGGATGATCTACCTCAGCTACTTCCTCGGCAACCTGGCGATCCTGGCCGCCCGGCTGCGGGGCTGGCCCAAGACCCCAGCCCCGTTCCGGCTCGGCCGCTGGGGCCTGGTAGTCAACATCGTGGGCCTGATCTACGGCGGCGCAATGCTCGTCAACTTCGCCTGGCCGCGTGCGGCCAGCAACCCGGAACCGAAGCAGACAGTCGTCGGCGGGACCCAGTTGCTGGACTTCCACATCGGCTTCCTGAACGACATCCCGATCCTGTGGAGCGTCGTCATCTTTATCGCCCTGGTCGGTTTCCTGTACTACGTGATCACCGGCAGGCGGAAGGAGTTCGCCCAGGTGACAGGGCCAGCAGCCGAGCCCATCGCGGTAGAGGGCAGCACCTGACGACTACCGAGCGGGGAAGGCGCGCCGCTGCAGCCTGGCCCGGTCAGCACCATGCTGAGTCCGGACCAAGCGGGGAGGGGAGAGACGCGCATTCCCTGGGCGGCGGGGCGGGTCGCGTACTTCCGGCCCGCCCGCCGCCCGGCCCTTGCTCGTGACCTGCCACGCTGTCGTACACACGCACCGGAGCCGCGGCGCGAGCCGGAAGGAATGCCAAGGAGCATGCAGCGCCAGTTTGGGGCAGCACAGCACCCGGCAGCGCAACCGGATGGGGCTGACGGAGCCCGCCCCTCCCTCCCGGCGAGTCTGCCACGGCGGCTGCCGGTGATCCGGCGGCAGCCTGGCGTGACCGCGCACGCGCAGATCGAGGACTGGCTGGCCAACGCCATCGCTGGCGGCCAGCTGTCGGTCGGCGACCGCCTGCCGACCGAGCATGACCTGGCCGCGATCCTGGGCGTGAGCCGGATGACCCTGCGGCACGCGCTGAGCGAACTGGCCCAGCGCGGGCTGGTGACCAGGACGGTCGGCCGGGGCGGCGGCACCTTCGTGGCCGAGCCCAAGCTGGAGCAGGACCTGACCACGCTGGCCGGGTTCTCCGCGCAGCTGCGCCGGGTCGGCAAGGTCGCGGGTGCGCGCGTCCTCGGCGCGATCGAGGTCCCGGCCGGCCCGGCCGCCGCGGCGGCACTGGGCCTCGCCGAGGGCGACCCGGTGTACGCGGTGCGGCGGATCCGACTGGCCGACGGCAAGCCGGTGGTGATCGAGCACTCGCAGTTCCCGGCCGGACTGTTCCCCGGCCTGCTGAGCTGCCCGCTGGACGGCTCGCTGTATGACCTGCTGGCCGAGCGATACCAGCAGCGTCCGCATCGCGCGCGCGAGTCGCTGGAGCCGGTGGCAGCCGACTCGCGGGAGGCGGTCGCGCTTGGGGTGACCGTCGGTGCCCCGCTCATGCTGATCGAGCGCACCGCCTACTCGGCAACTGGCCTGCCGCTCGAGTTCGCGCGCGATGTGTTCCGCGGCGACCGGACCAAGGTCGTGGTCTGGACGTCGGAGATGGGAACGGACTTGTAAGCACAGGCCACCTGGCAGCCCAGCCCCCCTGACACGACAGGGCTGACAGGAATGGGTACCCGGCGGTAGCGTCCGGTGCATGACAGTGAAGCTGGTGGTCCTGTATACGAAGCCCGACGACGCGGCCGCGTTCGACACGCACTACAACGATGTGCACACGGTGCTCGTCGCCAAGATTCCTGGCCTGCAGCGGTTCGAGACGGGCCTGTTCACCGCGGCGCTGGACGGCGGCGAGCAGCCGTACTACCGGATCGCGGAGCTGTACTTCGCCGACCAGGCCGCGATGCAGGCAGGGCTTGGCTCGCCGGAGGGCGGTGCCGCGGGCAAGGACTTCGGCCAGATTGCACCCCCGGGCTCCCGGATGCTGGTCGAGGCCGTGGCGGACTGACCGCGGCCGCGGCGTCGAGTGCGGCCGCGCCGGCTGACGGGCTCGTTCCCGGTCGGTAAATCAGCCAGCGCGTGCCGGCCGAGGCGTCGGGATGACCTCGAAGCTCACGGGTTCCAGGCCGGTGATCTCCCACTGCTCCGGGTTGATGGCTACCGACAGCCGGGACTTGCCGACGCGCAGTCCATTCACGCGCAGCGGCAGGTACCGGTCTGGCACTTCCGGCGCGCACCACAGCTGTCCGCCGCTTACCTCCGGCGTAAACCGCAGCAGGCTGTGCAGCAGCAGCAGCGGGGCGCCGGCCGCCCACGCCTGCGGCGAGCACGATGTGGGGTAGGGCACCGGCTGGGCGAATTCGTTGGTAGCGAAGCCGCAGAACAGCTCGGGCAGCCGGTAGCCGAAGGAACGCGAAGCGTCCACGATGGCGGCCGTGACGCGCTGGGCATGGTCCACGAAGCCGTAGCGCATCAGGCCAGCCGCGCAGATCGCGTTGTCGTGCGGCCAGACCGAACCGTTGTGGTAGCTCATCGGGTTGTAGGCGCCCATCGAGGTCGCCAGCGTGCGGATCCCCCAGCCGCTGAACATCTCCGGCGACATCAGCGACCGGGCGACCGCGCCGGCCTTGTCCTTGTCGACGATGCCGGTCCACAGGCAATGGCCCATGTTCGAGGTCAGCGCGTCGATCTGCCGCTTGTCGCCATCCAGGCCAGTCGCAAACCAGCCGCGGTCCGGGAGCCAGAACCGCTCGTTGAAGTCTCGCTTCATCTGCTTGGCCCGCTTGCGCCAGCGGGAGGCCGTCCGGGTGTCGCCTGCCTGCTTGGCGATCTGGGCCCGAGCCCGGTAGGCGGCGTAGGCGTAGCCCTGCACCTCGGCCAGGGCGATTGGCGCCTCGGCGATCGTGCCGTCGGCGAAGTTGATCCCGTCCCAGGAGTCCTTCCAGCCCTGGTTGGCTAGGCCGTGGCTGCTCTTGCGCTGATACTCGAGGAATCCGTCGCCGTCAGCGTCGCCATAGGACTCCATCCATTCCAGGGCGCGATCCGCGTGCGGCAGCAGCGCCTCGACCGCACCCTCCTTCGCGCCCCAGCGCTGCAGCTCGGCCAGCAGCATGACGAACAGCGGAGAGGCGTCGACACTGCCGAAATAGGCGTTGCGGCCGTCGAGGGCAAAGGACGCCGCCGGGCCAAACCGCACCTCGTGCAGGATCTTGCCCGGTTCTTCCTCTGACCCCGGATCTATCTCCTTGCCCTGCCAGGCTGCCAGCGTGCGCAAGGTACCAAGGGCTAGACCGGGGTCCCAGGGCAGCAGCATCCACGACGTGAGCAGCGAGTCCCGGCCGAACAGTGCCATGAACCACGGCGCCCCGGCCGCGACCACCGGCCAGTTCGGATGCTCAGGGTCGAAGATCCGCAATGCGCCGAGATCCTCGACACTACGATCCAGTACCTCGGAGAGGTTCCGGTCCGGCGTGCGGACCTGCGGGCCGCGTTGCCGCCATTTCCGCAGCCGCTTGGCGGGCAGCGTCCGGTCCAGCGCATGGCCCCGCGGATGCCGGAGTGTCATGGCCACGCCGTCGTCGACCGGCACCGCCTCGACACTGACCGTTCGCTCGGAATGGCCAGGAACGACAAGGCGCCAGGTCAGCGTGCCGTCGTCGGTCACCTCTGGGTCCTCGTCGCCGCTGATCTGCAACTCCTGGCGGCGTTCCCGGCGGCCGCTGGTGATGATGAGGGCGGAGTCGGCGATCCCGGTGGTTGCCCCGCCTCGCGGCTTCGCACGGCCCTTGACCTCGAACAAGTCGGCGAAGTCGCCCCCGGCTGTCAGCTCCACCTCGAAGCGGCCCGGCTTAGCCGAGGTGTTGCGCAGGGTGATGTCCTCCCGCATGCCGTCCCCGACGTAACGTCGCCTGATCACCAGCAGGGTGCTGTCAGCGCGCCCGGTTCGCGGGGGCATCCGGCCGAGGAACGTGGCCGCGTAAGGCTCGGGCTGCTGCACCGACAGCGGCTGCGGCTCGATGTCGTCCACTCGCAGTTCCCAGCGGGAAAGCATCCGCGTGTCGCGGACGAACAGGCCGTGCGAGCGGTCCTGCACTATGTCGCCGCCGGTCTCGCTGATGCAGAACGTGGAGCCCTCGATCAGCGTGATCGGGCTGCACGCCCCCTGACCTGGCGGAATGTCGCCTGTCGACCATGGCTCGGACGACTCGGCGGGAGCTACGGCTGTCATCTCGCTGCGGGCCGCTTCATTGAGGGCTCCATCTTCGGGTGCTGACGGTGCGGGCTCGGTCATCAGGTCACGGTCTTCTTGCCCGGGGCGCGGGCGGCCACAGCGGCGGACAGGCTGCCGCCCGGCCGGCTGCCCGTCGGCCAGGCGGGATCGCTGGCAGGCAGGATCGCTGGCAGGCAGGCCAGCGCCGCCGGGCCTGCCGAATCACAGGCCCGGCGGCGCACCGCGCTAAGCGGTGATGAGCCGGCGGTCGGCCACCGGAATGCGCTTCATCGGGCCGGCCTCGCGCTCCAGGATGCGGCGGTACAGCCGCTCATGGTCGCGCGCCATCTTCTGCAGGGAGAACCGGCGCTCGGCTGCTTCCCGGCACCGTCGGCGGTCGATCTCGTCCACGCGGTCCAGCGCGGCGACCATCTCCGCCTCGTCCTGGCACAGGAACCCGGTCTGGCCCGAGTCGACGATCTCCGGCGCCGCCCCGTTTGGGAAAGCGAACACCGGCGTGCCCGAGGCCAGGGACTCCGCCATCACCAGGCCGAACGGCTCGCGCCAGGTGATCGGGTTCAGCACCGCGGTGGCGCCGCGGAGCAGCGAGAGCCTGCGCTCTAGCGGCATCTCGCTCGGCAACTCGTCGTCCGGGTCGAGCAGCGGCTTGACTTCGGACTTGAAGTAGTCGATCTCCGACCTCTCGCGCATCTTGGTGGCAAGGATCAGGCGCCAGCCTGCCTTCTTAGCGACGCGGACAGCGTGGTGCACGCCCTTGTCTGCGGACATCCGGCCGATGAACATCAGGTAGTCGCCGCCGCCAGGGCCATGGCGGTAGAGATTCAGGTCGATGCCGTGGTGGATGACTGCCGCCACCGGCACCTTTCCGGCCGCCGCGGCCTGCGAGTGCGAGATCGCCACAATCGATGCGTGCCGTGCTATCTCGGCGTAGACCGGGCGAGTCTCGTCGCTGAACGGGCCGTGGTTGGTCGTGACCACCGGCGGGCGGCGCATCGTCTTGATGCCCGCGACAAGCGGCCCTAGGAGCGTGTGGTCATGGATCAGGTCCATGTCGGCGAGCGCCTCGTAGCCGGCGAGCACGTGCGCCGACTCAGGCACCGACAAGCCGATGGGGCCTGGCGCGTGCGGGTACAGGTAGTCGGTTGGCACCTCGCACTGCGACTCACCGATGGTGAACAGCCGGACCTCGTGACCGAGCTCCTGAAGTCCACGGGCGAGGTTATCGATAACGACCTCGGTCCCGCCATATGCCGGAGGTGGCACTGGCACCCACGGCGGGGCAATCAGGCCGATACGCATCTGTACTGCCTCCTCGTGTCGAGCCGCGTGACCATCACGCTCCGTCAGCCCTGGCAGCACCTGCCAGGCGCTGGCGACCTTGGGCGCGCTGACCGTCACCCGCACTGCTGACCAGACAGAACCCGAATCGGGTTCAGCCCAGCCGGCGGGCATACGGCGGCACGGGGAATTAGCCCGGTAGCGCCGGTCAATTTGACCGGTTCCGGCTCCCGTACTCTCTGCACACCCGCGGGGAAGTGCCAGAGATATGGACGGTGTTGCAATTCCTATGTGTCATGGCAATTACTATGTGTACGGAGCCGATAACCGAAAGCAATCTTCCCCGGCATTAACCCGAGCCAAACGTCGCCCCGTTGGGCGCTGGCCCGCCCCAGGCCCATGACCAGCAGATACAACTCCAGCTGCCCCGGCGGCGCCTCCCAGCGGCCACCGGGACCACCCAGGTCCTTCCCGCCGACTTGGGCTCTGACCTGCGAAGCTTGGCCATCTCCTGACTGCGGTGCCGTGCCGCTCTGCCCGTCCTGGCGGGGCGGCGAGGCGGGCACGGTCACCCGCGGGCGGTGACGGCAAAGCGGTCAATAGCCTTTTTCCAGGCCGACAATTCCGTTATGCGGACCGACTGGATGTCCGCTCAACTGTCACGCCAATGGCGCCGGCCGCCCAAAGCCGGTGCGAATAACCGCAATCGGCCAGATCAGGACGCGGTCGGCAGCAACACTCACAGGCGGCATCACACTCGAACGCGGGCGTCAGCCCCCATCCCCTGGCCGGTTTGGTGTTTCCCGGCCCGCCCCGGCGGCCATGCTTTAAGCGAGTCTGCCGCGGTCGCCGTCAGCTTGCCGCACCTCTGTCGGCACTGGCCCAGACAGCGGGCTGGGCGCGCGCTCGCGCGGGCACAGCGCATCGGTACGCTTACCGAAGTATCTGGTCAGTCTTCAGCCCGGGCGCGGCGCGGCGGCCCAGGCGATGCCAGGCGGGAATGGGTGGGGCCAGGTGGCCGGTGGGGACCCGGACGGTCGCGGCGAAGAGCCGGACGCCCGGTTCACCTTCGCGAACGAGCGCACATTTCTCGCCTGGACGCGGACGGCGCTCGCGTTCGTGGCGGCCGGGCTCGGCATCGTCCAGCTGCTGCCACCATTCCCGGGCGTGCCGTGGGGCAGGCATCTGCTCGGCGTGCCACTGATCGTGCTGGGTGCCGTCATCGCGGTAGTGAGTTACCGGCAATGGATGCGAAGCCAGCATGCGCTCCGGCACGGTGAGCCGTTGCCCGGGCCATTGCTGCCACGGATTATTGCCGGAACCATCGCAGGCGTCGCCGTCATCGCGGCTGTCGTGCTGCTGATCTCGGCACTGCATTCGCACTAGCTACCGGGAGGCCGCGATCGCATGACATCGAGCCAGGTGCCAGCCCCGAAGGACGATCCCGAGGATGCCGATCCCGGCCTGGCCAGGGCACGCACCAGCTTGGCCTGGACGCGCACCGCGATCTCGTTTCTCGCCGTGGGTGCGGCGATCCTGAAGACCGACGTCCCGGCTGGTGCCATCGTGATCGCGGCGAGCCTCGGCATCTGGGGGCTGCGCCAGTTCTTTCCGCGAAGCCGGACAGCCGCGAACCGGCCCGCCCGCCT
>DASXMP010000023.1:0-3097 GCA_036495585.1 Streptosporangiaceae bacterium
CTAGCTCGCAGGGAACTGCCGGAACGCTGAGCCGGTCATGGTTGCATTGTCCGAAGGCTCTGGGCTGACGACGTGAGGGGCAGCTATGGTTGCGCGGGTGCTCAAGCCCGAGGGTATGGGCTTCATCTTCCTGGACTCGCATCCTGAAGGGTGCGCGCGGACGGTGGACGAGATGATCGCCGAGGCTAGCCAGCCCGCGGACCCTGGCGAGAGCGCTCCGCGCGCCCTGGTGATCGGCTGCAGTGCCGGATACGGCCTGGCTGCCGCGGTCACTGGGCTATTCGGGTACGGCGCCAAGACCATCGGCGTGTGCCTCGAGCGACCAGCGACGGCGCGGCGGTCGGCCTCGGCCGGCTGGTATCGCACGGCGCACCTGGCGGCCCGAGCAGGCGAGGCCGAGCTGCAGTTCGAAGCGGTGAACGGCGATTGCTTCGATCCGGCGGTCCGAGCCGCCGTGCTCGACCGGGTCGCCGACACGCTGGGTGGCATTGACATCCTCATCTACAGCGTCGCCGCGCCGCGACGCACCGACCCGCGCACCGGCGTCGTCCACCACTCGACGGTAAAGCCGATCGGGGCTGCCTATAGCGCCAGGAACCTCACCTACGCCGACGGGCCGCTGCTTCGTCCGGCCGAGCTTGAGCCGGCGACCGAGGCCGAGATCGACGCAACGGTGAAGGTCATGGGCGGCGAGGACTGGGCCGACTGGGTCGCCGACGTCGCCGAGCGCGGCCTCGCGGCGCCTGGTTTCCGGACGGTCGCGCTGACCTACGTCGGATCCGACCTGACCGCCCCGGTCTACCGGCAGGGCACCATCGGCCGCGCCAAGGATCACCTGGAGACGACCGCCAGCTCGCTGACGTCTGACGTGCTCACCGGCCGCGGCGGGACCGCCGTCACCTCGGTCAACTGCGCGGCGGTCACGCTGTCGTCGCTGGCCATCCCTGGCATCTCGCTGTACCTGAGTTTGCTGCACGAGGCCGCGGGCGGTGCCGCGGAGTCACCGGTGCGCCAGTCGGCCCGGCTGTGGGACCACCTGACCGGGCGGGCAGCGGCGCTGGTCGATGAGGCTGGCCGGCTGCGGCTCGATGGCTGGGAGTTGGCTCCCGACGTGCAGGACAAGGTACGCGAGCGCTGGTCGGCCGAGGCCGAGGACGTGATCAGCGGCCTGAGCGATCGGGACTGGTTCCGGCGACAGATCTGGCGACTGTACGGCTTCGAGGTCGGTGGCATCGACTACGCCCAGCCGGTCGAGGTTGACGTCCCGTGGCCGGCGCAGGCCCGCTAGTTGCAGACTCACGAGGTCTTCGCCGACCGCCAGCGGCAGGTCGTGATCAAGCGGTACGTGCAGAACGAACGCGGTGAGGCCGCCCGCGAGTGGCGCGCGCTTACCTTGCTCGCGGCGCACGCGCCAGGGCTGGCGCCCGAGCCGGTCCGCGCTGACCTGACCGCTACCCCACCGGTGGTGGAGATGTCGCTGCTGCCGGGCGAGCCGCTCGGCGGGGTGCCGCTGACAGCTGAGCAGGAACGAGGCCTGGTGCGCGCGTTGCGGCAGCTCTGGGAGTCGGTTCCAGCCGCCGCTGTGTTTCCTGTCGACGGCGAGACGGGGCAGGTTGAACAGCTCCTGACGCGCATCCGCGACCTGGACGCCATCGGCCGTGATCCGGGCGATGATCGGGTAGTCCGGCTGGCGATGGCCGAAGGACGGCGCTGGCTGCAGTTCGCCACCGACGGCGGCACGCTGCGTATCGAGCCAGGCGACAGCGAGACGCCTTTCGCATTGGGGCAGGGCGACGCCTACCTCGCCAACTTCCTGTGGGACGGCGAGCGGG
Organism: Streptosporangiaceae bacterium; assembly: GCA_036495585.1. GTDB lineage: Bacteria > Actinomycetota > Actinomycetes > Streptosporangiales > Streptosporangiaceae > JAJYUU01. The sequence continues at coordinate 1,833 of DASXMP010000023.1, forward strand.
TCCGCATCGTGGATTTCGAGGACTCCGGCGCCAGTGACAGGCCGTTCGAGCTCGCAGTCCTGGTCGAGCACATCTCCGCCTGGCACGAGTGCGGCTTGGATGGCGACGGCTTCGCCGCTGCGTTCGGGCTGAGCGCCACCGAATCGGCGCGGCTCGCGGAAGGCCGGCGGCTGGCAGCGCTGTTCTGGCTACTGATGCTCATGCCGGGCGGCCGGGCGAGTCGGCGGAATCCGCCCGGCACGTTGCAGCAGCAGGCCGAGCGACTGCTCGCGCTGCTCTGATCGGCGGGTGTCAGCTGCCCGTGCCGGGCCGCACTGCGGTCACGGTCAGCAACTTAGCCGAGCCCTTGCAGGCCATTGAGCTGTACGAGACCGGCAGCGGGTTGAACTGGTTGGGCGGGATGACATTGAGCCACGCCGACTTCACCGGCATGCAGACCGAGGTAGGGAAATTGAGGGCGTCCGCGATCTGCAGTGTGGCGTATGCGTAGCCCTCCGGGGCCAGGGTCACCAGTTCACGCTTGGTCGCGGTGTCTTCCGAAGACGGCTGGCCGACATCGTGGATCGGTCTGCCTGTCGCCTGTGCCACGCCAGGGAAGCCGTACAGCGTGCAGGACGCGTTGTTGAGGTTCTTGAAGACAAGCGTGGCGTAGCTCGAGCCAGCCGCCGCCCCCGTGGGCTTTGCGGTGATGTTCAGGTAACGGCCGAGGCAGCCCGCGGGAACCGCGGCAGCCGACGGGCTCGGGGTCTGTACTGCGGTGGACGCCGCTGCGCCGGACGCCGACGGTGTTGCTGTCACGGTCACTGTGGAAGTCGCGGGCGGCTGCGCGCCCGAGTTGGACTGCCCTCCGCAGGCACACAGCGCGACCGCGACCGCGCCGAACATCGCAAGTAGGTATGGCTTCATCGACGAGATCCCCCTCCAGGCAACGCGGGCCGTTCGCCCAGAAGAGTCGCGAGCGCCGCTATGGCCAACAGATATATCTTCATGCAAGTCCTGAGACTGTGGAATAAACCAGTCGGTTGGGCGCGCCGCCCTGCTTTTGTGCGGTTCGCCGCGGACTGGTTGTCGCGAGGCATCGCCTCACAAGCTCCACCGTGCCTGATATGCCGGTTTTACAGAGCCGGCGCTCCACTTACCACCCTCCCTGTCCAGGATGGTTGCAACGCCTGTGACCGGGCGGATCATGAGGTGGCAGGAGTGGGGTTTCGCCGATAGCTGCCCGCACCGTGGTGGTGAGCGGTGGCTTGTCCAGCGTGGAGCGC
>DASXMP010000024.1:0-27050 GCA_036495585.1 Streptosporangiaceae bacterium
TACGGCCAGCAGGAGCCTGTCCGCTGGAAGGGCATGGGGGCGCGCGGCGCGCGCTGGCGCATGCCGATGCCTCCGGGTCCGCCGCCGCCAATGAGCAAGGCCCAGCGTGAACGTCTGGAGCGCTCGGCAGCTCGTACCGAACGGCTGCACCTCGCTGGCCTGAGCAGCATCGCCGTGATCGTCGCGGGGCTAGCCCTCGCCGCGGTCATCATCTTGGCCCTGGTTGCAGTGATCCGCCCGTAGTCCTGCGGATGCCGGCGGGAGAGGCCAGGCCGCAGCATGCATGATACGAGGAGCCGCGACCGCCGGCCGACTCACTTGAGTTGGTCGGCGGGCGTGCTCGAGGGCCAGTGAGCGGGGTACCAGTCGCCTGCAGGGTCGGTGGTTTGCCCAACTTCGATGAGATGACCGTCAGGATCGCGGATATAGCAGCGCTTCTCGTACTGGTGCTGTTTGGGCGGCGTCAGGAACTGAGCTCCCCTGGCGCTCCACTCCGTGTACAGGGTCTCGATGTCTTTGACCCGGATGTTGAGAAAGGCACTGACCCGGTCGGGATCGCGTGGCGTCTCCAGGGTTACTTCCGGCTTGTCGTCGGTCGGGCCGCCGCCGACATTGATGATGATCCAGCTGTTGGCCAGCGCGACGTAAGTCACGTCTCCAGAGAAAGCGACTCTCCCACCCAGTACCTCGGTGTAGAAGCGCCGGGATCGTTCGACGTCGGCCGAGACAATGAAGTGGGCCAGCGCAATTCCTTCGGGGGGTGGCGGGAGCTCGGCCATCCGGGTACCTCCACTGCTTAGTCCCTCGCACCGCTTGCGACAGGGCCCGGCAGCCGATGCTACTAGGAGTAGCCGTCCGGCCGCTCTCCGCAGCCGGCCCGGGTGTCTGGATCGCGGGCCGCAGCACGTCCTGCGAGGCGTCGCGAGATCACCCACATAACTGGCGCGGCGCCCTCGCCGGAGAGGCAGGTGGGCGCCGCGTCTCTCATCACACTCCGAATTGAGCCGAAGCGCAATGGCCGGCCAGCATCTTGCCCCGAAGACATCCCGACAGGCCCGGTGGCCGGATGCGTACTTAGCCCACAGCGGGCAAATGGCTGTGCCGTCGCCTGCTTGCCGGGGTCGCGTACCGGCTCGGCCGGAGCAGGTCGTGCGCTGGCCTGGCCCGTTTCATCACGACCTCAGCCGTAGTCTGCAGAGCTTGCCTGTCGCGATCCTGTCGAGCGTAGGGTCCGGGGACATCACCGGCACGCCCGCCGCTGTGCCGGGCAGCAACTGGGTCCTCGTCGACGGATATCTCGTCGGCCGACCATCACGGCCCAGCAGAAGCCAGGCACCGCCTTCGTCAAGATCCCCGTGATTGGCGCCGCCCGCAACCCGCAGACCTTCATCTATCTCCACTAGGCCGGATGGCCGCGTAGGCAACTGCGACCTCGGCCGCGAGCGCGGCGTTGTCGATGATGAGCTGCCGGTTCACTTCGATGCTGGCGCCGCCGCTCAGCTCGTGCACAAGCTCCAGCACCGCCGGCGTCACCGCCTGGCCACTGATGCCCGCATCGGCCACGCGGCTGACCGCCTCCGCCAGCAGGGGCTCGATGTCGAGCGAGGGATCGGCCGGGCGGGCCAGCAGGAGCCCCGCTGGCCCGGACAGCTGCCAGTGCGCTGCGGCGATACGGGCGACCTCACTGACCTCAGTCACCGTGGTGGCGACCGGCGGGCCACCGGTTGCCGCGTAGAACAGCGGCAGCGTCTGCGTCCGCCAGCCCAGCACCGGGATGCTGAGGGTTTCCAGCAGCTCCGCCGTGGCGGGCACGTCCAGGATCGACTTAACCCCGGACGAGACCACAAGCACCTGCACCCTGGCGAGTTGCGGCAGATCAGCGGAGATGTCCAGGCTAGCGGAAAAGCCTCGGTGCACTCCGCCAGTGCCGCCCGTGGCCATGAACCTGATCCCGGCCAGGCGGCACACAGCCAGTGTCCCGCCCACGGTCGTCGAGCCGAGGCCGCCCTGGACCACGCAGGCGGCAAGATCGCGCGCGCCGGCCTTGCGCGCGGCCGGCCCGGCCGCCGCGAAGCGCGCCAGCTCCGCCGCGCCCAGGCCCACGCGGATGCGGCCATCCACCACGCCGACCGTGGCGGGCACGCCGCCAGCAGCGCGGACCCGCTGCTCGGACGCCAGCGCGACCTCGACGCCCTGGCCCGACGGGAAGCCGTGCGAGATCAGTGTTGTCTCCAGCGCGACCACCGGGCGTGCGGCAAGCAGCGCCTCCGCGACTTCCTGGCTGACCTCTAGGTCGGGCCCGAACTGCGGCATGGGCGTCACGGCTGTGCTCGCATGGACGGCATTGCTCCCATCGTCGCGACCGCACGGGCGGCCGCCGTCAGGCCAAGGTGCACCCCGCCGAGGAGGTAACCCGCGGCGAAGGCGTCGCCCGCCCCGGTCGCGTCTACTGCGACCACCGGGTGGGCCGGGTGCTCGGTCTCGCCGGCCCGCACGCCCCGTGCGCCGAGTTTCACCACCAGATCGCATCCTGGCAGATCGCCGACCAGCGCGGCCTCGGCCTCGGTGCCCAGCACGACATGCGGCCGGAGCCCGGCGATCAGGTCGCGGAAGTTGCCGACGCCAAAGCCGCGTATCGCCGCAACGGAGGACAGGTCGACGCTGAGTCTTCGCGCGAGCCGCGTTGCCGCGAGCGCCGCGCCCTGAACCGGCTGCGCGACGAGGCTGTAGGCGGGCAGATGCAGCAGCGCGCAGCCGGCCAGCCAGTCGGGGTCGAGGTGCTCAGCGGCGAGGCGAGGGCCGACCCCGCGATCGGTCAGCATCGATCGCGCTGCGCCACCTTCCGACAGCGACACCACCACCCCCGTCGGGCCATCGAGGACCGGACCGACCAACTCGACGCCTCGGCTGGCCAGGTCAGCGGCGACGAGGCCGCCGGCCAGGTCACTGGCCCGGGCGGCGATCAGCCGCGCCCGGCCACCGAGCGCCGTGATCCACGCGGCCACGTTGGCGGCCTGGCCGCCTGCCCCCACCCAATTCCTCGCCGGCGTGTCAGTCTCGGGCTCGACTGGGCGGCTCAGGTGTACGACTACATCGAGGTGCGCGTCGCCGAGCACGCAGATCAGCTCAGATTCGGCGGAGGTAAACGTCACGAGCGACCGACCACTCCTCGCGGCCTTCCGGACCGGATCGTCAAGCGCAGACGGCACCGACGGCGAGCGCTCGGAAGACAGGCTCGATCCGTGCCAGCGCATCATCGAGCAAGTCAGCCAGCGGCCGGATGCCGCCGATGCGTGCCCAGTGACAGAGCGTCTCGGACTCGGCCGCGAGCGCGACGGTGATCGCCAGCCGCAGCTCGTGATCCTCCGGCTGCCGCCCGGCCCGGACCGCGAGGACCTCGGCCAGGTGGCTGGCGGTCCGCTGCCGGTGCGCCCAGCGCCGGGCCTGCAGGTCAGGGATCGCGTTCAGGAGCCGCATTCGCACGATGGCCGCTTCACGGTCCAGCTCGAACTCGGCCGCGAGCCGCCGGAACAGCGCGCCGATCGTGTCGGCCAGCGGCTCGTGCAGCGGTCGGCCGGCGATGACCTCATCGACCAGGTGCTGGTCGTCGTCCCCGAAGACGATGTCTTCCTTGTCGCAGTAGTACCGGTAGAACGTTGCCGTAGAGATCTCGGCAGCCAGCGCGATCTGCTCGACCGTGGTTGCCGCGTATCCCTGCTCGCTGAACAGGCGCATGGCTGCCTGCTGGACCGCCTCGCGGGTCCGGGTTTTCTTCAGCTCACGCAGCCCCATTGCCGCACTTTAGCCTGCCGCTGTCCCGTCTGCCTGATAAGCGTGAGCGGGAGGACGATTGTGCAGGTAAAGCTTCTGGCGGCCGCCCGGCTCGGGCTCGGCGGGCGGTAGGGGCAGCTCGTAACGCACATCCTGAGCGTGGTCGGCGAGCTGCCGCGCCGGATTGTAGACGGTGTTGAATTTCCAGAGCATCCGGGCGAAGTTGGTCTGGCCGTGTGCGAGGTTCCTGGCCAGGATCTTGGAGGCGCCCCAGGCGGTCGAAAGACCCAGATGCTTGCGGTTGATCACCGACTGGGTCCGGACAAGCTCCTTGTAGAAGACGTCCAGCGGCAGTTTCGTCGGCACCACCGCGTGCTGAATGTCGAAGAGCCGGTAGTCGCGTGTGATCAGGCGCCGCGACTCGGTGTGCCAGATCTCGGTGCCCGGATACGGCGTCAGCACGGTCAGGTGCACGATATCGGGAACGGACAGCGCGAACTCCCGGACGACCCGGAACTGCTCGGTGTCCCACGCGGGATCGACAATCAGGTTGATCGCGACGTTGATGCCCAGCTTCCGCGCCGCCTCCAGCGCCTGGATGTTCTGGTCCTGGCTGACCCGCTTGCGGTAGAGGTCCAGGCCCTCTTCGTCGAGAGCCTCCATCCCCAGGAACATGTACTTCAGCCCGAGACGGGACCAGCGCTCGAAGACCTCCGGGTTGCGCAGCAGCACGTCGGCGCGGGTCTCCAGGTAATAGTGCTTCCGGACGCCGCGGCGCTCGATCTCCGCCGCGATCCCGTCGCCGTGCTCGGGCTTGATGAACGCGACATCGTCCACGATGAACACGTTCGGTTCGGCGATCGAGGCCAGCTCGGCCGCCGCCGACTCGGGCGATGCCTTCCGGTAGCTGCGGCCGTAGAACGTCCAGGCCGAGCAGAACGAGCAGTCCCAGGGGCAGCCGCGGGTGAACTCGATCGACGCGCAGGGGTCCAGCTCGCCGATGAAGTACCGCCGCCGGTGGCGCAGCAGATGCCGGGCAGGCCATGGCCGGTCGATGCTGTCCATCAGCCGTGGCGGCGGCCCGAGGCCAGACGCGGTGACGATACCGGGCACCTCGGCCAGGCCGCCGTCGCGTATCCCGTCCAGCAGCGGCCCGATCGCGGTCTCGCCCTCGCCGCGGATCACCGCGTCAACGGCTCCCTCGCCCTGCTCCAGCACGTAGCTCGCGATGAACGAGACGCTATGCCCGCCAAAGAAGACAAAGCAGCCGGGTACCGCCGCTTTGGCCGCATGTGCGATCTCAATGGCCTCCGGAATGTTGGCCAGGTAGTTCAGGGATATGCCAATCGCGTCCGGCTGGAACGACGACAGTTCGCGATCCAGCTCACCCCGCGAGTCCGCCTGCAGGTCGATGAGCCGGACCTCGTGTCCGCCGGCCAGTGCTGCACCTGCGACGCGCTCGAGGCCTAGCGGCTCTAGTCGCAGGAAGATCTCTGAATACATCAGCGCGCTGGGATGCACAAGCATCAGGCGCATGGTCACCTCCGGCGTATCACGCCATTCTGAGGGGGGTGCCGCTTTTTGAGACAGTACTTCAAGATAGTCTTTGTATCAATCTCGTAAGTGGGCCTCGCATTCAAGCTCGTATCAAGCACCGGCTACTGGGGAACGAGAGGTGTTATGACTGGGCGCGCGGTTCTCCTGACAGGGTCGCTGGGTCTCGGGCACGACATGCTCTCGCGAAGCTGTGCGAGTGCGCTCGAGGACTGTGGCTGGCAGACCAGGTACCTCAACAGCATGGCGCTGCTCGGCGGCGCGGGCGGTGCGCTCGGCGAGCGCGTATTCGGTCATTTGATGTCGATCCCCGGTCTGTACGACGGCCTGCACTTCGCGCATCTGCGCACTGGCAGCCGGCTCGCGGCCCAGCTGGACCGGCTGGCGAGTGCCAGGGTCATGCCCGCGCTTCGGGCCGACCTAAACGCCGAGCCCGCCGATCTTGTGCTCAGCGTGTTCGCCACGGGAGCCGCTGCGGCGGCCCGGCTAAAGGCAGGCAATCCCGGCCGGCGCACCGTTGTGCTTGCTCCCGACGTCGGCGTGCACCGGCTGTGGGTCACTGCCGGCACCGACCTGTTCCTGGTCACCTCGCCGGCCGCGGCCGCATCGGTCCGCCGGTTCCTGCCGGGAGCGCGCGTCGCGGTCATCCCGCCGCCGGTACGGCCCGGGTTCTACACAGCGCCACCGCAAGCCGAGGCGAGGCACGCCCTGCACGTGCCACCAGCCGCCGACTGTGTCCTGGTCATCGACAGCGGCTGGGGATTCGGCCCCGTCACTGAGGCAGTTTCCGCGATGGCGCGGGCTGGCGTGCACGTCCTCGCGGTGGCGGGGCGGCAGCCCGAGCTGCAGCGACGGTTCTCCATGCTGGCGGCCGAGACGGATCGGGTGCACCCCTTCGGCTTCACGCACCGGGTGCCGGAGCTGATGGCTGCCGCCGATGTAGTGGTCGCGCTGCCCGGCGCGAGCACTTGCGCCGAGGCCCGGGTGGTGGGCAGGCCACTGCTGCTGCTCGACGTGATGCCAGGGCACGGTCGCGACAATCTCATGCACGAGCTGGAACTCGGCAGCGCCGAGGTGTGCGGCGCGACCTCAGCCGACATCACCGCCGCGGCGCTCCGGATGCTGGACCAGGTGATCAGGCCGGCGCGGCCGAACATCTCGGCGCCGCGCTGGGAGCCGCCCTTCCTAGCCGCGCTTGCCGACATTGGTCTCGACCTCACTCGTCCCGAGCTAGCAGAGACAGGATCACGATGATGCGCACGCTGTTCCTCAGCCCGCCGTCCTTCGAGGGCTTCGATGGTGGAGCCGGATCCCGTTACCAGGCAAAGCGGGAGATCCGGTCGTATTGGTATCCGACCTGGCTGGCACAGCCGGCCGCGCTGGTGCCGGGCAGCAAGCTGATCGACGCGGCGCCCGCCGGGGTCACTCTCGCGGACGTGACGCCGATGGCGAATCAGTATGAGCTGGCCGTCCTGCACACCAGCTCGCCGAGCTTCCCTGGCGACATCAAGGTAGCCGAGGCACTCAAGGAGGCGAACCCGGCGCTGCTACTCGGCATGGTCGGCGCCCGGGTCGCGGTCCAGCCGGAACGCTCGCTGCTTGCCTCGGCGGCCATCGACTTCGTCGGCCGGGAGGAGTTCGACTTCACTGTCGCCGAGGTCGCCGAGGGGCGGCCACTGGCCGACGTTGACGGCATCAGCTATCGCGACGCCGCCGGCCACGTGGTGCACAACGCGGACCGGGAGATGCTGACCGACATGGACCAGCTCCCGTTTGTCACGCCCGTCTACAAGCGGGATCTGCGGCCGGAGGACTACTACATCGGCTACCTCAAGCATCCGTACGTGTCGCTGTACACGGGCCGCGGCTGCCGGTCCCGGTGCACGTTCTGCCTGTGGCCGCAGACCGTGGGCGGACATCTGTACCGGACCCGCAGCGTGGACAACGTGCTCGAAGAGGCGGCCCTCGCCCGCGAGCTGTTTCCGCAGATGAAGGAGCTGTTCTTCGACGACGACACGTTCACCGACGACCGGCCGAGAGCCGAGGCTATCGCTCGTGGTCTGGCCAAGCTGGGCATCACCTGGTCGTGCAACGCCAAAGCGAACGTCCCGCGCGAGACTCTCCAGGTGATGCGCGACAACGGCCTCCGGCTGCTGCTGGTCGGCTATGAGTCCGGCAACCAGCAGATCCTCATCAACATCAAGAAGGGCCTGCGCGTCGAGCGGGCCAAGCGCTTCGCCGCCGACTGCCGCGACCTGGGGATCACCGTGCACGGCACGTTCATTCTCGGCCTGCCAGGCGAGACCAAGGAAACCATCCAGGAGACGATCAAGTTCGCTCAGGAGGTCAACCCGCACACGCTCCAGGTCTCGGTGGCGGCGCCTTACCCGGGCACGGAGCTGTACCGCCAGGCCCGGGAGAACGGCTGGCTGCCAGACGACGACGCGGGCACGACGCTGGTGAACGAGGATGGCACGCAGCTCGCCGCGCTCTCGTATCCGGAGCTGGGCCGTACCGAGATCCTGGACTCGGTGGAAAGTTTCTACAAGCGTTACTACTTCCGGGCCGGCAAGCTGGCGGAGATGTCCGCTGAGCTTTTCCGGCACCCGGACATGGCTGGGCGGCGGCTGCGCGAAGGCGTCGAATTCGCGCACTTCGTCACCAGGCGGAAGAAGGCGTCGACGCCGGCGTGAGCAGCCCGCGGCGCGCACAGCATCGACGCGCACAGCGCCCGCACGCAGGCTCCCGATGCGCGCGCTCCCGACAGTGGTGAGCGCGCCGCGGCCCCAGCCGGGTAGCGATCAGCCGCGCGCGGAGCGGCCTGGACCGGCCAGGTCGGGACTCGTTCCCGTCAGGTCTTGAATCGACGCCAGCCCGGCCGCGCGCGCCCGCTTGGCCAGGCCTGCCTGCACCCGGCGCGGCCAGAGCGGCCCGCCATAGATGAATCCGGTGTACGCCTGCACCAGCGTGGCGCCAGCCTCGATCCGCGCCCACGCGTCCGCGGCGGTCTCGATGCCGCCAGCCGCCACCAGGACCAGGCGCCCGCCGGTGCGGTCGTGCAGCCGCCGCAGCACGCGCAGGGCAGGCGCCGCCAGCGGCGGACCCGACAGTCCGCCCGGGCCAGCCGCCTCGACCTCTGGCGGCGGACTGGCCAGCCGCTCGCGGGCAATGGTCGTGTTCGTGGCGATGATGCCGTCCAGGCCAAGCTCCATGGCCAGGTCGGCGACGGCGTCGATGTCCGCGTCGGCGAGGTCGGGGGCGATCTTGACGAGCAGCGGGACGTGCCGCGCGCTCGGCCCGTCGAGCGCGCCGCGGACCGCGGTCAGCAGCGGCCGCAACTGCTCAGCCGCCTGCAGGCTGCGCAGTCCCGGTGTGTTCGGCGAACTGACGTTGACCACGACGTAGTCGGCCACGTCCGCAACCAGGCGGGCGCTGGTCTCGTAGTCCGCGATCGCGCCGGACTCCGGTACGGCCTTGGTCTTGCCGATATTGACGCCGACGGCCAGCGAGCGGTGCTGCCGGCCGCGCAGCCGCGCCGCCGCGGCGGCAGCCCCATGGTTGTTGAAGCCCATCCGGTTGACCAGCGCACGGTCACGTGGCAGCCGGACCAGCCGTGGCCGCGGATTGCCTGGCTGCGCCGCCGCGGTGACCGTGCCTACCTCGACGAACGCGAAACCGAGGGCACCGAGCGCGTCCGGGCCCTCGGCGTCCTTGTCGAACCCGGCGGCCAGGCCGAGCGGACCAGGCAGGTCGAGGCCGAGCGCCCGGACCCGCAGCACCGGGTCAGCCGGCGCGAGGAACTGCCGGAGCAGGCGGCCCGCCAGCGGCGCCGTTCCGGCCACGCGGATGAGCCTGAACGCGGCCCGGTGTGCGGCCTCGGCCGGCACGCGGCGCAGCACCCGCGCGAAGAGCAGCCTGTACATGTCCGTCCACTGGTTCGGCGGCCAGGTCGCGGACCCAGCGCGGCCCCGCAGGACCGCAGCGCCAAGCACCGCGGCGTTACTGACCGTGTTATTTGGCCCGGTGTTACCTAGCCCGGTGTTACTGAGCCCCTCAGTACCTGGCCCTGTGTTACTCGCGTGGTGCCCAGGCGCGCTGTACGGCCTCCGGGATACCCCACCAGCCAAGCGGTGTGAGCCGTTCGTCGTCGTCCACGGCACCGAGGACCCGCCACAGACTGACCACGTGGCCGAACATCCCGGCCGCCGCGTCCGCCTGATCATCGACGTCGTCCGCATCGTAGTCGCTGACGAATCCGGCCAGGTCATCGGCGCTCGCCGGAGTGCCCGGGCCGCCGCTGGCCAGGCTGGTCGCGACGGCCAGCCAGTCGAGATGATCGAGCGCCCCGAGTGCCACCATGGACTCCTCGTCGTCGCTGAGGTCAGCGAACGGGTCCGGCTCAGCGTCGTCGCCCGCCAGCTCGTCCTGCGGCGAGACGATGCCAGCCGCCAGGGCGAGCCACAGGTCCGCGTTGTCGGCTGGCAGCCGGTCCGGGCGCACGCCGCCGCACGCGGCCAGCAGATCGCGCGGCCACTCACCACTCCGCATCACCGAGCGGATGCGGTCGGCTGCCTGCTGCAGATTTATATCGGGAACGGGCCGGGCCGGCATCTCAGCCAGCGCATCACGCAGTTCGGCGAGTGCCTCAGCCTCGGCCGCGTCCCACTCGGCCTGAAACTCGTCATCGGCCTCGTCCACGACGGCCCACATCGGGATGCGGCCGTCCGGCAGCGGTGTCATCATCCACTGCTCCTGGCGCTGCCGGTGCGCGGTCAGCGCGGCCGGGTCGCCACTTGCCAGCCGGTCCGGGTCGACCTCGCCAGCGGCGAGCAGCCCTTCCAGGTACTCGACCAGCCGCCGGAACATCTCGGCCTGCAGCGGGCTCCGCTCGTCCTCGTCATCCCACACATGCATGCCGATGATCTCGGCTGGCTCAGTGCCGGTCGACTCGAGCCAGCTCTGTACCTCGCCGACCGTGGCCGTCCCGGCCGCGATGTCCTGCATGGTCGCGGCCGCGGTGTCCCAGAACGCGGCCGACAGCGGATTGCCCGCCGCGATCAGCTGACGGCGCAGCTCAGGCAGCGCCGCGGTCGCCTCCGTCGCGGACAAGGCCAGCAGCGCACGCGCGATATCACGGCGGGTCAGCGCATCCGCCGGCCGGTCCGCCAGGGCAGCGATCGCCCACGCATCGAGTCCCATCGAGCCCAGCCTATGCCGCGCCGCCACGCCGCCGTGGCGTTCCTGGCTCGCCCGGACCTGTCCTGGTAGCCTCTCGCTCCTGTGACTGTCCCCGCCCCCGCCACTGGTGACGCCGATGCCGAGGATGCTCCCGGCTACCTACCCAGCCAGCCGGCCCGGCCGGATCTGCTGCCTCCACTGCGTGGCTGGCAGCGAGACGCCTACCGCGCATACTTCGGCCAGTCCGGCCGCGACTTCCTGCTGGTGGCCACACCGGGCGCCGGCAAGACCGCGTTCGCGCTCACCGCGGCGGCCGAGTTGCTGGCCCGGCGCGACATCACGGCCATCACCGTGGTCACGCCGACCGAGCATCTCAAGCACCAGTGGGCGCAGGCCGCGCACCGCATGGGCATCGCCCTCGACCCGTCCTTCAGTAACGGGCAGGGCCAGACGTCCGCCGACTTTACTGGCGTCGCCGTCACCTACGCTCAGGTGGCCGCGAGCCCTGCGCTGCATCGGCAACGGACACTCGCGCGGCGCACGCTGGTCATATTCGACGAGATCCACCACACGGGCGACGCGTTGTCCTGGGGCGAAGCGGTGCGGGTTGCCTTCGAGCCGGCCCAGCGGCGGCTCGGCCTGACCGGAACCCCGTTCCGCAGCGACACCAACCCGATCCCGTTCGTCACCTACCTGCATGGCAGTGACGGCAGCCTCCGCAGTTCGGCCGACTACGTGTACGGCTACGGCCCGGCGCTCGCCGACGGCGTCGTCCGGCCGGTCATCTTCCTTGCCTACTCGGGCGAGATGCGCTGGCGGACCCGCGCGGGCGACGAACTGGCCGGCACGCTCGGCACGCCCATGCTGCCCGACCAGCTGGCGCACGCCTGGCGGACCGCGCTGGATCCGGCGGGTGAGTGGATACTGCGCGTACTGGAGGCCGCGGACCGGCGGCTCACCGAGGTCCGCCGCGGCATGGCTGATGCGGGCGGGCTGGTCATCGCCAGCGACCATGCCGACGCGCGGGCGTATGCCACACTGCTGCACCGCATCACCGGCGAACGGCCGATCGTCGTGCTGTCCGACGAGGCCACCGCCAGCCGTAAAATCGCCAGGTTCGCGACCTCGCCTGACCGGTGGCTGGTGGCCGTGCGCATGGTCTCGGAGGGCGTGGACATCCCGCGCCTCGCCGTCGGCGTGTACGCGACGAGCGTGGGTACTGCACTGTTCTTCGCGCAGGCCGTGGGCAGGTTCGTGCGAGCCCGCCGCAAGGGCGAGACCGCGTCGGTGTTCCTGCCCTCGATACCCTCGCTGCTCGGCTACGCCGCCGAGCTGGAATCCGAGCGTGACCATGTGCTCAATGCGCCCGGCGGCCTGGAAGACGAGGAGCGCGCGCTTGCCGAGGCACAGCGCGAGCGCAGCACCGCCGATGAGCTGGACGACATGGCGTTCGAGGCGCTTGAGGCGTCAGCCCATTTCGACCGGGTGCTCTTTGATGGCGCGGAGTTCGGCGTCACCGCAGAAGAAGAGGACTTCCTCGGCCTGCCCGGGCTGCTCGAGCCCGAGCAGGTCGCGCAGCTGCTGCGCGGCCGCCGGTCGGCCGACCGGCGGCTGCCAGCCCAAGCAGGCGGCCGGACCGCAGTGGGCCAGGCCGCGGCCGGCTCAACGGCGGAGGTCACCACCGCCCAGGCGCTTGCCGCACTCCGCAAGGAACTGAACTCGCTGATCGCGGCCTGGCATCACCGGACCGGGCAGCCGCACGGCGTTATCCATGCCGAGCTGAGGCGTACCTGCGGCGGCCCTGCACTGGCGCAGGCGACAGCCGACCAGGTAAACGCAAGGATCGCCAGGATGCGCCAGCAGGCCAGCGCAGGCCGGTGACGGCAGCCCGCACAGCCGCCGTCCGGAGCTCGGGCGCAGCGGCCGTCCGGGACCCGGCCACCGCGCGGGTGGCGTAACGTCAACGGCATGTGCCGAAGTATCAAAACCCTCCGCGAGCCCTACACGGAGCACGTCACCGATGCTGATGTCAATGCCGCTGCCCTGCAGTACGTGCGCAAGATCAGCGGCTTCCGCGCCCCGGCCAGCCACAACGCAGAGGCCTTCCAGACGGCCGTCACCGCCGTCGCCGCGGCCACGCAGGAGCTGCTGGACCAGCTGGAAGTCCGCGGCCAGCGCGTGGCGTCGTAGCGGGTCCGATCGCTTCGAGCCCCGTCGCCGTCGGAACGGGCTTTAGTCCAGCAGCGCAACCTCAGCGTGCTGGAGGGCCCCGGCCTCGGCGCTGATCCGGACGGTGAGGCTGATGCCGCCCGTGTCACCGGAGAGCCGCAGGGTGACGAACGTGTCACCATCGCCGGCCGTCACGCCATCGATGACGCATGGGCCGGCCCACGCAGCGGCCACCCGCAGCCGCCTGAGCACGTCTGCGGTGCCGACCGCCTCGGCCGCGGCCAGGCCTGCTGGCCAGGTCCGGGCACCATCGTTGATCGCGTCGATCAGCCGCGCCACGGTCTGCGCCAGCGCCGAGCCGGTCGCTGGCGGCAGTGCCAGAACGAGCTGCTGCACCAGCGGCTGTCGCAACGGCGCCAGCCTGATCTGCGCGATGGTGCTGCCGCCGGGTCCGGTCAGCCACCACCGGCAATGCGACGGCGAGTCGTACTCGACGGCTCTTGTCTCATCCGGGCGGAATTCGCCGATACGTTCCCGTAGCCGGGCGATGTCGGCCCGCCGCTCCTGCAGCGGCCGGTCTTGCGCGACGTTCGGCGTGAAGAGGCTCTCCGCGACCTGGTCGTCCCAGGTCTGGAGCAAAGTGTTGACCGTGCGCACGGCCGCGGCGGTCTCCCGCCAGGCATGGCCGGGAGCCGGGAACGGCCCGTGTTGCACCGGCTGCGCCGCGGCAGCGACAGGCCCGCCCGGGCTGCTGGCCACGGTGCCGGCGGTAGCTGCGGTATCGAGCAGCTCGGCCAGCAACTGGCTGGCCAGACCTCCGGCGTTGGCATACGTGCTGTTGGCCAGCACAACGGTGCCGAGGCCGGTCGCCGGATGCCAGCGCATCTGGCTGCCGTAGCCCGGATAGCCCCCGCTGTGCTGGATGACCGTGCCAAACTCGCGGTCATCCTCGGCGAACAGCCCGAAGCCGTAGCTGATCGATGCCGGGCTGGTCAGCCGAATCGCCGGACTGGCCGCGGTGATGGCGACCTGCGCCAGCTGCATCTCACGCCGGCTGGCGCGGCTGAGCGGGTGCCGCCCCGGTGTCCCCGGCGCCGTCTGGTCGTCCCGCGCCGGAAACGCGGCGGCAAATCCGGCCACCCACTGAGCCAGGTCACGCACGCAGCTGAAGATCCCGCCCATCGGGGCAAACGCCCCATTCGGGTCCGGCTGCAGCTCCATCCAGCCGTCCGGCTGGCTCTGGTAGCCGCGGGCAACGACGTCCGGCGCGAACTCGGCCGCTTCGAAGCCAGTCTGCTGCAGGCCGAGCGGGGTCAGCAGTTCCGCCCTGACCGCCTGCCCATAGCGCAGGCCCGTGACCGCCTCGATGACCTTGCCGAGCACCGCGTAGCCGAGGTTGGAGTACTCGAACCGGGTACCGGGCGCCCACGCAACCCGCACCGCGCCATCGGCCAGCAGGCCAGCGAAGACGGCTGGATCCAGGCCCTGCTGGCGATCACCCCATGGATCGTCGGTTGGGAAGCCAGCGGTCATGGTCAGCAGGTGCCGGATCGTCACCGGCGGACAGTCGGCTGCGACGGGCTGCACGCCCGCCAGCTCGGGAACGTAAGCGGCTGCCTGATCGTCGAGCCGCAGTGCGCCGCGGTCCCGGAGCGCGAGCACCATCGAGGCGGTGAAGCTCTTCGTCATGGAGGCGATGCGGAACACGCTGTCCGCGTCGGGCGGCGGTCCGCCGAGGAAGCGCACGCCGCACCCGCCGGCATGTACTAGTCCCCCGCTGGCCACGACGCCGTACGCCAGACCCGGCTGACCTCCACGGCCGGCGAACCTCGTCGCGATGGCGTCGATCGCGTCAAAATCCAAAGGCATCGGCCAAACCCTAGCCTGCCGGGCTGGCCAGCGCTGAATCCTCGCCGACCACCTGATCAGGCAAATCAAGCAGGCGACAGCCAGCCCGGATCTCAAATCTGGCGCGGGCCGGCGACGACACGCCTGCCAGCCAGCGCCGGGTGGCCGCACCGAAGATGGCCTGGATCACCGGCAGCAACTGCCGCTGCTCGGCACTGACCGCCTGGCCGCCACCCGCGACATGCTCGAGGATCTGCAGGTGCAGATGCTCGAACTGCTCGATCGCCTCGCTGTAATTACGCCTGGTCTCGCTGATGACGCGGCTCAGTGCCGCGGTGAGCAGCGGATCCCGCTGCTCGGCGCGGAACTCCCGGAGCAGGTGACTGGTCACCCGGTCCCGGGCGGTCCGGCCAGGCACGACCTCGGCGCTGACCCGGTCCAGCGCGGCCGAGTACCGGCTGAGCAGGATGGCCAGCAGCACATGGTCTTTGGCCGGGAAGTACCGGTACAGCGTCGCCAGCGAGACGCCGGCACGCTGCGCCAGGTCCTTCATCTGGAGCGCTTCCTCGCCGCCCGCCGCCAGCATGGCCGTCGCGGCGGCGAGGATGCGGTCATGCCGGCCATGCTGGGCCGCAGTCGACGGAATCGCCGGGCCGGCCGGTTGCACCGCGTGTGGCCCGGCCCGTGGCCCAGGGTGTGGCACGGCCGCTGACCCGCTTTCTGAAATCCGTTCTGGTTTTAGCGTCGCAGGCGGACGGCTAGATGCCCAGGCTGTCAGCGAGCCGGTCCAGCTGGTCGCCAGGCCCGCCGAGCAGCACCTTGTTCGACAGCCCGTTCTTGTAGTACAGGTGCGCGTCGTGCTCCCAGGTGAAGCCGATGCCGCCGTGCAGCTGGACGGTGTCTACCGCCGCCTCGGCGTAGGGATCAGCGAGCAGCACGCGGGCCACCGAGGCGGCCACCGGGAACCGGCCGGGCTGCTCGTCCGCGGCGCGGGCGGCGTCCCGGACGGCGGCGTTGCCAAGCTCCCAGGACTTCTCCATGTCGGCCAGCCGATGCTTGACCGCCTGGAACGCGCCGATCGGCTGCCCGAAGGCGACCCGGATCCGCGCATAGGCGCTGGTCATGTCGAGGCAGGCCTTCATCGCGCCAGCCGACTCGCTGGCCAGCGCCAGGTTGCCGAGGTCTGCCACGGCCGCGAGCGCGGCAGCGCCATCGCCCGCCAGCAGCCGGGCCGGAGTGTCGGCCAGGTCGATTCTGGCCAGCGACCTGCTGTGGTCGACCGCAGTGAGCCGGCGCCGGGTCAGCCCGGCCGCAGCCGCGTCCACCAGGTAGATGGCGACGCCCGACGCACCCTCGGCCGGGATGAGCAGGACCTCGGCCTCCGCGCCGTTCAGCACTGGTGACACCGTGCCGGTGAGCGCCGCGCCCGCATCCGCTTCCGCGGCGGTCACCCGGCCGCCCGCGCTGCTAGCCAGCGCAACAGTGGCGAGCAACTCGCCTTCGGCGATGCGCGGCAGCAGTTCGCTCCTGGCCGCCTCATCCTCGAGCCGGAGCAGCAGTTCCGCCGCAAGCACGCAGCTGAGGAGAGGCGAGGCCACCAGGCCAGCGCCGAGTTCGGTCAGCGCCACCGACAGGGCCGAGTATCCGGCCCCGGCACCGCCGTAGCTCTCCGGCACGGTCAGACCAGCAAGGCCCAGCTGGGCAGTCAGCTGCTTCCACACCTCGGAGTCATACGGCTCGCCGGAGCTGATCAGGCCGCGCAAGGACGTCAGCGGACTGCGGTCGGCGACGAACCTGCGCACCGTGTCGGCCAGCGTCTGCTCGTCCTCGGTCAGAATCAGTGCCATCGGAGATTGCCTGCCCCTCGGTGCTCAGTTGGCGCGCTGCGTGCCGACGCGCAGCTGGTTGAACGGCGTGGACCGGTCGACGCCAGGATCCTTGGCCAGGCCAAGCACTCGCTCGCCGATGATGTTGCGCTGGATCTCGCTAGTACCGCCGGCGATCGCCATCCCGGGTGCCGCGATGATCGCGGTGGCGACCTCCGCCACGTCCTCGGCGCCGTAGGCGACGAGCTGATCACCGAGGACGTCGGCGGCGACGTTCCCGGCGAACCGGCCGAAGTCGGATCCGGCCAGCTTGGCCACCGAGCCCCGGGCACCGGGCATGCGCCCGGCCTGTGCCTCCTGCCGGAGCAGCAGGGCGAACAACTGCACCGCCCGCCCCCGTGCATACAGCTCAGCCAGCCGCCGGCGGACGCCCGGGTCGCTGGTCCGGCCGAGGCCTGCGGCCAGGTCCCGCAGGGCGTCAAAGGCCAGCGGGTTGCTCCGCGAGGAGCCCATTGTGCCGATGGCGATGCGTTCGTGCCGCAGCATCACCACCGCGGCGTCCCAGCCCTTGTTCTCTTCGCCGATCAGGCCGTCAGCCGGGATCGTGACGTTGTCGAAGAAGACCTCGTTGAACGGCGAGTGGCCGGTGGCCACCTTGAGCGGCCGGACCGTCACGCCCGGCGCGTGCATGTCCACGATGAACATGCTGATGCCGTTGTGCTTGGGCTTGGTCGGATCGGTACGTGCCAGGATCGCACCGAAGTCGCTGTACTGGGCCCCGGAGGTCCATACCTTCTGGCCGTTCAGCACCCACTGGTCACCGTCGCGCACCGCGCTGGTCTGCAGGCTGGCCACATCCGACCCGGCGCCAGGCTCGGAGAACAGCTGGCACCAGATCTCCTCACCGCGCAGCATCTTGGGCAGGTAGCGCTGCTTCTGCGCGGGCGTGCCGAGCTCCACGAGGGTGTTGCCTGGCATGCTGATGCCAATGAAGAAGGCTCCGTTGGGCAGGTCGTAATCCCGCGACTCCTGGCTCCAGACAATCTGCTCGGCAGCGGTCAGACCCTGCCCGCCAGAGTCCTTCGGCCACGTGATGCCGGCAAAGCCTGCGTCATACAGCCGGGCCTGGAAGGCTTGCTGCTCGGCAATCGTGTGCCCGCCAGACTCGTCATCCTCGCCGGTCGCCCGGCGCGTGGCGTTAGCCGCCAGCCACGCGCGCGCCCGCGCGCGAAAATCGTCGGTCATCAGCGTCCCCTTCTCGCCCCAGGGCCGGAAAACTGAAATCAGTTATACTTCTTGCTGGTTCCTGAGCGAAGCACGGAGCCAGATCCACTGTCAACTGTGCAGATTGAACAGCGCGTAAGCGGTGCCAGCTGATCTGCGGCGAAGGGATGCCTAGAGCATGCAGGTAACCGGTACGCGGCAGCAGGAGGCCTGGCAGCGGCGCGAGTTGCCGCCGGTGGAGAAGGTCGCGGGCGGCGTCTGGTCCATTCCGGTGCCGATCATCGGCAATCCGCTCCGATACGTGCTGAGTTACCTGATCGAGCACGACGCCGGGTTCGTCATGATCGACCCAGGCTGGAACCACGCGGACAGCTGGCAGGCTCTGACCGCTGGGCTGGCGGAATGCGGAGTTCCGCTGAGTGCGGTTACCGCCATCGTGATCACCCATGTGCACCCCGATCACCACGGCCAGTCCGGCAAGGTCCGTGCGCAGTCCGGCGCGTGGATCGGCATGCATCCCGCCGAGGACGCCTTCCTCAAGCTGCAAGGCGACCGTGGGTCCATGCGCGACAGCATGGCGGGGTACCTGCGCTGGTGCGGCGCTCCGGACTCCCACCTGGCCGAGTTGATCGCCAGCAGGCAGGGCGCGAGCGAGGTCGAGCCGATGGTCCGGGCCGACCGGCTGATTGAGCACGGCGCGCATATCGATGTGCCGGGCCTGCGCCTCCGTCCGGTCTGGACGCCTGGTCATACGCCCGGTCACCTGTGCTTCTACGACGAGGGACGCGACCTGCTGCTCACCGGCGATCACATCCTGCCGCGGATCACGCCGAACGTGTCCTCCTATGACATGTCCTCGAACCCCCTGGATCAGTACCTGGACTCGCTGGAGAAGCTGCGCGGCATCCAGCCGGCCGAGGTGCTGCCTGCGCACGAGTACCGGTTCACGGACCTGGACTCCCGCCTCGACGTGCTCAGCGTGCATCATCAGGAGCGGCTCGCCGAGGCCCTTGAGGTTGTCCGCGCCAGCGGCGCCGCGGGGCAGAGCCTCTGGCAGGTCGCCACGCAGGTGACCTGGTCTCGCGCCTGGTCCGAGCTGGCATCCTTCCAGCGGCAGGCCGCTGTCGGCGAGGTCCTCTCGCATCTGCGATACCTGCAGGCGCGCGGCCTGACCGCGGAGTCCGATATCGACGCAGTCGGCATCTGGACCGCCCGGGATCCTCAGCCAGCCGCGTGACGGGCATCGACCTCACGGCCGGGGAGGCCGGGCTCCGCTTCGAGGCGGATCGCGACGGCCAGCTGCGTCAGATCGGATTCCGGCCGCTGCCTGGCGGCGGCACTGGCTGGCAAGCTGGGCCGTTCCCCGTCGAAGCGTTCCCGCTCGCCTACCCCGCATGGGGGCAGGAGACAAGCGCGGCGCCTGCCCTGCGGGTGACCAGCCACGACGGTCAGGCTGGCTGCTACCTCACCCTGGCCGGGCACGATTACTCCGGCGCGGAGCACCGGATCAGGCTGGCCGACGCCAGTGCCCGCCTGCAGGCCGATCTGTGCTTCCGGCTGCACGCCCCAACCGGCGTGATCGAGCAGTGGACCGAGATCAGCCATGACCAGCCAGGGCCGGTAACGCTGCATGCGGTCGCGGCCGCTGCGCCGGTGCTGGCCGGGCCACAGCCGTGGCTGACCCGGTACGACGCCGACTGGGCGGCCGAGTGGACCGCCGCGAGCGCGCCAGTGCCGGTGGGTACCACGGTGATCCAGTCGTTCGGCGCGATCCGGCCGCATCTGCAGGCGAGCCCGTTTTTCCTGCTCGCACCGGACGGCCCGGCCGCCGAGGACGCGGGCCCGGTACTTGCCGGGAGCCTGGCGTGGGGCGGCGGCGTCCGGCTGGCGTTCGAGCGCGCCCTCCGTCAGCCCGCTCTGGTGCGGCTGCTGTGCGGGCAGCATCCGGCCGACTACCGGCTGGATCCGGGCGTGGTGTTCCGCACCCCGCGGATGATCTGGGCGTGGTCGAAGGCGGGCACACGCCCGCTGACGCATCGGCTGCATCGCTGGGTGCGGGAGCACGCGATGCGAGACGGCGGCCGGCTCCGCGCGACGGTCTTCAACACCTGGGAGGCGGTCGGCTTCGGCTTCGACCAGGCCAGCCTCGAAGCGATGATGGCGGGGGCTGCGAGCCTCGGTGCTGAGCTGTTCCTGCTGGACGATGGCTGGTTCGGCGGCGCCGGCTACCCCCGCGACAACGACCACGCCGGCCTTGGTGACTGGCAGCCCGACCCGGCCAAGCTGCCCGCCGGAGTGGGCCCGCTGACCTCGGCGGCCGACCGCCACGGCCTGCGGTTCGGGCTCTGGGTGGAGCCCGAGATGGTGAATCCCGCCGCCGCGCTGTACCAGGCGCACCCCGACTGGGTGGTCAGCGAGCCTGGCCGGCGGAGGCGCGAGCAGCGCAATCAGCTGGTCCTGGATCTGTGCCAGCAGCCGGTCCGCGCCTTCGTTGCGGATGTCGTGGACGGGCTGCTTCGCGACAGCCCCGGGATCAGCTACCTGAAGTGGGATGCCAACCGGGATATCTCCGAGCCTGGGTCCGGCGCGCTGCCGTCCCGGTGGCAAGCCAATCTATGGGCGGACACCGTGCACGCTCGCTGGCAGGTCATGCGCGAGGTGGCCGAGTGCTGGCCGGATACCGAGCTGATGCTGTGCGCGTCCGGCGGCGGCCGGACCGACCTCGGCACGCTGCGCTGGTTCCACGAGGTCTGGCTCTCTGACAACACCGACGCCGTGGCCAGGCTGCGGATGCAGTGGGCCGCGTCGACGTTCTTGCCGCCACAGGCGATCGCCGCGCATGTGACGCGGTGGGGAGATCAGGACGTGGCCTTCGCGTGCGCGGTCGCGATGAGCGCTCGATTCGGCTTCGACCTGGACCCGGCCACGCTCACTCCGGCCGAGCTGGCCGCCTGCCAGCGAGCGGCCGCTATCTACGCCAATGTCCGGGACCTGGTGCAGCTCGGCGACTTGTTCCGGCTCATCTCGCCCGATGCGCCGGGCGGACGGGCCGCGCTCGGCTACGCCGGGAACACCGACGGCGCGGCAGGCAGGGCCCGCGGACGGCGCGGCGTCGTCTTCGGTTACCAGCTCACTGATGCGGAGCAGGATCGCGGCCTGACACCGTGCCCGGTGCCCTGGGCTGACCGCGAGGCCCGCTACCGGATCCAGCAGCTTACTCTGACGCGCGGCGGTCAGGACCGTGAGAGCATCCAGGCGGGAGCGGAGCTGCGCGCCCACGGCCTGGCCTGGCCACTGCAAGCCGCCCGCACCGCGGTGATCTGGCTGGTCGAGGAGATGGACGAGAAGTGACCGTGGCAGACGAAGACCGGCACGCATGGATCGAGGAAGGCACGTACGCCGTCGCGCCCGGCGTGCACCGGATTCCCCTGCCGCTGCCGACCGATGGCCTGCGTGCCGTGAACGTCTATGCGATCGAGGCAGCTGACAGCCGTCTCGTGCTCATCGACTCCGGCTGGGCTCTCGCCAACGCGCGCGACCAGCTGGAGCGCTCGCTCGCCGCCTTGGGCGCCGGCCTCCCCGATGTGCGGCAGTTCCTCGTCACGCACATGCACCGCGATCACTACACGCAGGCGATCGAGATCCGGCGGCTGTTCGGCACGCCGGTCTGGCTTGGCGAGGGCGAACGGCCGACGATGGACGGTCTGCTGTCGCCGGAGTTCCGGCCGCTCCGCGCCCAGCTGGCCATCCTGCGCGCGGCCGGCGCCGGGACGGTGGCCGACAGCCTGGCCGCGATGCGGCCGCCGGAGCTGATCCAGCCGCCCGCGCCAGGCCAGCCGCCCGCGGCCGGCCAGACCGCGGACTGGCAGGCAGCCATCGGGCACGCCGCGCGGCCAGGGCCGGCCTTCGCGGCCGCGCTCGGCTACGAGCAACCAGACGAGTGGATCGGGCCAGGGCAGGTGTTCGATCTGGGCACCAGAACGCTCACTGCGGTGGCTACGCCCGGGCATACCCGCGGGCACGTGGTCTTTGCGGACTACGAGGCTGGTCTGCTCTTCGCCGGCGACCACGTCCTGCCGCATATCACCCCGTCGATTGGCTTTCAGGATGTCCCATCGGCGCAGCCGCTGGGCGAGTACCTGCAGTCGCTGAACGTCGTTCGGCGCATGCCCGACCTGCGGCTGCTGCCTGCCCACGGGCCGGTGTCGGCAAGTACTCACGCCCGCATCGACGAGCTCACCGAGCACCACAGCGCCCGGCTCGCACAGATGGCCGCCGTCTTGTCCGGCGGTGACTGCACCGCCTATGAGGTCGCCTGTGCGATCGGCTGGACGCGGCGGCAGCGCAAGCTCACTGACCTCGATCCGATGAACCAGATGCTCGCGGTCACCGAGACCGTGTACCACCTCGACCTGCTGGTAGTACAGGCGCGCGCGGTCAGCCACACCGGCGAGGACGGAGTGCGGCGGTACCAGCTGGCCACCGCATCGCTCGATGAGGAGGACCCGGAATGACCCAAGCGGATGCAGGCGTTCAGCTGCCCACCAGCCCCACCGGCACCAGTCTCCAGCGACTCGCAGACGAGGCGTGGGCACGGGACGCGGGCCGTTCCCTGACCTATTTCGAGGGTCAGCGGTGGACGAGCGCCGAGCTGGCCGACCGTGCGCGGCGGCTGTGCGGTGGCCTGCGCTCGGCCGGTATGCAGCCTGGCGATCGGGTCGTGATCTGCATGGCGAACTGCCCGGAAGTCGGCATCGCTTACCACGCGGTGTGGCGCGCCGGCGCGGTCGCTACGCCCGTGCTGTTCCTGCTCAGCGAAGACGAGCTGCGGCACGTGCTCACCGACAGCGGCGCCGTGCTGATCGTCACGACGCCCGAGTTCTTGCCTAAGGTCATGGCCGCGGCGAGTACCGCACCAGCGCTGCGCGGCATCGTGGTGGCTGGGGCGCACGACCCCGCGGGCGACGGCGACCTGCCGCTGCTGGACTTCGCCGCTCTGGAGGGCTCCGAGTCGGCCCCGCTGACCGACAGCGACCCGGCCTCGATGGCCGCACTCCTGTACACCGGCGGCACGACGGGCCGCTCCAAGGGTGTCATGATCAGCCACAATGCACTCTCCGCTGCGGCGTGGGCAGCGACGGCGACCTCCAGCACGGACGATGCGCCGGCCGAGCCACGGACCGCGCTGCTGCCGCTGCCGCTGTCGCATGTCTACGGTCTGATGGTCAGTACGATGAGCGTGCACGCGCCGGAGCCCGGTGTGGTCGTGCTGATGCGCTGGTTCGACCCGGCCGGCTGGCTGCGCCTGGCGCAAGAGCATCACGTCAGCATGAGCCCGCTGGTGCCGTCCATGCTGCAGATGCTGCTCCAGCAGCCGCTTGAGGACTACGACCTGTCCGCGCTGACGCGGCTGAACAGCGGCGCGGCGCCGCTGCCGCAACAGGTCATCGACGACTTCGGGCGCCGGCTGCCCCACGTGGAGATATCCGAGGGTTACGGCTGCACGGAAAGTTCTGCGATCATCGCCACCTCACCCGTCGGCCGGGTCAAGCATGGCAGCGTCGGTTTGCCCGCGCCGGGGGTGCAGGTCAGGATCGAGCTGCCGGATGGCAGCGAGGCCGCTGCTGGCGGGGAAGGCGAGATCTGCGTCCGCGGTGCGGTGCTTATGTCCGGGTACTGGCACGCAGCCGAGGAGACCGCGCAGACTCTCCGGGGTGGCTGGCTGCACACCGGTGACGTCGGCAGGCTTGACGCGGATGGCTATCTCTACATCGTCGACCGCATTAAGGACCTGATCATCCGGGGTGGGTACAACGTCTACCCGCGAGACGTCGAGGATGTCCTAGTTCAGCACCCGGACGTCGTCTCCGCGGCCGCCGTCGGCAGGCCAGACGAGAAGTACGGCGAAGAGGTCGTGGCGTTCGTCCAGCTCGTGCCGGGTAGCTCGGTGACGCCCGCGCAGCTCGTGGAGTTCGCCCGGCAGCGGCTTTCTGCGGTGAAGTACCCGCGCGAGGTCCGGATAGTGGACGCGATCCCGCTGACCAGCGTTCTCAAGACGGACCGCAAGCGCTTGCGTGCCCAGCTGGCCAGCGAGACTCAGGCCTAGCTGGCGCGCTGGCTTGCGCATGCGCAAGCCAGGACAGGTGCGCTGGCCGGGCCGGCAGGCGCACTAGCCGGGCAAGCAGGCGGGTGGCCGCAAAGACGGGGAGGGCCCGGGCAAGTGCCCGGGCCCTCCTGTCAGCTTCGTTGGCTAGCCTGTTACCCGGCGAGCTGCCTGGATAGCCGACCGGCGCGCGGCTATCGCATCTCGCCGCCTGCGCCTGAATCCATGTCGGACCGGCCGGTGCTGCTATGCCCGTGCCAGTTTCCAGTCTGGCCGCCGACGTCACCACCCTCGCCGGGCCCCATTCCGGTCCCGGCTCCGGTGCCGACCCGGCCAGATCCGGACCAGGTGCCGGCCTCGCCGGCTCCCGCGTGTTGGCGTTGCCCTCCGAATGGCCCGCCCGCACTGACCACGAGCGTCCTGGCCATGTGGTCACCGACGCGCTGGTGGTAACGCGATGCCAGCATCGTGACCAGGCCCACGAGCCCGAAAAGGATCGTGTCGATGATCAGCAGCACACCCCGGACGAGGAGCTGCGCCATGCTGGCCGGTCCGCCGTTCTTGCTGATCACCCGCAGACCGAGCATCTGCATTCCGAAGCTCTGGCCGTTGTGGCTGTGCGGCCGCAGCACCCAGTACCACAGGTAGATGGCCAGCGAGATCACCGTCGCCACGGTCCAGCCGAAGCCGCTTAGTACGCCGTGGCCGCGGTCGAAGAGCCAGTAGGCGATCGCCGGGATGATTCCCGCCAGCACGTAGTCGATGACGTACTGGACGACCCGACGGCCGACCACCCTGGTCTCGCCCTGGTCCACCGGGCTGACATGGCCTGGCATACCGCCCCAGTGCTGACCGGGCATGCCGGTCTGCGGCTGCTCGGCATAGCCACCCTGCGCCCCGCCAGGCTGACCGCCCTGCGGCTGCCCAGGGACACTGCCAAAGGGTGCTTCGTCCCCGCGCTGCTGCCCGGGCATCGTGCCGTGGGACGTGCCGATCCCTTCCTCAGGACGAGCGCTCTGCTGGGTGTCACCCCAGTGCCCAGGCGCGTCCCGCTCAGGCATGCTGCTCATCTCATCCCCCGATCCACGCCCCGCCCTGATGACGTGTTCCGGCGGCCTCCTGACGGGCCGCCGTCAGGCGCAGACCTATTCGTACCCGGCGCTACCCCGCGAACACGCGGTGCTGCACAGCCGCATGCCGGGTTGCCCAAAGCCGGACAAAACGCGGCCATGCCTCGCCAGCCAGGCCGGCCGTCTCTGCCGGGGACCCAGCAGCCAGAGCAGGAGCGAGCAGGTGGCCGGAACGCGTAGCGTTAAAGCCGAACAGACCGGGAGAAGCCGAAGGCGCTGATGAAGCTCAAACTCGATCTGCACGACATCTACAACCGTGGCCAGGACATCGATCGCGCGCTGCGGGCCATCATCGACGAGGCCGTCCGGACCAGGGCGCCGCTCGTGGAGATCATCCCTGGTAAGGGCTCGGGCCAGCTGAAGAAGCGGGTGCTGCGCTTCCTGGAGCAAAAAGAGATTAAGGCCCTGTACCACCGCGTAGAGAAGGACTCACAGAACTTCGGCCGGATCTTCGTTCACTTCCGCTGGAAGTGAGGGCGCGCTAGCTGTCCCTCGCGAGCCCGACGGGCTCACTGACCCTAGCTGGCGGGAGGTTGACGATCACCCGGGACGAAGGCGCCGGGCGCGTGGGCACCTGAGCCAGCAGGGCGGGTCGGGAGACCGACAGCAGGCTTGAGGACCTGAAGGCGGAGAGCGGCTGGCAGTCCTACCCACTGCGACTGTCGGCTGCCACGCCGCCTGCGGCGGCCACCGGCCTTGGCCTCGGCAGCCATCGCCTCCAAGTCATCACGCTCTGCATCGAGCGTCCACGCCAAGCTCATGCCCCGTGCCCCCTGCACTGCACTTCAGACCGGTCACGCCCCCGCACCGGATCCCCGAGGTGATGTTTCCACGCAAGACCGTGTGTGTCTACCACCTGAGCCTCAGTGTCACCAAGGTGTCTGTTCCAGGTGACGGGCACGTAACCATCCCGGTTGCGATATGCCTGGTTAGTCCTGGCATGGCAGGATGACGGGCATGAAGCTCTTGCTGCGCATCGTTGTCCCCGCCGCGGCGCTCGGCATCGCCCACCTGATCGTGGCCGGCATCGAGCTGCCCGGCGGCAACGACTGGTCCAAGGCCGGCACACTGATCGTGGTCGCGATCATCTTTGGCCTGGTCAACGCGATCATCAAGCCAGTCGTCAAGACGATCGGCTGCCTGTTTTACATTCTCACGCTCGGCCTGTTTGGCCTGGTGGTGAACGGCCTGCTGCTCTGGCTGTGCAGCTGGGTGGCCGGGAAGCTGAGTTTGCCCTTCCACATCACCGGCTTCTGGCCCGCTTTCTGGGGAGCGATCATCGTGGGCATCGTCGGCTGGGCGCTCAACCTGATCTTCGACGAGAGAGGCGAGCGGGCGTAGCCGCGAAGGCGGCGGTGTCACTAGAATTGGCGCCATGCGACGAGGGCAGCGCTCCTGCTGGTGGTGGCCGCGCTAGGCGGCCGCCAGCTCGTGCATTTCCGACGGCCCGCCCGCTGGGCAGCGCCGTCGCTCATATGACTGGCTGATCTCCTGGCGGGCTCTTCCCCCGACTAGGAGGTCTCCAGTCATGCCAGCAGCCAGTCTCACTGTTTCGGTACGCGCGAGCCAGCGCCGCAGCGCCGATCTTGAGGACGTCATCGCCGCGGATCCTGGGTCGTTCCGGATCCTTACCGGCGACCGGCCGACCGGCGCGCTCCACATCGGACACTATTTCGGCACGCTGCAAAACCGCGTCCGGCTGCAGGATGCCGGGGTCGAACTGCTCGTGCTCATCGCCGACTACCAGGCGATCACCGACCGCGCCGCGGCGCCGGACCTGTCGGCTACCGTTGTCAGCATGGTGGCCGACTACCTCGCGGTCGGCATCGATCCACAGCGCGCCACCATCTTCGCGCATAGCCAGGTCGAGGCGCTGAACCAGTTGCTGCTCCCGTTCCTGAGCCTCGTCAGCGTTGCCGAGATAAGCCGGAACCCAACCGTCAAGGACGAGATCGCAGCCACTGGACGCAGCGCCGTGTCCGGGTTGATGTTCACCTACCCGGTCCACCAGGCCGCCGACATCTTGTCCTGTCACGCGAACCTGGTGCCGGTCGGTCAGGACCAGCTCCCGCATCTGGAGATCACGCGCACGATCGCGCGCCGCTTCAATGAGCGCTACAGCCCTGCACGGCCGTACTTCCCGGAGCCGGCCGGCCTGCTCAGTGCCGCGCCGCTCCTCCTCGGCACCGACGGCACCAAGATGGGCAAGAGCAGGAACAACTCCATCCAGCTCCGCCACACCGCCGA